>CACZZF010000012.1:159959-255789 GCA_902785575.1 uncultured Bacteroidia bacterium | reverse complement strand
GAAGTCGCCACTGTGGCTGACGGTGTTGTGACTGCAGTCGCACCCGGAACCGCGACGATTATAGCCACTACCGCCGACGGTGGAAAGACTGTGACCTGCGCCGTGACAGTTAATCCCAAGCCGGTCCCAGTCGAGGGTGTCTCTGTCGAGGTTGAGACGGTAGAGATCGCTGAGGGCGAGACGGCAACGATCGTAGTTACAGTTACTCCCGAGGACGCCAGTGTAAAGGATGTGACTTTCGCTTCCTCCGACGAGGCTGTCGCCACAGTTGACGAGGAGGGCAATATCACTGCGGTTGCCCCCGGAACGGCGACAATAACCGTGACCACCGCTGACGGCGGGAAGACCGCCACCTGTGAGGTGACTGTCACTCCCAAGGTAGTTCCCGTAGAGGGAATCGCCTTCACCAAAGAACAGGTCTCAGTTGTCGAGGGTGAGAAAGTCCTGCTCTACGTATCCTTCACTCCCAAGAACGCCTCTGACAAGAGGGTGACCTGGTCGTCATCCGATACGGGCATAGCCACAATTGACTCCAAGGGCAATGTGACCGGTGTGAAGCCCGGCACGGCCACCATAACAGTGACGACCACTGACGGAGGTAAGACCGCCACTTGCGAGGTTACAGTCACTAAAAAGCCCACACCGGTCTCCGGAGTAACGGTTAACAGAACATCCCTTACTCTCACAATAGGTGGTAGCGCGATCCTTGTCGCGACCGTTTCTCCTGAGGACGCCACCAACCAGAAGGTCGTGTGGAGCTCATCCGACGAGTCTATTGCCACGGTTGACCAGAATGGTGAGGTGACTGCCGTTAAGAAGGGTACCGCCAAGATCACCGCGACGACCGAGGACGGCGGCAAGACCGCAACCTGCGACGTGACCGTTACCGACAAGCCTGTAGTCGCCACGGGAGTGACTCTCAACAAGAAAACCTTATCATTGATGGAGAGTCAGACATCTCAGCTTGCCGCCACTGTAGCACCGGCCAATGTCACTAACCATGAGGTTACATGGAGTTCCTCCAATACCGCTGTGGCGACTGTTGACAAGGCTGGTAAGATCACGGCCGTCAAGCCCGGAACCGCGACCATCACCGTAAAGACCCACAATGGTAAGACGGCTACTTGCGCTGTCACCGTCAACACTAGGTATACCGTAAAGAAGGGCTCTACCGAGATGACTGAAAATTACAATCTTACCATTGATTTAGGAGAGACTGTCACATTGATGCCTTTTGATAAGGTCAACAATGCCGAGATTCGTACTATCCTGAGTACCAACTCTATCACTTCCGGTAATTCAAATGTCGCGGGAGTCGACCTTATGTATGCTGGTGGAGCCGGGGGCATTGGCGCATACAATGGCTGGAAGATCACCGGAAAAAAGGGTGGTTCCACTACTGTCACAATGAAATACGGAAGTATGACCCGCAAGATCAATGTGAAGGTCAAGGACTATACTGTCTGGTATAACGGAAAGGAAGTAGGATCCTCAATGAATTATTTAATGGCAGTTAAGAGTGAGGGTATACTTTTCGAGTTATACGATAAAACTTCCGGGAAGAAGGTACAGTTAACCCTTGACACCAAGGATAATTACACGATTGCTTCTTCGAATACCTCTGTCACGACGAATGGAAACGCATGGGCTTTATACGGAAAGACCGTAGGATGTGTAGGCGAAGGGACGACCACACTTACCTTCAAATATAAGGGAGTCACGATCAAGACAGTTTCACTTAAGATCTTACATAAGTGTGAAGTGCATTATCAGGGGAAAGCTCTTCCTTCCACTATCTATCATACTTACAATACCAGTGGAAGGAATGAACTCTCTTTCACCTTGTACGACATTGTTGATAAGAAGGATTTGCAAATGGTAACGGGTAGTGGTAACTTCACGGCGGCATATGATAATTTCGTGGGGACCCCAAGCAACGATGTGATGTCCAAGAAAGCAGGAGTTAATATACTCAGCGGAGGCCGCGGTGGTTATGCTGTCGTCTTCAATGTCAACTCTAAAGGAAATTGCTCATTGAACTTCACCTATGCGAATATCAGTATCGGAAGAACGAATGTGCTTGTGCTCTAGAAGATAGCTGAGTCAATCCACGGAAAGCTCGGATTCAAGAAAGGCCGGCTCCCAGATGGGGGCCGGCCTTTTGTTGCTGAATAGAAGTATGATACTACTCAAGAGTTCCGTTCTCGGCGGCTTCGATCATCTTCTGGTTGGCGGTGATGTAGATCTCGACACGGCGGTTCTGGGCCCTTCCTTCCTTGGTGCTGTTGTCAGCGACAGGCATGGAGTAGGACTTGCCCTCTGTGGTCATACGGGAAGAAGCGATACCGCAGTTCTTCAGGTAGTTGGCGACGCTCTGAGCCCTCTCGTTGGAGAGTCTCTCATTGACAGCGTCGGAACCAGTGTTGTCCGTGTGGCCATAGATGGTGATGTCGGTATCCTGAAGATCAGACATCTTGCTTGCGAACTGGGAGAGCTCGTTCTTTGAAGCCTGCTTGAGGTCGGCCTTGTTGGTGTCGAAAAGGATACCGCTGTTGAAGGTAACCTTGATAGCCTCGAGGCCATTGGAATCCTCGACAGTCTCGATCTGGGCGTTCTCCAGGGCGGCGAGTTCCTCGGCCTTCTTGTCCATCTTCTTTCCGATGATGGCTCCAGCTCCGGCTCCGACGGCTGTTCCGATAGCGGCACCGATAGCGGCGCCCTTGCCATCCTTGCCGATGAGAGCTCCGAGTCCGGCTCCGACAGCCGCGCCGGCACCAGATCCAATCAAAGTACCCTTGCCGGTCTGTGACATGTTACCGCAACCGGAGAAAACCATGGCAGCGCACATGAATGTCAAAACGATTCTTTTCATAATTGCTGATAATTAATAAGTTGTTAAAAAAGTTCCTTATCAAAAAGGCCTGACCCGAAGGCCAGGCCTTGCAATCGCAAATATAGAAATAAAAAATAATTATGCAATAACGCGGGCCATCTCAAGCACCTTGTTGGAATAACCCCACTCGTTGTCGTACCAGGCGCAAACCTTCACGAAAGTAGGATCGAGCTGGATACCGGCCTTGACATCGAAGATGGAAGTGCGGGGATCATTGCGGAAGTCGGTGGAGACGACAGCCTCATCGGTGTAGCCCAGGATGCCCTTGAGCTCGCCCTCTGAAGCGGCCTTCATGGCGGCGCAGATCTCGTCGTAAGTGGCGGGAGTGTTGAGCTCGCAAGTCAGGTCAACGAAGGAGACATCAGATGTGGGGACGCGGAGAGACATTCCGGTGAGCTTACCATTGAGCTCAGGGAGAACCTTACCGACAGCCTTGGCGGCACCGGTGGAGGAAGGAATGATGTTCTCGAGGATACCGCGGCCACCTCTCCAATCCTTCTTGGAAGGACCGTCGACAGTCTTCTGGGTCGCTGTCGCGGCGTGAACGGTGGTCATGAGACCCCTCTTGATTCCGAACTTGTCGTTGAGAACCTTGGAGATGGGGGCGAGGCAGTTGGTGGTGCAGGAAGCGTTGGAGATGATGTCCTGGCCAGCATAAGTCGTGTGGTTCACACCATAGACGAACATAGGAGTGGCGTCCTTTGAAGGAGCGGACATGATAACCTTCTTGGCTCCAGCCTGGATGTGCTTCCTGGCGGTCTCGTCAGTGAGGAAGAAACCGGTGGACTCGACCACGATCTCGGCGCCGACCTCATTCCACTTCAGGTTGGCGGGATCCATCTCAGCGGTGACACGGATGCACTTTCCGTTGACTACGAGATTGCCACCCTCAACTTTGATGTCGCCCTGGAACTGGCCATGGACTGAATCGTACTTGAGCATGTAAGCGAGATACTCGGGATCGAGCAGGTCATTGATGCCTACGACCTCAATGTCATTGGCGAAATTCTCGACAGCAGCGCGGAAAACCATACGGCCGATGCGGCCGAATCCGTTAATACCTAATTTGATCATTGTAAATAAAAATTATTAAGTTGTTTAAACAAATTTGTCTCATTTAAGCAGTGTTTATTCCCTGCAAAATTGATGCAAATTTACAGAAAAAAATATGGAATTCAGTATATTTGTGAACTAAAATCTATAGATATGCCAGCTAATCTCAACATATTGATAACGAACGACGACGGATACACCTCCAAAGGCATCCGGGAACTGGTCGAGTTGATGCGCCCATATGGCAGGATCACGGTCGTTGCACCCAGATCACACCAGTCAGGAATGTCAGTCGCGGTGTCCCTCGGGAACCGTCCATGCGGATATAGGGACCTTGGGGAGAAGGACGGAGTGTCCTGGGCATGGCTCGACGCGACTCCGGCTAGTTGCGTCAAGTTCGCCCTGGACAAAGTATTCCCGGACAGGAAGTGTGATGTCGTTATCTGTGGTATCAACCATGGTTCCAACGCGTCTGTCGCGACCAATTACTCGGGGACCATGGGGGCTGCTGAGGAAGCCGCTATCAATGGCATTCCATCAATAGGCGTTTCCCTTTGCGAATTTGGCGAGGATGCTGATTTCTCCTCGGTTAAAAAGTATTTCCCGGCTATCTTTGAAAAGCTCATGGAAAACTGGCCTGGCCAGAGGAGATTGTCCTACAATGTCAATTTTCCTCCGTCGGATATCCCTGTGAAAGGCGTGCGTGTCTGCCATCAGGGATATGGCTATTGGATTGAGGAATTTGAGACGTGGACCGGGGCCGTTCCGCCCGAAGTCAATGAGAGGGTGGATGCTCTTTATGTGATGCGGGGGCGTTTTGTAGATGGCTCTCCGGAAGGAGACGGCATGGCAGACCACCACGCTGTGGATGAAGGGTATATCGCTATCACTCCCCAGACTATAGATCGTACCGATCATGAGGAGGAACATCGTCTGTCTGGTATCCTCAATGAGGAGTTCTGATGGCGAGATGGTACATCATAGCCGGTGAGACGTCTGGCGACCTCCACGGGTCTAACCTGATGCGTGGCCTTTATTCTGTTGACCCGCATGCTGAGATCCGTTTTTGGGGTGGTGAGCTAATGAGCTCCGTTGGCGGTGAACTGGTGCGGGATTACCGTGAAGGGGCTGTGATAGGGTTCACGCAGGTTTTGTTGCACCCGAGGAAGTTCGCCAAGCGATTGGAGGACTGCAAAAAGGACATATTGGCATGGAAACCGGATGTTGTCGTGCTGATAGATTATCCCGGGTTCAATTTCAAGATCGCCGAATTTGCTCACAAGGCCGGTTTCAAGGTGTTCTATTACATTGCCCCGAAAGTCTGGGCCTCAAGGGAAAGCCGAGTTAAGAAGTTGAAGGAATATGTGGATAAGCTATTCATCGTCTTTCCGTTTGAGATTCCTTACTTCACTTCGAAAGGGGTGGATTTTATCTACAAAGGGAATCCTCTTGTCGATGCTATCGACGGTTCTGGGGCCATGCTGGAGTCCCGGGAGGACTTCCTTGAGAGGGCAGGACTGCCTGACCGGCCGATGATCGCCCTGTTGCCGGGATCCAGGTCCGGTGAGATCAGTTCTATGATGCCGGTTTACATGGAGTTCGCGGACAAGTTGAGGTCCATCCCCGAGTATTCTGATTATATATTCGTCATCGCTGGGGCTCCTTCATGCGAAATTGAGGATTACGCCGGGTATATCGATGGCAGGGAATATGTCAAAGTGATATTTGGGGAGAGCTATGCGGTGATGCGTAATTCGAAGGCGGCTGTCGTCAACTCGGGAACAGCCTCCCTTGAATGCGCCCTGACAGGCACCCCGCAGGTGGTCGCTTATAGGACTGCCGCGCTTAATTATCTGGTAGGCAGGATGATAATCAAGGTGCGGTTCATTAGCCTCGGCAACCTCATCCTGAACAGAATGTGTTTTAGGGAATTGCTCCAGGATTATTTCACTTCCGACAATGTCCTCTATGAGGTCAGGAGATTGATTGAAGATGCTGATTACCGGGGGAATATGCTTTCGGGTTATGGAGAGATACGCCAGTCTCTGGGTGGGGGAGGAGCGTCATCGGAGGTGGCCAAGGCTATGATGATAGAACTTGGAAATAGTTGAATATGAAAAGGATAATCTTTATTCTACTGACTTTGGCCTTGGCGCCGGTCTTCGCTCAAGCTCAGGGAGACATCTATGTTGAGGGCGGATCCCATCATGTGCAAGGAATCGCTTATGACCAGGAGGTCGGCAAAATGTATTTCTCGTTCACGGATTCCTTCCTTGTGACCGATATGAAGGGTAATGTGCTAGGTTCGTTGGAGCATATTCAAGGGCATCTCGGGGCGATGGTCTTTGATCCTGCTCGCAGGAAGGTCTTCGCTTCGCTCGAGTGCAAGGACGATGTGATCGGTCAGGGATTGTCGGATTTCGCGAAAGGCAGGTCGATGTTCTATATCGCCATCATCGATGTGGATAAAGTCTCAAAGGTTGGGATGGATTCCGAAGATAATGAGGCTTTCAAGATCGTGTGTGTCAGGGAGGCTACAAAGGACTATCACCTGAAGGGTTTCGGACCCGCCGGCCAGGAATACGAGCATTTCTATGGTTGCTCCGGAATCGACGGGGTCGCTATCGCTCCGAAGCTCGGAAAGAAAGGTGGAAAGAATTATCTATATGTGGCTTACGGAATATATGGCGACACTTCCCGGAGCGACAATGACAGCCAGATCCTGCTGCGATATGACCTTGGCGAACTGGAAGGCTTCGCCAGCAAGGTGAAGTTCGGGGAGTTTTATTCCGAAGGGCCCAAGAAACCTTTAGACAAGTATTTCGTCTATACAGGAAACACGAACTGGGGAGTCCAGAACATGACTTACGACCCCAGTTCAGGGAGAATGTTCCTCTTCGTGTACAAAGGGGCGAAGGAGCAGTTCACGAACTATCCGGCCTTCTCTTTCAGTGTGTCCAGCCGACCAGTCAAGAGGGGGCTTATAGGTGTTCCTTACGACACATCCAGGCATCCGGTAATCGGCTCATGGGAAAACCCGGTTGAGGGGATTGACTTCAAATGGGGAGGAACAGGAGTCTCCCCGTTGGGTGACGGGCGTTTCTATTTCTCGGAAAATGGACGCTCTGAAGCTACTGGGAACCAGTATTGCCGGGTGAGGATTTACCGTTGGGACGGGAATGCCAAGACCTTTGTCATGGAGTAGGGTCAATCCACTTTCATCACACTCAAGTCCACTAATCCAGGTACGCCTTTGACCACTGCCTTGTCGGTGAATTGCCACCAGACCCAGTTGTCACGTCCCGGGCGTTCCTTCCCGTAATGCGCTACCCAAATCGGGTAATTATCAGTTATTTCCTTTGACAGGTGATCCTTGATGAAAGATGAGCTGGCGTAGACCATGGGCTTCTTCCCGTAATGATCCTCGACAGCCTTGAGCCATTGTAAAGCCCTCTGGTTCAGCAGCTCCTTAGAGCAGCCGAGATGGATAGTCTCAATGTCCAGCACGGGCGGAAGGTCCTTTATCCTCATATCGCCTACTGTAGAGATGAAATTCTTGGCCTGGACTTCTCCGTCTTTTGAACTCCTGAAAAAGTGATACGCCCCTCTGCGCAGACCGCTTCTCCCGGCTTCTCTCCAGTTGGCCTTGAAGTCGGAATCCGTAAACGAAGCTCCTTCAGTGGCTTTGATAATCACGAAACTGACTGGCTTGATATCCCTGGCGGCATAGGGGTTCCGGACTGTCTTCCTTCTCTGGTCGGTCATGACATAGAGGGAGTCCCAGACTATGGGTTTGGGGTTGTTGTGGGATATGTCAATCCCGTAACGCCAGACTCCCGCCGGCACTTTCGCGCCCCGTTCGGAATCGTTGCCTCCCCACCTGTGGACTAGCAGGAATATGCCCAGAAGAAGCCCCCCAGCCACGGCCAATGCGGTCCAGGGACTTAATGAGATTTTCTTCTTTTTGATCTTTCTTTTGCGGGTCGGCATATTCTTTCCGGAATACGGTCAAAATTAGTTATTTTTTGTTAAATTTGCGTTTAGCGCTTTTGCTTGAATTAATATTCTTTTTACTATGGAATTGAAAGGATCCAAGACTGAACAGAACTTGCTCACCGCCTTCGCCGGTGAAAGCCAAGCCCACACCAAGTATCTCTATTATGCCTCCAGGGCTAAGAAGGACGGATATGTCCAGATAAGCAAGATTTTCGAGGAAACAGCCAAAAATGAGAAGGAGCATGCCAAGATTTGGTTCAAGTTCCTCCATGGCGGTTCTGTTCCTCCGACCGAGGTTAACCTCGCTGACGCCGCTGACGGTGAGAATTTCGAATGGACCGACATGTATGACGGTTTCGCCAAGACCGCTAAGGAAGAGGGTTTCGATCAGATCGCTACTCTTTTCGAGAAAGTCGGCGCCATTGAGAAAACCCATGAGGAGCGCTATCGCAAGCTTCTCGGCAAGGTCAAAGAGGCCGTGGTCTTCACCCGTGACGATGACGCCATTTGGGAGTGCTCCAATTGCGGCCATATCGTGATCGGTAAGAAGGCTCCTGAGGTTTGCCCTGTTTGCGACCACCCTCAGAGCTATTTCCAGGTCAAAGCAGAGAATTATTAATCATTTAATACACCAATTATCATGAAAAAGAGCTTTCTCATCGCTTTGATCGCGGTGGCTTTGATTCCCTCCGCGCTCTTCGCACAGCAGCCCAGGCCCCAGCTCCCTCAGGCTGACTATCAGTTCACTGTGATCAAGGAGAACCCTATTACCTCAATTAAGAACCAGGCTAGCTCAAGCACATGCTGGTGCTTCTCGACCATAGCTTTCCTTGAGTCCGAGATCATCAGGATCAAGGGTATCAAGGACGCGGCGCAGTATCCTGATCTCTCCGAGATGTTTGTCGTTTCCCAGTCTTACAAAGACAGGGCTGACAAATATATCCGTCTTGATGGAGATCTTCGTTTCGGGCCCGGATCTGAGGCTGATGATGTGCTCCATGTGATTGAAGATTACGGTATCGTTCCCCAGTCTGCCATGCCCGGCAAGCAGGCCCTTCCCAACCACGGTGAGATTGATGCCGTGACCAAGGCTTACGTCGAGACCATCAACAAGAGGTCCGCTCGCGGAGTCTCCAAGACATGGAAGGCCGGCTTCGACGCCATGGTTGACAGCTTCTTCGGAGCTGCTCCTGCCACCTTCGAGGTCAACGGAAAGACCTACACTCCCGCTTCCTACAGGGATGAGCTTGGCATCGTTCCCGCTGACTATGTGACCCTCACCTCCTTCACTCATCATCCGTTCTACAAGCCGTTCGTCCTTGAGATCGGCGACAACTGGAGGGGAGATCCTTCCTACAACGTTCCTCTCGATGTGTTCATGGATGTTCTCAAGACCGCTGTCGAGAAGGGTTACACCGTCGCTTGGGGCTCGGATGTAAGTGAGGTTGGCTTCACCAGGAATGGAATCGGTGTCCTCGTCGACGCCAAGACTATCGCCACCACCGGCAGCGACCAGGCCCGTTGGGTCGGCGCTGATCCCGCCCAGGCTCAGAAGGCTCCCGTGGAGATTCCCAAGGAGGTTGTCCCCACTCAGGAGTCCCGTCAGGAGGAGTTTGACAACAAGACCACTACTGACGACCACGGAATGCAGATTTACGGTATGGCCAAGGATCAGAACGGTACTCTCTACTACATGGTCAAGAACTCTTGGGGCGAGAGCGGCAAGTATAAGGGCATTTGGTATGTGTCCGAGAATTTCGTCGCCGGCAAGTCCATGGACATCATGGTCCACAAGGACGCTATCTCCAAGGATCTGAAGAAGAAGCTCGGAATCAACTAAATGAATATCCGGAAGCACATTCCTGACTCTATCACCTCCATGAACCTCCTCTGCGGGGTCGTGGGGGTGATTCTGACTTTGGGAGGACGTCCCGACCTGGGTTTCTTGATGATGATTCTCGGGGCGGTTTTTGACTTTTTCGATGGATTCGCCGCAAGGATGCTGAAGGCATCGTCCGGTATCGGGAAAGAATTGGATTCTTTGGCTGACATGGTCAGTTTCGGAGTCTTGCCCTCGGTTTTGTTATACGTTTCCGGGGGTACGAATGTCTTGTTTCTCAAGTATTTCCCGATTATACTTGCGGCATTCTCCGCACTCAGGCTGGCTAAGTTCAACCTTGATGAGAGACAGCATTCGAGTTTCCTCGGATTGCCGACACCGGCCGCCGCGATGGTCTGTGGAGCCTTGGCTTGCTATGTGTTCCTTGTGCCGGATAGTTTCCTCGCTTCCTGGTGCGGTGGCCCGGTTTTCCTTCCGGTTCTGGCTCTGGCGCTTAGTTTACTCCTTGTCAGCGAGATTCCTATGTTCTCGATGAAGTTCGGAGCGGGTAAGGCCTCCAGGATTGATAACATCAAGAGGATTATCTTCTTGGCCGTCACTTTGGTGGCTATTGTGCTTACCGTTGTGTTCCGTCAGCACTGGTCCTTGATATTCCTGTCGGCGTTCCTGGGCTACATCATTATCAATCTCGCTTTCGTTTTCTGTCATTCTGAACAAAATGAATGTCATTCTGAACGAAGTGAAGAATCTTGATGAAGTGAAGAATCTTGACGAAGTGAAGAATCCTAAGACCATCCTCTATGTTCATGGAATGGGTGGGGGAAGAGACAGTCGTATCCCGTCCATCCTGAAGGATCTTTTAGGCCCCGGATATTCCATATTCATAAGGACTTACGACTTTGACCCGGAGCTGGCCACATCCCAGCTTGCGGCATGGTCCTCCGAGGTCAAGCCCGACCTGGTGATAGGGGAGAGCATGGGAGCGATCCATGCCATAGCGTTAAAGGGATATCCGCATCTTTTCGTGTCGCCCTCCCTTAACGCGCCCATCTTTTTCAGGGTGATGGCCGCTATCGCATGGATTCCCGGGGTGACCAAGTTCTTTGATTGGTACTATCATCCGAAAGCCGGAGACAGGCAGAAGCTGCATTTCGCCAGGGAAACCCTCCTGAAGTGGCCGGCTGTCCGTCGGACCGCGTTGTTGAACACTCCGTTGAATGGGAGTGAGGATTATTTCCACGCTTTTTTCGGCACCATGGACAAATTCCGGCGCAGCGGGGTTGTCATGGTCAGGACGTGGCGGAAATATTTCGGGGAAGGGTCCTGGACGATTTACGAGGGATCTCATTTCATGGAAGAGGAGTATATCCGGACTCTTCTGGTCCCGAAGATTCTTTCATTGTTGGATTGATTTTATTAAATTCGCGGAGATTCAATCTTATTCGCTTTGAGACTTAAGTATCTGACTATCATCCTCGCTGCCCTGACGCTATGTTTTTCCTGCGCCAGGCGTGTGGAGACAGGATATGACGCTATCGATTATGTCGATAAGCTGATGTCGGAATCTTACTCCTCACTCCAGAAGATGGCCGCCCAGGTTGGGAACGCTGACGGTACGATAGTCCTTGTCGGCGATCCGATGCGTTGCGTGACAGTCAGTGAGACCATGATGGGTTTTGACGAGTTTGACAATGTCGACGCGAGACCTGTCAAAGACAGTTTGCCCGATTTCGCGGGGGAAACAATTGTCTCGCTTATGGATTTTGCCAATCCGCCCTATGATTCCCTTCATTTGACTCCCGCTGATTCGCTATTCTTCCGCGAGGTGGCTGTCAGAAGCGCTCTGGCCGCCATGGATTCCTCGGTGAATTGCAAAATCCTTGTGATCTGTTCTCCCCAGCTGGCTCTGAAAGGTACGGAAGACATACTGGACCTGTTCGGAAAGATAGGATGCGATGTCCCTGTCATCAGCTCTGTTGACTCCACGTTTTCGCTGCCGGAGGCTTGTTTCAAGGTTATGAGGGAGAAGAATATGTTCACCCACGACATAGCTCATCCGGTCGCGAGGTTGATGATGAATGTAGGTGGCGAAATGTCCGCTTTTCCTACAGTGAAGACTTTCGATGAGAGCCTTGTCCCCGAGTATTTCGCGGACACGGTCGGCGTTTTCGCGCCGTACACATATGTATCGCATGTACAAAATAAGCATATCTCCGGAAGAAATAGATAAATTGGAGCCTGGTTGTTTCTCAGGCAAGATCAAGGTTATAGACAGCATCGGGTTGGAATACTTCAGTGCTGTCCGTTATCTCAAGAGACAGAAGCTTCTTGGGTTCGACACTGAATCCAGACCCACGTTCTCCTCTGACCAGCCTCATTATGGCGTCTCTCTTCTCCAGCTTTCTGGGCCGGAGAAGGCTTTCTTATTCAGAGTTAAGTTGTTAGGAGGAATACCAAGGCATTTGAGATCCATTCTCTCCGATGGAAAGATAATAAAGGTCGGAGCTGCCGTCAATGATGACGTGAGAGGTTTGGAGAAGCATCATGATTTCCCTCCAAGAGGATTCGTGGACTTGCAGAAGATTGTATGGGAATATGGGATCAAGGATAAGGCGGTGAAGAAAATGGCGGCCATTATTCTCGGGATCAAGATATCAAAGACTCAGCAGCTTTCCAATTGGGAAGCGGAGACCTTGTCAGATGCGCAGAAATCCTATGCGGCGACTGACGCATGGGTCTGCAGGGAAATGTACCTCAAACTTATGGGCTCAAAGAAGAATCCCCTGACTCCGGAACAGATGATGCCTAATCCGCCCAAGAACGTTGAGAATCATGACAAAGATAATCCTAAAGAAGGGTAGGGAAGAGTCATTGCTGAGATTCCACCCATGGGTATTCTCAGGAGCTATAGCCCAGATTGCCGGACAGCCGGCGGAAGGGGACATAGTCGGAGTTTTCTCACATGACGGGTCTTTCCTCGCATACGGTCACTATCAGATCGGTTCGATCGCGGTCAGGATCTTGAGTTTTGCAGGCGAGGATGTTCTCGGGGCTGATTTCTGGGTGAATATGATTCGTCGGGCTCTCTCAGTTAGGGAGGCCGCCGGTCTGGCTAACGGGCTTTCAACCAATTGTTTCCGACTGGTACATGGAGAAGGGGACGGCCTTCCCGGACTTATTATCGACTGGTATGACGGAGTTTGCGTCATGCAGGCTCATTCGGTGGGAATGTTTCGGGCTAAGGGGGCTATTTGTGAGGCTCTCCAGGTTGTTTTCGGGGATCGGCTGAAGGCTGTATATGACAAGAGTTCCGGCACGGCTCCTTTCAAAGCCGGACTGGATCTGGTGGATGGTTATCTTTTCAAGGCGGAGGGCTTTTCTGATGATGAGCAGGTCGTCCTTGAGAACGGCAATAAGTTTTTCGTCAACTGGACAGAAGGCCAGAAGACCGGTTTCTTCCTGGACCAGAGGGAGAACAGGGCACTTGTCGGAAAGTATTCCAAAGGCCGTAACGTGCTGAATCTCTTCTGCTATACGGGAGGTTTCTCAGTCTATGCCCTTGCCCAGGGAGCCTTACATGTCGACTCTGTGGACAGCTCGAAAAAGGCTGTTGAGATGGTTGGCAGGAATATGGATCTTAACGGATTCGGGGAGTCGCTCCATGATGACATCTGCGCTGACGCCATTGAGTTTTTGCGGGATGTTCCGGAAGATAAGTATGACTTGATGATTGTTGATCCGCCGGCTTTCGCTAAGCATCGCGGGGCGTTGTCAAATGCTTTGAGAGCATATCAAAGGCTTAACTCGGCGGCGATTTCCAAAGTTGCTCCTGGCGGTTTAGTCTTCACTTTCAGCTGCTCCCAAGTGGTTGATAAAGAGGCGTTTTCGCTGGCTGTTTTCTCCGCTGCGGCACAGACCGGGCGTTCGGTCAGGATTCTCGACAGGCTTAACCAGCCGGCGGACCATTCCGTCAACATCTACCACCCTGAAGGGGAATACTTGAAAGGTCTCCTTTTGTACGTGGAATGATTGTCATTTCGAGCTTGTCGAGAAATCTTTTGTAAATCAAAAAAAACTACCTATCTTTGTAATCCACCTGGTGCTTTGGCCGAGCGGTTAGGCACAGGTCTGCAAAACCTGGGACAGCGGTTCGATTCCGCTAGGCACCTCAAAACAAAGAAGCGGCAATCCTGCCGCTTCTTTGTTTTGAGGGCCTGTGGCCCTATTATTCATTGAGGGGCGTTCCCCTCAAACTCCCTGAACTCGCCTTCGGCTCGAACGATAATAAGTCGGCATCAGCCGACCGGCCGGGGCGGGACTTTGCGTGAGCAAAGTCGTGGAGCCGGAAAGGCCGCGAGGGGTTTGGGGGCGGCCTAGCCCCCAATCATGAAAGCGGGGCGTACCCCTCAAACTCCCTGAACTCGCCTTCGGCTCGGAAAAGGTTAAAGCTTGACCGAAATTGTGGCTCCAGAAGTGAATTTGTAGGTCTTGGAAGTTCCGTTGAGGTGGTTTGTGAGTCGTAGCTCCAGTTTGTCTCCAGTAATGCGGCTAACCTCCAGGTCAAAATCTCCTCCGAAAGCACGGATGTGCTTGAGAGACATTTGGTTCCAGCCTTCGGCCAGACGTGGTGTCACAGTGAATGAGCGGAACCCGGTCGGGCGTATTCCGAACATTCCCTCGGTGATGACCCTGCAATAGAGGCCGCTCTCGGCGGAGAGATGTCTTTGCGATCCTTCCGGCCAAGCCTCAATAGGATATGGAACGTGATCCCCAAGCAGGCGGCGAGTAGAGTAGTAGTTCATGAAATCCCCTGCTGTCTCGGTGTCCCCGGCGATATACATTCCCCTCAAAGAATACAACGTGGAACGGTCCCAGAAAGTCTCGCTGCCCTGCTGTGTCAGGAGGCCGTCCTTAGTCATCAGTTTGTCTGAGGTCAAGGCGGCGATAGTACCTTCGGCCCTGTCAAGGATGCCGACAATCAGAGGCATACATATCCAGGAGCGAAGCACGTCGTTGCCGTCGTAATAACGGTAAGTGTGGAAGCCTTGGACATCAGCCCCGAAGTAGGCCTCGATTGCCTTTGCGAGTTTGTCTGCTCTGGAGTTGTAAAGCTTTGACAATGAGGCTCCTTTGCCGAGCTCTTTGGCGAGAAAAGCCGCTGAACGCAGTCCGTCATAATAAAGCGTTGAAGTGCATAGGTTGGCGTCCCCCGAAGGGAATCGGCCCTCCAGCTCATCAGAATCTGAGAGCACGACCCCGTCAGCGTTGAGTTTCCTGTTGCAATATTCAAGGCACCACTCGATGAGTGGCCAAAGCTGCTCTGCCTCAGCCTTGTCGCCCTTCTCGAGGGCGTACCGGGAGGCTCCGTGAGCGATCATCGCGGCGTCGCCCCTGTCTCCGGCTCCGTCCCAGATGTCGATTCCCTCGGCGATAATCGAGCTTGGAATAGGTTTGTATTCCGGGTTCATGAAACGGGCGAAATGCATGTAGGAGTTAAGCGCGGAATTGTCGCCCTTCCAGTATCCCAGGAATGGGAAGAAGGGGTTGACATATTCCGCCTGGTCATTGGCCCAGATAGCCGCATAGTAGGACTCTCCGCCCGGGCCGTGCATGTAGCCTCCGGCGGTTTTGAATATGCTCTCGGAGGCCCTTATTTTCGCGAAACGGAACTCCCTGTCTATCACGTCGTCAGGCGTGTCAAGGACGAGGTTGCCGTCAACTGTCGAAAGATAGTCAATACGGGCGGCCAGCTCAGCTTCGAGATCGGGCTTAATCATTTTTTCTCCGACACGGTAAGCCTGGAAACATGCTCCGAAGCTTACTTTCTCCCCGGAGGCAAGTTTGAATGAACCGTCCCCTATGATGTCTCCTCGAATAATATAAGAGCCAGTCACTCCTTTCTCCGCCGGAGTCGTGAACACCTGCGAGAATGAAGGAATATACACGGTTATATCCTTGTCGGTAATGTTCTCAATTTCATATACTTCCCCCATCAATGGCTTGTCTGTTGAGGGGAAGATTTCGCGGACTATCTTGACAATAGGCGTCGGTACCACACCCAGGCGTGTCCTGCTGGAGACAAAGGTGCTGGCTACTTCCATATATCCGTCCAGCTTGACTTCCTCCACTTTCTCCATCGCCAACGAATATCCGTTGACGCTCACCAAAGACGGGATATCCACACCCATCCTGTGCATCAGGCTTGCGTGAGTGTTATTCGGGATCGTGCGGAGCATCGGAAATACCAAGGATCTCTCGCTGTGGAAAGATTTGTCAGATCCGACTCCCCATCGAAGAACGAACGCCATTTGCTCACCACTCATCTCGATATGGTCCTCGTAGGGGGTGTTAGCGTCCGAAGGAGTGAGTATTATGCCATTTCCGTTGGGGGAGAGAGTCCAAAGCGCCAGTGACTGAAGTAATGTGGCTATCAATAGTCTCATGTCTTGTGGTTTTTAGAGAATCATTAAACACAAATATAACGAATATGTCCTTCATTTTAATTAATTTTGTATGGATAGCCACATAATTTTAGGACACAAATCGGAAGTAACTGATAATCAAAAAATATGAGAAGAATAGCATTGATTTTGGCGGCTTTAGCGGCCACTTTGCCTGCTTTCGCCCAGAATAAAACCAAGATGGAACCCTGGCAGGACCCCAATGTCTTTGAGGAGAATCGAATGCCCATGAGGGCCACTTTTGTGACCGATCAGCAGAAGACGCTGTCCTTGAACGGAGTCTGGACATTTAACTGGAACGAGACTATAGAGGGACGTACAAGAGGATTTGAGGCGGTCGGTTATGACGATTCCTCATGGGGTAAGATGCCGGTTCCCGGTATGTGGGAGCTTAATGGATATGGCGACCCTCTGTACGTTAATGTCGGATATGCTTGGAGAGGCCATTACCAGAACAATCCTCCTTATCCTCCGACTGAGCATAATTATGTCGGACAGTACCGCCGTACATTCACAGTCGATCCTTCTTGGATCGGCAAGCAAATTTGTCTTTGCATAGGCTCGGCGACTTCCAACGTACGGGTCTGGGTCAACGGCAAGATGGTCGGCTACAGCGAGGACAGCAAGCTGGAGGCACGTTTTGATATCACCAGGTATGTCGTCAGGGGTGAGAATGTTATCGCGTTGGAGATATTCCGTTGGTGCGACGGCACTTACCTTGAGGACCAGGACTTCTGGAGATTCACCGGCATCGCCAGGGGAGTGTACGTTTACACCAGGGAGCGCGAGAGGATCGAGGACATCAACATACTCGCCGGGATGGATGGCGCTTTCACAATCAAGTCTGAGGTGACCAAGGGCGTCAAGAGACTTGAATATGAGATCTTGGACAAGGCCGGAACGCAGGTCGCGAGCGGCCAGGCCACTCCTTCGAAACTCATGGTTGAGGCTGCGGGCAATGTCAAGAATCCTGCTCTCTGGAGCGCTGAGACTCCTGAGCTTTACACATTGAAAGTCAAGGCTTTCACCAAGTCTTCTATGGTGGAGAGCGCTTCTGTTGACTTTGGCTTCAGGACCATTGAGATAAAGAACGCCCAGCTGCTTGTGAATGGTAAGCCGATACTGATAAAGGGCGCTGACCGCCATGAACTTAACGAGCATAAAGGATATGTCCTTTCAGAGGCTGATATGCTGAGGGACATCCGTGTGATGAAGGAGCTGAATATCAATGCTGTGCGAACAAGCCACTATCCTAACGACCCGCTTTGGTACAGTCTCTGCGACAAATATGGCTTGTACGTTGTTGATGAGGGCAATATCGAGTCCCACGGTATGGGTTACGGTGAGGAGACCCTGGCGAAGAGGCCGGACTTCAAAGCGGCCCATCTCATCAGGGATAAAAGAATGGTGCTGAGAGACTTCAACCATCCCAGCGTGATTGTCTGGAGTCTTGGAAACGAGGCTGGAGACGGGGAGAACTTCGTGGCCAGTTACGAATGGATCAAGGCTCACGACCCGTCAAGGCCGGTACAGTATGAGAGAGCGGAAGCGGCTGCTCATACCGACATCCGATGCCCTATGTATTGGAGCCATGAGAGATGTGAGAAATATTGCCTAAGCAATCCCGACAGGCCTCTTATCCAGTGTGAGTACGCCCATGCTATGGGTAACTCTATGGGCGCTTTCAAGGAGTACTGGGACTTGATCAGGAAATATCCTAACTATCAAGGCGGATTCATCTGGGACTTCGAGGACCAGGCGATAGTATGGCCTTCCAAGACTCCTGGCAATGACCATATCTTCGCTTTCGGTGGGGATTTCAATGAATATGACGCCTCTGACGGCTCTTTCAACTGCAACGGTATTATAGCAGCTGACAGAAGCTATCACCCTCATTCCTATGAGGTTCGCTACCAGTACCGTAATATTTTGTCGTCCCTTGACCCCTCCTCTGTCATCCTGAGCAAAGCGAAGGATCTCAAAATCAATGTCTACAACGAGAACTTCTTCAAAGATCTTTCCCAATACAGGCTTCTTTGGACAGTCGTGGTTGAGGGAGAGAGTGTCGCCACTGGCGTGGTGGAGAAACTTAATGTCGCCCCTGGACAGAACGCTGTCGTTAATCTCGGTGTCCCTGCGATAAATGCTCCCGGTAAGGATGTGTTCGTGAATCTGTCTTATGTCCTGAAAGAGAAAGATGGCCTTCTTCCTGCCGGATTCGAAGTGGCTTACGACCAGCTTACTCTGCAAAAGGGTGGCGCCGCGGCTTTCAAGCCCGGATCAGCTGCTGTCCCTGGAGCCAAATGGGAATATGAGCGTGATAATGGCCTTCAGGTTTTCTCCGGGATGTTCTCTTATCCTGGTGTCGGCTCTGACAGGGCAGCCGAATGGAAGGCGACTTTCGATTGGCATACCGGATTCCTGACAAGTTATACTGTCAACGGTAAGGAGATGCTTTCAGAGCCTCTCACTCCTGAGTTCTACAGGGCACAGGTTGAGAATGATATGGGTGCGAGGCTTTATCAGGACAACAGGATGGGCATGTGGCGGATCCTGGAGCTCCCTGAAGTCGATGATATTCAAGTCGCTGCCGTCGAGGGAGATGGCTGGGTGCTCCAGGCCACTTACAAGCCCATTAAGGATGCGGCCCGTATAAAGCTGACATATCATATAAGAGTTGACGGCTCGCTCGAGTGTCACGAGATTATGGAGGATGCCGGCGGGCTTGAGAATCTTCCCGAGATGTTCCGTTATGGAATGAAGTTCACGATGCCTGGCCATTACTCCACTGTGGATTTCTATGGCAAGGGCCCTTGGGAGAACTATGCCGATAGGAATTCTTCAGCCTTGACGGGACACTATGTGCAGAGTGTGAATGACCAGTATCACTACGGTTATGTTCGTCCACAAGAGTCTGGTACTCACACTGGAATGAAGTGGTTCAGAGTACTTGACGGCAATGGAAACGGTCTTGAGATTTCAGCGCCTGAGGAGTTCTCAGCTTCCGCTCTTCCGTTCCCGATCAATATGTTGGATTGTATGGAGAATGGCACTCCGGACAGGGCCAACAAGACGAACACTCAGGCTGGTGAGCCTCGTCACTCATTGGATCTCAAGGGGTTCGCTCATGAGAATGACCGGGAGAACGGCCAGACTTATGTCAACTTTGATTTGGTTCAGATGGGTGTCGGTGGTATTAATAGCTGGGGTACTATCCCCCTGGAGCAGTACCGCGTCAAGGCCGCTCCTCGCGACTTCCACTACATCATCCGCCCAGTGATGAATTGATTTTTTCCGGCAGGGCATACCCTGCCGGAGACTCCGTTAATCATTGATTGATTTAATGGGCGTTAGTAGCGGTTGAGGGGACGGCCGGCGGTCATGTAGTGGACCTTCTGGCGGACGCCCGCGAGCACGGCCTCGTACTCATCTTTGCCCTCCTCGGTCACACCATTCACGACATCAGCGTACTTCGCCACGGCGTTAAGCACAGTGTCGATCAGCTCGACAATGTCCACCATATCCTTCTCGACAAAACCACGGGAAGTGATAGCGGGAGTTCCGATCCTGACACCCGAGGTCTTGAACGGGCTGCGGGAGTCGAAGGGGACCATATTTTTGTTGAGAGTGATCTCAGCCCTTTCGAGCTCCTTCTCAGCCATACGACCGGTAACATCAGCGAATTTTGTTCGCAAGTCAATGAGCATGAGGTGGTTATCAGTGCCACCGGAAACGACTTTATATCCTCTGGCGACGAACTCTTCCGCCATCTTCTTCGCATTGGCCATCACCTGCTTCTGGTAATCCACGAACTCGGGCTGCATAGCCTCGTAGAAGGCAACGGCTTTGGCGGCGATGACATGCTCCAGCGGACCGCCCTGGACGCCAGGGAATACGCTTGAGTTGAGGATGGCGCTCATCTTCTTGATCTCACCCTTCGGGGTCTTGAGTCCCCAAGGATTGTCGAAGTCCTTGCCCATCAGGATGATACCACCACGGGGACCGCGCAGGGTCTTATGGGTCGTGGAGGTCACGATATGGGCATATTCAACAGGATTCTTGAGAAGCCCGGCGGCGATCAGTCCGGCGGTGTGGGCCATGTCAATCCACAGAAGGGCACCGACCTTGTCCGCTATCGCGCGCATTCTCTCGTAATCCCACTCCCTTGAGTAAGCGGAAGCGCCACCGATAATGAGCTTCGGTTTGCACTCGAGAGCCGTCTCCTCCATCTTGTCGTAGTCGACCATCCCGGTCTCCTCATTAAGTCCGTAAGCAACGGCATGGTAAAGGATGCCGGACGCGTTGACGGGGGAGCCGTGGGTAAGGTGGCCTCCCTGAGAGAGGTCAAGTCCCATGAAGGTGTCCCCAGGCTTGAGGCAGGCCATGATCACAGCCATGTTGGCTTGGGCGCCGGAGTGTGGCTGGACATTGGCGTATTCGGCATTGTAGATCTTGCAAAGACGCTCGATCGCAAGATTCTCTATCTGGTCAACTATCTGGCAACCACCATAATACCTCTTGCCGGGGTAACCCTCGGCGTATTTGTTGGTGCAGATGGAACCCATGGCCTCGAGGACATGGTCGCTGACATAGTTCTCCGACGCAATCAATTCAAGTCCGGAAGATTGCCTTTCCTTCTCGTTCCTAATCAGGTCAAAAACCTGGAGATCCTGTTTCATATAAGTTGAGTTTGTTATGTCTTCTGTGGTTTACGAATAGCAAATATACGATTAAAAATCCATTTTTACTATATTTGTAATGAATGCTTGTGAAACGTTTGACAAGCTCTTGACTTTCTTTTTTTATGCGTATACGGAAGATTATTTCGGCGTTGGTGCTGGCTGCCTCCCTATGCTCTTGCGGGCAAAATGGATACACTATCAAAGGCGATATAATAGACCTTGACGAAGGGGACATAAATCTTCTCGACACTTCAGGTCATATCATCTCTTCGACCGAAGTGGTGGACGGGAAATTCACATTCAAGGGGAAGGTTGACACGCCTTGTCTGGTATATATCAACAATGTTCTCGGCGTTAAGTATCCCATTGATATTCCTGTACTTCTGGAGAATGCCACAATCTACGTGAAAGGGGATGCCAGGATCAGCCATATAGACATCACCGGGACCAAGGCGAACGAGAACATGGTCCAGTTCAAAATACGCAAGGATCAACTCCCCGCGGGAAATAATGACGCTTATCTGAATCTTGTCAAGGAGACTTTCGAAGAGAATAAGGACAATCTTCTCGGAGCGATGCTTATATCCAATTTCTATGGCCTTGTCAGTGACAGGGAGTTGCTGGATTATTGCGATATGCTTCCCTCGGAGTTTCATGATAATATATATGTGGAGCACTACCGTAAAGTGTCCCAGGTGAGGGTGGACACCGAGCCGGGAACAAAATTCAAGGATTTCGAAATGCTTGATGCTGACAGCCTTAAGGTCAGTCTCGGTGACGTGGTCAGAACCCACGAAGCCACTGTGGTCCTTTTCTGGGCAAGTTGGGCCAGGGACGCATCCACCGCTATACCTGAAATAACCGAAGGTTGCCTTCCGTACCGCGATTTGGGACTCGAGATGTTCAATGTTTCCCTTGACAGTGATATGGCCAAATTCGCGGAATGCGAGAAGGATTTCGGATTATTCGGTCCGAGTTTCGCCAATGGTCCTGAAGCCGGAGACAAGGCTTCCTCTCTGTATGGTTTCGAAGGGCTGCCAAGGGTGGTTCTGATTGATAAAGAGGGGACCATAGTTGCCCGGGGACGTTCGTTCGCGGATCTCGCCTTACCTTTAAAGACAATATTCGCTCAGTGATAATCAAATGAATAAAAAGTTTCTCAGAATAGTCATTTATGCTGCCATGACGGTTGTCCTGATCCTCAAACTCGGGGTAATCAGGAAACTTTTCGAGCTCTCGCTATGGCCGGATATGACATTCTATGCCAATCTTGGATTGCAACCCGGAGTGGTTTTGCCGGTTCTCGGAAGCATTTTGACCCAGGTCTCTGGAATCCCCATCCTTGGTGTGGCGCTTGTCTTGTTGAGCCTTTGGTGCCTCTCCTGGGTTGTCAGGAAGTTCCAGAAAGACGAGATTACAGCTATTTTCCCCGCTTTCGCTGCCTTCTGGTTCATTGTCGGTTTCGATTATTCGTTGTACACTTTCAGGAGCCAAGGCCTGCTGTTCTCCCAAACGCTGGGTCTGATCTGCGCCGCGCTTATGATTCTCGGGTGGGTCAGAATCAAAGAGTATAAGGAAGCGCCGTTTTATCCTTTGCTCGTGGCTTTGGTCGGATATCCTCTTTTCGGGGCGTATTCAGTCGTGGCTCTTGTGTCTATCCTCCTGGATGCCATTGTTTCGAAAAAATGGCTTCCAGCCGCTTTGGCGGTTGTTTGTGGGGTTTGTGTGCCGTTAGTGTATTCACATTTTGTATTCACTCACATCGACACTCGCTACACCTTCCTGGCCGGTATCCCGTATATGGATTTTGTGGACAATCATCGCCGTTTCATCCCTTTGGCCGTAGCGATGGCATCTCTGGTGATTCTCCCGATTATCCGGATCAAACGGGACCCGCACGTTGCTTTCACATTGGCTTTGACTGTCTTGATGGTCTTGATTATTGTCAGTGTTCTCCCATACTGGAACCGTAATTTCCATGTCGAGATCGCTATGCAGCACGCCATCGAGAAGAATGATTGGGACAAGGCGCTGAAGTTAGCCCGGAAGGCTGACAAACCATCACGTATAATCGTGATGTACAGGAATATAGCCTTGATGAACAAGGGACGGCTATGTGATGAGATGTTCAAGTATCCCAACGAGTCAGTTGGTATTGACACTCCTGCCCAGATATCTCAGACCGAGGTTTGTGGCCCCGTGGTGTTCTTCTATAATGGCTTGATCAATTATAGCACCCGTTGGTCATGGGAGATGTCGATGATGTTCCAGCGTACCGTGGAACGCTACAAGTACCAGGCTAAGGTCGCCCTCTTCACAGGGCAGGAGAATCCCGCTTTGGTTGAGAGATATCTTGACATAATCGGCCGTAATCTTTATCAGCGGAAATGGGTACGGAAATACCGCTCGATGTTGGAGGATCCGTCTCTTCTGGCTTCCGACCCCGAGTATCAGATGTTCAAGGCGCTGGATAACTTCGAGGAAGTCAAGTATATGAGCAGCGCTGTGGCCGAGAATACCATCTTGAACCATTTTATGCTTCAAGAGCATCCTGAGGGGGTGATGTTGGACGCCTGTTTAGCCGCCTCGATGACAGCCAAGGATATCGACATGTTCTGGTATTTCTATGATATCCTCCTCGCCAGCGGCAGGAGGATTCCCACGCATGTCGGCGAGGCCGCTATCCTGTTCGCATATATCGGCAGGAACCAGGCTGAGATTGACGCTGTGGCGAGAGATCTCGGTGGACCGGATGCTCCTGTGGTCAGGCGTTTCATTGATTTCAGTTCCAAAGCTTCCGCTGGTGATGAGAAGGCTTGCCGTGAGAAGTTCGGGGACACATATTGGTACTATATCTATTTTGTTAAATCCATCACAACTGACTGACAATGAGGAAAGGAATTCTTGCGGCCATTGTTTTGCCGCTCATCGCGTTCATCAGTTGCGTTTCTCCACGGGACTGTTCTGAGATTGAGGAAGAAGCCTCGATTTATCCTGACTATTCTGGTGTTGTCCTTCCACCAAATATATCCCCTTTGGATTTCCGTATCCAAAATGAAGGCAATAAGTTCGTCACCACCATAACTGGTGAGAAGGGTGGTCAGATCGTGTCCAAGGGTAGGGAAGTCAAACTGCCTCTTAAAAAATGGAAAGCGTTGCTTGAGGCTAACATCGGAGCTGGATTGACTTGTACTATTAATGTCAAGAAGGACGGTAAATGGTTCACTCTTAAGAGTTTCCGTAGCGATGTGGCTCTGGAGCCCATAGATGAGTTCTTGACCTACAGGCTTCTCGCGCCATCCTATGAGTTCTACACGGCATTCTCTATCCGTCAGAGGAATTTGTCCACCGGTAAGGATTGGGAGGTCTACAACAACAGGATGCATTATAATCCGAAAGAGCAGCAGTGCATGAACTGCCACCAGTTCCAGAACTACCGTACTGATAACTGGCAGATGCATATCCGTCAGGTAATGGGTGGAACTTTGATCATTACTGGTGACGATTTCAAGAAGGTGAATCTAAAAACCGAGTCCACTATTTCGGCTGGGGTCTATCCTGCTTGGCATCCTGAGGAGAGGCTGATTGTTTATTCAGTCAACAGGACAAGACAATTCTTCCACGAGAAGAATATCCAGAAGCTTGAGGTTCAGGATCCTGTCTCGGATCTGATTCTATATGACATTGACAGCAATGAGGTCAGTATGGTGTCCGCTGACACTCTGGCGTTCGAGACTTTCCCGACCTGGTCTCCAGACGGCAAGACCTTGTACTATTCCTCTGCCAGGCAGCCGGAAATAGCTCTCCTTCCGAGCGATAGCATCGCTGTCTGTTTCGACAGGATCCATTATGACTTGATGAGCAGGAGTTTTGATCTCCAGACCAAGTCTTTCGGTCCTGAGAAACTCGTTTTTGACGCCAAATCCAGTGAGATGAGCGCTATGGAGCCTCGTGTGTCCCCGGACGGGCGTTATCTTCTGTTCTCCTATGGCCGGTACGGCACGTTCCATATCTGGCATCGTGACAGCGATCTCTGGGTGAAAGACCTGCAGACAGGGGAGTCCAAAGCTTTAGAGCCGGCCAACAGCCCTGATGCGGACAGTTTCCACAATTGGTCTTCCAACGGGCGTTGGATAGTCTACACTTCCCGCAGGGATGATGGCCTTTTTACTCGGGTGTATTTCAGTTATTTTGACAAGGACGGCAATGCCCACAAGCCTGTGATGCTCCCGATGCGGGATCTCTCAGGACGCAATGATGAGGTCTATTCCTACAATGTCCCGGAATTCACTGTGGAGCCGATACGGCAGTCAGTCAGGGATCTTTCAAAGATGATCAGCACCGACGCCATTCCTGCTGAGTTCAAGCGATAAGCTCCCGTGAATGAATAAATAAAGGGCCGCCCGTGTGGGCGACCCTTTATTCTGTTAATGAACTTCCGGATATTAATATCCAGGGTTCTGGGTGAGGTTGCTGTTAAGGCTGATGACTGTGACAGGGATCGGGAACACGGTGGTGTAGCCGGTAGCGTCATATACCCAGTCAGAAGCTACGATGGCGTGCTTCACACCCTCGAATTTATCCTCATCGGCCTCGGTGTAGGTTCCGAAACGGACCTGGTCACCGCGGCGGCCCATAGTCTCCCAAATCTCCTCGCGGAGCTTCTCGTCAAGGATGTCCTTGATTGTGATGTCGGTAAGCGGCTCGACACCGACCCTGGCGCGGACCTGGTTGACAAGATCCATGGCCTTATCCTTATTGCCAAGACGATACTGGGCCTCGGCGGCGAGGAGGAGCATGTCAGCGTAACGGAAGATCACGCGGTCGGCGTTGAAGTAGTTCTGACCGGATGTGGTGGGGTCATACTCATACTTCTTGATACGAACGCCAGCCCATTTGACGAGGTACAGTCCCCAAGGATCGCTGTAGTCATCGGTGGAGAAGTCGTTGCGGGCCTCATAGCCGATGTAGATTCCCTCAGGATACTTGTCCTCGGAAACACCTGCGTTCACGATGACACCATTGACTGAGCAAGGACCGTTGAAGAAGGAGATGTCGAAACGAGGGTCGTCGCACTCGAAAGTAGCGGCAGACAGGTTGTTCTTGTCAACGTTCTCCTTATAGTTGAACACTTTCAGAGCGTGTACGGTCGCTGCTGTTCCGTTCCAGGAAGAGAAGCCGATGGTCTTTGCGTGATTGTAGTGGAGGGAACGGGTAACCTGGGTGTCAGAAGTACGGTGTACATTGTCATCCATAGGTTCTACGAAGATGTTCTCCTTTGAGGACTCGTTGCCGGTCTTGAAGTTGTCCTTGAAGCTGGCGGCAAGCTCGTAGCCTTCGGCCTTGATCTGCTCCTGGCAGTAAACAACGGTCTCCCAAGCGTTCATGGTCTTTCCGTTGATGGTGATGTTCTGGGACTTACCAGCAGCGGTCACACCGGGCTCAACCTTGGCGATTCCACCGGTGAACTGTCCCTGGTTCCAGTTGTCCTGTGAGAAGACAGCTGCGTTGATGGCAAGGCGGGCCATCATAGCATAGGCGACAGCCTTGGTCATACGGGCATAATACTCGCTGTTCACATCCTGGCTCTTGGCTGAGGGCAGCAGGGGGATGATCTCGGCAAGCTCGTCACGAACGAATCCATAAGCCTCGCTACGGGTGGACTGCTTCACGTCACCGATACCGGCGTCAGGAGATGTGACGATCGGAATCCGGCCGAAGAAGTCGACCAGCCACATGTAGTAGAAGGCGCGGATTCCGCGGACCTCCGCCAGATAGGAGTCGACGACTGATGCATCCAGGGATCCGAGTCCCTTGATCTCCTCAAGTTTCTTCAGTGAAGAGTTACAGAGGGCGATATCGGAGTAGGAGTCGTTCCAAAGGTTGCGGATATAGTCTGTGGAAGGATCCCACCTGTGAAGGAAGGCGTTCTGATGCTTTCCACCATCGACCCAGTCGCCCTGGCGTCCCGGGAGGAAGAGCACGTCAGCGGTAAACTCCGACATGTAGTTGTAGTTGTCGTCACCACCCTTGAAACGGCTGTTCAGCTTGTTGTACAAGCTCGCGACAGTGTTCACGTACACGAGTGTGGAGCTCTTGTAGGCCTCGCTTTCGTCGAATTTGCTCAACGGCTTCTCCTCGAGGGAGCAACCGGCCATAAGGAAAGTCAGGGCCAGAACAGCTGCACTATAGAGTAATTTCTTCATGATATTCTATGTTTAAGATGTTCTTTAGAATTTGACCGAAAGCATTGCGGTGTAGGTGCGCATGATCGGGAAGACGTTGTTGTCGATACCGCCACCGATGGTTGCGTTGTTCAGCATCGGAGTCAGACCGGAGTATCCCGTGAATGTCGCAACGTTGTTGCAGGAGAGGGCGAACCTCAGGCCCTTGATGTTCTTAAGACCAAGTTTGCTGGCCGGGAGGTTGTAACCGATGGTGATGTACTCGAGGTTGACATAGTCACCCTTCTCGAGCCAGTAAGATGTGTGCTGGGCGTTGTAAACTCCAAGTTCTTCTGCGGTCTTCAGGACGTTGTAGGTCGGGAAGGCACCGAGGTTGGAGAGACGCAGGCTTGTGAAGTTGTAGATGTGATGTCCGAAGCCACCGTTGAGCTGAGTCGAGAGATCCCAGTTCTTGTAGCGGAATGTTCCACCGAGGCTGGCGAACACCTTAGGTGTAGCCTGGCCGAGGAACTCACGGTCACCTTCATCGTCGAGGGTGATACCACCGTCACCGTTGACATCCTTAACCTGATAGGTCTTCTTGCCGGTATCGTCGGTCTTGAAGCCGTCGTGGACGGGAAGACGGAAGATGTTGACAGGATAACCCTCGGTCATGTAAACCACGTTGGTGTTGGAAGTCAGACCGTTACAGCTTGCGCTTGAGAGAGCGATGTACTTTGAAGTGGTCAGGTCCTGTCCCTGGTATGTACCGGAAAGGCTGACGAGTTTGTTCTTCTGGAAAGCGACGTTGCCCTGGAGGGTCAGACCCATGTCCTTCGTCTCGATAGGAGCGACATGGAGACCGATCTCAATACCGTTGTTGGTCATCTCACCCATGTTGGCGAGGAGGCTTGTGTAGGTGAACGGAGGGACGGGCACCTCATAGGTGTAGAGCAGATCCCTTGTGGTTGACATGTAAGCATCGATGGTACCGCTGAACCTGCCGCGCCACATCGAGAAGTCGATACCGGCGTCGAAGGTGTACTTGGTCTCACACTTCAGGTCCGGGTTAGGGTTGGAGTCTAGAGCGTAAGTTGTGACAGTTGCACCATTATAAGTAGTGGTACCGTTCGGGGACATGAGGGACAGTGACCTGTAAGGATCGATGGCGTCCTGGTTACCGGTGACACCGTAACCGACACGGAACTTGAGGTTGTTGAACAGCCTCTGGTTCTTCATGAATCCTTCGTTGCTGATGATCCATGCGAGGGAAGCTGAAGGGAAGAAGCCCCACTTGTGGTTCGCACCGAGCTTGGAGGAACCGTCGGCACGGGCGTTGAGCGTAATGACATAACGGTTGTCGAACATGTAGTTCAGACGGCCGAGATATGACATGAGGGTATACTGGGTAGCAGAGGACTGGACATCGCCCCACTTGACGGTTGAACCAGCCTGCATGTTGTTGTAAGTGAAGTAGTCACTCTCGAAACCTGTTGCCCTGGAATAATTGTACCAGTAGTCATACCTCTGGGCCTCGGTAAGAGCGAGGGCGCTGAAGGAATGCTTACCGATGGTCTTGTTATAGGCGAGCTGGAAGCTGGCCATGCCATTGGTGTTCAGGTTGGTGGAATTGTTAGCCTCACCACGAGCGACCCTATAGCTCTTCAAGTCGTGCGGGAAGTAGTTGCGGTTCAGGCGGTTGGTGTAGGTGTAGGACCCAAAGATGCTGGCGGTGAGACCGTCAATGATCTTATAGGTCGCGCGTGCGCTGGCGACCACACGATAAACAGCCTCCTTATGGATATAGTCCATATAGTCGCCGGGGTGGGTGATGGTCTCGGCGTTGGGGTCGTAGTCCCAGAGACCGGTCTCGGTGTTGCGGTGGCCAGGGAATGTGGGATTGTAAGCGGCGGCACCTGTGAAGATACCGGTGTCGATCCAATCCTTGTCCATGAAGGTGGCCATGGCGTTCATCTCGAGGGTGAGCCTGTCATTCAGTCCCTTCTGGCTGGCGGACATACGTAACATATAGTTGGTATTGCCAGCGTTCTTGACAACGTTGTCACGCTGCCTGATACCGAGGGAAGCGTTGAGGTTGGACTTGCTGTTACCGGAAGTGAAGGAAATATTGTGGTTGTTCTGGGTTACGAGATCGTTCATGATCCAGTCCATCCAGTAGGTGTCATCACCCTTGTCAAGACCTGCGCCACCGAACTTGCCGGTGTTCAGAGCCCTGTAGCCGGCAGCGTCAAGCACCTGGAGCTTCTTGTAAGGATTGGAGATACCGAACTGGCCGCGATACTCGATCTGGGAACGGCCCTCACGGCCCTTCTTGGTGGTGACGACGATAACACCAGCGGCACCACGTGAACCATACTGTGCGGTCTCGGAAGCGTCCTTCAGAACAGTGATTTCCTGGATGTCATCCGGAGAGAGTGAGAAGAGCATTCCCACATCGCCGAAGATACCGTCCATGATCACGAGAGGGGTGTTACCTCCTGAGAGGGAGGTGGTACCACGGAGACGGATAGTAGGGTTATCCTGGACGTTTCCACCATTGGAGGAAATAACAAGTCCGGGAACTTTGCCGCGGATAGCGTCAACCGCTGTGGCGACGTAACCAGTGTTCATGTTCTCTTCGGTGACACGGTCAACAGCACCGGTGATGGTGCGCTTGTTACCGACCGCATAACCGACAACGACGGTTTCTTCGAGGGATGTCGTCTCTTCGACGAGGACGAAATCAATAACCCTCTGGTTACCGATCTCTACCTCTTGTCCCACATAACCGATACAAGATACCGCAAGCACAGGATTGGGATGCGTGAAGTTGAAGGTGTACTTACCATCGGCTCCAGTGGAGGCGCCTGTGGAAGTGCCCTTGATCATGACGGTCACACCCGGGATGGGCTGGCCGTCTTCACCTTTTACGGTTCCGCTGATGCTTCTCTGCTGGGCAAAGACGGCAAAGCCGACGAATAGGCCCAACGCGGTGGAAAGCATCGCTTTAAGCAAAAGAGATTTGGTCATAATGGATTAATTTATCAGTGTGTAATGAATGATAATTGTCCCAATAGTTAAAAACTTTGGCAATTTAGACAAATTATTCCGTATTTTCAAGTTTCTGAGGGAAATAATGACTATTTTTGTATTAAACCGTTAAAAATTATAATTCGTAATTAATGCGCCTTTTTATACAAAAAAGATGAAACTAAGAAAGCTTTTGAACATAGAATTGGAAAGGTTAAGCGCCGAGGAATATAAGAGTGGTCCTGATATAGGAATGGTTGTCATTTTGGACAATATCCGTAGCGCTCATAACGTCGGATCGGCATTCCGGACATGCGATTCCTTTAAGGCGGACAAATTATGGCTATGTGGGATTTGCGCGACTCCTCCTTCAGCTGAGATACGTAAAACCGCACTTGGTGCGGAAGAGAGTGTGCCATGGGAGTATTCTGGGAGCACGTTGGATGTTGTAAATAAGTTGAAGTCAGAGGGTTACACTGTCGTGAGCGTCGAGCAGACAATCAATTCGGTCAGTCTGGAGAAGTTCAACCCTTCGACAAGCTCAGGGACCGCCCCTTCGGCAGGCTCAGGGGACAGTAAGTACGCTTTCATATTCGGAAATGAAGTGGATGGAGTTAGTCAGGAAGTGGTGGATGCGTCTGATTTCTCGTTGGAGATTCCTCAATTCGGCACAAAGCACTCTTTGAACGTGTCTGTCGCTATCGGTGTGGTTTTGTGGCAATTCACCCTGGGGAGACTTAGTCCTCGAGCCATTGGAGAAACTCCTCACTCCGGGAACGGCTGACAGTGAGATCGGGCTCGGGTCCAATATTAATAGAAGGAATAACCTTTGATGTGATCCGGAGTCTGCCACCAAGCAGTTTTGTGACACTCTCAACAGATTCTTTGGCGACAATGCAACTCCTTGATATCCTGAAGAAACGTTCGGGATCAAGCCCATTCATGATGCTATCCATCGTGCTGTCGACAATGTAGACTGTACCGTCATTGGTGACGGCATGGTTGTTCTTGTCTTCCGAATAGAAAAAGGCGACATCTTCAGTTTTTACGGGTACAATCCTGTCGTTAAGGTAGACCAGGAAGCGCTCTTTGAATTCCTTATCCCGTTTGGCCTTGCCAAGGGCGGCAAGAATTTTCTCAACATCGGGAATCCCGTTTCCGACAGGTTGACGGCAGCGCTCAACCGCTCTTGTAAGCGGTCCCAGGTCGATTGGTTTCAAAAGGTAGTCTACAGATCCGGCCTCGAATGCTTTGACGGCGTAGTTGTCATAGGCGGTTGTCATCACCACATGGGCCTTGACTTCCACCTGCCGGAATATCTCGAAACAAATCCCGTCAGACAGCTCCACATCCATGAAAATGGTGTCCGCTTCGTCTCCATGTGCGGTGAGCCACTCCACAGACTCTTTCACTGATCCGCATTCACCGATGATCTCTATATCGGGGAAGTTCCTTCCGAGGGTCTTTTCCAGGCTTTTGCGGGCCATAAGTTCGTCTTCGATGATCAGGACTTTCATAGCAGAGGGAGTTTTACTGTGTAATTCTGGTCAGTGCGGATGATTTCCACGCTTTTGGGTGACCTTTCATTGTATTGCTCTCGTATATAATTGAGTCCCAGACCACTGGACTGGGAAGGGGAAACCCTTGGGATCAAATTGTTAGTGACAGTCAGAGTCTCGCCGTCAGAGATTATATCCACTTTCAAAGGATTATCAGGACTGACAGCGTTATGCTTTGTGGCATTCTCCACAAGGAGCTGCACGGAGCAAGGTATCACCGCTTTGGCCAAATCTTCTTCCGGTATGGATATCCCGACAACCAGACCGTCCTGGAAACGTACTTTCAAAAGGTCGAGATACATGCGGACGTAAGTCATCTCGTCCCTCAAAGGAACGGTGCTCTCATTCTCGTTTTTAAGCATGTAGCGGTAGATGCCCGCGAGTTTATGGATATACTCGCTGGCCTCCTCGTCTTTCCCGTCAAGTACCAGGGCGTCCAGGATGTTCAGTGAGTTGAAGAGGAAATGCGGGTTGACCTGTTGCTTTAGGTTGAGGTACTGGAACTTGGCGAGTTCCGCGCGGTCTCTTTCCTTTTCGGCCTGGCGTCTGGCGGCGATGGCATATTCGACCATATATATGACCGAATAGATCAGGATCGCTGCCATCAAGGCGACAGAGCCAAGAAGGAATTCCCCACTGAAAATCGTGGAGCTGAACATCTTTATGACGAACCTTAAAGCCAGCACGATAGCGATCGCTATAACCAACCATGTGATCTCCTTTGAAGTCGTCTTTCGCTGTGAGCTTGAATGACTTGAGTATTGCTTCAAGAAGAGGGCGAGTCCCCAGCCGATGGTCTCGGTGGTCGTGAAGGTGGCGATCGCGGGGGAGAGAAGTTGGTGACTCACGAATACGCTCACGAACGCGGCTATCCCTTTCCCCATCAGGAATCCAACTATGTTGGCGATTATGATTACAGTGGCGCTGAACTCCACACTTTGGCGATATCTCAAGCATAGGATCACTATCAGGAATATCGTCAGAGATGTCAGGATAAGGTCGTCGCTGATGCCTCCGAGGCGGCACAAAATGGCTCCGGCAACGTGCAGTAGCGCGAAGCCATGGATGATTATGGATGTCCGTACCTGTCTCATCTAGATTCCGCAATTTATGAAAAAAAACGTTCAGTTCATCAACAAATCCTGTCATTTCATCCCCTTTTTCCCGCGGTTCATCCTTCTCTTTATTTTAAATATAAGTATTTGAGCTATATTTGACCGTATTTCAACGCGAAACGTAATAACCAACCGATATGCAAAACAAGAGAAAACTTACATTCTGGGATATGTGGAACCTGAGTTTCGGGTTCTTCGGCGTGCAGATAGCGTACGCCCTCCAGAGCGCCAACATCAGCCGTATTTTCGCTACGTTGGGAGCTGATCCTCATCAGCTTAGTTTCTTCTGGATCCTTCCCCCTCTGATGGGAATGATTGTCCAGCCCTTGATCGGGAAATACTCTGACCGGACATGGTGTAAAATGGGCCGCAGGAAGCCTTATCTTCTCGTCGGCGCCCTCGTAGCCGTGCTTGTTATGGCTTTCCTGCCTAATGCTGGCAGCCTTAACTTCTCCACCAAGTTACTTCTCGGCCTTAACGGGGCGATGTGGTTCGGTCTATTCTCGCTGGTTTTCCTCGACACTTCCATCAACGTGGCGATGCAGCCGTTCAAGATGATGGTGGGTGACATGGTCACAGAGGAACAGAAGACCGAGGCATATTCCATCCAGTCACTTCTGTGCAACGCCGGAAGCCTTGTTGGATATCTCTTCCCGATTTTCTTCACCTGGATCGGAATAGCCAACACGGCTCCGAAGGGTCAGATACCTCCGTCAGTGATCTGGAGCTTCTATTGCGGAGCCGCCATCCTGATCGCCTGCGTGTTGTACACTTTCATGAAAGTCAAAGAGATGAACCCTCAGGAATATGCTGAGTTTCATGGGATTGACCCTGCCAAGGCATCTGACGATACGGCAAACAAGGAAGGACTGTTCAAGCTTCTTCTCCATGCCCCCAAGACCTTCTGGACTGTCGGTCTCGTGCAGTTCTTCTGCTGGGCCGCTTTCATGTACATGTGGACATATTCCAACGGCACTATCGCAGCCAATTGTTGGAATGCCACTGACACCGCGTCCGAGGGATACCAGGCCGCCGGTAACTGGGTAGGCGTCGTGTTCGCCATCCAGGCCGTTGGTTCTATCCTCTGGGCCATTGTGATTCCCAAATTCAAGTCTTTGAGACTGGCTTACGTAGTGAGCCTGCTTCTGGGAGCGGTCGGCTTCATCTCCGTGGCCTTTGTCCACAACCAGTATTTGCTGTTCCTCTCCTACTTCCTGATCGGAGCGGCTTGGGCTGCCATGTTGGCCCTGCCTTTCACCCTGCTGACCAACTCTCTTCATGGTGAGCACATGGGAAGCTATCTAGGATTGTTCAATTGCACCATTTGCCTGCCTCAGATCGTGGCGGCCGCCCTCGGCGGAGTCGTTCTCAAACTCTGTGGCGGTGTTCAAGGGAATATGATGATTATCGCCGGAGTGCTCCTTGTCCTGGGCGCCATTAGTGTGCGTCTGGTCGAGGAGAAACGTGTGAACGACTGATATTCAATATGACTTTATATTACAACAAAATCAAAAGCATGAAAAGGATTATGACTGCCGTGACGGTGTTGCTGCTTTGCCTCACCGCCACAACTGTGTCCGCCCAGGGCGGATACCAGGTCAAGGGAGTCGTGGTCGACGCGCTTGGACCGGTCATCGGAGCCACTGTAATGGAGCAGGGCACGACGAACGGCACTTCCACTGGCCTCGACGGTGACTTCCTCCTGAATGTCAAAGGTCCTGACGCCGTTGTGGTGATAAGCTGCATCGGTTACACGACCCAGACATTCAAAGCTTCTGAGGTTCCCGCGCAGGTGACCCTGGTTGAGGACGGAGAGTTCCTAGACGAGGTCGTTGTCATCGGCTATGGTACCGTCAAGAAGAGTGACATGACCGGATCGGTCGCTACCGTGAAGGCAGATGAGATCAACAAGGGTGTCATCACGACTCCTGCCGATCTCTTGAGGGGTAAGAGCGCAGGTGTCGTCGTCACCCAGGGAAGCGGTATGCCGGGCTCCGGTGCGACCATCCGTATCCGTGGTGGCGCTTCCATCAACGCTTCCAACGACCCTTTGATCGTTATCGACGGCCTGCCAGTCTCCAATGACGGTATCTCCGGAATGTCAGACCCTCTGTCGTCTATCAACCCCGAGGACATCGAGAGCTTCTCAGTGCTCAAGGACGCTTCCGCTACCGCCATCTACGGTTCCAGGGCTTCCAACGGTGTTATCGTGATCACCACCAAGAAGGGTTCCAAGACCGCTTCCAAGATTCCCAACATCGCTGTTGACTTCACAACTTCCGTCAACACCATCGCGAAGTACAATGATCTTCTGGACGCTGACGGCATCCGTAGCCTCATCAGGGAATTCTACGGTGAGAACTCCGCCGCTGAGGCCGCTCTCGGAAACGACAATACCGACTGGCAGAAGGAGATCTACCACACTGCCCAGACCTATGATGGCAACGTGAGTCTCAATGGACGTATCGGCAGCTTCCTCCCTTACCGCGTTTCCGGTGGCTATACCAGCCAGAACGGTACGCTGAAAGGCTCAAAGATGGACAGGGGAACCCTTTCCCTCAACCTCTCTCCGACCTTCTTCGACAATCACCTCACCGTCAATATGAACGGCAAGGGAACTTATGCGAAGAACAACTACGCCAATCAGAGCGCCATCGGTGCGGCCAACCATTTTGATCCCACCAAGCCTGTCTACAACCCAAGTGGTCTTAATGGCTACACAACCTGGTACGACGCCTCTGGTGTCATCAATACCATGGCGACAATGAACCCGGTCGGCGTCCTCGCCTCTTCGCAGGATTACGCTGATTCTTACCGTTTCATCGGCAATACTCAGTTTGACTACAAAGTCCACGGCTTCGAGGACTTGAGGCTCAACCTCAACCTTGGTATTGACTGGGCCAAGTCTGACGGAGTCAGGGAAGTCGCGCAGGGTTCGGAGTTCTCATTCCACGACAAGACAGAGTCTGGTGGCGGTTCGCACACTGATTATGATTATACCCGTCGCAACACGACCCTTGAGTTCTACGCCGACTACAACAAGACCTTCGCCAAGAAGCATAATGTTGACCTCATGGCAGGTTATTCATGGCAGCATTTCTGGAACAACAACCACACTTACCAGTACAGGATCGCTGACAAGTTCGAGATGAAGAACACTGAGGGGAAGGGTGAGCTTTACCTTATCTCCTTCTTCGGCCGTATGAATTATGGGTTCGCCGACAGGTACCTTCTCACGGCCACTCTACGAGCTGACGGAACTTCCCGTTTCCAGAACCACAAATGGGGTATATTCCCTTCCGTGGCTTTCGCTTGGAACATCAAGAACGAGCCTTTCATGAAGGGTGTTGAAAAGCTCTCCACCGCCAAGGTCCGCCTCAGCTGGGGTGAGACCGGCCAGCAGGAAGTCGGAGGTTACTATGATACCTTTGCCAAGTTCTTGATCATCAATACTCCCGGTTCCTACTATTTCGTGAACGGCAATAATTACTCCGCTCCGATCGTCGCTCTGGAATATAGCGCTGACCTCAAGTGGGAGACAACCACGACTTACAACGCAGGTCTTGACCTCGGATTCTGGAATGACAGGCTCCGCCTAAGCGCTGACGTCTATCAGAGGGACACCAGGGACATCCTCAACTACATCCCTGTTCCCGGCCTCTCCAACTTGTCCAACTACCTCAACACCAACATCGGAACGATGACCAACAAGGGATTCGAGATCGATCTGAACGGTGTCCTGATCGAGACCAAGGATATGAGCTGGACCGCTGGTGTCAACATGGCCTACAACAACAATAAGGTCACGAAGCTGACCGCTTCAGACGAGAACGCCACCGGTATCGAGAAAGGCGGAATCTCCGGAGGTACCGGAAACAACGTCCAGATGATCCAGGTGGGTTATCCGATGCTCTCTTATTACCTCTATCAGCAGGTATATGACAAGGATGGCAACCCTATCAACGGCGTGTATGTGGATCGTAACAACGATGGCCAGATCACTGCTGATGACAAGTACCTTACCAGGAAGCCCGACGCTGACTACACCTTTGGATTCAACACCAATTTCACATGGAAGAACTGGACAGCCGCCCTTTCAGGACACGCTGCCATCGGCAACTGGGTGTACAACAACGTCGCATCCGACACTGAGATGCTGGCTGACCTCTGGACCAACGGTTTCGTGAGCAACAGGGTTTCTTCCGCGACTAAGTCGATGTTCACCCAGGCTCAGTACCACTCTGACTACTATCTGGAGGACGGCTCATTCCTGAAGCTTGACAACTTCACTCTTGGGTACACTTTCCCGAAGTTGTTCAATATTAACGCTGACAGAAGCGCTTCTCTAAATATCTTCGGAACCGTGCAGAACATCTGCACCTTTACCAAGTACTCCGGCATAGACCCTGAGGTCTTCGGCGGGATTGACGGAACCGTCTATCCACGTCCGCGTACCTATGTGGTCGGTCTTAAGCTTAACTTCTAATAAAGGGCAGGAATATGAAAAAGATATATTATATTCTCGGAACCATCGCGGCCGCTGCCGCCATGTCTTCCTGCGTGGGTGATCTGAACGTGACCCCTATTGACCCTAGCACAGACACCGCTGAGCGTGTCCTCACAAGCCAGCAGGCTATGGACAATTACATTTCCGGAGTCTATCTTGGTTTCGCGACTTCCGGATATTACGGCCCCAACGGCGATCCTTCGATCTCCGGTCTTGACGGTGGAGCGTCTCAGTACATCCGCGGTCTGTACCACCACAGCGAGCTAACGACAGATGAGAGTGTCTGCGGATGGAACGACCAGACCATCAAGAACTTCCACTATATGAACTGGACCACCGACGACACCTTCATCTACGCTTTCTACTCCAGGATCCTGATGCAGGTCTCCGCCGCCAACGAGTTTATCCGTGAGGCGAAGAAGTTTGATGGTTTCGACACCTCCCGTTATATTGACGAGGCCCGTGTGCTTCGCGCCATCGCTTACTTCCACGGAATCGATAATTTCGGCAAGATGCCTTTCGCTGACGAGAACTCGCAGGTGGGTATCACCCCTGAGGAAATTTCGAGGGCTGACCTGTTCAACTACGTCGAGTCTGAACTCAAGGATGTCATTGCCAACGGAAAACTCCCTGAGAGGAATTCAGTGGTTTATGGCCATGTCGGAATGGGTGCCGCCAAGTTCCTTCTTGCCAAGCTTTACCTTGGCGCCCAGGTCTATACCGGCACTGCCAAGTGGAACGAGTGCGCTGATCTGCTGAAGGATCTCATGGATGATGGATACAGTCTCCACGGCAATTACCAGGAGCTGTTCCTTGCCGACAACGACAAGTGCACTGACGAGATCATCTTCGCAGTCCAGCAGGACGGTCTCTATACCCAAAGCTATGGTGCGACCAACTACTTGGTATTCGCCTCCACTGGTGGTACTATGAGTGTCAATTATATGGGGATTTCCTCTGGATGGGGCGGTGTGCGCACCACTCCTGAGTTCGCGGACAAGTTTGCTGCCGGTGATTCCAGGAATCTCCTCTATGACACCGCGAAATCCACTGCTGATGTCGAGGCCATGCCTGAGACTCCCGAGCAGAGGGGAGACTCCGAGGAAAAGATCGCCAAGCTTAAGAAGGATGACAAGTACAACGACGAGTGCAAGGCTCTTCGCGATGCGAAAGCCACAGCCCGCAAGGATAATATCCAGGAGAAGAGCATCGAGGATATCGGCAACTTCAAGTATGGCTATGGCTTCCAGAAGTTCCGCAACGTGACCAGTACCGGGGAGATTCCCAATATGGTCTATGACAAGGATAATGACACATGGAACAATCCTAGTTTCGTCAACACCGACTTCCCGATGATGCGCTACGCCGACGTCCTCCTTATGGCCGCTGAGTGCCAAGCTCGTGGAGCTTCAATCGACGGCCTCTCCGCTTTCAACCAGGTCAGGACCAGGGCCGGCATACCCACTGTGTCTTCCCTTAATCTTGACGAGATCCTTGATGAAAGAGGACGCGAGCTCTATCAGGAGTGCTGGCGACGCAGCGACCTTATCCGTTTCGGTAAGTTCACTTCCGGCTATAATTGGCAGTGGAAGGGCGAGACCAAGGATGGAAAGGATGTTGATTCCTACAGGGCGCTGTTCCCGATTCCGGCCAGTGAGCGCCAGGCTAATTCCAACCTCAGCCAGAATGAAGGCTATTAACAGATTATGGCAATGAAAAAGTTTTTATCAATATTCTCTGCGTGCCTGCTCTCGCTGTTGGCCTTCTCCTGCGTTAACGAGGAGTTCGCCACTTTTGACGAGACCAAGGCAACTGCTCCGGTACTCGGAAGCTATGAGCTCGGGGAGAAGGCTCTCACCGGTTCTTATACTCCGGGTGCCTTCAACATGGGCTTCAATGACAAGATGCCCGTGAACCATTCCCTCATATTGGCCTCTGTTGACGGTAAAACCGTAAACAAGGCTCTGAACGCTTCATTTAAGGATACCGAGTTCTCGGTTTCCATCAATAATATCGCGAAGGCGCTTGTCGCACTCGGGTATCAGGAAGGTGCGGTAGTCTCTCTTGACATGTTCATCCGCGCATCCATGCAGGCCGCCAGCCAGGATAACGGCCGCAACGGCCATGTCGACTCACAAGGCCACATAACTATCAGCGGCTTCGAGGTCGTGGTTCCTGTCGTACAGGGTAATCCTTGGGTTGATTTCACTGAGAAGAGTCCTCTCGGACTGATCGGTTCCATCGCCAGCACCGGTAATGGATGGAATCAAGACGAGCCGATGTACATGACTGAGGACGGGACAAAGCATGTCGCCAAGAACATCAAGCTCACTAAAGATGACGCGTTCAAGATCCGTACTGCTGGTTCCTGGAACGATGTTGATCTTGGCGGTCCTGGTGACACCAAACCTTATGTGGTTGAGATTGGCTCCTCATTTGAGGCTACCGAAAAGGGTCAGGATATGTCTGTACCTGCGGAAGGTTCCTATGATATTCTCTATGACTCCAACGACGGAACCATCACCATCACGGAGGCCTTCCAGACCTATCCGGGATATGATGACAAGAGTCCTCTTGGAATAACCGGTTCCATCGCGAGCCGCGGTATCAACTGGGATAAGGATGTGTCCATGATCACAGACGGTGAGTGGCACGTCGCTGAGGGTGTCGAGCTAACCACTGATGACACCTTCAAGTTCCGTACGGCCGGATCATGGAATGATCTCGACTTCGGAGGTCCTGGTGACACCAAGCCTTATGTCGCCGCGATAGATGAGGAGATCAGTGCTGCCGCGAAGGGACAGGACATCGCTGTCGCCGAGGCTGGCGTGTATGACATTCTCATCAACCCTACGGCTGGTCTGTTCAAGATTACTCCTACCCTTGGTGGCTTCAGCCCGCTCGTTGGCGAAGGTGGTGGTGATGAGCCCGGTGGAGACGATAAACCCAAAGTCTGGTCCGTTATCGGACATATCGGAGAAACGAGTTGGGACAAGGACTTCGACATGACCAACACTGAAGGTGACATCTGGGTCCTCAGGAACCAGGCTTTCGCCGCTGGTGATGAGTTCAAGATCCGCCACGACCACGATTGGGGCGGTGATCTGGGTGGTCCTGAGGAGAACGCCCAGAGCACAATCAATCCTGACGATGTCTATGGTGTCTATGCTCCCGAACTTGGTACAGCCTTCGAGGCCGGATCCAAGAATATCAGGATCGCTGAGGACGGCAATTATGATATCACTTTCGACTACGCCGCCAACACTATCAAGGTCGAGGTAAGCGTGCGTGCCGATTGGTACTACCATGGCCAGAGTGACAGCGACTCTTGGGGGGAGCTTCCTTTCGAGAAAGTTTCCGACACTGAGTACACCTTGACTCTGACGACCGCTGTCGAGAATGCCGGCTTCGTGCTGAAGAACGGTGCCCTTGGCGAAGAGACCCTTTGGATCGGTGCTGACAACTCACAGGAACTCACTGACGGCAAGTTCGTCGTCACTGTGGGCCAGGAGTTCAAGATCTCCGACAAGAAGGTTGACGGAGTGATTGCCGAGCCCGGTAAGTATATCTTCTCCTTCAACCCTCAGACGATGACCGCTGTCCTCAAGAGTTTCCGCGCCGACTGGTACTATCATGGCCAGAGCGAGCTGACTCCCGACTGGGGTGAGCTTCCATTCGAAAAAGTCTCTGACACTGAGTATGTTCTCGAGCTAAAGACCGTCTCCGAGAATTCCGAGTTCGTGCTGAAGAACGGAGCCCTTGGCGAGGAGACTCTTTGGATCGGTGCTGACAACACTCAGGAACTTGCCGACGGCAAGTTCGTCGTCACAGTCGGCAAGGAATTCAAGATTTCCGACCAGAAGGTGAACGGCGTGATCCCGAATCCCGGTGAATACAAGTTCATTTTCAATCCTGTAACTATGACCGGATTGATCAAGAACGCCCGTGAGGACTGGTACTATCACGGCCAGAGCGAGCTGACTCCCGATTGGGGCGAGCTTCCTTTCGAGAAAGTCTCTGACACTGAATACGTTCTGAAACTCAAGACCATTTCCGCCAACTCCGGCTTCGTGCTGAAAAATGGAGTTGTCGGTGATAATACCACCTGGATTGGCCCGGACAACTCTCAAGAGCTGATCGACGGTAAGTTCGTGGTAACGATAGGTCAGGAGTTCAAGATTTCCGGTGACAAGGTGGACGGCGTGATCGCCACTCCCGGTGAGTATATCTTCACCTTCAACCCTCAGACGATGACCGCCGTCATCACAAGTGTCAGGGCTGACTGGTATTATCATGGCCAGAGCGAGCTGACTCCCGACTGGGGTGAGCTTCCTTTCGAGAAAGTCTCTGACACTGAGTATGTTCTCAAGCTAAAGACCGATGCCGACAACTATGAGTTTGTGCTGAAGAACGGTGCGCTCGATGGCACCACTTGGCTCGGTCCCGACAGCGCCCAGGAACAGACCGAAGGTAAGTTCGTTGTCAAGATAGGTGAGGAGTTCAAGATCTCCGGTGAGAAAGTGAACGGAGTGATCCCGAAGGCAGGAGATTATGTATTCACCTTCAATCCTGTCGCGATGACTGCGGTCATCTCCGCCGCCGTTCCAGAGCGTGCGGACTGGTACTACCACGGCCAGAGCAAGGAGACCCCTGACTGGGGCGAGACTCCTTTCGTGAAAGTCTCGGATGACGAATACTATGTGATCCTCGACGTTGATGACAACTCGGAGTTCGTCCTCAAGAACGGTGTTCTTGAAGGAACTTCGTGGATTGGCGCTGACGCCACCCTGACTGGCGAGGATGGCAAATATACCGTCACTCCAGGCCTTGAGTTCGCTATCTCCGGCAGTAAGGTCAATGGCGTGATCGCAAAAGGCGGCAAGTACAAACTCACCTTCTATCCGAACGAGATGAAGGCTGTTTTCGCTACCGCTGAGCCTGAGTACTGCTACCACGGTCAGTCCAAGAGGACTCCTAACTGGGGCGCAGTCCCGTTCGAGAAGGTCTCTGACTCTGAGTATTACGTCATTCTCGAGGTTGAGGCCGGCTATGGCTTCGTCTTGAAGACCGCTGACGAGAGCTCTTGGTTCGGAGCCGCCGCTTCCGGAAAGGGTGAGGACGGCAAGTTCCATGTTGTTCTCGGTACTGAGTTCAGCATCGACGGCGACAAGGTCGACGGTGTGTTCGATACCGCCGGTCGCGTCAAGTTGACCTACAATCCAAAGACCCAGAAAGCTGTTGTGACAGCATTCTAGGCATTTTCGGGCCGGAGTCCCTGACCGGACTCCGGCTTGCCAATTATATTTATTGTTATGAGAAGAGCCATATTCCCCTTGGCTTGTGTACTGGTTGTCGCCCTGCAAGCCTTCTCGTGCAAGGAAAAGGAACCGGAGATTGTGCAGCAGACACTTTCCGTGTCTCCGACATCGTTGTCCTTTGAGCCTGAGGACGCCTCGGCCAAATTGCTTAACGTCTCTTCCAATTCTGGTTGGGGAGTAGCCTCGTCGGCTGACTGGATCAAGATTGACAAGAGCTCTGGTGACGGAAACGGCTCGATCACAGTGACTGTCACGGCCAACACTGGCGATGACCGCACTGGGACTATCACCATAAAGGGTGTGTCGTCGACAAATGTCAAGGCCGCATCCGATGTCACGGTCTCTGTCAGCCAGAGGGGAAAGAAGATTGTCCAGGTGGTTCCCGCCCCCGCTTCCTTTGATGGAAATAAAAGATCCTCAACAACTTATCAGTTATTGATCTACACATTCGCGGATAGCGATGGTGATGGGGTCGGGGATTTCAAGGGAATACAGTCCAAACTTGACTACCTTGACGGTCTTGGTGTGACAGGCATTTGGCTTTCACCGGCCCATCCGACTTCTTCTTACCATGGCTATGATGTGGATGACTATTCAACCGTCAATCCGCTTTTCGGAACCGAGGAGGACTTCAAAGCTCTTGTGGATGCCGCTCATGCCAAGGGAATAAAGATTTATATGGACTATGTCCTGAATCATTCCGGAAGGGGAACAGAGTGGTTCAAGTCACTGAAAGCGGATCCCTCGGGAAGCCCTTACCGTGATTACTACGTGGTCTCAAAGAGCCCAGATGCTGACGTCGCCGCCGGATTGGTTGACAACTATGCCGGAGCCTTATCTCCTGGAATGGGTTCATGGATCTCACTGGGTGACGGGAATATCGGTTACAAGGGACGCCTCCATTTCAAGGTGGATTGGACCAAATCCATAAAGACTGTCACTGTCACCGAGACTACCGAAGACGCCCAGAAGGCCAATGCTTCTGCCAAGTTATGGCTGTACATCGGCAGTGTCGGAAACGTCGGCCTTTATGAGACTTCCACGAATATATTCGAGATCACCCTTGATGTGGATACCTCGTGGGGCTTCCTTGTACGTTCATCCACAACAGCTTGGGACGGCGGAACGAAGTATGGCGCCAAGGCCGGGAAGAATGTCATCACCTTTGGCGAGCCGCTTAATCTCGACACTTCGACTGCCGCTGACATCACTTTCGGAGCGGCGACATATTATTTCGGCAGTTTCGGTGAATATATGCCCGACATCAATTATGGCCCTTATGAGACCGCTTCAGAATCGCCTGCTTTCAAGGCTATTGCCGCTTCAGCGGACAAGTGGATAAAGGATTTCGGTGTGGACGGATTCAGGCTGGACGCCGTAATATGGCTATATCAGGCTGTCATCAAGGCCAACCAGAGTTTCCTTTCCCAGTGGTATGACCACTGCAACGCCACTTATAAAGCCGCCGGGCACGATGACGACATTTTCATGGTTGGAGAGGCCTGGGACGGGCATTCCACGGAGAAGCAGTATTACAAGGGTATCAACTCTTGCTTTGAGTTCGATTACCTGTGGCTGGTCAAGGCTACCCTTGACGGGGATGCCACCGGTTATGTCAATGCTGTCAATGGCTATATCAATGACCATAAAGCTATCCGTCCGGACGCCATCACGTCAATATTCCTGAGCAATCACGACCAGGACAGGGTCGCTGAGACCCTCGGAAAGAGCGTCGCCAAAGAGAAACAGGCTGCCGCCTTGCTCTTGACCACTCCTGGGAAGCCGTTCATCTACCAGGGTGAGGAACTCGGATACTGGGGCACAAAAGCCGGTGGTGACGAATATGTGCGCGGTCCTATCATGTGGGACAAGGCCGGAAAGGATTGCGCCAAGAAGGGTGTGAACAACAAGGTGAACAACGCGATGCTGACGGCTTCCATCTCGGTGGAGGCTCAGGATGCCGAAAGCGGCTCGATGCTGAATGTGTACAAGACCTTCTCAAGGCTGCGTAACACATATCCTGCTCTTGCCAATGGAGAGATGACAAACGCCAATCTGTCGGGCCGGTCGATCGCCTCGTGGTACATGACTTCCTCTGATGGCCAGAAGCTGCTTGTGATCCATAATGTCGCCGGTTCGGCGAAGACTACCTCAGTCTCCGACGACATGTCCAAACCGGTTGCTCTCTTGGGCACCGCTTCCTACGAAGGCACCAATCTTACCCTTGGCGCCAACTCTTCAGTGATATTCCAATTGAAATAATCATAGTTTATGAATAGAGTTTTATCATTATTGGCGATTGCCATTGTTATTGGAGCATGTGGTGACAAGGGAAAGAAGGCTCCGGTGGAGGCCGGAGACTGGACGGAGAATGCTGTCATTTATGAGATGAACATCCGTCAGGCCACTTCCGAGGGCACCTTGACCGCTGCCGAAGCCAAACTTCCTGAACTCAAGGAATTGGGTGTTGATATCGTGTGGCTTATGCCTCTCTATCCGATCGGAGAGAAAGGCCGCAAGGGAACTCTCGGGTCATATTATGCCATCAAGAATTACTGCGATGTCAATCCTGAATTCGGATCTCTCAAGGACTTTGACCACTTTGTGGAAGTTGCTCATGAGCAAGGACTTAAGGTTATAATAGACTGGGTCGCCAACCATACCTCGCCCGACCATCCTTGGGTGACGGAAAAGCCCGCGGACTGGTATGTACGTGACGCGGAGGGGAATACCGTGGTGGAATATGACTGGACGGACATCGCCAAGCTCAATTATGGCAACAAGGACATGCGTTCCGAGATGGAGAAGAGCATGAGATTCTGGCTGGACAGGGGAATCGACGGTTTCCGTTGTGATGTCGCTTCCCAGGTGCCTCAGGACTTTTGGACTGATGTCTACACGAAGTTCCGCGATGAGTATTCCCGCAGGCTTTTCTTCCTCGCCGAGGGAGAGGAGCCTTGGCTCAACGAGGCCGGCTTCGACTGCACTTATGCCTGGAGGCTTCACCATCTCCTTAATGATGTGGCCCAGGGCAAGGCGAACGCCGACAGCTTGGTCAAGTACATCGAGTGGAACAAGCAGGAGTATGGCTCCACACATCGTATGATGTTCACTTCCAATCATGACGAGAACTCATGGAATGGCACCGAGTTCGAGAGGATGGGTGACGCGTGGAAGGCAATGGCTGTGCTTTGCTGGACTCTGCCGAACTCCCAGCCGTTGATCTACACAGGCCAGGAAGTCGGTTACAACCATCGTTTCGAGTTTTTCGAGAAGGATCCGATGCCAGATTGGCACCACAACGCGGCCACTGATTTCTATGCCGGATTGAACGCTCTCAGGCATGCGCATCCCGCTCTCTGGAGTGACAACTCCAGTTTTGAGTTGGTCTCCAAGACTGATACAAGTATCTGTTTCAAAAGGACTTCCGGAGATGACGCCGTTAAGGTTGACGTGCTTTTGAAGGCCCCTTGGACCTGGTCTGTCGAGACCGCTGATTCCAGAGTCGCCAGGGTTGAGCCTCCGTGCTGGTGGACCGGCATGAAGACTGACCTTCAGCTTATGATCAACGGCGAGGACATCTCCTCGTGGAACGTGTCGATTGACGGTGCGGGTCTTAAGGTCACTGATGTCCACAAGGCCGATAGCCCGAACTATCTCTTTGTGGATGTGGCTGTCAGTCCTTCCGCGAAACCTGGCACTTACGACCTTGTATTCACAAAGGGAGGGGAGTCATTCAGGAAACCTTATGTGATCTCAGCAAGGGAGAAGGGCTCTGCCGAAAGGACCAGCTTCACGACATCTGATTTCATTTACCTGATCAACCCGGACCGTTTCGCCAACGCCGATCCAGGGAACGATAACACCGACGATACATTCGAGAAAGCCAACCGCAAGGAGCCTTTCGGTCGCCATGGAGGTGATCTTCAAGGGATTATCGACCATCTGGACTATATCGCCGACCTGGGCGCTACTGCCATCTGGTGCACCCCTCTGCTGATGGACAACCAGACTTGGGAGTCTTACCATGGATACGCTTGTGGTGACTATTATCGGATCGATCCTCGTTTCGGAAGCAACGCCCAGTACAAGGAATATGTCGACAAGGCTCATGAGAAGGGCATGAAGGTTATCATGGACATCGTCACAAACCACTGCGGCACCGACCATTGGTGGATGAGTGACCTGCCTTTCAAGGACTGGGTCCACCAGTTCCCTGAATATACCAACACCAACTACATCTTCCCTTCGGCGATGGATCCCAACGCCTCCGAGTACGACAAGAATCTTCTCGTGAGCGGCTGGTTCGTGCCGATGATGCCGGATATGAACCTTGACAATCCGTTCCTGCTGAAGTATTTCCAGCAGTGGGCGATATGGTGGACTGAATATTCCGGCCAGGACGGCCTCAGGGTAGACACATATCCCTACAATGAGAAAGTCCCGATGAGCAAGTGGTGCGAGGCCGTCATTAATGAATACCCGAACCTGAATATAGTAGGAGAGTGCTGGGACTCCAATTTCGACCAGCTGGCCTATTGGCAGGGCGGTAACAACAATGCTGATGGCTTCGACTCGCATCTGCCGTCAATCATGGATTTCCCGCTGCAGGAGGCCATCAATGCCGCGTTGGCTGAGAACACTCCTGGTTGGAACCAGGGAATGTTCAGGGTCTATCACGCCCTGGCTCACGACGCGACATATCATGACCTTTCCAAGATGATGATATTCTTGTCCAACCACGATCATTACCGTATCGCGGACTCCTGGAAACTCGATCCGGACAAAATGAAGATCGCATATACGCTTCTGGCTACCGTCAGGGGCATTCCTCAGCTTTTCTACGGCGACGAGATGATGTTCGCCACGGGAAAGAACTACAAGAGTGATGGCGAGTTACGCATGGATTTCCCTGGTGGCTGGGATGGCGATCCTGTCAACCTTTTCACTGAGGAAGGCCGCACCGGAATCGAGGCGAATCTTCATGACTACGTCAAGACACTCTTCCAGTGGCGCAAGGGCAAGGATGTTATCCACAACGGAAAGACAAAGCATTTCATGGCCCGGGACAACACCTACGCTTATTTCAGGTACAACGATACTGACAAGGTGTTTGTCTATGTCAACGCTTCTCCCGAAGAGAAGACGATTCCTTGGTCTCACTACGCTGAGATCGCCTCAGGCCTCGGCGCGGGCACAAATGTCCTGACTGGCGAGATGGTGACCATCACCGACGCCACCGTCATCCCGCCCTGCACGGCGATTGTTGTTGAATACTAGATTCTTCGCTTCGCTCAGAATGACATTGTTGTCATCATGCAACACTAATTGTCATTCTGAGGAGGCGATAGCCGACGAAGAATCTATTTCGTACGGCCGACGAGTTTGTCGGCGAAACGGCGGAGTCGTTCGTAGCGTACTCCCGAGCATACCCTGGAGGCAGTCTCCAGGGCTTTCTCGTTTAAGGCCAAGATGGTCTGCTTGGCGTCTTCCGCCACACTGAGCTCATCATATAAACCTTTGACTTTGGCTATCTTAGCCGCTTTTTCCTCGGCGGAACCGGCAGGCATCTCCATGGCTTGGAGCAATGTGGCGCTCTGGGCCTCATCCGCTTTCTCGAGAGCCCTGATAGTCAGCCAGCTTTTCTTTGAGTTGACAATGTCCCCACCAATAGGTTTGCCGAAAACCTTCTCGTCACCATAGGCGTCCAGGTAATCATCAGCGACCTGGAAAGCCAGGCCGAGATTGTAGCCATAGCCGTAGAGGGAATCGCAATCGAGCTCAGGAGCTCCGGCGATTAGAGCGCCCATCTTGGCGGCGCAGGCGATGAGAACGCCAGTCTTGAGCCCGATCATATTCATGTATTCATCCATCGTGACGTCGTCCCTGGACTCGAATTCCATGTCGTATTGCTGCCCTTCGCAGACCTGGGCAGCGGTTCTGGAGAACAGCGCCAGAACCTTCGCCGCCGACTTTTTAGGAGCTTTGGCGATGCGGGCGTAACTGTCGATGCACATCACGTCGCCTGAGAGGATGGCGGTGTCGGGATTCCACTTCTTCCACACGGTGTCCACACCGCGCCTCAAAGGGGAACGGTCCATAATGTCGTCATGAATCAAGGTGAAACTATGGAAAACCTCCAATCCGGCCGCCGGCTCGAGAATCTCAGACTTTATCTTGTCCCTGTAAAGTGAGTACGTGATTAGGCAGAGCCTCGGCCGTAGCCGTTTCCCGCCGATGGCGATCATGTATCTGAGTGGATCATAGAGCCCTTTAGGCTCGGAAGTGAACTGTATCTCGTCGAATAGAGTCTCGATAGCCTTGTCGATTTTCTCTTGTCTTATCATGTCGGAAACTTATGTCAATAAGTGGTTGGACCGTAAAGTTACTCAAAATGGCATATAAATCCGAAGAAACTATCTATTTTTGTGGTGATATGGGCCTTTATTCTTTCTATAGGATATCCAAGCCTTCGCCAACGAAAGTGCCGGCGGAGACGATTCAAGGTGAGTACCGACGCTTCAGGAACCGGACCTTCTGGGGAGTGACCGCAGCCTATGCCCTTTATTATGTATGCCGGATGGCTATGGCGGTCGTGAAGCAACCTCTGATTGACGGGAACATATTGAATGCCGCGCAGTTAGGAATCATCGGCTCGGCTTTTTACTTTGTTTACGCGGCCGGTAAATTCGCCAACGGGTTCATTGCTGACTACTGCAATATCAAGCGTTTTATGGCGACCGGCCTTTTAGTGTCGACTGTCGTGAACCTCCTTATGGGGGTCTTGGGCCTGGCGCATGGATGGTGGGGATTCTCTTCCTCCATCCTCTTTTTCGTGTTCGCCCTGGTATGGGGAGTGAACGGTTATTGCCAGTCGATGGGTGCTCCTCCTGGAGTGATCAGCCTTTCCCGGTGGTTCCCGCTGAACCGCAGGGGAACTTTCTACAGCATTCTCAGCGCCACTCCATACCTGGGTAAATCCATCTCGGTGTATGCCCTTGGCCTTGTCGTGGCGTTGATCGGCTGGGAATATGGTTTCATATTCTCCGCCATTGCCGGAGTGATCGGCTCAACCATCATATTGATATTCGTGTCAGATACTCCTGAGAGCAGGGGTTTACCTTCTGTCCAGGAACTCTCCGGGGAGGAGGTCCTCAAGACCGACACGATGCCAACCAAGGAGCTCCAGAAGATGGTTGTCAAGCACCCTGGCATATGGATTATCGCCCTTTCAAGCGCCTTCGTCTACATTACGCAGCATGCGGTGAGCGAATGGGGAGTGCTTTTCCTTCAGAAAGGGAAGGATTATTCCTTGGTGTCGGCCACGGAGATAATAGCTTTCTCCGAGGCTTTCGGAATAGCCGGAACCGTACTTGCCGGCTGGTTGTCCGACAGGGTATTCAAAGGCAACAGGTTTATACCGGTCCTGCTGTCCGGCATGGTTTGTCTCGCGTCTCTTGCAGGTTTCCTGCTCACCAAAGGCAGCTATGTGATGAATATAGTTTATGTGGCGACATTCAGCCTTTCGCTCGGGGTGGTCTATTGCACTGTCGCGGGTTTGATGGCTCTCGATATTGTCCCTCGCAAAGCTACGGGATCCGCTCTTGGAATGGTCGGACTGGCAAGTTATGCGGCGGCGGGCATCCAGAACGTGATAAGCGGGTTTATGATAGGTTCAGGAGACTTCAATTTCCGTCCGGTTTCAGTGTTCTGGCTTGTCGCCTGTTTGCTCTCGTTCATGATTCCGGTCCTTTCGTGGCGGCTTCTCAAGAGACAAACAATCTGATGTTTTTCTTGTATATTCCAAATAATCACTATATTTGGAGGAAACACCTGAAACAGAGTTAACTATCATGGGACTTTTTAAAGATCTTCTGAAAGGAGTGGCCGGAGACCTGGTGACCAAGGTCCAGCAGGCTGCCAATGCCGCCATGGCCGGTGCGGCGAATAATACCAGCTCATCCCAGCCCCATTCGGGCGGAAGAGGCAATCTCGTGGATTACGGCGATGATGACGCTCCCGTCAGGAGCGAGGCTGAGAGCCTGACTTATTTCGCCGGGATTCTCGCCACACACTTCCCTCAGTACAGTGTTCAGCGTAATGTGCCTGTCACGAACTTGGCCGGTTTCGCCGCTGATACCTTCCAGCTCTACAAAACCCGTCCCACGCAGGCCTACAAGGCGGAGTGGGGCCAGCCTTACACCTTCGTTCTTTCCGAAGGCGGTGCACCTAAGGGAATTGTCATGCTTGGCTCCGGCCATAGCCATGACGCTAAAGTGAAGTACTTGATTTCCAGGATGTACGCCAAGAAACTCGGTCTCCCTTACATCAACTTCTACACACAGATGCCCAATAAGGAAGACTATGTGGTCGGGCGTATAAACAAATTCATGAGCAATATCTGATCCAGGAAAGAGGGGATGCGGCCAATGGCCGCGCCCGCTAAGGATGAGGCATCGCCTGCTATTGGTTATGGCGTCGCGGGCCGCCAGGCGGTGTAAAGTCTCGTGAACCGCAACTTTGCGGATTCAAAATCATTCCCCTTTTTCCTTTTTCAAGGATGGATAGCATAATGCGTCAAATCGAACGTCAGGAAGTCTGGGATGACTTCCTGGCTTATCGTTTGCGTAAAGGCCGTTTCACGTGGCATTCCTTCGTTGAGGCCGATGAGTTCGTCGAGGCGGAGAGATATCTGCCTGCGGCGAGGAGGGCTTCCGGTGCTGATGGGCTCGGGATTCCTGTCCGTACAGTGATCAACAAGATGGGCTCGGGAAAGAAACGGATCGTATATCAGTTTCCTCCTGACGATAAAGCTGTCCTGAAACTGATCTCCTATCTTCTTTACCGCTATGACGACCGTTTCGCCTCCAACTGCTATTCTTTCCGTAGGGGGATGAGGGCGTGCGACGCTATATACAAGATAAACAAGTCCTTGGAAGGCAGAAGTCTATGGGCATATAAGGTCGATATCCATGATTATTTCAACTCAATCTCCATCCCTATCTTTATGCCTATTCTCAAAGATGTTCTCGAGGATGATCCGGATCTGTATTCATTTTTCCGGAGGCTTCTGGAGGATGACCGCGCCTTGAGTGGAGACGTGGTAGTCAGAGGGAACAGGGGAGTGATGGCTGGTTCCCCGACAGCCCCTTTCCTGGCTGATGTGTACCTTATGGAAGTCGATCGCTTTTTTGAGAGGGAAGGTATACTGTATGCCCGCTATTCCGATGATATAATCTTGTTCGCTTCTGATTATGAGGAACTTCTGAAGTATAAAGCCCTTCTTGGGGATTATTTCACCCGTTACCGCCTGGAGGTTAATCCTGATAAGGAGCATATCTATCGTCCAGGTGAGCCGTATGAGTTCCTGGGTTTCCGCAGTGACGGGACCAGAATTGGGATCTCCGGAGCGACTATCAAGAAGATGAAAGGGAAGATCAGCCGCAAGGCCCGCTCTCTGGACCGTTGGGCCTCTAAAAAAGACAAACCCAGGATCCAGGCGATGAAAGCGATGATCAATTGTATCAACGCGAAATTCTTTGAGGGCGATGATCCCGAGACCCTTTCCTGGTCGAGGTGGTTTTTCCCTGTGATCAACTCCACCGAAGGCCTGGAGGAAATAGACCATTATCTCCAGGAAAATATCCGTTTCCTCGCTACCGGTAAGCGTAACAAGGCTAATTACCGTGTCCGTTACGATGATCTGAAAACTCTCGGGTACCGAAGTTTGGTCAATGAGTATTACAAGTATAAGATTGATGATGAGAAATAACCTCTTTTTAGTGGTGGCGGTTTCTGCCGTCCTGTTTTCATGCGGCAGGGCCCAGGACTCTGACCTGGCCAGTTATGTCAATCCTTTCATCGGTGCCAGCACCAACACGGATGCCGCTGGAGTTTACCATGGCCTTGGGAAGACCTTCCCGGGCGCCACTACTCCTTTCGGTATGGTCCAGGTGAGCCCTAATACCATAACCGGCGGTGATAACGGCCCTGGTTACAGTTATGAGATGAAGACGATTGAAGGCTTCGCCATGACCCAGATGAGCGGAATCGGCTGGTACGGAGACCTCGGGAACTTCCTGGTCATGCCCACGACCGGCCCCCTCCAGAAAATCGCCGGAAAAGAGGATGGTAGCATTAAAGGCTGGCGTTCAGCCTATGACAAGGCTTCCGAGACGGCATCTCCTGGTTTCTACTCTGTCAATCTGACCGACTATGGTATCAAGGTTGAGTGCTCATCGACTCCCCGCTGCGGAATATTGAGGTTCATATGGCCGGAGAGCGATTTGTCAAGGGTTCAGGTTGACCTCGCCAGGCGAGTGGGAGGCACATCTGAGGAGCAATCTGTCAAAATCGTCGATGACCATACTATCGAGGGCTGGATGCGTTGCACGCCCGAGACTGGCGGTTGGGGCAATGGCGACGGTCACGCTTTCTATACCGTATATTTCCATGCGGAGTTTGATAAGCCGTTCATTTCCAAAGGCTTCTGGTGCGCTGATATTCCTGATGACTGGCCCAGGAAAAGGGAAGATGTGACAAGTATTCCTTATCTGGAGCGAGTCGCACAGGCGACTGTCCTGGAGGATAAAGAGGAATTGACCGGCAAGCACATAGGTTTCTTCACGGAGTTCCCGACCAAGGCAGGGGAGGCTACGACTCTTAAAGTCGGTATCTCTTTCGTTGACTTGGAAGGCGCCAGGAAGAATTACCAGGCGGAAATAGACGGAAAGGATTTTGACACGGTACGGAAAGAGGCCAGGGAAGCCTGGAACAAGGCTCTGTCAAAGATTGCCGTAAAAGGAGGAACCGAGGCGGAGAAGGTGGTTTTCTATACCGCTTTGTATCACACGATGATTGACCCGAGGCTCTATGCCGATGTCGATGGGCGCTATGATGGTGGCGACCATAAACCTCATGCCTCCGGTGGATCGTTCGATAAAAGGACCATTTTCAGCGGCTGGGATGTGTTCCGCAGCCAGATGCCACTCCAGACCATAATCAATCCCAAGGTTGTGGATGATATGATCGCTTCTCTCGTGAGTATGGCAGAGGAAAGCGGAGAGGAATATCTTGAACGCTGGGAATTCCTGAACGCATATTCGGGCTGTATGCTTGGTAATCCGGCAGCTCCGGTTATCGCTGACGCTTATGTCAAAGGGATCCGGAATTATGATGTCGGCAAGGCTCTGCGCTATGCCATCAACTCGTCAGAAAAGTTCGGCAATTACCCTTTGGGATGGGTCCCGAACGGTGCGTCCATCTCGGAGACTCTTGAGCATGCCTATGCCGATTGGTGTATTGGAAAGATCGCGGAAGCATCAGGAAATCAAGATGTTGCCAAGGAATATTATTCAAGGTCTCAGGCCTATCGTAATGTTTTCGATCCGGAAGTCGGATGGTTCCGTCCCCGCAAGGCGGACGGGTCATGGGGCCCTTGGCCGCAAGGCGCCAGGACTATGGAGGGACTTGGTTGCGTCGAGAGCAATCCCTACCAGCAGGGCTGGTTCGTGCCTCATGATATAGAAGGAATGGTCGAGTTGATGGGGGGACGTGAAAAAGTGATTGAGGATTTGGAGAATTTCTTCTCGAATACTCCCGATGACATGATGTGGAACCAATATTACAACCACGCCAACGAGCCTGTACATCATGTCCCCTTCCTTTTCAACGCTTTGGGAAGACCGTGGGAGACACAGAAATGGACTCGCTTCATCTGCTCACACGCATATTCCGATAACCCTATGACCGGCCTTGTGGGTAATGATGATGTGGGACAGATGTCAGCATGGTATGTCCTGGTGGCTGCTGGACTTCATCCACTATGCCCCGGCGACGGGAAGATGCAGATAACCAGTCCTGTATTTGATGAGGTGGTGATTCAGACCGATCCGGCCTACGCCTCCGGGAAACCATTCATTGTCAAAGCGATAAATAACAGCACTGAGAATATCTATATCCAGTCCGCGATGCTGGACGGCAAACCTCTGGATGTGCCTTACCTCGACTTCCGGCAGATCGCCACAGGTGGCACTCTCGAGCTCAAGATGGGTCCCGAGCCCTCTAAATGCTTTGATTGATTGTCATCCTGAGCATCGCTTGTCATCCTGAGCATCGCTTGTCATCCTGAGCGTCAGCGAAGGATCTACACCTTTATTGAAAGCCAGTGAGGGCCGAAGCGTTCGAAAGCGGCCCTGTCCAAAGCCTCCCTGTCATCAGGGTGAGCTATGGAAATCAATAGCTTGGCTCTCTCTTGCAGAGATTTGCCCCGGAGATTGACGGCACCGTATTCAGTGACAATCCAATGGACATCCGCCCTTGGAGTGACCACACCGGCGCCTGGGTGAAGGGTCGGGACAATCTTGGACATCCCTTTGTTGGTCCTTGATGCCAAGGCTATCATCGAGACGCCGTCTTCAGACATGGCGGCACCCCTGACGAAATCCAGCTGTCCACCTGTACCTGAGAATATTCTCGTTCCGATCGAGTCAGCGCATACTTGGCCTGTCAGGTCGACTTCGGTCGCTGAATTGATTGAAGTTACCTTCGGGTTACGGGAGATGACCCACGGGTCGTTGACATAGCCGATCTCCTTCATCAGCACGTCTGGATTGCGGTCGATGAACGAATATACTTCCGAGGATCCGAGGAGGAACGAAGCGACAATCTTACCTTGGTCGATTTTCTTGTTCTTTCCGGTTATAACACCAGCCTTAATAAGTCCGAGAACCCCGTCAGCGAACATCTCAGTGTGGATTCCGAGATCCTTGTGACATCCAAGTTGGGCCGCGAGGGCGTTCGGGAGGCTTCCTATGCCCATCTGCAGGCAGGCTCCGTCTTGTACAAGTTCAGCGCAATTCTTCCCGATAAGGATATCTGTCGGGCCTGGTTCTGTATATTCCTTGGTGAAAAGGGGAGTGTCGTCAGACACGAGATAATCAAACGAGTCGATCGGGATAAGGTCACCGTAAGCGAAAGGAACGTTCGGGTTGACTACTCCTATCTTTATCCTGGCTGTTTCAATTGCGGCCGGGGAACAATCCACAGAGGTGCCGAGGGACACCATGCCGTTCCCGTCCGGAAGGGAAACTTGTACCATAGCCGCTCCCAACTTGATCGCGCCGTTACGGTAAAACCGCTGGGTGTCAAACAGGTGGACTGGCAGGTAATCAGCGTATCCGGAGTTGACATTGGCCCTCACGTTGGGGCCTACGAAGAAACCTTGCTCGAAGAATATCCCGGCGTACTTCGGGTCGGAATACGGAGCCGCCCCTTCGGTGTGGAAATGGTGGAAATGGAGGTCTTCCACCTCTCCGGCGTCTGCTCTCCTGACCAAAGCGTCAATCAAGACGTGAGGCACACTGGCCACACTCCCGAGATGAATATGGTCTCCAGACCGGATGGCCGCCACGGCCTCATCGGCAGTTACATAATGGATTTCTTTCATGTAGGTCCGTTTATCCCCGCAAAGATAATGAAATAAGAAAAGAAAATCCCTAAATTCGCGGCATGTTGAACAAAGAGAAGAAATTAGAGGCGTTCGAGAGGGCGCTTGAAGTCATGGACAGGCTCAGGGCGGATTGCCCTTGGAACCATGCGCAGACGATAGACACGTTGAGGCCGATGACTATCGAGGAGGTCTATGAGCTAAGTGACGCCGTCTTGAAGAAAGATGACAAAGCCCTTGAGAAGGAATTGGGAGACGTGTTCCTGCATGTGATTTTTTACGCCAAGATAGCTGAGGAAGAAGGTCGTTACGACATCGCTGATGTGCTGGACAAGCTTTGCGAGAAGATGATCTACCGCCATCCTCATGTGTTCTCGACCACCAAGGTCTCTGACGCTAATGAGGTCTCCACTAATTGGGAGATGCTCAAAGCCAAGGAGAAAGGCGGAAACAAGCGTATCCTGTCCGGTATTCCTGACTCTCTGCCACCCATTTTGAAAGCGTATTCAATGCAGGACAAGGCCAGGGGAGTGGGCTTTGACTGGGAGGAGAAGAGCCAGGTCTGGGACAAGGTAAAAGAGGAACAGGCCGAGCTTCAGGCTGAGTTCGAGGCGATGTCAAAGGCCGTTACCGATGAAGAAAAAAAAGCCGCGTATGATCATGCCGAGGAGGAATTGGGAGATTTCATGTTCGCGACTGTCAACGCCGCCAGGTTGTATGGGATTGATCCCGACACCGCACTTAACAAGGCCTGCGACAAGTTCCGGAGGCGTTTCACATATCTCGAGGAGAACACCATCCGTCAAGGTCGTGACCTTCACGACATGACCCTTCAGGAAATGGATGCCATTTGGGATGAAGGGAAGGCCAAAGGCCTTTAAAGTAAAAACTTTGCGGGATTATTGTTGGCAACATCACTGATAGTTCGTACATTTGCAAGATGCCAAATTATAGAGTAGTTGAGGTTCAGGGTAAAAGGGACTTGAAGAAGTTTATCAAGTTCCCTGACAAATTGTATAAAGACTGCCCTCAGTATGTCCCGGCTCTGCATTCCGATCAGATTAATTCTTTGACCAAGGTCTCCACTCTCTCATATTGCAAGCGCGATATGTGGATGGTTCTTGACGGAAAAGAGGTTGTCGGGAGAATCTGCGGTATGATCAATCCCCGCTACAACGCTCTTTACGATAAAAAGAGAGCAAGGTTCGGCTGGTTCGATGCGATCAATGACCTTGAGGTTGCCCGTCTTCTCATCGAGACGGCGGAGAAATGGGCCAAGGAGAACGGGATGACTGAGATCCACGGGCCTCTCTACTACAACACTCTCGGCAAGCAAGGAATGCTCATTGAAGGCTTCCAGAATATCCCTCCTTTCAACTGCATCTATAACTATCCCTATTATGTGGACTTCATGGATGCACTCGGTTATGTCAAGGAGTGCGACTGGGTACAATACAAGGTGCCCGCGGACGAGCCGCTGCAAGAGAAGATCACCCGTATCGCCACACTTTTGAAGGAGAGGTACAATCTTCATGAGGGCAGTATCGACGAGTTGAAGAAGGACAAGGCCAAGGTCAGGTATTTCTTCGACATATATAACGAGAGTTTCGCGAAGGCGGTTTATAATTTCATCCCTTTCACCAAAGAAGAAATTGAGGAGGAAGCCTCGTCTGTCATGATGTTCCTGTCAGATAAGACAAGTAGCATCATATTTGATGAGAACGAGGAACTGGTAGGATTCGGCATTACCTTCCCGAGTATCTCCAAGGCTCTGCAAAAGGCTAAGGGTCACCTGTTTCCGTTTGGGTGGTGGCATCTCCTCAAGGCACTGCGTCACTACGACACTGTCGACCTGATGATTAATGGCGCCGTGCCGAAATGGCAGAACAAGGGAGTCTCGTCGATTTACCATTGCACGATGTCTGAGAAATACATCCAGGCTGGTACGAAGTGGGCGATTACAAATCCTCAGATAGAGTCTAACGGCCCTGCCAATGTGTGGGCCAAATATGATAGCGAGCTCTTCATGAGACGCAGATGTTTCGTGAAAGAACTTTAATAAAAGAATATGGCGGAGAACACTCTGATAGACAAGATCCTGGCGCTCCAGGAAAAATATAACTCACTGCAGGCCCAGCTTTCTGATCCCGCGGTGATAGCTGACATGAAGAAGTATGTCCAGCTCAACAAGGACTACAAGCAATTGGAGCCGATCGTGAAGACCGGCTTGGACTATAAGAGGAAAGTTGAGGAGCTGGCGGACGCTAAAGATATCCTTATCAACGAGAAGGATGACGACCTGAGGGAGATGGCTCGCGCCGAGGTGGCTGAGATCGAGCCTATGCTGCCCCAGATGGAGGAGCAGATTAAGATATTGCTTATCCCTGCCGATCCGGATGATGCCAAGAACGCCATTGTCGAGATTCGTGGCGGAACTGGCGGTGATGAGGCTGCCATATTCGCCGGTGACCTTTTCAGGATGTACTCCAAATACGCTGAGAAGAAAGGCTGGAAGCTTGAGGTAAATGACTCGACTCCAGGTACTTCCGGCGGATTTAAGATGATAGTTTTCAAGCTTTCATCCAACGATGAGGGGGTATACGGAATCATGAAATATGAGTCTGGTGTCCACCGTGTCCAGAGGGTTCCTCAGACCGAGACCCAGGGAAGGATCCAGACTTCCGCCGCCTCTGTGGCCGTTTTCCCCGAGGCCGGAGAATTTGATGTCGATCTCAAGTGGGAGGATATCCGTCTGGATCTGTTCTGCGCTTCCGGTCCTGGCGGCCAGGGCGTCAACACGACCTATTCTGCCGTCCGTCTGACCCACCTTCCTACCGGTTTGGTTGTCCAGTGCCAGGAGGAACGCTCCCAGCTGAAGAACAAGGATCGCGCTTTCGAGGAGCTCAGGACACGTCTTTACAATCTTGAGCATCAGAAATATCTCGATGAGATCGGGGCGAAGCGCAAGACCATGGTCTCAACGGGCGACCGTTCGGCTAAGATTCGCACCTACAACTATCCCCAGGGCCGTGTGACGGACCACAGGATCAACTGGTCTATGTACAACCTGCCGGTCTTCATGGACGGTGACATCCAGGAGTGCATCAACCAGCTTCAGATCGCTGAGAACGCCGAGCGCCTGAAGGAGGCCGGTGACTGATCTGTCACCCTGACTGATTTGTCACCCTGAGCGTAGCGAAGGGTCTAAATATATAAATAACAGTGTACTAGGAAACCACTTAAAAAACTAGGAATGACAAAAAAAAGTTTTTCTCCAGCGTTCACGCTGATGGCCGTGTTGTTCACGGTATGTCTTATCACATCTAATTTATTCGCCGCCAAGGTTTTCGCAATAGGAAAGATTGCCTTGCCGTGCGCCGTGTTGATTTTCCCGGTTTCCTATATTCTCAATGACTGCTTCACTGAGGTCTGGGGATATAAGAAGGCCCGCCTGGTTATTTGGATAGGCTTCGCCATGAATCTTTTCGTGGCTGTCATGGCCCAGGTCGCCGTGCTTCTCCCAGCGGCTTCATTCTGGACAGGAGGCGAGCATTTCGATTTCGTGTTCAAGATGGCTCCCAGGGTGCTGCTGGCATCTTTGCTGGCGTTCCTTGCCGGATCCACATTCAACGCGTACGTCTTGAGCAAGATGAAAGTCGCCCAGGGCGGGAAAGGCTTCTCCTTGAGGGCAATAGTATCTTCTTTGGCAGGGGAATGCCTTGATTCCCTGATATTTATGCCTATCGCTTTCTGGGGCACTCCTATTAAGAATCTTGGATGGATGATGCTCTGCCAGGTTTCCTTCAAGGTTCTTTACGAGATAGTTATACTTCCGGTCACTTCGGCTGTGGTGAGGAAATTGAAAGCCATCGAGGGCGAGGATGCCTACGACCAGGGAGTTAGTTATAACCCTTTCAAGATAACGGATATTTGATAATATGGAAGACAGGAAGAAAGAAGGGCTTGAGGCTCTTGGCCACGAGACCCGATATAAGATGGATTACGCTCCCGAGGTCCTTGAGACCTTCGAGAACATGCATCCCGGCCGTGATTATTGGGTGAGGTTCAATTGCCCTGAGTTCACTACGTTGTGCCCTATTACCGGGCAGCCGGATTTCGCCGAGATCAGGATCAGCTATATTCCCGACATCAGAATGGTCGAGAGCAAGAGCCTGAAACTCTATCTTTTCAGTTTCCGCAACCATGGCGGATTCCATGAGGATTGTGTCAATATAATCCTCAATGACCTTGTCCGGCTGATGGATCCTAAGTACATCGAGGTACTTGGTCTGTTTACCCCTAGAGGTGGCATATCCATCCATCCCTATGTCAATTACGGCCGTCCCGGGACTGACTACGAGGCACTCGCCAAACAGCGGTTCGCCGTCCACGAGTGACAAATTGTCAGCCTTCCCGGCTTGGCATAACATTGGTTGTTTCATCCGAGGCTGACTGGTGTGTCAGCCCCGGATTTATTTTGTAAACAATAAAAGGAGAAAAGAATATGGGAAAAATCATTGGAATCGACCTTGGAACCACCAATTCGTGCGTTTCGGTCATGGAAGGCAACCAGCCTACCGTCATAATCAATAACGAGGGCGAGAGGACCACTCCTTCAGTCGTGGCTTTCACTGACGGCGGAGAGAGGAAGATCGGTAACCCCGCGAAACGTCAGGCTATCACCAACCCTCAGAACACTGTTTTCTCGATCAAAAGGTTCATGGGTGAGACCTATGACCAGGTGACAAAAGAGGTCAGCCGTGTTCCTTATAAAGTCGTCAGGGGAGAGAACAACACCCCCAGGGTGGACATCAACGGCAAGCTTTATTCCCCTCAGGAGATCTCCGCTATGATTCTTCAGAAGATGAAGAAAACCGCTGAGGACTATCTCCGTCAGGATGTGACAGAGGCTGTCATCACTGTCCCGGCTTACTTCTCTGACTCACAGCGTCAGGCCACCAAAGAGGCTGGCAAGATCGCCGGTCTCGATGTCAAGAGGATCATTAATGAGCCTACAGCCGCCGCTCTTGCTTATGGCCTTGACAAGAAGAACAAGGACATGAAGGTCGCTGTCTACGACCTTGGTGGCGGTACCTTCGATATCTCCATTCTTGAGTTGGGTGGCGGTGTGTTCGAGGTCAAGTCCACGAATGGTGACACTCACCTGGGTGGTGATGACTTCGACCAGGAGATTATCAACTGGCTGGCCGCCGAGTTCGCCGCCGAGAACGGTGGGATCGACCTCAAGAAGGATCCTATGGCTCTCCAGAGGCTGAAAGAGGCCGCGGAAAAGGCTAAGATCGAGCTCTCCAACCAGACCTCGACCGAGATCAACCTTCCGTACATCATGCCTGTCGACGGTATCCCCAAGCATCTTGTGAAGACTTTGACCAGGGCCAAGTTCGAGCAGATCTGCGACAACCTGTTCCAGAGGTCCATCGAGCCTTGCCGCATCGCTCTCCGCGACGCCGGTCTCCAGGCTTCCGATATTGACGAGGTCCTTCTCGTCGGAGGTTCAACTCGTATCCCTAAGGTCCAGCAGCTTGTCAAGGACTTCTTCGGGAAAGAGCCCAACAAGAGTGTCAATCCGGACGAGGTTGTCGCAATCGGCGCATCCATCCAGGGCGGTGTTCTCGCCGGTGATGTCAAGGATGTCCTCCTTCTCGATGTTACCCCGCTTTCTCTCGGTATCGAGACCCTCGGTGGCGTTATGACAAAGCTTATCGACGCCAACACGACTATCCCGACCCACAAGAGCCAGGTGTTCTCGACCGCCGCTGACAATCAGCCTTCAGTTGAGATCCATGTTCTCCAGGGCGAGCGTCCGATGGCCAAGGACAATAAGGAACTCGGTCTGTTCCATTTGGATGGCATCGCTCCGGCTCCGAGAGGAATCCCTCAGATTGAGGTCACTTTCGATATCGACGCCAACGGTATTTTGAACGTATCCGCTAAGGATAAGGCTACCGGAAAGCAGCAGAACATCAGGATTGAGGCTTCTTCCGGCCTTTCCGACGCCGAGATTCAGAGGATGCGTGACGAGGCAAAGGCCAACGAGGCCGCCGACCAGGCCGCCAAGGAGAGGGTGGATAAGATCAACAACGCTGACGCTCTCTGCTTCCAGGCTGAGAAGTTCCTGAAAGACAACGGCGACAAGGTTCCCGCTGATGTTAAAGCCGAGGTGGAAAGCAATGTCAACCTCCTGAAGGAGGCGGTCAAGACTCAGAATCTCGCCGACATCGACAGGTATTCCGAGGCTCTCAGCAAGGCTTTCGAGAAGATGTACCAGGCTCAGCAGGGTGCCGGACAGAATCCTTATGGTCCTCAAGCTGGCCCTCAGGGCCCTCAGCCCGGACCGCAGGATCAGGGACCTGACGAGCAGTAATATCGGGACATATTCATTAGTCTCCGGAGGTGTTTCGACTTCCGGAGATTTTTTTTGTATATTTGTGAATATGAGAACTTGTTTCAACGTCGATCTGACTGGCATGAACACTTTCAGGATGAATGTCTCCAGCCGTTGTCTTGTTGAATGGTCAAGTGTGGACGAGTTGAGGGACGCTATAGCCGATCCTTCTCTTCCCCGACCTTTGTTTCCTATCGGAGGTGGGAGTAACTTGTTGTTCACCAAAGATTTCCCAGGTACAGTCCTACACTGTTCGATGAAAGGGATCCGTCGTCTTGGGCCGGACCGGGTTCACGTGGACGCTGGAGTGGTATGGGATGATTTCTGCGCCTGGTGCGCCGACAATAACCTGTGGGGACCGGAGAATCTGTCATATATTCCCGGAGAAGTCGGAGCTTCCGCCGTCCAGAATATCGGAGCCTACGGGAAAGAAGCCTGCGAGCTGATCGAATCGGTTGAATGCGTCGACATCAAGGACGCCACTCTGATCACCATCCCCGGATCCGAATGTGAATATGCTTACCGTGATTCCCGTTTCAAGCATGACTGGAAATGGAGATATGTCGTGACCGGAGTTGTTTTCAGGGTGTCTCCTGAGCCGGCGCCTGTGCTCGATTACGGCCACGTCAGGGAGGCCGTTTTGGAGCGCTTCGGGACCGATGTCCCTTCTGAGCTGACTCCCGCGATGGTCAGGGAGACAGTGACTTCCATCCGCAAAGGGAAACTTCCGGAGGTCGATGAACTTGGGAGCGCTGGGAGCTTTTTCAGGAATCCTTGTGTCTCTCCTGAAGCCTTCTCGGTTGTCCGTGAGATAGCCGATAAGGACTCCTTAGGCCCCGTGCCTCATTTTGAGTTGGAAGATGGTACCGTCAAGATTCCGGCGGCATGGCTCATTGATAAGTGTGGTTGGAAGGGCATGAGCAGGGGAGGGGCAGCTGTCTATATCAAGCAGCCGTTGGTGATCGTGAATTGGACGGGTTCAGCGATACCGGAGGATGTGATGTCGCTTGCGGAGGGCATCCGGTCTTCCGTCAAAGAAAGGTTCGGGGTTGATCTGAACCGTGAAGTCGAATATGTTTAAAACTGATAACCATGAGTTCTTTTATTATCGAAGGCGGGCATAAACTGAGCGGGACCATAGCCCCTCAGGGAGCAAAGAACGAGGCGCTTGAGGTCATTAGTGCCGTTCTTCTCACTACTGAGGAGGTTCAGATGTCCAATGTCCCGGAAATACTTGATGTCAAGAACCTTATCTCTTTGCTCCAGATGATGGGTGTCCAGGTCTGCAGGAAATCGGAGGGAGAGTATACATTCAAGGCAGAGAAACTGAAACTGGATTTCATAGAGAGCCAGGAGTTCGTGCGGATGTGCTCGACTTTGAGAGGTTCTGTCATGGTCGCGGGACCGCTTCTGGCTAGAGTGGGCAGGGTATGGTTCCCCAAGCCTGGTGGAGATAAGATTGGACGCCGTAGGGTTGACACCCATATTTCCGGCCTTATGTCTCTTGGCGCCGATCTTGATTATGACACCACCCGAAAGGCTTACAGGTTGCAGCTGCCTGAAGGGAAACACTTGACAGGCAAGTACATGCTCCTTGATGAGGCCTCCGTTACCGGTACGGCCAACATCCTTATGGCTGCCTGTCTCGCCGAGGGAAAGACAGTGATTTACAATGCCGCTTGCGAGCCGTATATCCAGCAGCTTTCCAAGATGTTGACGGCTATGGGCGCGAAGATTGAGGGTATCGGTTCCAATCTTTTGACTATCACGGGAGTATCCCGCCTTCATGGGGCGTCCCATAAGATCCTTCCAGACATGATCGAGGTCGGTAGTTTCATTGGCATGGCCGCTCTTTGCCAGAGCTCGATTACGATCAAGGACACTTCATACACGAACCTGGGTATTATTCCCGAGAGTTTTCGCAGGCTTGGTGTCAAGCTTGAGCAGAAGGGCGATGACATATTTGTTCCGGAGCAGGAAAGCTATGTGATTGAATCATTTATGGATGGCTCGATCATGACTATCGCTGATGCCCCTTGGCCGGGACTTACGCCTGACCTTCTGAGCGTCATCCTGGTTGTCGCTACCCAGTGCCGGGGGAGTGTGCTTATTCACCAGAAGATGTTCGAGAGCAGGCTGTTCTTTGTCGACCGCCTGATTGACATGGGTGCCCAGATAATCCTTTGCGATCCTCATAGGGCTGTCGTAATAGGCCACGACCATAAGTTCCAGCTCAGGAGCGGCCGTATGCTTTCGCCGGATATCAGGGCCGGTATCGCTTTGCTTTTGGCCGCGATGTCGGCCAAGGGCACAAGTGAGATCGGGAATATCGAGCAGATCGACCGAGGCTACCAGGACATCGAGAACCGCCTCAACGCCCTCGGCGCCCGTATCGTCAGGAAATAGCAAGAAAATACCAAATACACAAGATGATTACCGGTGAGATTAAGAACCGTATAGACCAGATATGGGATACCTTCTGGACGGGAGGCATTACCAACTCCCTGACCGTGCTGGAACAGATGACCTACCTGTTCTTCATGAAGATGCTGGACGACGCGCAGATGAAGAAGGAGGCCAACGCCGCCCTTCTCGGTGCTGCCATTGACGACCCGGTGTTCAAGGAAGGCAACTGGCACAATCCGGACACCGACAAGGATGTTCCCTACGAGATCTTGCGCTGGCACGTATTCAAGAACCAGGACCCCAACACGATGTTTAACACGATCCGCAACGATGCCTTCGTGTTCATCAAGAACCTCAACTCCGGGAAGTCCTCGGCCTATTCCAAGTATATGCAGGATGCCGTATTCCTCATCCAGAACCCCAGGACCCTCGTGAAGATTGTGGATGGTGTGGATGCGCTGGATATGAACAACCGGGATGCGATGGGCGATGTCTATGAGTACGTCCTCGGGAAAATGGCGGCATCCGGGAACAACGGCCAGTTCAGGACCCCTCGCCACATAATCCGGATGATGGTGGAGCTGATGAAGCCGACCTTGAAGGATGAGATTTGCGACCCTGCTATGGGAAGTGCCGGTTTCATCGTGGAGAGCGCCAAGTACATCACGGACCACTATAAGAGCGAGCTGCTGAAAAAGGAACACGCTGACCATTACAAAAAGGGGATGTTCCACGGCTTTGACACGGATACCACGATGCTGCGGATCGGTGCGATGAACCTGATGCTGCACGGTGTGGATGAGCCGGAGATCGCTTGGAGAGACAGCCTTTCTTCCAGCAACACCGATACGGACCGCTACACGCTCTGTCTCGCGAATCCGCCCTTTGCCGGAAGCATTGACAGTGAGGATACGGCCAAGAGTCTTCTCACCATCACGAATACCAAGAAGACAGAGCTCCTGTTCGTTGCCTTGTTCGTGAGGATGCTGCAACTGGGAGGCCGATGCGCGAGCATTGTCCCGGATGGAGTACTATTCGGAAATTCCAACGCTCATCTCGCTCTACGGAAGGAGCTGATTGACAACCAGAGATTGCAGGCGGTTATCTCAATGCCTTCCGGTGTGTTCCAGCCATATTCCGGTGTCTCCACGGCCATCCTCATCTTCACCAAGACCAATGCCGGTGGAACTGACAAGGTTTGGTTCTACGATATGCAGGCTGACGGGTATTCCTTGGACCAGAAGAGGACGGAGGTGCAGGAGAACGACATCCCGGACATCATCGCCCGGTACAATAACCTTGCGGGCGAAGAGAGCCGGACCCGTAAGGACAAGAGCTTCCTCGTGCCGGTGGGCGAGATACAGGACAACGATTACGTCCTGTCAATGAACAAGTACAAGGAGGTTGAGCGTGAGGTTGTGGAATACGTGCAGCCGGATGTCATCCTTGGCCGCATAGAAGTCCTTGAAAGTGAAATTAACGCAGCTCTTGCAGAGTTCCGTGCCAAGTTCTTGTAGGCGATGAGACAGGATTGGGAATATAGGCAATTGGATGATGTCTGCTCCATTGACTACGGGACCAGAGTAGTGCAGAAGAACGAGAAGGGCTCCACATACTTTGTCTATGGAGGAGGTGGTGCAACATTCAAGGTTGATAGGTACAACCGAGAAGATTGTTTCATCGTTTCTCGCTTTGCAATGTCGCCAAAATGCACACGCTTTGTAAGTGGGAAGTTCTTCCTCAACGATAGCGGCTTGTCTGTCAGTACCAAAGACAATAGGTCTCTTCGCCAATCTTTCGTTGATAAGGCCCTATTGGCAAATAATGACGCCATCTATGCAATGGGAAAGGGTGTCGCACAGAAAAACCTTGATATGCCCTCTTTCCGGCGTTTGCAGATACCTATCCCTCCCATCGCCGAGCAGGAGAAGATTGTTGCCGAACTGGATTGCTTGACCGGTATCATTGAGAAGAAGAAACAACAACTGGAAGAGCTGAACAAGCTGGCCCAATCTATCTTCTACGATATGTTCGGGGACCCCATCACCAATGAGAAGGGATGGGAAACAAGTAATATCGGCAGCTTCTGTACGGATGTTCGTTATGGAACAAGTCGCCCAGCGTGTGATGGCGGAAAATACACCTACCTTCGTATGGGAAACCTGACATACGAAGGCTCCATAGACCTTACCGACATCAAACGTATAGATATTCCAGATAATGAGATTGAGAAATGCATTGTTCGTAAGGGCGATGTCCTTTTCAACCGCACTAATAGTCTTGACCTTGTTGGGAAAACCTGTCTTTTTGATTTAGATGAGGAAATGGTCATTGCAGGATACATCATCCGGGTCCGTCTTAATCGGTTAGTTCTTCCCGTGTATCTGGTACGGACACTGAACACCTCTCGCTATAAAAAAGTGTTCAGAAATCTCGCAAAAGGGGCTGTAAATCAGGCGAATATAAATGCGAAAGAGTTTCAATCGGTTGTTATTCCTGTCCCTCCTCTTTCCCTCCAAAATGAATTCGCCCAAAAGGTTGAAGCAATTGAGAAACAAAAGGAACTGGTGAAGCGGTCAATCGTGGAAACCGAAACCCTCTTCAACAGCCGTATGGACTTCTGGTTCAACTGATTCCCGCCACTGTCATCCTGAGCGAAGCGAAGGATCTGAGGATCTGCTATCAAATAATCGCAAATTTAAAAACCGAGGGGAAAGAGAAGGCTACCTTTCGGTACGAGTTCAAAACGAACCTACTTCAGACACCTCTAATATCTGCGGTAGTGGCTCCGAACCTTTACAAACTTGCCATTACTCCAGCGCATATACGCCTTCACTTTGACAAGCCTCACAACCTCCACTCTCACGGAGAATTGAATCAGCGTCAAAAATGTCCTCATAAGAAATGTGTATTAAAGTATTGATAGTGAGAGGACATTCGAGGCTTGAATTCAGTACCTCCCCTCGGTTAAGGGCCTTTTAAAAAGAAACAGACATCCATTTAGAGGATAGATGCCTGTTTAATGTCTCAATACTTATGAGAACACATTTCCAGTACAAAGGTATAAATCTTTTCAAGATTTAGTATAACAATCTACTGAAAAGATCAGTTCATACCCCCTTGTCCTTTAAGAAGTCGCCACGGCCTTAAAAGGCGGATGATTCTGGCGGGGTTTTTGCGACCAGTTGTGTAAAACCTACTTGCGATGAAAAAGATCATACATATAGCCCTCGCCGCCGCACTGGCGGCGTTGTGCGTTTTACCCGCCGCAGGGCAAAGTTACAAGGCCAGCAAGGTGAGAGAAAAGGCAGAGCCGGAGCCGCTGGAGTTCCGGAGGTCATTCACTCTTGATGGTAATAATAAAGATAAGGGGGACATCTACCGTTTCCTATATGGATGGAGTTCTGGCATTGATATGGAGTTCGTAGGGAGTGTCGGCTATGATGAGAAATGCTACTTTCTGGCGATTAATGGACTCGACTTTGCTGGAAAAGAAGGACACATGACTTGTTCCGTGAATATACATATCCTTAATGATGGCCTAACACTCGAACTCAAAGATTTCTCGGTCGGTTGGAATAACCATTTCATTCCCGACCTCTCCAAACAAGATGACAATTTCAATCGCCCCTGGCTTTGGAGAGTGAACCATAACCCAGAGGTTGTCCAAGCGGCAAGAGAACGCTGCAAGGAGATTTTCGACACACTCTGCGCATCCATGGACAAATACCTTGAAGAAGGGCCGCCAATGGAGTTACAAAGAGTGAACTAACCTTTTCCTGTCCTTTCAAGCCGCCTTCGGGCTGCTTTCGTGACTCCTTGATATTCAGTTAATTACATAAAACGTGTAGCCAATTAAGCTACACGTTTTCTGCACCAAATTGATTATCAACTATTTCTGTTTTTCGGCAGGCTCGACAGACCCTTCGGCCAGGTGTTAGGCTGCTTTTGTGACTCCTTGATATTCAGTCAATTACATAAAACGTGTAGCCAATTAAGCTACACGTTTTCCGCACCAAATTGATTATCAACCATTTCTGTTTTTCGGCAGGTTCGACAGGACATATTGCCGAAAATGAGTATATTTGTCTTTCGAGCAAGTTATTACATCATTCAATGCGCAATTTTGACTACCTGCAAGGCATAGATGCCCTTCGGGACTTGTATCGCTTCTGCTCCGCCGCGGAAGAGACACAGAAGACGGACTATGACACCTGCGCCATCAACTGCCGTAGGGCGTTGGAGTGGCTGGTGAAGGCCATCTACACCTTGAAGCACATAGAGGTCAGTGACAGGGACACGGTGTATGAGCTGATGACCAGCGAGCCGTTTGTCCAGTTCATTGACGATGACCGGCTTATGATGGCGGCTCACTATGTCCGCAAGGTAGGTAACAAGGCCGCGCATACCGGTAATGTCAATGTTAAAGAGGCTTACTTCTGCCTCCTCAACACCTATAACCTTGTGGGAGGCGTGCTCCTCAAACTGAGAGTCCTCGAATCGCTCGCCCCGTTCAATAGAGATCTCGTTCCCGACAAGGCCCAGCAACCGGTCATCGCTCCTGTTGAAGTCCCGGCTCCTGCTCCGGCATTCGTGGAAACAGTTGATACTGAAGCTGTAAAGCACCCTGCACCGATTGACATCGGAACTGATTACAGCGAGGCCCAGACACGCAAGTTCTTTATTGACTTGATGCTGAACGAGGCAGGGTGGGATGTCCTGGATAGGGAAGGAGCCATCGTGCCCAGCAAGGCCGGAATTGAGATTGAGGTCTCCGGGATGCCGAACCAGAGTGGAACCGGCTATGTGGATTATGTCCTTTTCGGCGCGAATGGGAAGCCCCTTGCGGTCGTGGAAGCCAAGAGAACAACCAAGGATCCGGAAGTGGGCAAGCGACAGGCTATCTTGTACGCTGACTGCTTGGAGAATAAGTATGGTGTAAGACCTGTCATCTACTACACCAACGGCTACCGGACCTTCGTGATTGACGGACTTGGCTATCCGGCACGGGAGATATTCAGCTTCCACACCGAAGAAGACCTCAACGTCCTCATCCAGAGAAGGGGCCGGAAACCCATCACGGACTTGAAGGTGAATGACAACATTACCGACCGTGAATACCAGAAAAGAGCCATCCGCGCTGTTTGCGAGCACCTCAACTCCTTCCACCGAAGAGGCCTGCTGGTGATGGCCACGGGAACAGGCAAGACAAGGGTCGCTATCTCATTGAGCGATGTGCTTATGCGAAACGGCTGGGCCAAGAATATCCTTTTCCTGGCTGACCGTACCGCCCTCGTCAATCAGGCGCACAAGAACTTCGTGAAGCTCTTGCCCAGCGTGACCACTTGCGTGTTGAGCGAGGATAAGGAGCCGGATATGAAGGCGAGGCTGATGTTCTCCACCTACCAGACGATGATCAACTACATTGACACGGACAGCAAGCAATTCTCTGTGGGTAGGTTTGATCTCGTGGTCGTGGATGAGGTGCATCGCAGCATCTTTGGGAAGTACTCGGCAATCCTGGATTACTTTGACGCTCTGATAGTTGGACTGACTGCCACTCCGAGAGATGAGGTGGACAGGAGCACCTACGAAACCTTCCAGATGGAGAGTGGTGTGCCAAATTTCGCCTATGAGCTTCAAGAGGCGGTGGATGACGGGTATCTTGTTCCCTACAACGTCCTGTCAAGAACCACGGACATCTTGAAGAATGGCATCCGGTACAATGACCTTACGGATGAGGAGAAGGAGCAGATGGAAGGAATATGGCAGTACGAGAAGGCCAAGAAGGACATTTACGATGGGGGAGATCCGGAGCAAAAGTATCACCGGGATATCCAGAGCAAGGAAATATTCAAGTACATATTCAACACCGACACCATTGACAAGGTTCTCGCGGACCTGATGACCAACGGCCTCCGGGTGAATAGCGGGGACACTATCGGCAAGACCATCATATTCGCCTACAACCACCAGCATGCGGACCTCATCGTGCGGCGTTTCCACCTGCTTTATCCGGGACTTGGTGATGACTTCTGCGTCCTGATAGACAACTACGTCAATTACGCCCAGAGCCTCATTAATGCCTTTGAGGTGCGAGGGAAACTGCCCCAGATCGCTGTGTCAGTGGATATGCTGGACATCGGTATTGACGTGCCGGATATCCTCAACCTCGTGTTCTTCAAGCCGGTCCATAGCTACATCAAGTTCAACCAGATGATCGGCCGCGGCACGAGACTTTCCCCGAATATCTTTGACATAGAAAAGCATAAAAAGGAGTTTTACATCTTTGACTGGTGCGGCAACTTTGAGTTCTTCGGCAAAAACCCGAAAGGGAAGGAGCCGTTGCCTGCGATGTCCCTGACGGAGAGGCTCTTTGGTCTCCGTCTGGACCTCGCGACAACCCTCCAACACGGCCAGTATCAGAGTGATACCTTCGCCAAGAGCCTTCACGATGAGCTAAAAGACATCCTCCGGAACCAGATTGCCGGCCTAAGCGATGCGAACATCTCCGTAAGGCAGCGTTGGGCATCTGTGGATAAGTTCCGGAAGAAGGAGAGCTGGGAATATGTGTCCAGCGTGGATGTCATCGAGCTGAAAGAGAAGGTGGCTCCGCTTCTCGTGCCGGGGTTTGAGAACGAGGCGGCGAAAAAGTTTGACGTGCTATTACTCCACATCCAGCTTTCCCTCGTTGACAGCGAGGTGACGGCGGAGAAGAGCAAGGCCTATGTGGAGAACACTGCACAGAAGCTCCAAGAAAGGGCTTCGATCCCTCAAGTTGCGGCTAAGATGGACATTATCAACGAGATAGCTGACCACAAGTTCTGGGATACCGCCACTTTGAGCAAGCTGGAATGGGTGCGTAAGGAGATCCGTGATCTTGTCCAGTTCATCCTTGGAACCGATAACCGTACCTTCACCATCAACATTGAGGATGCCGTTGTGAATGGCGGAATGTCCCAAGGCACTGCCCCCACGATGACCTACAAACAGAGGGTCATTGACTATCTCGCCAAAAACAGGAACCTCCCCGTCCTTGACAAGATTTTCAAGATGGAAAAGCTGGAAGTCAATGACATAGAGGAACTTGAACGTATCCTCTGGGAAGAGCTGGGAACCAAGGAGGAATACCTGCGATATGTGGAGAGGGGCAATATGATCTGCGGAGACAGCGTGGGAGCTTTCATCCGCGCGCAGATAGGCGTGGATAGGGTAGTGGCCGTGGAGCGGTTCAGCAAGTTCCTGTCAGGAGCGAGCCTTAACACGATGCAGGAGGAATACTTGAAGACCATAATCACCTACGTCTGCGAGAACGGCGACATCACCACTGGAACTCTGGTGAATACCTCTCCTTTCAGCGAATACGATTGGGTAGCTATCTTCGGCCAAAACCTCCTTTCGGTCCGGGACTACGTGAATAACCTTCACAACATCATCATACCCCCCTCCGCCAGACTGAGAGCGTGATTGGACTTGTCTAATTATGCTTTGAGCCGGAGGGAGTTGGTGACGACGCAGATGGAGCTGAGTGCCATGCAGGCGGCGGCGACCATCGGGTTGAGCAGGAAGCCGTTGATAGGGTAAAGTATTCCCGCGGCGATGGGAACTGCCAGAATATTATAGAAGAAGGCCCAGAATAGGTTCTCCTTTATCACTTTTGATGTCCTTTTGGACATTCTGATCAGCTCAGGGATCGTTTTCAGGTCAGAGTTCACCATGGTGACCATCGAGGCGTTCATGGCTATATCGGTCCCGCCACCCATGGCCACACTGAGATCAGCAGCGGCCAGCGCGGGGCTGTCGTTGATGCCGTCACCGACCATCGCCACCTTCCGTCCTTTCGATTGTAACTCTTTGATATGCTTGTGCTTGCTGTCGGGAAGCACACCAGAGATGACATTCTCTATTCCTACTTTCGCGGCTACCTTTCCGGCTCTTTCAGCATTATCGCCAGAAAGCATGAAGACATCCAAGCCTATATTTTTCAGTTCAGCTACAGCCTCAGCGGAAGACTCCTTGATCTCATCCTCAAACTCCATATCCGCTGAAGGAACAACGTTTGCCGCGAGTCCTTTGGTGAGGGTCCCGGTCTTGTCAAGCACAACGGTATCAATGTCTTTCGCTATCTGAAGGGAGTCTGCGTCTTTGATAAGAATCCCTTTTCGGGCGCAATTCCCGATTCCCGCGGTAAGGGCGGTCGGAGTGGCCAGACCCAAAGAACAGGGGCAGGCTATGACCAGTACGGTCACCATAGCCAGCAGGCCTCTCGCCACACCGTCAGAAGGAGCCAGGAATATCCAGCACAATAAGGTAATGATTGATATTCCTATAATAACCGGCACGAATACGGCCGCCACCTTGTCAACGGTCTGCTGTATTCTGGCCTTGCTTCCTTGGGCGTCCCGGACCATCTTGATGATTGAGGACAGCATCGTGTCTTTTCCGACCTTCTCAGCTCTCATCACGAATGATCCCTTTTGGTTCATTGTGCCCGTAAACACTTTGGAACCAGCGGTTTTATGGTTTGCCACAGGCTCTCCTGTGAGCATGCTCTCATCCACATAAGAGTCACCTTCCAGAACTACCCCGTCGGCTGGAATTCTCTCGCCGGGATTGACAGTGTACTCATCTCCCGGATTGAGACTCACGCTCTTGGGCTGAAGGCCTGCGAGGCTGCGGATAGCCGAGCTGGTACAGTGTTTGGCCTTCTCCTCCAGAACACGTCCGATCAGGATGAAAGCCACAATCATAGTGGATGACTCAAAGTACAGGTGCGCCTCCAGCCCCCTTGAGGTCCAGACTCCTGGGAATAACAGATTGAAAACGCTGAATGAATATGAAATCAGGATTGAAAGGGCCACGAGAGTGTCCATGCTGGCGGAACCGTGCCTGGCTTGTTTCCAAGCCGTGGTTATGAATCTTCTTCCGCACCAGAATACCACTGGTGTGGCTAATGCCCAGATTATTAGACCTTTCCAGGGAAAGTCGCCGAATCCCATTCCCAGAAGCATCACCAGGAGGGCCAGGATGATGGCGAGCCTCGCATCCCTGATGAGGGATCTGAGGTGGTCCTCCCGCTGTCGTTCCGCTTCCGAGTCGGCCTCGTCGTCAGAATCGTCCCCTTCGACCACAATCAAGTCGTAGCCTGCGTCCTGGACGGCTTTTTTGATTTCGGCTGGAGTTATTGTCTTGGGATTGAAATCCACTTGGGCAGTGTTGGAGGCCAGGGAAACATTGCAGTCACTGACCCCTTCCAGGTTCTTGATTGTTCCTTGCACACGAGCCACACAGGCGGCGCAGCCCATCCCTTGGACAGGGAAATTCCTTCTCACAGTGTTTGCCATAGCATGTATTTTACATCATCCACTCCGACATGTCCTTCCCCTCGGCCAGGCCTTCTCGGATCTGGGTTGAGGATATGTCCACGATCGGGGCGTCAAGTATCTCAATATTGTATGTGTCCCGGAGAGTTTCCTCCAGGTTCCTCTGACCTTCCTCGGCGAACTCGTTGGCATCCAGCACATAAGGTGCGGGGAACCGGCGGCACTCCTCAATCAGCCTGGCCTTGATCAGATCATGGTCATAGCCTTTTCGGGGATATACAGCGACACCATATTCGGCAAGAATACGCTGGAAATCTCTCCAACGATGGATGTTCTCCAGGTTATCGGCGCCCATCACAAGGGTGAAATCATTCTCCGGCTCCCTTTGCTTGAGGGCATCCAAGGTCTTAATAGTGTATTGCGGGGGTGGCATCCGGAGCTCAATGTCGTCTACCCATACGTGCAGTTCGGGATGTCTTTTGACGGCCTCTATGGCCGCCTTGTATCTGGCTTCCGCCGTGTCGGCGCTGATTGTGGTCTTGATCGGATTCTTCGGGGACACTACAAGGTACACCCAATCATATTCCTTCTCTCTGGTGAGATAGTCCATAATGGCCTGGTGGCCAATGTGAAGGGGGTTGAAAGAACCCGAGTAGACAGCGATACGCATCAGATGAAGGTTGAGTAGTTAAGCCTGCCGTCATCAAGGAAGTCTTCGACTACTTTCTCCGACTCGGCATAGGCGGTGTTGAGGTCATCGTTGACCAGAACATAATCGAACTTGGGAGCGTAGGCCATCTCTTCCTCAGCTTTCGCTATCCTTTCCTCAATAGCCTCGGGGGAGTCGGTGCCTCTTTTAACAAGCCTTTCCCGAAGTACTTCCACTGAGGGAGCCTTGATAAAAACAGCCAGTGCGGCATCTCCGAAATACTTCTTCAGGTTCACCCCGCCTTTGACATCGACATCGAATATGATGACATGGCCCGCTGCCCAGATCCTCTCGCACTCTGATTTGAGGGTGCCGTAAAACCTGCCTTCGTAGACTTCCTCGAATTCCACGAATTTGTCCTGGGCAATCATTTCGCGGAACTCCTCGGTAGTGAGGAAATAGTACTCGCGTCCATGCTGTTCCTCGCCTCTGGGTGCCCTGGAAGTGGCGGAGACTGAGAATTCCATCGAATCCGGATAGAGTCCGAGAATATGGTTCACTATCGTGCTTTTTCCGGATCCGGACGGTGCCGAGAAGATCAATACTTTGTTGTCCATGTGGTCGGGATGATAATATTTAGACAAAAATAATTATTTTTGTGATAATCAGTAACAGTTCGTCCTAACACTTCGAGTTTTGGCAAGGAAGAAAAAGAAGGCTCCGGCAGTGAATCCGGACATTTTCCAGAAGAGCAGGGAGGCGCTAAAGCGTCGCCATCGTCAGGTTATCTATTTGAATGATAGCGAAATGGCCGCGGTAAAGGAATACTGCGACCGATTTGGTGTCAAGGCTCGTTCAGCCATATTCAGGGAAGCTACCCTCGCGACGGTGCTGGAACAGCTTTCAGACAGCCATCCGACCCTTTTCTAGCGGCGGTTGGCCATTCCGATGTAATATAAAAGAGTCGCCAGGGAACCTATGGCGGCGATGACGTATGTGCAGGCCGCCCATTTCAAGGCGTCCACAGCCATAGGCTTTGTCTCATAATTTGTGATCCCGGCACTCTCAAGCCATTTGACAGCCCTGTCGCTAGCGTTGATCTCGACTGGAAGAGTGACGAAACTGAAGAAGGTTGTCATAGCGAAAAGAGCTATTCCGAGCCACAAGAGAGTCGGAGTGATATTGATGAGGATAACGCCTGCCAGCAATACCCACTGGACCCATTTGCTTGAGAAACTGACGACCGGGACAAGCGCGGAACGGAGTTTGAGTGGCGCGTAACCCTTCGCATGCTGAATGACGTGACCGCATTCATGCGCGGCAACGGCAGCGGCGGCGATGCTTCTCTGGCCGTAGACAGCCTCACTAAGGTTGACAGTCTTAGTCTGGGGGTTGTAATGATCCGTGAGCTTGCCTGGCACGCAGGTAATCTGAACATCAGTTATCCCGTTGTCCATCAACATTTTCCGAGCGACCTCCGCTCCTGTCATCCTGTTCGAGGTAGGAACTTGGGAATACTCGTCAAACCTGCTGTTGAGTCTGGCTTGGACCACGTAGCTCAGTACCATCACCATAATAGTGATAATCCATATCAATCCGTAACTCATAATATCGTCTTTTATTATTGGATCCTTCGTCGCTTCGCTCCTCAGGATGACAGTAAAGCGAAATGTTGTCATGATGACAGTAAAGCGAAATGTTGTCATTCTGAGCGGAGCGAAGAATCTCTTCAAATGTAGTGATTTTAGCGCTGATTTTGTCAGAAAAGCAGTAAATTTGTCATAATTATCCCGGAATAAAGGATGTCAAACAGCGCCACAGACTTCTCAAGGCTGGAACTCAATCTTCCCAACTGCCTTGACAACTACAGGTACTTCCGGTCGAAGCTTGATCGCTCGACCAGAATGCTTGTGCTTGTCAAAGCCAACGCTTACGGACACGGGGCGGTAGAGTTCTCTCTGATGATGCAAAACGCCGGCGCTGACTACCTTGCGGTGGCTCTTCCAGTGGAAGGAATCGAACTGAGGCAGGCAGGTATCAGTCTCCCGATCCTGGTTCTCACTGCCGGGACCGACTTCTTTGATGAGATTATCGATAACCGTCTTGAGCCAGGAATTCCGAACATGTTCACTCTCAAGGCTTTGGTGGCTGTCTTGCAGTCAAGGGGGATTGAAGATTTCCCGATCCATCTGAAGCTGGACACAGGCATGCACAGGCTCGGTTTCATGACCAGTGAGCTTCCTGAACTGATGGATTATCTCGAGGAATGCCGGGAGATTAAGGTCAAGTCCATATATTCCCATCTATGTGTCGCTGAGGATCCGGAGATGGATTCTTTCACGTTGGGTCAGGCCAAGTTGTTCGAGCGGAACGCCGCCTTGATTGAAGACACCATAGGATACCATCCTATGTACCATCTCCTGAACTCCGCTGGTATCGAGCGCTTTCCCCAGTTCCAGCACGACATGGTAAGATTGGGAGTAGGAATATATGGGATCAGCGCTCTGCCCGACGTCCATTTGAAACCTGTCGCTTCGCTTAAGGTCAAGGTGCTTCAGATCAAGGAATTACGCCAGGGAGACGGGGCTATCGGATATGGCCAGCATGGGATTATCGCTCCTGAGGGAACCAGGATCGCCACTATTCCGGTCGGTTACGCCGACGGCATTGACAGGCATCTTGGCTGCGGCAAGGCCAGTTTCAACCTCAATGGTCACAGGGTCCCGACTATCGGGAATATTTGTATGGACATGTGCATGCTGGATGTGACTGGAATCGATTGCAACGTTGGGGACACGGTGACAATATTCGGAGAGGACCCGACTGTCACCGAGTTGGCTGGGATTCTTGACACAATCCCTTATGAGATAATGACTTCCGTCCCTCGAAGAATAGAGAGGGTCATCGTTCGTCGTTAGGCGAGCAGTCCGGCGAAAACCTTATCCGCCACTTCATCACCTCTAAGTTTCCTGACAATTTCCACAGCGAATCTTACGGCGCATCCGGGCCCGCGGCCTGTTATGAGATTGCCGTCAGTCTCCGCAGGCTCGCCGGTGTATTCGGCGCCCTCGTTCATAAGGGCCTCCTCGAAACCATCGTAGCATGTGACCTTCTTTCCTTCAATATCAGGAAGTTGGGATACGACAAGGCCTGGAGCGGCGCATATCGCGGCGACAGTCCCTCCAGCCGAGAAATGCTCCTTGGCCTGTTCCATTAGATAGTAGTCCTCAGCGAGATTTTTGGCCCCAGGCAGGCCTCCAGGAAATATCATGGCATCCGCCGGATCTGAGCCGGGAATCTGGCAGCCATCGAACTCATCCCGGTTCCAGTCAGCTATGACAGGGATTCCATGGGCTCCGCGGACAGTCCTGTCGTGGGTTATGGAGACTGTTTTCACATCGACTCCACCTCTGCGGAGAATGTCTACAGTAGCCAGAGCCTCGATTTCCTCGAAGCCGTCGGCAAGAAATACGAATACTCCTTTCATGTCCTTATTCATTTGATTTGCTAATTTAGTAAAAACTCGATAAATTCGCGAATCGAATTGAGGTATGGTGTAATGGTAGCACTAGGGATTTTGGTTCCCTCAGTAGAGGTTCGAACCCTCTTACCTCAACTATCCCACATAATTTTTCAGCCATGGAACCGGGCAAACGTCTTCTTTCCCTTGATACCCTCAGAGGTTTCGACATGATTTTTATCATGGGATTCGCTTCCATCATCAGCGCCATATGCTGCCTTTTCCCGGGCGGTGAATCATGCTGGCTTGAGACACAGATGCATCATGCGGCCTGGGATGGCCTCCGTCACCACGACACCATATTCCCGTTATTCCTTTTCATTGCGGGAATATCTTTTCCGTTCTCATATGCCAAACAGGTCTCCAAAGGATCTACCAGAGGCAAGATTTATGGGAAGATATTCAGGAGAGCCTTGGTGCTTTTCCTTCTTGGACTGGTCTACAACGGGTTTTTCAAGCTTAAGTTTCCGACTTTGAGAATATTCAGTGTCCTCGCCCGTATCGGCTTCGCCTGGATGTTCGCCGCATTGCTGTTCATTAATCTCAAGCCCAAGGCCAGGGCAGTGATCGCCGCCGCCTTGCTCATCGGGTATTGGCTTCTTTTGAGGTTTGTCCCCGCACCGGACGCTCCAGCGGGAGCTGGTCCTCTCTCATTGGAGGGAAACCTTGTGGGATACATAGACCGTGTGCTGTTCCCTAACCATATTTATCAGAAAGGTCTATTTGACCCTGAGGGCTTGCTGAGCCTGCTTCCCGCCATCGTGACAGCTATGCTCGGAATGTTCACTGGTGAGTTTGTCAGGGTGGACGATAGTAAGATATCAGGAGGCAAGAAGTCTCTGTACATGGCCTTGGCCGCCGTGGCGATGCTGGTTATCGGACTTGTCTGGAGCACTGTATGTCCTATCAATAAAAAGTTGTGGTCCAGCACTTTCGTGTTGGTCGTGGGGGCATATTCCCTTGGACTTTTCGCCCTGTTCTATTATCTGATTGATGTCCGTGGCTGGAAGGGCTGGACGAAGTTCTTCGAGGTCGTTGGACTGAATTCGATAACCATCTATATGGCTCAAAGAATCATCCCCTTTGATGATATCAGCAACTTCTTTGTCTCAGGATTGGCCGGTCTATGCCCGGAGCCTCTCGGTCAGCTCATAGTGGTGACAGGCTACTTCGCCGTCTCATGGCTGTTCCTCTGGTTCCTTTACAAGAAGAAGGTTTTCCTGAAGGTATAAGATCCTTCGCTGGCGCTCAGGATGACATGGTTTTGCGGTAGATGTCTTCGATGACGAGGCCGCTAAGGGTCATCCCGAAGATGGCGGTTATATGAGCCAGGGTACCATTTATCCTGGCTTTTTGTGAACACCATTCATGGTTCAGCAGGGAAGGGTCTCCCGGGCCTCCTTCCGCTTTCGGACACATGCATCTCGCCGTACCGCAATCTGTGCTTTTCCCCAGATTATCAAGAACTTCCTCATCGTAGACGCAAAGGAATTTGTGGGAGGGGAAGGTCTTGTTTCTCTTAAATTTCTTCCGGATCGCCGCTCCGAGCGGGCATCCCCTGACATTCCAGAACTCGGCCACTTTTACGCCTCTGGGATCGATCTTGCACGCCGCGCCCATTGAACTGAAGAACACCGCTTTCGTGGATGTGGCTCTCAATATGAGGTCCGCTTTGTCTTTGAGGGAGTCGATGGCGTCGATGATATAGTCATAATTCTCCAAACCGAATTCCTCGCCTGTCTCTGAGGAATATATCTTCTGAACCGCCTCGATATCCGCTTTTGGATTGATCTCCAGGAGTCTGGCTTTCAAGGCATCGACCTTGACCTGGCCGACAGTGGACGGAGTGGCCATAAGCTGGCGGTTGACATTGGTAATGCAGACACGGTCGGAATCGACTATGGTCAAGTGTTTTACCCCGGATCGGACCAAGCCCTCGGCGCACCAGCTTCCGACTCCTCCGACTCCGAATATGATGACCTTTGCCTCGCTAAGGGCTTTCATCACATCTTGGCCGACGAGAAGGGAAGCGCGGTTGTATATGGCGTTCTCGATTCCTGAGATCATGGCGGAATAATAAAAATAAAGAGTGCCGCTCCGAAAGCGGCACTCTTTCCTTCTTGTGAGGACTGGCAGATTTGAACTGCCGACCTCTTGCCTGTCAAGCAAGCGCTCTAAACCAACTGAGCTAAGCCCTCGTTTGGGATTGCAAAGATAGGAATCTTTTTCGACAATCCAAGTTTTTTTTACCTTTTCGACTTGAAAAAATCAGTCATCAGCGCGGAACATTCCTCTGCGAGCACCCCCGCACTCACTTCTGTCTTGGGATGGAGCAGGGAAGGGGAGAACAAGGAGTAACCTCTGCGGGGATCGATAGCCCCATAAACGATTCTTCCGATCTGGGCCCAATTGAGTCCTCCGGCACACATCGGACATGGCTCCACCGTGACATACAACGTGCAGTCGTTCAGGTATTTCCCCCCCATTGCCTCGGTTGCCGCGGTGATTGCGATCATCTCGGCATGGGCGGTCGGGTCATGAAGTCTTTCGGTCATGTTGTGACCTCTCCCTATGATTCTGCCCTTGAACACCACGACAGCCCCTATGGGGATTTCTCCCTCATCAAGGGCAGCGTAGGCCTCCCGCAAGGCTTCAGTCATGTATTTCTCGTCGATGTCCATCACTCCCCGGATACAAAAAAAGGCAGGTCTCAATGGACCTGCCGTAAGAGTCGATTGACGATTACCACCTGTCCTCAGATGATACGGTCAGTCTCTTGCGGCCATGACGGCGACGGGATGCGAGGACGCGGCGTCCGTTGGCTGTGGACATCCTCTCGCGGAATCCGTGCTTGTTCACGCGCTTGCGGTTTGAGGGTTGGTATGTTCTTTTCATATCTTTTATTTTTTATATTTCCAAAAAGGGAGTGCAAATTTAAGCCTTTTAATGAAATTTACAAAATATTTATGACGAATTTACCCTCGAAATAATTGTCAGACAGCCATGATCCTACCGGCCACGTCGAAACGGACCCCTTTCTCATCCTGAATCTGGCCATCATGTCGTTAATCTCTTCATTTATATCGCCTCCCTTGAGGTATAAGATGCTTTTTGAATATTTTCCCTTAACCCAAGGATAGAAATCCACCAATGAGGCTACGGCTCTGGAAACCACGTAGTTGAACTTCTCGGTCAAAGTCTCGGCCCTGGCGTTGACCACCTTGACATTATCCAAGCCAAGGGAGGAGGCGACCTCGGAAGCGACCACGGTCTTTTTGCGTATAGAGTCGCATAGGGTCAGCCTTGCCCCCGGGAACATAATCGCCAAAGGGATTCCAGGGAATCCGCCGCCTGTACCGAGATCCAGGATTGACACCTCATTATCAGAGGCAAGCAGGGCGGCATATTCTTCCGGACGAATAGACTTGAGGTAATAGGCTATTGCCAGTGAATGGAGGACATGATGGTCGTAAAGTCCGTCCAGGTCCTTCCTCGAGATGACATTTATCTTAGAGTTCCAGTCACGGTACAACCCATCCATCTCGCGGAATTTGTCCATCTGGCTATCGCTCACCTCAGGGAACGATTCCCTCAAAAATGCCTCGAACCGATTGAAATCCATCATACTTCCTCCTCCTCTTCCGCGCGTAGTTTGTCGATTATTTGTTTTGCCCGCCGGATGCGTGTCTTCACGGTGTTCAGCTCGATGTCCATACTGGCGGCTATCTCATCATACTTCATCCCGTCTATAAGCCTTTTACGGGCGACCTCTCGGTAAAGCTCAGGGAGACGGTCGATATACTTGACCCTCTCTTCCTCGTTCTCGATCTTGATCAGTTTGCCCAAGGCGTCGTCAGCTTGGTCCGGAATGCCTTCCAAGCCTGATGACTGGGTATCGTCATCAAGGTAAACTATCTGGTTCTTCGGATGGATCCTCTTGTCTTTCTCAAGGGTGTCCAGGGCTGTGTTCCTCGCTATAGTGAACAGCCAAGTGGGGAACTGGCTCTTTGAGTCGTCGAAGTTGTGGATCTGCCGGAAGGCTTTCTCGAAGCTTCGGGAGCAGATGTCGTCGACATCATAGTCGTCGATGTTCTTGAAACGGTTCTTTATGTACGAGCGCAACAGATCTATGTGTCTGTCCCACAACGCAGTGAAGGCCAGACCATTGCCGCCTTTGGCAAGCACTATCAGCTCATCAATGGGCTTCAAGCCAGTTTTCGCCATAATCGCATTCTACTGTGAGCGGTACGCTCAGTTTCACAACGTTCTCCATCTTGGAGACAACAATATCCTTAAGGACCTCCACTTCTTCGGGGAGGGTGTCGAACACAAGCTCGTCATGGATCTGCAGCACCATCCTGGATTTCATGCCCCTTGCCGCCATCTCCTCGTCGACAGCTATCATCGCGAGCTTGATGATGTCCGCCGAAGTGCCCTGTATGGGGGCGTTGACGGCGTTCCTTTCCGCTAACGCCCGGATCGTCCCGTTCTTGGAGTTGATCTCTGGAATATACCTGCGGCGTCCGAATAGGGTTTCAACATAGCCTGTCTCTCTTGCGGCCTCCTTGGTGTCCTCGATGAAGGAACGGATAGACGGGAACCCGGCGAAATAGTCCTCGATAATCTTCTGGGCCTCTTTTCTTCCTATTCTCAGCCTTTGTGCCAGACCGAAAGATGATATGCCGTACATGATGCCGAAATTGGCGGTCTTGGCGATTCTCCTCTGGTACGCGGTGACTTCCTCATGTGGTATCCCGAATATTTTCGCCGCGGTCGCCGCATGTACATCCACTCCATTCTTGAAGGCGCTGATCAGGTGTTGGTCGCAACTCAGGTGAGCCATAATCCTTAACTCGATCTGCGAATAGTCAGCTGACATGATCAGACCTTTAGGGGTTGACGGCACGAATGCCTTGCGGATCTCACGTCCCCGGTCAGTCCTTATCGGAATGTTCTGCAGGTTAGGGTTGGAGGAACTTAGCCTTCCTGTGGCTGTCAGAGCCTGGTTGAAGGTCGTGTGGACCTTGCCGTCAGCAGGGTCGATATATGACGGGAAGGGCTCTATGTAGGTCGACAGCAATTTCTTCACCGCCCGGAACTCCAGAATCTCATCCACGATGGGATGCTTCCCCGCGATATCCAGAAGGGTGGTCTCATCTGTTGAATAAGTCCCGTTGGCGTTTTTCTTGGGTTTCGTGGCGAGATTCAGTTTCTCGAAAAGGATCTCCCCGATTTGTTTGGGTGAAGAGACATTGAGGGATGGTTCGCCGGCCAGCTCCCTGACTTTCGCCTCCCTTTCCACCATTTCCTCGCGGAGCTTGGCGGTGTAGTCTTTCAGTGAGCCGAGGTCCACCCGGACTCCAGCCCTTTCCATCCTGGACAACACCCGTAATAGGGGTTCCTCCATGCGGCCATACAAGTCAGCCGCACCTTTAGCCTTTAAGTCCTCTTGTAGCTTGTCCTTGAGAATCAATAAAATAGCAGCCTCCCTGCTCCTGTCTGACCGAGCTTCATCAGATGGGATATCATCGAACAAAGAGCCGGTGGCGGCTTGGGACTCCTGCTCAGGGGACTCGATGGACAGGCCAGCCAGGCTCTGGGACAACACATCGATCTTGTGACTCTTCTCAGGATCAATGAGGTAATGCATCAGGCCGATGTCGAGGAGTTCTCCCCGAAGGTCCATACCGGCTGCCGAGATCAGGTTCATCTGCCGTTTAAGATCATCTCCGCATTTGGAGATATCCCCATCCTCAAGAAGAGATTTGAAGTCCTTAACCCCACCTTCGGCTACCATGTATTCCGAACCGCAGGTCCCTACGATCATCCGGCGGATATTTGAGAATATGCCTCCGTCAGCTGCCTCGGTTATTATTGAGCAGCTGCCTGACTTTCGGGCTGCCGTGATTATTTCGTATGGCTTTACCACTTTGATTTCCAACTGTTTCTCATCTTGTGCCATGCGTGTCGCCACATGGCCGAGGAACCGCTGGAGGGAGTTGAACTCATATTTCTCAAACAGGTCTGCCAGATCCGGACCGTAGGCCTTGTCGACTCTCATATCCTCGGTAGGAACATCGACGTCTATGTCGGTTTTTATCGTCACAAGTTCCCGGCTTAATCCGATGTGGTCCTGGGCTTCCTCGAACATGACTTTCTGTCTCGGGGACAACTCGTCCAGATGATCATAAATACCTTGTACCGATCCGTATTTCGCCACGAGTTTGCTGGCCCCGACCTCGCCCACGCCTTTGACTCCAGGGACATTGTCGGCCGTATCTCCGCAGATGGTCAACATGTCGATAACCTGGGCGGGGGATTGTATTCCGTACTTCGCCTCAATTTCGCTGACTCCGAGAATCTCGTTGTCACCACCCGCCTTACCTGGCTTGTACTGCCAGATGTGGTCCTCGATAAGCTGTCCGTAGTCTTTGTCTGGAGTTACCATGTAGACATCCAAACCTTCCTTAGAGCAACGCTTTGCCACAGAACCGATCACATCGTCCGCCTCGTAGCCCATGATCATGAGGGTAGGGATATTCATCGCCTGGCAAAGCTCCCGCAAAGGCTCCAGAGCGTCGATCACGAGTTGGGGAGTCTCGGTCCTGTTGGCCTTGTACTCCGGGAACATCTTGTTACGGAATGTCCCTCCTGGCGGGTCAAAAGCCACTGCCAGATAGTCAGGAGACTCACGCTCAATTAGTTCCAGAATGTATTTGGTGAAACCGTACAGAATCGACATGTCAGCTCCCTTGGAGTTGATCATCGGCCTGCGGATGAAGGCGTAGTACATCTTGAACACGAGGGCGTGTCCGTCGATGAGGAATATTTTACGGGGCATCTCGGATTAAGGTTCTATTCCTCGGGCATGAACATAGGATCCCATGCGGGCAGCAGGATAGGCTTCTGGGCCAGCTGAGCCTTAAGTGACTCGGGGACATATTTCTTCTCGACAACGAGGCGGAACATGTATTCGTTGAACCACTCGTCGGTCATGATCAGGTTGCCCTTGTAGCCGCTGGCGGCACCCCAGCTGTTCTCGACCATCCATTTGACGGGCTTGCCGTCCTTGATATCCACGGCGATCAGGGTCATGGCGTGTGATGAGCCGCTGGCGTGGGTCATGATCCTCTGCTTCTTGTCCATCCCGAAGGTGGTGCCGAAGAGGGAATTATAGTCGAAGTTGGCGAGATCAAGGGTGCCTTTCTGCCTGTTGCTGAACTTGCCCACATCGCATGAGAAATACATGGCGGTGTTGTCCTTGATTGACTTGATGGCGATTTCCTTGATGGTCTCCACGGGGACATTAAGGTACACCCAGTTCTGACCGTCATAAACGTGGCGATCATATGCGATCTCATATACTTTACCGTATTCCCTGGAAGGATCGTTCATCAACATGATGTAATTGTTGTTGAGGTCCTCTCCGATATATTCCTGATAGAATGAGAGGGGAGTGTAGGACTTGGTGCTGATGACCTTGTCTTTGGAGTCGCGCATGGTGTACTCGAACTCTGTCGGGGGCTCCCCGAGGCAAAGGACGAGCATGCGGTAGATCTCTTTAAGCATCTCGGTCTTAAGGGCTTGGCAGTCCTTCGGCTTGGCTTCGCGCAGTTTGAGACCGTCCTCGCGAAGCTTGGTGGCTATCTGGGTACGCATCGCCGAGGTGCTGTTGGCGTTGAGAGTCTCAGGCATTATGTCAGAAGGGACTACGCCATACTTCATCACCAGGTTGGCTACTCCGGTGAACTGGCCACCGTCGCCAATGGGATTGCTGAACAGCCAGTCGACCTCACGGTCGTCGAAACCCTTGTCCTTAGTGTCAATCACACCCTGGAGGAACAAGTTCGCTTTCTCGAGCTGGTCGTAGAAGAAACAGTAGTTCTGTGAGAATGTGAAAGGGCCCAGGTCATATTTGTCGATCATCCTGGCTCTCAAGACATTAAGGCCGGAGAACAACCAGCAGCGGCCAGAGGATTTCTGGTCGGTGATGCCCTTGGTCTTGACTTGGTCTGAGAAATGGGTGTCTATCATCGCGATGTTCTCAGAGTTGGCGGCGAGAACACCTATCGCGGTGGTGTTGAGGGCATTCTTGATGGCCTTGTCAGAGGCGGTACCTTCGTACCCCTTACGTATTTCTTTCAACATGTCGGCGCTGATGCCGCCTTTGGGATCCGCTTTTTGCTGAGCGGAGAGATTGCCGCTTATAACCAAAGCTAAAGCGGCAGCCAGAATGATGGATATTCTTTTCATAACGGTTCGTTTGATTTGACGTAAAAATAGTGAATTATCGTCGGATAACCAAACAAAACCGCTATGCCTTGAGTCTCAATATTATATCATCCAACATCTTGAAAAGCGCGGGGACTGTTTCCGGTGTGACGGTTTCACAGATGACGGCTGAACCTACCTTGTCAGGGACGAAGGAGAGTTTCTCCCGCAAAGAGTATCCTTTTTGGGTCAGCCTCACGATAGTCTGACGCCCGTCATTTGAACTTTTGTCCCTAGTGACAAGTCCTTCCGCCTCCATCCTTTTCAGCAGTGGAGTCACTGTGTTTGTCTCCAAGAAAAGCTTCTTGGCTATATCGTTAACCGGCATCGCGTCCTTCTCCCACAGGACCATCAAGGCCAGATACTGTGGATAGGTGAGCCCATACTCCGACAGCAGAGGATTGTAGACCTGGGTGAGAAGGCGTGAGGCGGTATACAGCCTGAAACAGAGCTGGTTATCCAGTTTAAGATTCTCTTCCATTCACTTTAAAGCATTCCCTGGATGTCCTTTTCGATATCATCGGGCGTCGTGGTGGGAGCGTAACGCTTGATCACCGTCCCGTCGCGGTTGATGAGGAATTTGGTGAAATTCCAGAGTATGTCGCTGTCCTTCTCCACGCTCTTGCTCAGACCCTTGAGCAACTTCTTGGTGGCTTTTGCCTTCAAGCCCTTGTATTCCTCGGTGGGAGCCTGTGATTTCAGATACTCGAAAATAGGTTCGGCGTTGGCTCCATTGACATCTGTCTTGGCCATCAGAGGGAAGGTGACACCATGATTGAGGCGGCAGAACTCGGCGATTTCCTCATTTGAACCGGGCTCCTGGCCGGCGAACTGGTCGCAAGGGAAACCAACGATAACCATTCCCTGATCCTTATATTTCTGATAAAGAGCCTCTAGACCATCATACTGGGGTGTGAAGCCGCATTTTGAGGCAGTGTTGACCACCATCAGGATTTTCCCTTCAAACTGGGCGAAATCCACCTCCGCACCCTTGTTACTAAGGGTTTTGAAATCGTAAATCTTTGCCATGACTTTGAGTGTTTAAGTTAATTTATATCGTTCACGATGCAAATATAGGAATAAATATTTATATCGCAAGCGATATTTTAAAAAAAGTTTAAAAAAAGTTTAAAAAAAATATATATAGGACAATAGTCCGGGCTTTTTGAGTAACTTCGCGCCCGATATGTTGAAGTTGTTTACGCAGGGAGGCACGGCAGGTGCCATTTTGATTCTGGCGCTGGTGATCGCCTCTGGTCTATACCTTGGACGTTTCAAACTCAAAGGTATTTCATTGGGCACCACCTGGATCCTTTTTATGGGAATTCTTCTGGGCCATTTCGGATTGAGGGTCAATCCCACCATGCTGTCCTTTGTCAAGGATTTCGGTTTAATTCTTTTTGTTTTCGCTATCGGTCTCCAGGTTGGCCCTGGTTTCTTCCATTCATTCAAGAAGGATGGTCTTCCGATGAACCTCCTCGCTGTAGGATTGGTTGTTTTGGCGGTTGTGACAACTTACATCATCCATTTGATCTCCGGTGAGGATCTCGGCACAATGACAGGTATCATGTCAGCTGCCGTGACCAATACTCCTGGCTTGGGTGCCGCCCAACAGACCTTGGTGGACGCTACCATGGCTACTGGTGGTTCTCCTGAGAGGGCCGCGTCCGCTTCAGCCGGTATCGCCTCCGCTTATGCCGTGGCATATCCGCTCGGCGTTCTTGGCGCCATCGCTGTCGTAATAGCTACCAAGGCGGCTTTCAAGATTGATCTCAAGAAGGAGAAAGAGAAGGCGGAGAAGGATAAGGATATCGAGGCTAACGCCTACCGTCTCGCCTGCAAGGTTGAAAATCCTGCGATATTCGGGAAATCCATCCATGATATTATCGGCGACGATAATAGTGACCATCTGGTCATCACGAGAATGATGCGGGATGAGAAGGTCTTTTTCCCGGATCTCGACCTGCCTCTCAATGAAGGTGATAAACTTCTGATAGTCACTGATGTGCAGCATAAAGACAAGGCTGGGATCATTTTTGGTGAGGAGTTCCCTGTGGATATGGAACAGTGGGCTGACCCTGAGTCCAATCTCATCAACCGAAGGCTGTCCATCACCAAGTCCGCCATTACAGGCTACAGTCTCCGGAAACTTGACATCAGGCGGAAATATGGGGTCACCGTCACGAGGATTCTCCGCTCCGGAGTCCAGCTGCAAGCCGATCCTGACCTTATCCTTCAAGTGGGTGACAGTATACAGGTTGTCGGTTCGGAGGAAGGTATCAATCATCTGGCCAAATTGGTCGGAAACCAGCCGGAAACCCTCCAGAAGCCGAACTTGGTTCCTATATTCTTCGGAATCGCCATAGGTGTGCTGGTCGGTATGCTCCCGATCCGTTTCCCTTGGATGCCTCAGCCTCTGAAGCTTGGTCTTGCGGGCGGACCACTTATTGTGGCGATCCTGCTTGGTCATTTCGGACCGCAGCTCAAGATCACGACCTACACCGCTCTCAGCGCCAATTTGATGATTCGTGAGATAGGAATATCTCTCTTTATGGCCGCTGTTGGACTCGGGGCAGGTGAGACCTTCGTGGAAAGCCTTGTCGGCGGTGGTTATATCTGGATTCTGTACGGATTGATCATCACCCTGGTGCCGATGACGCTTATAGCCTTAATTGCCAGGGTGTTCCTTAAAATGGACTTCTTCAAGGTGTGCGGCCTTCTATCCGGAGGCACGACTGATCCGGCCCTGCTGTCTTTCTCTGAGCAGATGTTCGGAAGCGGCAGGATAGCTGTTAATTACGCCACTGTCTATCCACTCACCATGTTTCTTAGGGTCGTGGCGGCCCAAATACTTATTATGATAATGTTATAACAACCACGATATGAAAAGGTGTTTATCGGTTTTTGCTTTTGTCGCTGTCTTGGGACTCTTGGTCTCATGCGACAATAAATCAAAATCCTCATTTTCAAGGCAGGTGGCGGACTACGCCCTTGTGACAATTCCCGCACCCAATCTTAATGGAATCACCGACAATGGTAAAGAGGTCCTGAACCTCTACCGTTTCGCCGCTGATGAGATTGACGCTATTTATTGGGATCAGTATTTCGGTGATAAGGGCGCTTTGCTCGGGAGCCTCTCCGATCCTTTCCAGAAGACTTTCGCTGAGATTAATTATGGCCCGTGGAACCGTGTTGATGGCAAGTCTTTCGTGGAAGGTTTCAATGACAGGCCTCTTGGAGCGGGTTTCTATCCCGCTGATATGACTGAGGAAGAGTTTATGGCCTTTGAGGACTCCACAAAGAACAGTCCTTACACCCTTATCAGAAGGGGAGAGGACGGATCTTTGAAGACCGTTTGGTACCATGATGCCTACAAAGAGCATATTGACAAAATCGCCGCTTATCTCACAGCCGCGGCTGATATCACTATCAAGCCTAGCGTGAAGGAATACTTGCTCAGCAAAGCCAAGGCCCTTAAGACAGATGAATATTATGAGAGCGGCAAGGCGTGGCTCGCGATGGAAGACAGCAAGATGGATTTGGTCATAGGCCCTAACGAGACCGCCGACGACCAGCTCCTTGGAATCAAGCGCTCCTATGAGGCTTTTGTCCTTCTCAAGAACTTGGATCGTACTGAGCAGCTGATGAAGTACGCCTCCAGAATGGAAGAGTTCCAGAGAATGCTCCCTGTCGAGGACGCTTACAAGAGTTTCCAGCCCGGATCCGGATCTGACATATTCTCATGCGACGCCATCTATTATGCTGGAAAGGCCAATGCCGGTATCAAGGTCATCGCGTTGAACCTTCCTTTTGACGCTGATATCCAGAGGGATCTGGGCACACGTACGATCCTTCTCGAGAATGTGATCCGTCAGAAGTTCAACTATGTCATCTCTCCTGCCGGCAACGTCCTTCTTGAGTCTGGGGATAGGGCTCACCTTTCCCAGGACGCTTTCTTCTGGAATATAGTCTTCCGTGAGGTCGCCCATGGCCTTGGCGTCAAAGAGACCGTGAATGGAAAGGGTACAGTTGAGGAGGCTCTCGGAAACCATGCCCTGTCTTTCGAGGAGATGAAGGGCAATGTGGTCGGCATGTACCTCGTCTGTAAACTCCAGAACCATATCGCCATGGATCGTCTGTTCACGACTGAGGATGCGTTGACAACATTCTTCACATCCCTCGTTCGTTCGGAGCGTTTCGGAGAGGGCTCGGCTTTAGGCAGGGCAAACACGATGATATTCAATTATTTGAAGGAGAAGGGCTCATTTGAGCGTCATCCTGACGGGCGTTATAGCATCGACTATGGGAAGATGGAAGACGCTCTCGAGGATCTGGCCGCGTTGATTCTCAAGACCCAGGCTACCGGTGACGCTGAGTTTGCCGCTTCTTTCGAGAATACTTATTCCCATCTTGCTCCTGAGTTTGAGGCCGATCAGAGGAACCTCAGTCTAGAGAAGGTACCTATGGATATTCGCTTCAAATTCAAAAAGTAGTTTTACTGGTATCACGTGCGGAAGAGTCTTTTTTTGTTTGTCTGATTATCCTGATCTGCCATTGGTGAGCAAGACTCTGACTGTGAGGAATCTTGGGTACGAGGGACCTCGACCAGGAAAGCAAGTATGACATTTATCAGGGTCCGGGCAGGAAGAAAGTGGCCACTCTTACTGGTAAGGAGTTGGAAGAGAAAGGCTTTGTTGTCCATCTGGAAATGCGGAAGGACGGTGAACTGTTTGAGATAACAAGGACTACTCTGTAAAGGCCTTCTTGTAGTATGGCCTGAAGGGATCGTCCACTGTGACGCTTGCGGAGACGACGGGACAGGCGGCGAAGTAGCCGACAGCGGTTCCGTCGCCTCCTTTTATATTCGTCGGACAGTTGGCTGGCTGGGGTGAGAACAGGGGAATGGCGGCCATCGTCCCGTTGAGCAACACGGCCATAAGGTAGTCGAAGTAATCCCTGCTGAGAGTAAGTGCCTCTAAAGTCACCACATCGCCTGTCTCAAGGTATTTAGCGCAGTCTCCATAGAGTTCCTTAATCTGGGAGTATTGCATAAGGGTGGCAATAGGGAACCCATTGATGACATTGCCACTGAAATAGATATCATCTGTCACCTCGGCCATCTCGAATGGGTAAAATGCTCCATTGACTCCTGCCGTGACATAATAGTAATCAGTGGTTTCCATGTCCTCGCCCCAAATGGCGAGAGTCCAAAGGCTGTCCAGTCCCATGGTCTTATTCCCCGCGAAGGCATAGTCGACCGCGTCTAACCTGAATCCGTGATGAGGCATTGACGCGTCAGCTTCATAGATTTCTCCGTCAGGAAGCGCTATCTTGAGGTGATAGTCTCCTCCTTGCTCACCATGATATCCGGCCGGAGCCTCATATACTCCACATTCCTTCTCGGTGAAACGGATCTCATCTTTCCCGTCGCTGACTGTCACGATAGCTCCAGACACTCCGCTAGGGGAGTTCTCATCAAAGTAAGGAATAGTTTTGTTTAGAAGTACTCTCTGCTGCCGGTCCGCCCTATCGGTTATAAGAGCCTCGACCGCGAGACGTTCATAATGAACCCCATCGGAACGGAGATCAGTCTCCTCAGAACATGCGACTGCCATCAGGACGGAGCAAATGAATATTGATATACTTAAATATTTCATTGTCAGAATTTTATGTTGTAGGAAACTGATGGAATGACCGTAAACAGATAGACTTTTATCGCTTTGGCTGTATTATCCAAGCGATCATAATTGAAAGCTATGCTCCAGGCGTTGTGACGGGAATAAGCGTTGTAGAAGGAAAGATTCCATTCTCCGCTCCAGCGTTTGCCTTCGGCTCTTCCGGCGGTCCGGTAAGTCAGAGAGAGGTCCAGTCTATGGTAGTCCGGCAGCCTGTCGTTGTTTCTTTCGGAGTAAACAGGCACCCAAGAACCCATGTGAGTATATCTTCCGATAGGGTAAGTGGTGGGAGACCCGCTATAGAAAACCCATTCCGTAGATGCGGACAGCCTTTTGTTGAAGTCGTAAGTCAAGACAAAGTTGACCGCATGCTCATGGTTCAGAGGTGAGCGATACTCCTTCCCGCTGTTCAATTCAGGGATGTCGTATAGAGCCCTTGACCAAGTGTAAGAAATCCAGCCGTTCCATTTGTCAAACTCGTACTTGAGCATTGTCTCGATGCCATAGGAGGTCGAACAGCCGCTCCTTAGAAGTCCCTCCCGGTCCACGTTATCAAGGACTATTCCTGGATTCTCGACAAAGTCAATAACGTTCTTGCCGCTTTTGTGAAAACCTTCGACAGAAGCCTCCAGCGCCTCGTCAGCGAATAAAGCGTTGATGCCAAGTGAGAACTGGTCAGATAGCTGTGGTTTGGTATTTGGTGAGGCTGTGAACCAGGTGTCAATAGGGCTACCTGTGATGCTTATACGAGCCTGTTGGAGATATTGGTACGAACGGGAATACGCCCCTTTGACTGACCAATCCTTCCCGAGTGGCAATGAGGCGGAGATTCTCGGTTCAAGTCCGTTGTATGTCTTGATTCGCTCACCTTTCGGTATGTCGGTGACTGATGTCAACTTGTGGGTAACCGGGTCGAAGTATCTCTGGGTGGTTCCACCGAGAGTCGTGAAAGAGGAGAACCTAAGACCGTATCTCACTGTCAGATTCCATATCTTTTGCTCATTCTGGATATATGCGGAGGGCTGGACGGCATAGGTCGAAGGCATAACGACATTGTTGACAACCGTTGTGCCACCTCGGGGCTTGCACTCGCCAGGAGCTATTGAGTAATAGGCCATTCCCAGCCCTGCCTGAATTGTGTTTCTGGGATTGACGTACCAGGTCCATCCCGCTTTAAGACCTGTCTCCCTGATGCTTTGGAGATAGTCGAACAAGGCTTCGCTCATATCTCCGGACAGCGTGTTCCGGTAAATAGAGTTGTATAGCGTAACATCTGAGGTCAGTTTATGTCCGTACACATGATTCCACCTCAAAGACTGGGTATGATTGGCGAAACCGAAATCCATCTTTCCCATGTCGAACTCCTCCATTCCGAGGCCGAACACGTCCTTGCCGTCAAAGGCGCCTAGATAAAGCCTGTCATTCTTCCCGGCTATCCAGGTCAGTTTGGTATTGAGATCATAGAAGTACATCTTTGTGTGTTCCGGAAGGTTGTCACCAAGGAGAGGAAAGAAGAGGTCTATATAGGTTCTTCTGCCGGCAGCCATGAAAGATAGTTTCTCAGGAATAATCGGGCCTTCCATGAATACTTTTGATGTTATCAGTCCGAAAGACGCGTTACCCCCGAACTCACGGTTGTTCCCGTCCTTCCCGCTGATGTCGAGGATTGATGAGATCCTGCCTCCGTACATTGCCGGAAAATCCCCTTTGTATAGTTCCGCTCCACGAATAGCGTCACTGTTGAACATAGATAAGAAGCCAAGGAAGTGTCCGCAGTTATAAACCGGGGCTCCGTCTATCAATATAAGGTTCTGGTCCACGCCACCTCCTCTGACACTGAATCCCGTGGCTCCCTCACTAGGGGTCTGTACTCCTGGCATCATTTGAATAACCCGGATTATATCGTTCTCGCCCATAAGTGCGGGAAGGCTTTTGACGAGTGTAGCGTCAACCCTCTGCTTTCCCATTTGCGGGATTTTCAGCTCGTCCCTTTTAGTCTTTGAGAAGACCGTGGCAGCCGCCAAGGTCTCGTTGTCGGGTTCCATGTCGAAGTCTTCGATCCGGGAAGATGTGACTGTGAAAGATCTCTCTATAGTCTTGTATCCCGTGAAGGAGCAAAGGAGGGCCACTTCACCTTTATCCAACGCCAATGAGTAGTATCCGGAATTGTCGGCGGAAACTCCTGATTTCCTGTCTTTTGTGAATATGACGGCTCCTGTCAGCGGCTCTCCGCTGGAAGCGTCCCGGACATGTCCGGACACGATTGCCTTCCGACCTTGTGAATGTAGGGGAAAGGCAGTCAGGATTGCCACAAATGTTACTATCCCAAGTATGAAAAATCGCCTCATTCTTTTTTCTTTCTGGTTGCGAAGATACTATCATGATTTCGCAATCCGGTTGCATTCTCAAGGATAATCGTTATATTTGATATTCGGATAGAACTAATCATAATGAGGTTTTCCCGCTCTCTCACAATTCTCACGCTGGCGGTCTTGCTGCTGGCTTTGCTGGATTTGTGTTGCGGAGGCACGGGATTCGGTTTACCTGACAATGTGATATTCATGAAGTTGAGGTTGCCGAGGATGCTGACGGCCATTTTGGCTGGAGCTTCTTTGGCGCTGGCGGGACTTCAGATGCAGGGAATATTCCGGAATCCTCTGGCTGATCCTCATATTATGGGTGTCAGCGCTGGAGCGGGAACCGGAGCCGCTGTGGCGACCCTTCTGATAGGGACATCACTTCCCGCCGCTTTATCTGGTCTCACAGTTGTCTCCGCGGCCTTTATAGGAGCCTTGATTACTTCAGCTCTGGTGATCATGGTCTCATCCAGGCTCCACAGTGCCGCCACCTTGCTGATCTTCGGGGTGATGCTCGGATTTGTTTTCAGCGCCATCACTTCGATTCTTGAATATTCGGCAAACGCCGAGAGTCTGAAGGTGTTCTACAGCTGGTCGGCAGGGAGCTTCGTAGGCAACGGATATGACGGGATAATCATTATCTCCATCGCCCTGCTTGCCGGCCTGGTTCTGGCTTTGCTCAACCATCGCGGCCTTGACGTCGCTCTCTTCGGTGATGAATATGCCGCACTAGCTGGAGCAAATCCCTCTCGTATCAGAAATATCTCAATGATAGGGAGTTGCCTGATGGCTGGAGCCGTCACGGCTTTCTGTGGGCCTATAGGATTCGTCGGAATTGTCGCCCCTCACATCTCAAGATCTCTTACAGGTTCCTCAGTCCATCTAAGGACCATTCCTGCCACACTGCTGGTCGGCGCTGGTTTGTCACTCGTGGCGGATATTTTTTCTCAGGTGTTCCCTGTGCCACTTCCTGTCGGCAGCACTATGGCCATAATCGGCATTCCTATAATCCTTTATATTCTCCTCCTGAAATGATCAAGGCCACTGACATAATTGTCGGCTATCCCTCTGGGCATGCGGCAGGGCGACCTCTGGCGAGCATTTACCCGGATAGGGCGCGAAGCGCAGCGAGACAGAGGTCGACCCTGCCGCACGCCA
>CACZZF010000012.1:0-159920 GCA_902785575.1 uncultured Bacteroidia bacterium | reverse complement strand
CAGGAACGGCAGCGGCAAAACCACCTTGATGAAGACCTTGGCCGGAGTTTTGAAGCCTCTCTCAGGCTCATTCGAGACAGGAGGAGAAGCGGTCTTGGTCCCTACAAGGATTCCCAAAGTCAAAGGCTTCACCGTTGAGGAGTTTATAAGGACAGGAATGCTCGCTGAGTTTGGAGCGTTCAAAAGACTGGACAAAAGATCCGAATCGGATATCGCAGAGGCTATCAGGATGATGGATCTTAACGCATTGTCTACCAAGGATATATCCAAGATCAGCGACGGAGAGTTCCAGAAAGCTTGTATCGCCACCGCATTGACCAAGAAGGCGAATGTCATAATGCTCGACGAGCCGACCGCGTTCCTCGATGTGGAAAACAGGATAATGGTACTCCAGACCCTTCAGCGCCTTGCCCATGAGACAGGCTCGACAGTCATATTCTCAACCCATGACATCCACGACGGAGTCATTTATTCTGACACCGTTTTGGCGCTGTGATACCTATTTTTTCTTGAAAGCCAGATTGGCGGTCTGATAAAAGGCTTGCGCCTCCTGCAGGACATCCTCCCTTGGCTGGTCCATCAAAGCCTCATCGTAAACCCAACCATCGTGCTGGGTGACAGCGAATTGCTGGAAGCGACGGACAGGGGAGAGCACGGTAAGCACACCGTCGGAATAATAACCCAGATCTTGATATGTGGCCATGAAAGTCCGCTCCTTGAAATCATCGGCGAGCACATTCTTTCCGTAGAACGGGGCGTCATACGAGAAGTGCAGCAAAGACAGCAACGTAGGTATGATGTCGATTTGCGAGCAGACCTTTTCCACATACCGAGGCTCAATAAAGCCGGGAGAATAAATGATCGCGGGAATATGATAGCAGTCCATTGGCAGAGAAGTCTTGCCGGCAGACGAGGCGCAATGGTCAGCCATTATAACGAAGACAGTCTCTGAGAACCAGGGTTTTTCAGAAGCGGCGGAAATGAACTGCCCGATGGCCCAGTCTGTATATTTGACAACGGCATGGCGGCTCATCGGATTGCCATCATATTGGATCCGGCCTTCCGGATAGGTGTACGGACGGTGGTTGGAGATGGTCATGATCTGGGCGAAAAATGGCTCCCCAGCGGCCCAGGACGCGTCGAATCGCTTAATTGCCTCACGGTAGGAATCCTCATCTGAAGTGCCCCAAATGTTCGAGAACACTATAGCATCCTTGTCGTAAGTCTTCTTGTCGACAATCTCATAGCCGCAGTTGCCGTAGAAAGCGCCCATATTATCGAAATAACTGTCGCCACCATAGATGAAACTGGTGTGATAACCATTTTGGCGGAACACGCTTCCAGTCGAGAACAAGCCGGTATTGTCCGGGCGTTTGACCAGGCTCTCGCCTGATGATGGCGGGATGTTAAGGGTCACAGCCTCCAGGCCGCGGACAGTACGGTTGCCTGTGGCGTAAAGATTATCAAAGACAAGGCTCTCTTCCAGCAACTCGTCCAGATATGGAGTGATCCCGTCTTTCGATCCGTATCGGGTCAGGAAATCAGCGCTGAGGCTTTCCACAGTGATCAATACGACATTCTTTTTTACAGGAGGAAGGCTGTCTCTCACAATCTGGATACCATCTTCGTTTTGACCGCACATATGTCGCTTCATCGCCTCAGCCTCAGACTGTGGCATCATCGCATAGAACTGCTCGTAGTCCAGTTCATTGGACGCGAATGCCTCCAGGAAATCCCAGCATCCGTTCTCCTGTATCTGGGTGGCGAAGAGATTCTCCCCGCCGAAATGCCGGTAACCATAATGCAGCCAGCCGTAGCTGATTGCGCAGGAGACCGCGAGTGCGGCCAGGGTCAGTCCCCAACGCTTCCAACTGACCACACCGCTCTGATTGATATCCTTACCCTTCGTTATTAACCAGCAAATCCCGCCTGAAACCAAAAGCATGGCCAGGATTATCCAGAACATAGGATAAGACTCGAAGATATTGCCAATGACCTCGTTGGTGTAGACCAAGTAGTCCACCGCTATGAAATTGAACCTGACTCCGAACTCACTCCAGAACACGACTTCGCTGATAGCGATGGTGATGGCGCAGCAGGCGTAGAGCATCATCATTATCCATATGGCCGCGGTTCGCCAACCTTTCCTGACTTTAGGCACGAACATTTTGATTGTCAGGCAAATCCACAGGAATGCCAACACGGCGTTGACAATCCTGGGCATAGGCCCGCCATATTCGTCCGTGATGTCGTTGAAGAAGAGAATATATGCGGTCAGAAGCGTCATGCCGCCCCACAAGATCCATTTATATGGCTTGCGGTACTTGTCATCCGTCAGGAAGGAGTGGAAAATGAAGGCGGGTACAAGGGCTATAGCCGAGAAAGCCAGGTCGTTAAGGAATCCGAGCCCGAATATCTTCAGCCAGTCGGCCCAGCCCCAGTCCACAACTGTAAGGGGGTGCAGGATCAAGACAATCCGGATCAAGAAACCCAGAATCAATGTGAGGCAAAGAAAACGGGGCGCGAAAAATGCGAACCAATCAGTGACTTTTTGTTTGTTCATCTCCAATCAGATTTTTCTTCCTTTGGGAACAATGACCCGCAACGCGGCAGGCGCAACTTCGACGGTAATATCCGTTCCTTTCATACAAGGATCCCCATCGTGGTGGGCCGGCCCTATCGAGGAACGGTGGATTGTGATTCTCTTTCCTCGCAGCATTACCGTTCGGCGGCTCTTATGAGCGAATCCGGTAAGCAACCGGGTCGCCAGCATTGGAATCTCCCAGGTGTGGAAAGGCTTGACAATGGTGATATCCAAAGTTCCATCCGTGAGTGATGCCAGCGAGCAAATCCTGGCTTGGTTACCCCACTGGTTGGCGTTTCCGACCGTCACGAACACCGCTGGTGTGACCAGTGTCTGGCCGTCAATTCCAATTGTGTAGGTGTCAGGGGTGAAATGCCGCCAAATTTTCCATGCGAGGGAAATATAAGTCCAGAGTCCGCGCCTGTCGGCCTTGTCAAACTGCCATGCAACCTCCGCGTCCAGGCCGACTCCCGTTGTGCAGAAGAAGGGTTTTCCATCAAGGAGTCCGTAATCCATTGAGGCGGTAATGCCTTCCTCAAGTGTGCGCAGGGCGTTCTCAGTCCTGCGGCTGATACCTAGATGAAGCGCCAATCCGTCCCCGCTGCCACAAGGAATAATACCCAGGGTCTTATCCGTACCGACAAGACCCTGGGCCACTTCACTTACCGTCCCGTCCCCACCTACCGCGACGACGATGTCAGCATCGGTCGTACGGGCAATCTCGGTGGCATGGCCGGGGCGTTTGGTGAATACGGTCTCATACGCGAAGTTGTGTCGCGCGATAGCCTTTAAAATGGATCCCTTGTCTTTCCCACCGGAAAGCGGGTTGACAACGAAGCAGATTTTTTTCACCTAAGTGACTGACAGGAAAATCAGTAGCTCTGGGCGATGGCAATAAAGTCGTCAGCCTTGAGGGCGGCACCACCGATCAGGCCGCCGTCGATGTCCTTCTGGGCGAAGAGCTCCTTGGCGTTGGAGGGCTTGCAACTTCCACCGTAGAGGATGGTGGTGTCCTCGGCCACGGTCTCGCCGAACTTTCCGCAAAGGACCTGGCGGATGCAAGCGTGGATCTCCTCAGCCTGCTCAGCGGTAGCGGTCTTGCCGGTGCCGATGGCCCAGACGGGCTCGTAGGCCACAACGATCTTGGCCATATCTTCGGCGGTGAAGTTGAACAGCACGTTTTCGATCTGGGTCTTCACGACCTCGAAGTGCTTGCCGGCCTCTCTCTCATCGAGATTCTCACCGACACAGAGGATGACACCCAGGCCGGCGCCGAGGGCGAGCTTGACCTTCTCGACAAGCTTCTCGTCGGTCTCACCATAATACTGCCTCCTCTCGGAATGGCCGAGGATGGTCCACTGGCAACCGACAGAAGTCAGCATACCGACCGAGACCTCACCAGTGTAAGCGCCCTTCTCGTGGTCAGCGCAGTTCTGGGCGGAAACCTCAACCTTGGAGCCCTTAACCGCCTCAGCGACAGCGCAGAGGTGTGTGAAAGGAGCGGCAACGATAAGGCCGACATTCTCGGGGGTCTCAACTGATTTGGCGGCGACAGCCTTGGCGAGCTCAATACCTTCCTGGAGATTGGTGTTCATCTTCCAGTTTCCGGCGACGATTTTCTTTCTCATTTCTGTATTCTTTAGATTGTTAATTTCTTTACAGTCTACAAATTTAACTTATTTTTACCTAAATTCGCGAGATTTAATAAGAAAACATATTCATACGATGAAGAATTTCGTTGAGGAACTGAGATGGAGAGGCATGATCCAGGACATCATGCCCGGGACTGAGGAGAAACTTATGGAAGGTCCGCAGGCCGCTTATGTCGGAATCGACCCGACGGCTGACTCCCTGCACATCGGCCATCTTGTCAGCATAATGATATTGAGGCATTTCCAGCAGTGCGGTCACAAGCCTATCGCCTTGATCGGCGGAGCCACCGGCATGATCGGTGACCCTTCGATGAAGTCCCAGGAGCGCAAGCTTCTCGATGAGGAGACCCTCCTTCACAATATCGAGGGTATCCGTGCCCAGCTCTCCAAGATTCTCGACTTCGATTCCGATGCTCCCAACAAGGCTGAGCTTGTCAACAACTATGACTGGATGAAGGGATATTCCTTCCTCAATTTCATCCGCGACATCGGTAAGCACATCACTGTCAACTACATGATGGCGAAGGACTCCGTGAAGAAACGCCTTTCCGACGAGTCTCGTGAGGGAATGTCTTTCACTGAGTTCAGCTACCAGCTTCTTCAGGGATATGACTATCTCTGGTTGTATGAGCATAAAGGTTGCCGCCTCCAGCTTGGCGGAAGCGACCAGTGGGGCAATATCACCACTGGAACCGAGCTGATCCGCAGGATCCTCGGCAAGACCGACGCTTTCGCCTTGACATGCCCTCTCGTGAAGAAGGCTGACGGCACCAAGTTCGGTAAGACCGAGAAAGGCAACATCTGGCTCGATCCCGAGAAGACCTCCCCTTATGAGTTCTACCAGTTCTGGCTCAATGTGAGTGACGAGGATGCTGAGAGGTATATCAAGATATTCACTATGCTTCCCAAGGAGACCATTGACGCCGCCATTGCCGAGCATAGGGCGGATCCTGGCCGCAGGACCCTCCAGCAGCTCCTTGCCAAGGAGATCACAACCATGATCCATGGCGCCGATGAATATGACAACGCTGTCTCCGCCTCCAAGATGCTGTTCGGCAACTCGACTTCCGAGGAGCTTCGCAAGCTTGACGAGAAGACCTTCCTGGCCGTTTTCGCCGGAGTTCCCACCTTTGATGTGCCCAGGACAGAGCTGCCTTGCAATATCCTTGATTTCCTTGCTGTCAAGACCCAGGTTTTCCCATCCAAGGGTGAGGCCAGGAAGATGACTGTCGGTAACGGAGTGTCTATCAACAAGGATAAGGTCACTGACATCGAGTATCAGATATCGGAGAATGACATTGTGGACGGGAAGTATATCCTTGCCCAGAAAGGAAAGAAGAACTATTTCATTATCAATATTATCTAGTTATGGAGAAACAGGCCACAACCAGACAGCTCAAGGTCGCCCGCGAGATCCAGAAGGACCTCGCCGAGATCATCAGGAGCAAGGGCATGGCCTTCTTCGGAGGAGCCATGGTCACGGTAAGTGAGGTCAGGGTCAGCCCGGATCTTTCTGTCGCCAAGACGTATGTCAGTATATTCCCCTCAGCGAAGCAGGAGGAGGTGATGAAGATTTTGAATGACAATATGCGTGAGCTTCGTGGCGCCCTCGGCCGCCAGGTCGGTAGGCAGCTAAGGATAGTTCCCGAGATAGTGTTCTATCTTGACACCTCGCTCGATTACGCTGAGCACATCGAGGAACTGCTGAAGAAATAGAGTTTACCTTAAAATGCGGACGGTGACCCCCGTCTGTATTTTTTTATCCCCGCACCAAAGCCAATAGCGGTCTTTCTCGGCTTTCGCGACCTCGAACCGACCCTTGATGGATTTCGTGCCGCCAGCGGTGGTCCAGGTGATCGTGGCGTCTATTTTCTGGCCCACCGATGATGGGATGGTAGAACAATTGACAATGTAATAATTCTTCATCTGGTCATCGGAGACCCGGAATTCCCTGGTTGTAGGATTGTATCCAAGTTGCCAGGTTAGGGGATCATAGGTGTGGATCACACTCCCGGCGACCTTCAACTGCACCTGTGACCCGGCAATGAACGAGCTGTCCGGCTCAAGATTACGGTTGCAGGAGGCCAGGCTCAGCAACGAAGTGATAATCAGGAATATCCTTAACCAGGTTCTCATCATTGGATAGTTATTTCTTTAGCCAGTATATCGGTCGAACCGTCGGAATTATAGACCACAGCCTTTAGAGTCCCGGATTTGACCGGGTGGAAGTACCCGCTGCCGTCAGTGTGGACAGACGCTCCATCGTAGCTCCAGCTGATTCTCCTGCCGATAGCATTGAATACCCTGAGCGGGAGACCGACACCTGCGGGGAACCGTCCACCGGTCCTGTAACCGGACAAATAGTCAAGATAGATGTATGGCTTGCCACCGGATTGTTCCGCCTTAGTCAGGAAGTCTCCTGTGACTGTCTCTCCAGTCACACCGCCCCTGGTGAATGTCACATTGACTGTGTAAGCCGTAGTGGGGGAGAGCCCTTCCAATGTGAGGGCAAACTTGCCTTTCTCGTAAGGCATGACGGTCTCAGTCTTCATGCTCCCGGAAGTCTTGCCCCAGGTGACGGTGGCTTCTCCGTCAAACCCTGCCACGTCAGACTCCCAGGTCATGATGGCGGCATCCTGGTACACTTCGGCCTTGAGATCTATCGCCTTTGGCACTATATCAGCGCTGTTGTACACGACGAAAGTGACTTTGTCCCCCGACCTGGTGATGTTGGATATGGCGAAAGGAGGCTCAGTGCCGTCGTTGAACTTGAAAGCGGGGGATGAAAACGCCGAGAATGAATTGATGGTCCTGAACGGGAAGAAGGCCTGCCTGACCTCAATGGCGTCGGAAGATGTCTCAATCATGTCAGCGCACTCGAAATCCGGGTTGCAGTTGACTTCATTCGATTCCCAGCGATATAAAGCCGTCACCTCTCTTTCCGCGTCGTCGGACCATCCGGCCATGTGCTTGCTCATGTCCACATGGTAAATCGCCAGACCGCTCCCTCCGATATATGTGTCCCAGCCTTTCTGTGCCCTGCATTCAAACAGAAAGAAATCATCTTTCTCCTTGGGGTTCTCAAGGATAAGGTAGCGGCCGTTCTCGGTGATCGGTTCCAGGGTATATTTCCCGAGCGCCATCTTTTCCGGCTTGCCTATTCCCAGGATCTCCCTGTCAACGGCGTTGTAAGCTGGAGGAGTCTTTCCGTTGTCGTTGAAATTGCCGCTATCCATTAGCGCTGTAGATGCCCATAAACCATTTGAGAACCCTCCGCTTCCTTCCTCATCCGTGTCATAATAGTCCTCGAGTCCTAGAGTGTGGCTGTACTCGTGGCAGAACGTGCCTATCGAGCAAAGACCCCACACAAGCTGCCCGTGGCTGTTCTGGCTTTGAACGGTCAGCTCTGTCGATAGCGCATATGAATAGACCCTTTTCCCGTCGAGAGAAAGGTTGGGAACGGTCCATTGGTGAGGCCACATGCAGTCAGAGTCAGCACCTTCCGCCTCGCTCTTGCCGGCGACAATCACGAAAACGTTGTCCACAATGCCGTCGCCATCATCGTCGAACTGAGAGAAATCCACAAAGGGATCAGACAGTAAGCAGGCGTCCCTTACAAGCTCCCTCGGGTTTATATCTTGCCCGGCCTTGTCATCCTCATTTTTCCCGTAATAGTCGTGATTCTTCGGCAAAGTGACTATCGGGCCAATGGTGAAATTGAATTCGTAACTACCGTTGAACTGGTCGTTGAAATAGTCCAGGACGCTTTTTGAGCCTGGTTTGGTGATAAGGTCGACTATGTCTTGCCGTCGGGATTCACCACCGATGAAACTGATGTCCTGGAACTGGGCCAGAATTACAACGCAATGCTTTTTCACAGGAGACTCCGCCCTTGTCGCCGGTTTGAAACGGATTGACTCCTTACGCTCCCTGCGTATCACGGAGGTCCTGTCCCTGAGCTTGTTCCATGGAATTCTACGGCTATCTCCGAGAATCGAGTCTGGAGTTTTATCTCCTGGCTTGAAGCCGCTACTCACCCTGCCACCGTCAGCCTTGAAAGTCGCCAAACGGTAGAACCCGTCGTCGCATTTGATCACCGCGCAGCCATCCTCCGTGGTAAGGACCTTGCAGAACTCATCACCTTTCAGTCTCGCCATAAAAGACGAGCCGTCGGGTTGGAACATCAGGAAAGTCCCCTTCCTTGGCGCTGATGCCCAGGAACTTACGCAAAGGATGCAAATGAAAAGTATTGAATATAAGTAACGCCTCATCAAAGAAAAGCGGCCGCCTGGATGGTGGCCGCTCGCAATTGTTTGTTGCAGAATTACTTCTTGGCTTCAGTGACGGAAACTTTCCTGAACTCCTTGAGGTCCTTCATGAGGTCAAGGGCAGCCTTGCGGGCGCGGGCGCCAGCGGCCTTGTTTCCCTTCTCAACCTGAGCGTCGGCGTTCACAACGAAAGCCTCGATCTCTGCTTTGATTTGTGCGACAAGATTCTTCATTTCTTTAAAATTATTTAGTGAATAGTTGATATATAACGCTTTGTGTTGTATTCCATCCTTACTTCATGCGCCTTGCAATATATGTAAAAAAACGGAATAAACAAATAAAAATCGCCAAAATATGGCTATTTCCGGGTATTGAGGAAGTTCATGGCCCTGTCCGGACCGATTGTGGAATAATTCTTAATTCCCTCAATCACCTTGTCGCAAATCTCAGGTATAGCGGTTTTCTGCTCATCGGTGAAGGACCCTAGGACATAGTCGACCTGACTGCCTTGGGCGAAGTCATTTCCTACGCCGATCCTAATCCTTGTCCACTGCGTGCTGTCTAGGCGGAACTCGATATCCCTCAATCCGTTATGCCCACCATTGCTTCCATTTTTCCTCATGCGGACCGTGCCGAAAGGCAAGTTGATGTCGTCGCAGACAACCACCAGGTTCTCCATAGGAAGCTTCAGCTTTTCCATCCAGTACCTGACAGCGTTACCGCTGAGGTTCATATAGGTGGATGGTTTGAGAAGATAGAATTTCCTGCCCTTGAAAGACACTTCGGCGACATCACCGTAACGCTGGGTAGAAAAAGAAGCATTGGATGCCTCGGACCAGGCATCCAATACCATAAAACCAATGTTATGTCTGGTTGAAGCGTACTCCGCGCCTATGTTTCCGAGACCGGCGACAAGGTAGTTCATACCAGGATCAACTTCAGGCCGCTTTTTACTCAGCAGCGCCCTCAGCACCTTCAGCATCACCAGATACCTGAGCGGACATGTTGCGGGTAGCCTTGACGGTGCAGATGATGGTGTCCTTAGGGGAGACCACGCTGACACCCTCGAGCTTGATGTCACCGGCGACAATACGCTTCTCGATGTCGAGAGGGGTCACGTCGATGTTGATATTGTCAGGAAGATCCTTCATCAGGGCGCTGATCTTGACGAACCTGGAGACGAGGACGAATTTTCCTCCCTTCTGGACTCCCACAGGGTGGCCGCTGACAGTGATAGGAACCTTGATGGCGATAGGCTTGTCCTCAGAGACGGCGAGGAAATCGACATGGAGGCAGTTGTCCTTGACAGGATGGAACTGAAGCTCATGGACGACAGCCTCATAGGCCTTACCGTTGTCGAGCTTGATGTCGATGATAAAGGAAGCGGGGGTGTTGGTGATACCCTGGAGGTCCTTGTCGTTGACAGTGAAGAGGACATTCTCCATTCCCTGACCATAAAGGTTGCAAGGGACAAGACCCTGCTTGCGGATCGCTTTGATGACGGCTTTGTTGCCGACCTCACGGACTTTGCCGTTGATTTCGAAATGTTTCATTGTACTTTGTTTAAAATGTGTTACTCAACCCCGGGCGGGCCGGGGCCCCATTGCACCAAAAACGCCAGCGCGTTTTTAAGCGGCGGCAAAGATAGGAATTAATTATTTATCGCGCAATTATTTTACTAGTCCTACAGCCTTGTTCCAAGGCTCATTTAAGTAATATGAATCCAGAAGCGATGTGCCGGCGACTGGAAGGTACATGCTCAGGCCTGAATAAGTCTTGATGTCGAAACTGCTGATAAATGAAGGGGTAGCTGCTCTGTACACTATACAATCGCTTATCGCATGAGACAATCTTGCCATATCCGCTTCAGAGACTCCGCTTTTCGCGAATATGTCTTCCAGGTCATAGAAATAGTGCCTGTTCTGCCTGAAATACCCCTGGATCTGTCTGGCTGGAGCGTGCGCGAGGCTATCTGAATATGTTGAGATAAGATCCTTGCAAACCTCGGCCAGATTGTCAAGACCATCAGTCCTGAGGAGAGTCACAGTAGAGGAGCGATAGTCTCCGGACTGCTTGTTGTACCTATCGAAAGAGTCCTTGAAAAGCCCTTGTAGATCCGGTGTGGGACCTTTCATAAGAAAGTCCGCGATTTTGGTATAATCATACATGCCGGCCGCGAGGACTTCAGCAGGTGATATGCCCAGGAAATCAGCTTTGTCTTTCAAGGCGTACGCGACCTCGATTCCGCCGCTGAAACACATGTCGAACAACAGGAAGTCCAGATGGAAGGGGATGCCGTCAACAAACTCCGCGACAGTCATCTCGACGTCCCCGGACGACATCTTGTCCTGGCCAATGCTACGCACCATCCCGGCATAAGGGTCATCACGCTCCATGATGTCTGTGGGAATCTCGTAAGCTATTGATCTTTTGGACATTTTCCGCCCATCGGACCTGTGGCTGCTCTCGAAGTTTGAGGGACTGTTGTAGTAACCGGGAGGAAGCCATCCGGAACCGTGGGAGGAGTACTCCAAGGAGTAACCTTTAGCTGGGAACAATGATTTTACCAGTGATAGGACTTCCCGCATAGTGGCGCTGGAAGTCGCGACGGTCGAGGCGGGATATGTCTTGAGCGTGTCAGAGACGACGTTTCCCTCAGAGTCCTTATAAAGCCTTCTCAAATAGGAGGGGACATCCTTGTAGTTGGAATTGAGCGCTAATTTGGAGAACACTAGAAGCACATTCTCATGTCTTCCTCCTCCCGGGATAAGACCTGCGGGAAGCTCTTCTTCCATATTCCTGGAAAGGTCATAGTTAAGGGAATTGAAACCGCACTCGTAGAACAGGAGTACCCGCCGGGTCTCCTCAATGGGCTCACGGCCACCCCGGGGGTTATAGTTTATGCCTTCGTCAGCCGGATCGATCTTGAGGTCAGGGTCTTTCTCGCAGAAAGTGAATGCGAGAGAGGCCACCAAGATCATCACGGAGCGGGCTATGATGTATAATAATCTTGTTTCGCACATAGTCAAAGTCTTTATTGCCACAAACTGAGGCAAGAATCACAAAAATATAAAAAAATCCTGAATATCGCGTATCTTTACATCATGGTAACATTGGTTGACGAGTTCGCTGACATAAAGATAATGCGTTTCGAGGTTCCCGGATGGGATGGTTTGACTTCGCGTCAGAAGGCATATGCCTACCATCTGGCTGAGGCCGCGAAACTCGGCAGGGACATTACTTGGGATCAGTATTGCAAATGGAATCTCAAGATCAGGCACGTTGTGGAGGATATATTGGAAAAGTACGAAGGTGACAGGGAGTGCCGTGAATTCGCCGCTTTCCTTGTTTACGCCAAACGCCTTTTCTTCTCGAGCGGTTTTCATCATCATTACGCTGAGGACAAGTTTTTCCCGGATTGTCCGAAGGAATACTTCCGTTCTTTAATGGAAGCTTCGTGTGATGGAAATGTCGCGGATGAGTCGCTTGAGGTTATATATTCCCCGGACATATGCCCACGACGTAGGTCAGACTCGACTGAAGGTGATATTGTGGCGCTCTCCTCCGTCAATTTTTACGAGGGAGTCTCCAGGTCGGAGGTCGAGGATTATTACGCGTCGGTTGAGGATCCTGACGATTCCAGGCCTGTGGCCCATGGACTCAATACAAAGATTGTCAAGGAGAACGGCAAGGTCATCGAGAAGACATGGCGCTCCGGCGGCTTATACGGAGCGGCTATAGAAAGGGTTGTCGAGGAGCTTTTAAAAGCTGCGGAACTAGCTGAGAATGAGACTCAAAAAGCAGCCATCAAGTTGCTCGTCGAATATTACCGCACAGGAGATCTCAAGTTATGGGACGAGTTCAATGTGGCCTGGGTGGGGGAGACCGGCGGCACAGTGGATTTCATCAATGGTTTTATAGAGGATTATGACGATCCGCTAGGCCGGAAGGCAACCTGGGAGGGCTATGTCCACATAAAGGATCATGAGGCATCGATGAGGACTGAGATTTTAAGCTCCAACGCCCAGTGGTTCGAGGACCATTCTCCCGTGGATCCCAGGTTCAGGAAACCCCATGTCAAAGGGGTATCCGCGAAGGTCGTGACCGCTGTCGCGCTAGGCGGCGCGACTTATCCCACCACCCCGATTGGGATCAATCTTCCTAACGCCGAGTGGATCAGGAAAGAATACGGCTCAAAGTCAGTTACCATATCCAACATCACGAAAGCCTATGACAAGGCGGCACTTGAGGCGCCTAGGAGCGCGTTGGAAGAGTTCGCTTTCGACCAGGCTGAGATTGACGCCTACAAGAAATACGGTAGCCACGACGACGAGATCCATACCGACCTCCATGAATGCCTCGGCCATGGCTCCGGGCAACTTCTCCCAGGAGTTTCCCCTAATGCTCTCGGAGAGTATCAGAGCACTTTGGAGGAGGCCAGGGCGGATCTTTTCGGACTTTATTATATAGCTGATCCTAAGCTTGTCGAGTTGGGCATAATGCCGGATGACGATGCCTGGAAGCCTGCTTTTTCCAGCTATATCAGAAATGGCTTGTTCACCCAGTTCTCGAGGATTGAGATTGGGAAAAAGATCACCGAGGCTCACATGCGTAACCGGAAGCTGATCGCTCAATGGTGCTTTGAGAAAGGATCAGCGGACAATGTGATCGAGAAGAAGGTCAGGGACGGCAAGACATATTTCGTGGTCAATGACTTCCAGAAGCTCAGAGGACTTTTCGCGACCCTTCTGGCGGAGGTGCAGAGGATAAAATCGGAAGGGGACTATGAGGCAGGAAAGGCGCTTGTTGAGGGTTATGGGGTGGAGATTGACCCGGAGCTTCACAGGGAAGTCCGCGAGCGGTATCAGGCTCTTGGGCTGAAGCCTTACGGAGGCTTTGTCAATCCTGAGATTGTTCCTGTGGTTAAACATGGGGAAGTAGTTGATTATGAGATTGTTCCCGTTACGGATTACCTCGCCCAGCAGCTTGAGTACGGAAAGAGATACAGAACCTTATAGCCATGGATCTGACACATAAGATACTCTCGGATTATTCTTACTATCTGAGAATCGAAAGGGCAATGTCCCCGAATACTGTCGAAGCCTATACCTCAGACATCGAGGCTTTTTTTGACCGGGTCGGAATCGAGCCGGCGCAAGTCTCCAGCAAGGATATCTTGGAATACCTCGCCGCAAGTGACCGGCTTTCCAAAAGATCCCAGTCGAGACTTCTCAGCTCTATGAGGTCCTTTTTCGACTGGCTTGTCCTTGAGGGTGACCGGAAAGATAACCCGTGTGATGCTGTTGATTCCCCGAAACTCGGCCGGTACCTTCCTGAGGTTTTGTCCGTGGAGGAGGTCTCTGCCATCATCGGCTCTGTCGATATTTCCACTTGGAACGGCAAAAGGGACAGGGCTATATTGGAAGTGCTTTATGGTTGCGGGTTGAGGGTCTCGGAGGCGGCAGGCCTAAAGATATCGCAACTATTTATGGATGAAGGGTTTGTGCGGATTGTCGGCAAAGGCAATAAGGAGCGTCTGGTGCCGATGGGGGAGATGGCGGTGGAAGCCATAAAAGAATATCTGGCCGCGCGTCCTGACCCCGCCGCTCCTCAATACGATGACATCTTGTTCCTCAATCGTTTCGGGAAGACAATCAGCAGAGTGACTTTATTCAATATGGTCAAGAGGCAGGCTATGGCCGCAGGGGTCGCGAAGGAGATATCCCCGCACACTTTCCGCCACAGTTTCGCCACCCACCTGATCGAGAACGGGGCGGATTTGAGAGTGGTGCAGGAGATGCTTGGACATGAAAGCATCCTGACCACTGAAATATACACGCATATCGATAGCTCGACCTGGCAGAGGTCGATTCTGGAGCATCATCCAAGAGGGTAGATTCTTCGCTTCGCTCAGAATGACAGCGATCAATCTGAGACGTTCTTCCGAGCGGCTTCTTCAGCCATCACTTTATTGTAGCAGTCGCGGCAGAGGGGTTCGTAGGCGTCTTTCTCGCCGAGAACCACCAGTTCCATGCTGTTGGAGAGCCTGTGGGAATGGTTCGCCAGGTTGCCGCAACGGACGCAGATCGCATGGACTTTCCGGACTTCCTCGGCGACTGCCATCAGATATGGCATGGGGCCGAAAGGTTTCCCGAGATAATCGGTGTCAAGTCCCGCGATGATCACCCTTTTACCTCTGTCAGCCAGTTCTTGGGCGACATCCACTAGCGACATGTCGTAGAACTGTGCCTCGTCTATGCCGACCACCTGGACGTCGTCAGCGACGTTGAGCATATCTTTTGGATCCTTGACGGCATGACACGGAATCTTATGGAAGTCGTGGGAGACGACGTCGTCCTCTGAATACCTTGTGTCGATAGTGGGTTTGAATATTTCGATCTTAAGGTTGGCGAATTTTGCCCTGCGGATCCTGCGGATGAGTTCCTCGGTCTTCCCGGAGAACATCGAGCCGCAGATGACTTCGATCTCTCCGGCTTTTTTTATGTTTTCTGAAAACATTTCGTTAGCTTTGTAAGGATTTCACTTGATTACAAAGATAGCAAAAGATAACGTATATGAGAATTATTGATGATAAAACATTTGACTCTCTTCTCGAGAGAATAGACGCCTTGAAGAACGAGCTTTCTCTTCTCGAAGAGCAGGTCAAAGCGTTGCCGGTCTCTGAGCTTGTCGAAGAGCCGGCGGCAAGCACTGAAGAGTCGGCAGTTGATGCCGGACAGCCGCTCGAGGCCGGCCAAGTCCATCCTCGCTTCGCTGCGGCTGAGTATGGCCTAACCTCGACGGCTGCTCCGGCAGAGCCGGAACTCGTGGTTGCTGAGCCTGAACTCGTGGTTGCTGAGCCTGAACCTGTGGCTCCTGCTGTCATCCTGAGCGAAGCCCTGAGTTTATCGAAGGGCGAAGCGAAGGATCTTCCTGAGTCTCAGGACCTTCCCGTCGATGAACCCGAAGAACCGATCGATATCGCTCCGGTGGATGACACTCCGATCGACATATCAATTTCGGACGTTGAGGATATGCCTGATGATGTCGGACAGCCGCTCGAAGAACCAGCTGGACCACGGTCCCTGAGCGAAGTCGAAGGGCCGGTGGTTCGACACCGCTCACCAGCCGGCCAATCCATTTTAGATACCGCTAAGGCGGACACTGCAGTGATGGACATTATGGCGGAGAAGCAGGCGTGGAGGACGGATCGTCCGGGAATGCCGGTGAAGAATATCATCAGCGCTATCTCACTCAATGATAGGGTATTACTAATCAATGTGCTCTTCGGAGAGGATCCAATGCTCTTCCAGGAGACGATAGCCAAATTCAACGCTATGGGCAGCCTGTCAGAGGCTCTGGACTTCATCTCCGAGAACCATCCGGATTGGGACATGAACTCCGAGCCGGTATATCGCCTTATGATGGCTGTCAGGAGAAAGCTCAGCTAGCTTGAGGATGGCCGGAAAGCTATATATCGTTCCCACTCCTGTCGGTAACCTTGAAGACATGACCTTCAGGGCTGTCCAGACCTTGAAGGATGTGGATGTCATCCTCGCCGAGGACACCAGGACCAGTTCGGTCTTGCTCAAAAAATATGATATTCACGGCAAGTTATGGTCCCATCACAAGTTCAATGAGCACCAGACTGTCGCCTTGATCAAGGAAAGGATATTGGCAGGCCTTGATGTGGCTCTAATCAGTGACGCGGGTACTCCGGGAATATCCGATCCAGGTTTCCTTCTGGTACGTACTTGTGCGGCGGAAGGTATTGAGGTCCAGACACTTCCTGGCGCGACCGCCTGTATCCCCGCGATAGTTTCCTCGGGCCTTCCTTGCGACCGGTTCTGTTTCGAGGGATTCCTGCCCGTAAAGAAAGGGAGGCAGACGCTTCTGAAGTCTCTTGCCACTGAGCCTCGGACGATGGTGTTTTACGAGTCTCCTTACCGGCTTGTGAAGACTTTGGAGCAGTTCGCCGAGTATTTCGGCCCGGACCGGAAATGCTCTGTCGCTAGGGAGATTTCAAAGGTTCATGAGGAGCATCGGAGGGGGACTTTGGAGGAGGTCGCGTCATGGTACAGGGAGCATGAGCCGAAGGGGGAAATCGTGATTGTTGTGGCTGGTTGCGAGGATGATAGGAAACGGTTGAAAAATAATGCTATAGAAGAATAAACTAAAGAATTACTTAAACCTTGATTCGAACATGGAAAACTCAAAGCGGGGCAGGCCTTCCGCCTCTTTCGTAGTGGGCTCAGTGGCCCTTGTTTTTCTCATTATCGGCTACCAAGCCGCGCTCTTCATCACTAAAACTTCTGTCGCTCGGATAGTCGCCAATCACGACCATCCCGACACCGTCTTTGTCTTCGTCGATTCTGTCAGTGCCAGGGTAGTGGCCGGACAGCCGCTCGAGCCCGGCCGCGTCCATTCTCGCTTCGCTGCGGCTGAGTACGGCCTAAGCTCGACGGCTGCTCCGGCCGCTGCCAGTCTGGATGGAGAGACCCATGCCACCCTCGGCACTGTAAGAGGGGGGACCGGAGCTGAGCGAAGCGAGGCGGTCGAGCCACCAGAGCTGGCAGCGGACGGTCGTTCGGCGGCCGGTGGGTACGGCAAAACGGCCAGGGCTATCTGGCGGGCTAGGGCGCCGAGGAGGTATGAGTCGTTCAAATTTGATCCGAACACGGTCAGCGTCAATGACTTGATGCGGCTTGGTTTTAGTGAGAATCAGGCTAGGGCGATTGATAATTATCGCAAGAAAGGAGGGCGATTCCGGAGAAAGTCGGACTTCGCCAAATCTTATGTGGTCGAAGACTCTGTTTATCACCGGCTTGAGAAATATATCGATATCCCCAAAATAGACATTAACCAGGCGGATTCGGCGGCGTTTGAGACTCTTCCTGGGATAGGGAAGTTCTTCGCTTCCAAGATGGTAAGCTATCGGAAAGAGCTCCGGGGATATTCCTATCCGGAGCAACTGATGGACATCTGGCACTTCGACCAGGAGAAATATGACGGCTTGAAAGATCTGATTACCGTAGGGCCCTCGGAACCATACCCCCTCTGGACCCTGCCGGAAAGCGAACTGGCGAAACATCCGTACATCGGTAAGCGAGCCGCCCGCGGAATAATCATCTTCCGGGATAATACTCCAAAAGAGGAGTGGACTGTCGAAAAAATACAAAAGGCCGGGATCCTAGACCCCGGCCTCGATGAGAAATTTTCGCGGTGCAGGATTGCCTTGCCGCCTAATCCTTGACATTCTTCAGAGCCTCACGGATCTTGGACTCGATCTCGTCGCAGAGCTCGGGATTGTCCTTGAGGAGCTGTTTGACAGCCTCACGTCCCTGGGCGAGTTTCTGGTCATTGTAGCTGAACCAGGAACCGCTCTTGGCGATGATCCCGTACTCGACGCCAAGGTCTATGATCTCTCCGACCCGGGAGATTCCCTCTCCGAAGACGATGTCGAACTCTGCCTTCTTGAAAGGCGGGGCCATCTTGTTCTTGACGACCTTCACCCTGGTCCTGTTGCCAAGAGCCTCCTCACCATCCTTGAGCTGGGTGGTCCTGCGCACGTCGATACGCACGGAAGCGTAGAATTTCAGCGCGTTACCGCCAGTTGTCGTCTCCGGGTTTCCGAACATGATACCGATCTTCTCACGCAACTGGTTGATGAAGATACAGCATGTGTTCGTCTTGGAGATGTTTGCCGTGAGTTTCCTGAGGGCCTGGCTCATCAGCCTGGCTTGGAGTCCGACCTTGTTATCGCCCATCTCGCCCTCGATCTCCGCCTTTGGAGTCAAGGCCGCGACGGAGTCGATAACGACAATGTCGATAGCTCCGGAACGGATAAGATTGTCGGCGATCTCAAGAGCCTGCTCGCCGTTGTCCGGCTGGGAAATGAGGAGAGTGTCCAAATTGACTCCCAGCGCTTTAGCGTAAGTCCTGTCAAAAGCGTGTTCCGCATCGATCATCGCGGCTATGCCCCCGGCCTTCTGGGCCTGTGCGATAGCGTGGATGGCGAGCGTGGTCTTTCCGCTCGATTCCGGACCATAGATCTCGACGATCCTGCCCCTAGGATAACCTCCGATCCCGAGAGCGTGGTCGAGCGCTACGGAACCACTCGGAATGACCTGTACGTCCCATTGTGGCTGCTCTCCCAACTTCATGATCGTCCCCTTCCCGTAATCTTTCTCAATCTTGTCGATCGTGGCCTGCAACGCCTTGAGTTTCGCGGCGTTAATGTCTGCGGCCTTTGCTTCTACCTCTTTTGCCATAATGTTTAGTGAATATAATGATTATCAGCGGCGATTTGAGATTCTTCGCTTCGCCCTTCGATAAACTCAGGGCTATGCTCAGAATGACAGAAAAATCGCCTTCTTTACAAAGATACTAATTATACCTCAAATCCAGCACTATTTTTTTTTCTTAAAACATATTATAGTTTTCGTCAGATCATGTCAATTAGTGCATAGTCTAATGAAAAATGGTAAAAACACCTTTGGAATAGCGTGTGGAGAGCTAGAATTATGCATGAAAATTTTTGTAAAAATATTTATTGTATTAACTTTGTGCAAATTATGGCCATAGTTTGGCTTTGGGATAAAAGTGGATAAAAACAGATCAGAAATAGCGCATATGGGCAGGGGCCTAGTCTTCTTCGTGGACTTTGCACTCTCACTTATGGCATCCCTCCTGGCGATACTTCTCGTCAGGTGGGTTTCGGAGCCTATTCCCGGTTTTTCCATTATTGTCCTGAAATGGCTCTCTGTAGCCGCTGTCGGCTCCCTCTTATCATTCCGCTTTTTCGGTATACGTCGTTATTCAATCAGATATTTCTCACGTCGGCAGTTTATCGGCCTGACCGGTGCTATGTTCGTGAAGGAGTTGTTCCTTTTGGCACTTGTCCTTACAGGCTGGCTTGAGCTCCCCGGAATAGTATTTTATGTCCTTGCCATTCTTGGAGACTTTGTCCTATCGATGTCGCTCGTGACGTTATTCCAGCTCTTCGTTTCGACCCTCGTTCGAGACAGTGATGCCGTGATGGAAAAAGCCGGGAAAGGTGCGGTCCTTATCTTCGGCACCGGTCCTGACTCTGTACGTCTGGCTGATTCTACGGCTGCCGCCGGTGTTTTCACGGTTGCCGGTTTCGTGTCCAAGGATCCTTCCGAGGAAGGCATGATGATAGGTGACAACGTGGTGTGGTATTGCAAAGACGCATTGGACCTTGAGAGGCTCCAGTGGCGTCTTGGCGGGATCGACGGGATCCTGTTCCCTAAGGGAGCCCATATTTCCGATGAGGGAAAGGATAAAAGTGAGCCGGTTAAGATTGAAGATGGCATGAGCGGCATCGGCCATGTTGTCAAGCGTTCATTCGACGTCCTTCTCTCGGGACTATTGCTGGTGATCTTCTCTCCGCTTATCGCCGCATGCGCCATTGCGGTCAAGCGTGAGGACGGCGGCCCCGTCATTTATTCTCAGGAGCGAATTGGCAGGAACGGTAAGCCGTTCAAAATCCTGAAGTTCCGCTCAATGCGTCCGGACGCCGAGGATGAGTCCGGTCCCTGCCTTTACTCCGGTGAGGGTGACGAGCGTCTGACGAAGGTCGGGGCGTTCCTCCGTGCGCATCACCTTGACGAGCTCCCTCAGCTGTGGAACGTGTTCAAGGGTGACATGTCGTTAATCGGCTACCGCCCCGAGCGGCAGTATTACATAGACAGAATCATGGATCGCAACCCCAGGTACCGTTATCTCTATCAGATACGTCCCGGGGTCACGAGCTATGCCACGCTATACAACGGTTACACAGACACCATGGAAAAGATGCTGACTCGTCTTGACCTCGACCTCTACTATCTGCGTAACCATTCGGTGTTGTTTGACATGAAGGTTCTGGGGCTGACGTTCCTGGGCATATTGACAGGGAGGAAGTTCTGATGATGGGTGAGGTCACAAGATGGTATGCCGCCCGCACTCGTTACGGGCAGGAGCATGGGATCCACCGTCGTCTGGAGACCCTCGGGATCGAGCACTTCATCCCTCCCGTGATCAGCAACCTCGTGTTTTTGAGGACGACGAAGAGTGAGGCGTGCGGCCTGGCGAACAGCGGGATGATCCGTGTGAAGTACATCGTCGATTGCGCGACAAAGACGCTTCTGGTTGTGCCCGACAAGCAGATGGAGGACTTCAAGCGTGTCCTTGACCTTGACTTGGAGGACGGCGGTCTTGTGGACAAGCCTCTCTCGCTCGGAGAGTGGGTCCGGGTTACGAAAGGCGCCTTGAGGGATGTCGAGGGCAGAGTGCTGGAATTGAGGGGCAGGTATTATGTTGTCGTGGGACTGTTGGACTGCTGTTACGCGAAGGCCCAGGTTCCGAGAAGTTGGCTGGAAATTATTGAAAGATAATAAAATAAGTAAGTAATAATAAGTTATGATGAAAACCAAACAGAAATTCGAGAGCCCGAGAGTTCTGGGAGAGTTGGAGATTCAGCCCTCGTGCGTTCTCCTGGCCTCCGTGGTTGACACGAAAATCACCATCGAGTCAACCGGGCAGAAAGTCGAGAATCATGATTTCTCGGGAAGTGATTTTAATCACGAATGGACATCAGAGTAATCAAGGAGGAAAATGAAAAAGATCATGTTAATAGCCTCCCTGATCGGAGGTCTGACGCTTCTGGCGGGATGCCAGAAGGAGTTCGGCCGCGGCGGCGAGATCCGCTTCGTGGCCTCATCGGTGGCTGGTCCCCAGACCAGGGCCGAGTATAGTGGGGAAGGAACGCAAGACCCTAACAATGACAAACTATTGACTTGGGAACGTATAGATTGGCAGACCGGCGACGTGGTACGTATTTGGAGCGATGCCGCCAAGACCCCGGACAATGCGAATTATTCGGACTACAAGGTATTTTCAGTCAACGTGAAGTCCGGGGATAACACCAGGAGCCAGGCAACCGTGGATAATGCCGCTGGCAACGGTCTCACATGGGATGGCGTCACAGGCAATTGCGGCTTCTGGGCTGTTTATCCGGCGTCTATGGCCGGGACAGGCACAACCAAGACTGTGGATTTATCCATCTCCGGAACCCAGACCCCGTCGGACAACGTTCTCGCATCCGCTCCGATGGTGGCCGCGGCTGAGGGTGTCGCCCCGAATTCCTCGGTGACACTTGAGTTCTATCCGGCTTTCACCGCTTTTGAGATTACCCTAAAGAGTGCTGATCAAGGGATTACCCTCAACAGTTTCACTTTGACCTCGACCTCTACCGCTCTTTCAGGTAGTTATACCGCTACCATTGCGACAGGTGGTAATACTACATACACCTGCCCTTCTCGGACCGCGACCAACGGCAAGGTTGAGTACACCTTCGCCAGCGGGACAACTATTTCAAAGATGGATTCCACCACATTCACCATTCTCGCCCTTCCGCAAGTTCTCAAGGATCTCACCATTGAGTTTAATGTCACGATGGGCAGTACAACGGGTGTCCGTAAGCTCGATTTGAAAAAGAATGGGTCATTCATTAATTTCGCCGCATGCTCGAAACACCGGATCTACGGTCTGGCCATGCCTGGGAATGAGTGGAATTTCAAGTACATCACTCTTGAGAATCAGGTGATAGAATGGACTGATGTGGAAGTGGAAGAACTTGACACTGACAACCTTCCTGAGGCCTCGCAGTTTGTTGTGAATGGCGCCAATAATGGAAGGTATTATACCTCCGGAGACCAAACATCTCCTGTCTCTGGTCGTGACGCGACGGCATATCGCCAGTACTGGCTGATGAAGAGTGGAGTTCCAACAACGGTCACTTTTAAGATCATGGCTCCGGCGGGTGGCAAATATGAGATCGTGCCTCAAGGTGATACTACTGAATTCACCGTTACTGGGGACCTTAATGGCGATATTGCCGCCAAGCCCGAATCTGCCACCACTCCGTCCACCACGACTGTAGTGAACTTAACGATCACCAGCACTACAACCACTGCTGATGCCAAACTATACTTCAAGACCTATGTCACAAAGAATGGCAACAAGTACAACATTGATTCGGAGACGCAGCTTTTCGATCTTCGAGGTTACCACTACTTTGTAATGAATAACAGTACAACTGTCAGATAAGAAGATGCTTGCGATGAAAACAACCAAATATATAATCTCTCTTCTCGTGGCGTTTGCCGCCCTCTCTTGTGCGAGAATGGATGAACCGATAATGCGGGAAGACAACGGCATATCCTCGTTCACTTTGGATGTGCGTTGCGGGGGCTTGGAGACACGTTCTCAAGGCGATGACAACTATAATGAGAATACAATCAAGCACGTCGACTATTTCTTCTTTGCCGACGAGGCCGGAACACAGCCACTGGGTGTCCACGGTAGAGCGCAGGCTCCCGCATCCGGCAGGTTCCTGATTGAGTTTGACGTTGCGGGCAACTCGGATTACGCCAGTTTAAAGGGCACATCGTATGTCTATATCCTCGCGAATTATTCAGGGACTGTGGACCATGCCAACACCAACCCCACACTTGAGGATATCCTCGGCTGGCCGGTTAACAAGGCCCTTTATGCGGACTCATCCCTTCCGGACTGCTTCGTGATGGATTCATACGATCCAGAGTCTAAGAAGTACACGGTTCAGCTCAGCCCTTCAAAGAAAGATGATGTCCTCAATGTCGTTAATGGCAATGTGATGACCATCAAGCTTAGCCGCTTGGCAGTCAAGCTCACTTTGACTCTCAATTTCGATCCGTCAATCCAGACCACTGACTCTTTCGGCAACGCTGAGACTTGGACTCCTGAGCCTGAGCACACATTAGAGATATACTATGTCAACGCTCTCAACAACACTACGGTTCAGGCCAATCCTGTGACAAGGTCAGCAAACACAAGTGGAAGCTATTTCTCTTATCCGACCAGCTATCCCTTCACGCCGGCTGCTGATAACTCGGTTTTATCATACACCACTGATCCGGTCTATACCTATCCCCAGACTTGGACCGTTGATGACAACGGTGAGCCGTACTTCAAGCTTCACATGAGCTGGAGGAGCACGGTCAAGGATGTGGCGCAGTTCTTCTACAAGATCCCTGTCCACACTAATTTGACACTTGACCGAAACTGCTGGTATCAGGCCATAGTTCAAGTTGGAGTCCTTGGTGGCACCGAGGAGGATTATGTGGTGGTTACTGGAAACTACTGCGTTGCCGACTGGGCCGAGCCAGCTTGGTTCTCCGGTTCTGGCCTTAACTCCGCTAAGTATTTCTATGTGCCTGGCACGGTGTACCACATTTATGGTGATGACAATATCTCCATTCCGTACTATTGCAATGCTGAGGTTAAGGCGTATTTCACCAATATTACGTACATTGATTATTCCGGTGCGACTGATGTGACCAACAGCAAGAATTTCACCGGGACAGATAGTACATCAGTATACGATGCGGGAGGAAGTGATAATCATACCTACACTCTGGTTCCTGATTCGGATAACAAAGTGGTGAAGTTCACCCATTCTATGGCGGATATCTATGTCATGCGAACAATCAAGTTGACGATCGCAAACACCGAAAAAACTTCCCAGAGCGAGGAGGTGACTATTTATCAGCACCCTGCCATCGAGCTTAAGAAGGCCGCAGCGGGTGATGTGTTTGTAAATGGCCATTTTGCGAGGGTTTCTCAAAATCCTGGTTTTGGAACTACTAATTCTCAAGGCTTTTACCACAGCCGAAATGGATGGGCGAATGGCCTTCTTGCTAGTGGAAATGGTATTGACGTGTATAATTATACCTCTCGCGCAAATAGTATCTTTGATGCACTACTTAACACCCATGGACTTGGTAAATACCAATATGGCTCTATCACCGACGGATCCAATGTTGATGAATCGATTTCCAGAAATTGGTACACAACAGATATTACGGTCACGGCTTTCAGTGAGACAAATAAATATTATTACGTTAACGGCACAAAAACGTATTACAAGATTGCGGATCCCCGTGTCAAAGCGTCCGGAGCTAATACAGGCTGGAGTCTTGATCCATACCTGACCGGAGAATCCGCATATAGTGGAGGATTCGGAACTGTCACCGTTTATGACGATGTTACCGCCAACTGGAGAAGCGCTGGAGATATCCTCATATCATCCCAATCGGAGACCGACAGGAACATGATTTCACCTCATTTCCTCGTCTCTTCCGCACTGAACGCTAATGGTGGCCTCACCTGGGAGCAGGTCGTCAAACGTGCTGCGACTTACCAGGAAGCTGGGTATCCTGCTGGTAGATGGAGATTGCCCACTGAAGCTGAGATGGCCTTTATTGTCGCAAGACAGAAGGATGGTACCATTCCTAACCTTTATGCGACCGATACTGAATATTGGTCCGGAAGCGGTAGACTTTTGGATATGCCAAATTCAACGGCAGATAACCTGACGTTCCGAAATCGGACGAATAATGAGACCAAGTCAGTCCGTTTCGTCTATGACCTCTGGTACTGGGGCGATGAACCTGTCACCCCTACTTATCAGTATCATCCCAATGGACACGTTGTATCTTATTAATTGTTGACAAGATGAAAAAGATCATATATATACTTGCGGCTGCAGCATTTGCCTTTACTGCTTGCCATAGCGAAAGTGAAGTGATGGATGATCCCTTGACCACATCTGAGGCCCCGGCTCCAGGCACCATGGTCAAGGTTGAGTTCACAGTCGACTTTCCGGACCTTCCGCCGATGACCCGTGCCGAGATGGCGGAGAATCCTATCATCAACAACATGTACGTCGCTGTGTTCGGAGAAGGTCTGTACCTTCAGCATTGGATGCCGGCCACTATCGTAAATCTTGAGACAGCCGGATCCGCTAACAAGAAAACGTATTCGGTGATGCTTCCGCTTGTGGATGAGTCCCGAACCCTTCATTTCATAGCGAATCCTCCTGAGAATAATAATCCACCTGCTTTTGACTATGAGTGGAATATCTTTCCCAACATGGTCACTTCCGGAACAGAGGGAGCGTATTGGCAGAGGATAGAGTTGCCTGGAGGTATTCTCGCACAGAAGAATACCGCCGGTGACTATGTCCTTGACGGTAATGGCAACTATACTGTGGACACGACATCTGTCGCCAAACTGAAAACCGTCTATCTTGTACGTAATTACGCCAAAATAGTGGTCAACTCCGGTTCGAAAATGTTCGATGTTGGCGAATGGACACTTATCAATTATCCTGATCAGGGCTCCGTGGCACCATACGACCTTTCCGTCTCCGGCCAGGTTGGCGACCATTACAAGTTTTCCGAGACCTATACGAAGATTGATGAATATGACGGAGCTGCTAAAGGTGTTTTCTACAATGATTTGACCAGAACCTATATAGGCTATATGCCGGAAACAGCCCAGATTAATCATACTTGGCCTTCGAGTCCGGCTTTTGTCAACTCAGGAGAGGCCAAGTATATGTTTGAGCGTCCTACTCCTGAGAGATACCAGACATCCGTGGTCGCTAAGGTTATTTGGAAAAACCAGTCTGCTTACGAGGCAGCGTGTGCTGCTGCGGGTGAGACACCGGGTACTGTACCCCCTGCTCTTGCTGGCAACACTTATTGGTATAAAATAGAGATCCTTGATAATGAAGGTGAATATATTCCGATCCTGCGAAACATTCAGTACACTGTTAGTATTGATGGTTTAAACGAGGCTGGTTATGCGAATGCCCAGGCCGCTTTCAACGGCGACTATTTTGGCAACATATCATCTTCCCTTGAGACTTCCTCACTTAACGAGATATCCAATGGAGTTTCGCGAATTTATGTCGATTACATGGACCAAACTTTCCTTGGTGAAGAAACCGGCCAGGTGTTGAATTATTACTTTGTTCCCGACGATGCCAACGCTCCTAATACTCATGTTACGAAGTCGACTGGCAATGTGACGATATCTGTGACCAAGAAAGATGTTGCCGGATATGTGAATCCTATTGACACTTACTCTGTCGATTATAATACTGGAAAGATCACTTTTAGCCTGAAGGCCCGCACTGCCAATCTCCAGAAGGGTATATTCCGTGTTGAGGGCAAAGTCGGATCAGGTGGTCGCGCCCTTTTCCGCGAGGTTACTGTTAACGTAATTGGAAACCTTGTGTTTACCAGCTCGACAGCTATTACATCCAAGCCCACATCGGATGCTACAGACAAGCCTGTCAAAATCAAAATTGGTCTTGACGAGAAGCTTCCCGCTTCCTTGTTCCCGATCCAGGTACGTATTGAGGCGGAACAGAATACCCTGTCTTCAACGTCGCCTGACCTCCCAGTCGAGAGCGGTCCTTCTCAGTTCCTTTCAAAGCGGGGAAAGAACTCTTTCTACTATATTTATACGATCGATTATTCTTCCGCTCGCCCTGGCATGTCATATTACACAATTGATCCAGCCACAAGAGAGATCACTTATAAGACAGAGTATGAGATCACGCTTCTCACGACCAAGTCTTCGGGTAATAGTACAAAGATCCTCATCTCTGATATGAAAGGGTACTTTACTCCTACGGAATTGACCTTGACAATTCCGTAGTGGTCGCGAGTTTTATATAAAGCAATCGAGTGAGGCCAGCTGGCCTCACTCGATTGTATTTAGAGTGTCATCGTATACTTAGATATTTCCTCTCAATAGAGCGGACAAATATGGAATAAACTCTTTGGATGCATAGCTAAGGGAGAATGGGATTCGATGGACTATCCTGGTCAGGGTGTCAAGTTTTCTGGATGGTCCACCTTTCTTAAGGGCGTCTTTTCTTGACGGGTCATAATGGCCGAAACTGCCGCCCGAGAATACAATCTTGTAAAGTGGAACGGAATCGGGCAGGGATAGGTCATCTGGGTAGGGGAGAGGGATATCTCCTAAATACTCCTTGATGAACGATGCCAGCAGGAGATTCCACTTGCTTGATCCGGATTCCTTATACAAGTCAAGAAGTCGCTGATTGTCAGATTGTTTGAGCAATGCCCGATAAGCCATTGCCATATCGCAAATCTGCCTTAGACCGACCCCTGCTCCCATGCAGTGCTTTCGTATGTGGAGCGAAAGCATCAGAAGTCGCGCCTCAGGAGAGTCGGTTTCCAGTTCTAAAGACTTCTTGCTGTGAAGGTCGAAATAGCGAGGATGCTGGTCAATAGGCACACCTTCCCAAGAATAAAGGATATTCCCGTCAGGATCTTTATGATAATCCTTGATAGATAGTGTATCAACTGCCGCTTCAAACTCTCCTGGCCGTAGGAATATGTCCAAGTCACCGCTCTCCCTGAGGTTCGGGTCCTGGTAGTAGGCTGCCACAGCAGGGCCTTTCATTATGATAGGATGAAGACCTTTCGCCTCGAGAGCTTTGACGAGACTGTCAGCGGCCTTTGAAACCTTCCCGGTCTTTCTCATGATTCTGTCAGCCTCCACCATGAGACGAAAGATTACCTGCTCTGGGACAACTATTTCCGGAGGCAATGACTCAACTCCGGAGAACAGAAGACCTGTTACTCCTTGAGCCGTTCCCAGTTCGAGAACACATTCCCATTGCCTTATGTCAAGGGCGGGGAAAGATCCTCCTTTCCCCGTCTTTAATCCTCGCCTTACTAGAGCGAGAAAGGCTTCTTTGACGACTGTGTCAGTCACTATCTTCCAGAAGGTTATAAGTCTTCCAGATTTCTATGAGGCTGGAAGTCTCCCGTTCCGCATCAGTCCGGTCAAGATCATATAAATCCATGACCTGATCTGTCAGGGACTCTATTGAGAATGGACTTGATGCGGCTATCTTCCATATCTCGGCGAAAGACTGATTGACTTCCATTGTCTTCTCACCGGTTGACAGAAGGTGATGTCCCCTAAGGCTGATGACCTTGCAATCCTCCCGCAATCTCATCTTGTCCTGTGATGTTTGCCAAACAATCTTTTCCAGAAAGATTTCTTGTGGTGCCGATGGGGCGGTTTGTTGGAAATCATCTCATAAATGGTTCCCCAATCGGGGAGCCCACCGAGATTCTTGTCGTCAATGTAGATGTCAGCGATTACCTTGTTGGACTTGTCGGATCTGTCCGCGAATAAGGCTCCTTGAGGGTAATTGCTGTTGACCGCATAGAACTCCAGGCCCCTTTCCTTGCAGAACCGGATGGCATCTTCAAGTAGCTCACCGTCTCTGGCTGTCCATAAGATAAGCTTGTGGCCTTCTGAGGAGAGCTCAAGCAACGTCTCGATCGCGAATGGTTTCTCACGACCGATAGAAGGGTACTTATGCTCTACTATTGTACCGTCAAAATCAACCGCGATGGTCATAACGCTCCTTAATCATCTTTTTCACCATAGCCGTAGCCATAGCCATAACCGTATCCATAGCCGTATCCATAGCCGTAAGCCCCGTAGCCATAGCCCTTTACGATCTCTGAGCCATTAAGCACGATGGCCATGTTGTTCAGGCGGCCGCTGTTGTAGAGCTCTTCGACATCCGGAAGTCCCCTGCGATCCATCTGGCCGCTCTTGATGACATAAAGGTTCATGTCCACAACCCTGTTGATGACCATCGGGTCAGCCACCACATTAAACGGAACACCGTCGAGGATGACATAGTCGTAGACATTCTTAAGATCGTTGATAAGGGTTTCGAAACGAGGTCGGTTTAAAAGCTCAGCGGGGTTCGGGGGAGTATGGCCAGCCGGGATGAAGTCAACCCCAGGAATCATGTCTTTCTTAATCACATCATCAAGAGTCATAGCCTCGTCGTAGATGTAATTTGATACTCCGTTCACATGTTTCCTCAATCCGAAGTGGGCTGACAGGGTGCGCTTCCTGAGGTCAAGATCCAACAGGATCACCTTCTTCTTCGCATCCGCTAAACAGGCAGCCATATTGGCGGTCACAAAGGTCTTTCCTGCGGAAACGGAGGCTGATGTCATTGAGACCACAGCGCTTCCGGTGCCGGTGGGCTTCATGAAGTCCAGGTTAGTGCACATCATCCTGAACGCCTCGGTGAATATGCCCTTAGAATTGGGGTCGTATTCAACCAGAGACTCTTTTCCTCCTTTGTTCTTACGTTTCTTCTTGAGCGGGATCTCAGCTAGGAATGGTACAGAGATAGTCTCTTCAATCTCTTTCCTGGTGTGGACCCTTGTGTCGAGGAATAACTTGAGAAGGAGGATGATAGTGGGAATAAGAATTCCGATCAAGAAAGCCAGGATCATCATCTTTTCCCTGCTCGGAGAGACTGGAACAGAAGATCCTTCCGCAGTGTCGATCATTCTTGCGTTATTGTCCACCATAGCCTGTGTCAAAGCGTTCTCCTCTCGCTTGTTAAGCAGGAACATATATAGCGATTCCTTGATCTTCTGCTGACGCTCTATAGAGAGCATTTCCCTCGCTTTTGAGGGCATCGCGGTGAATTTCTTAAGGGAAGCGTTCTCCTGCTTCTGAATGTCCTTCTTACGGATATCCAGGCCAACCTTAAGGTTGTCGATGATTCCGATGATGTTGTTTTTCATCGCGAGCATCGAAGACTCAACTTGCTTAACCGCAGGACTTTCCGTACTACTGGCTTCCACCAGTTTCTCCCTTGTCAACACAAGCTCGTTGTATTTGGCTATCGCTTGGTCGGCATTTCGATCATCGAGCCCGGTATTGAAAGGAATCATGTCGAAAGAGTTGTAATGCTTTGTGACATAATCCCTGATGTAGTCGGCCATCGCCAGTCTAGTCTCGATGCCAAGCAATTCGGTGTCGTATACCCTAGCCTCACTGAGATACCCCGAGGCGGTCTCGTCGACGTCCATAAGCCTCTGGGAACTCTTGAACTTCGCGAGATCCTTCTCAACATCGCCGAGCTCCTCCTCAATGATCCCGATCCTTTCGTTGATGAAAGCGGCTGTCTGGACCGCTATCCTGTTTTTCTCCCTGATAGCATCGTCATTGTATTTCTCAACCAGCATGACCAGGAAGTCATTGGCCCTTTCCAAAGAGTAATCCTGAAGGGAAATGGTGAGAATCGATTCATCTGATTGTGCTTGGGTAACCCTGAGCCTTGATCGGAAAGCATTAACCGCGCTAGATGTCGGAATCTTCCTGACTTGCACTGCTTTGCCGTACCATTCGGGTGAGTAGCCTTTTCCGGGTCTCAGTACCGCGGAGCGGCCACCGATGGAAATCGTGTCTCCCAAGGCGGCTTCGATTGCCTTTCCGCTATCGATGTGCAGGGCGACATTAGACGCGTCCTTCAGAACGATTCTTCCGGAGAATACCGGGAGGTTGTCATCTTTCCTCTCGAGGTCGATCCACACAGGTGAGTCACGGTACAATTCAATATCCCTCAAGCCTTTATGGATAGTATAGTCGAAATCGACGTCAAGGGCCTCCACAACATTTTGCACCAACGATTTCGAGCGTAACTCGAGAATCTGCGTGGTGATGTTGACGTTGTTGATGTTGTTGCTGTAGTTCTCAAGCCTGACGGTTCTTTGGGTGTTCTCGGGGTTTTTGATCACCACTGTCACATCGCTACGATAGACAAAAGGAGTCTTGGCGTAGTAGTAATATGTGATCCCGACCGCGATTCCGATGCAGAGCAAGAACCAATACCAGTAGCGCAGGAGGTACAGCAAGATATCAACCAAGTTGACTTGGTTGTTTCTATTCTTTGAACTTGTGTTTTGATCAGCCATTGTTATCGACGTCCATTAAGCCACCAGGAAACATATCCGATGGAAGTTATGAATGAGAAAGTGGAACTGAATATCTTCAGGGCGGTTTCCCCGGTGGGAGAGAGTTGTACTCCCTTCGGCTTGAAATAGACAATGTCGTTCTGTTTCAAGTAGTAAACGGGGGAATTGAAGACATCTTTTGACTGGAGGTTGACAGTGTACGAAACCCTTTTGCCTTCATCTGTACGTACCACCATGACCTTCTTGATGTCAGATGCCGCAGGTTCTAGACCCGAGTTGGCGATCACCTCAAATAGATTTATACTGTTGTTCTCGACTTTCATGACACTTTGCCCTGTCTGGCCGATGACCGTAACCGTGAAATTGTCAAGAGCGACTCTCACTATCGGGTCCTTGATGTAACCTTTGGATTGGATCTTGGAAGTGATCTCATCCCTGACATCTTCCAAAGTGCGACCAGCTACCGAGAGCCTGCCGAGTACGGGGAAATCGATGCACCCATTGTGGTCAATTGTGTACAATCCCGCATCTCCGCCGGAGGCGGAAGCTGCAGCATCAGAGAAGGGAAGAGCCAGTTCGGGTTCCTTAGTCATGACACGGATAGAAATCCTGTCCTCTGCCTGGAGCTTGATTTCCGGGGCGGGGGAGGCTGGATATTCCGTCCCATCTTCCATATCTTTCAGATATGCCATCTTTGATGGGCCTGAACATGAGATAGCCAGGAGGGCTACCGCCACGACCATTGTTATTCTTCTACGATTCATATAACTGTTTTATTTTGTTTGTCATAATATCCAATCTGAACAATCGCTCATATCTGGCCAAAGCGTTTTTGCCATAAGTATGCCGAGTTTGATTATCGGAGCAAATGCTAATAATAGCTTTCGCAAGTCCTTCGGAATCACGAGGTTCCACATTTATTCCAGAAACCCCATCCTCATTCACCCACGATGTCCCGGACTCGGGAATCTTGGTGGCTATGACAGGGACTCCGGCGGACATTGCCTCGATCTGGACAATCCCGAAAGCCTCCGCTTTCACCACTGAACTTAGCACGAAGACTGAAGAGGCGCCATAAAGCGATGGAAGGTCATCATCCTCGACTCTTCCAAGAAGCTTAACCTTCTGTCCCAGACCTGATTCCATTATTTGGTTTTCGAGGTTTGCACGCAACGGACCAGTTCCGCCAATAAGGACCACATAATCTTCAGGAAGGTATTCTGCGGCCTCAATTAAGTATGTGTATCCTTTATAAGGGACGAGTCTTCCAAGTGAGAAGACGATCTTCTTGTCCCCGTAGGTCTCTTGAATACTCTTGACTTTGTCGGGGACAGGTATGACCGGTTCGATACCAATCGGGACATAGGTGACTTTTTCTTGAACGTCACTCAGCCATGGTGATTCCTTGACATAAGTTGGAGTCGTTCCGACTATTCTCTCCGCTCTTCGGATAAGCCATCGCTGGATAGGGAGATATGGTGTGAGGAAGATCTTTGGCTTCAGTATATCGCTGTGCCAGTGGAGGATAATCCTGCCTTTAAAACCGCTGAGGCGTAAGGCGAGTCCTGCCATCGGATCTGGATGGTGTATATGGATTATATCATATTCCCGTGCATGGCGTCTAAGGTAACTGATCATTCCTGGAGCAATCATTGTCCCGGATGCTGTGAACCAGGTGGGGCACACGATAACCCTGCCCTTTTTGTCATCCTGAGTGCCCTTTTTGTCATCCTGAGCGATAACGAAGGATCTGGGGCCCCCACGTCCGAACGAGGCGCAAAGCATGTCGCATTCCACGCCATTGTTCGCCAGACCTTCAGTCAAGTCCCGCATCACTTTCTCCACTCCGCCTCGTATGGGGTAAAACTTACCTAGCTGTAAGACTCTCATATAGAGTTATATAGTCAGAATATCTGTCTGTCTTGCAAAACTCATTCAGCGCCAATGCCCGACATCTTTCCCTCCATTCTTCCCTGTCTGATGATTCAATCTTCCTCAGAGCTGAGAGTATTCCCTCGATATCACCTTGCTCAATCACAAAACCGGTCTGGCCATCTAACACTGATTCAGGGCTTCCTCCTGTCCTGTAGGTTATGACCGGGGTTCCGCATGCGGTAGCTTCCATGTTGACAGTAGGATAGTTGTCCTGCCAAGTTGGGTTCACAAACGCTGTGGCGGACCGATATAGGGATGCCAGTTCGTGGATATCGCTTGTCCTTTCGAGGGTTATGATTGATTGGGGAAGGCTTTCCCGCTGTTGTTCGCTCATCTTGCCGATAAGGACAATAACCTCGTCGTTGTCCAACATTCCAGCGAGCTTTTTAAAATCATCCAATCCCTTCTCCTTCAACCAGATGCTTGCGACACCGAGGATAATCTTCTTATCGGCGATGTAAGTCACTCGGTCCCTGAGCGAAGTCGAAGGGCCGTCATTTGTGAATATGTCTAGATCTATTCCGTTGTGGATTACTTTAAAGCGGCAACCGCCAAGAAATGAACTCCGCATCTCATCTCGCAGCCATTCCGATACTGTTACGACTGTGAGTTTGTCTCCAAGGGAGGTGAAAGCTTCTTTCTTGTCTCTGTAATTCCTCTTCGACCGGTCGAATAGGATGCTTCTAGGGAATGCTTTTTTCTGAGGACAATCGTGGCAGCCTTCTTTCCATTTCATGCATCTCTCTGAGGAATAGTGATAGCAATGGCCTGTGTATAACCAACAATCGTGGACTGTCCAGATAACAGGCTTACCACTATCCTTGAGATAATTGAAAAGTATCTTGTAATTAAGGAAATAGCCGTGGATATTGTGGATGTGGAGTACATCTGGGTCAATCTCGCAAACTTTACGGATAAACCTTTTTGTCGCGACCTTTGAAGCAAGCCCATGAGCGTCAAACAATCTTGTGGCCAGATAATGAATCAGGAGATCCACCTTGTTACCTACGGGAACTATGCTTGATCCTTTAATCTCCTTAACCCCATCCCTTGCCTTGCTATAGGCAATGAAACTCTCCCAGCCCTTGGAACTGGCAAGCGCACCGATCTCTTTCATGATTCGGCCGGTCGATGTGGAGTCCCTGATTACAGGATTGATCTGAAGCAGTTTTCCCATTTTTCCATTACTATTCTCTCAGAGTACCGTTCTACCACCTTTGGGGCCTCTGTTGATAAAGAGCTTAGAAGATTCTCATCTCCCATAAGCCTGGCCATCGCATCCGCAAAGGCTTGTAAATCTCCTTCTTTGACTATGAGACCATCAACCCCGTCCGTAATAATGTCCTTTGGTCCACAGGGATAGTCGAAAGTGACCACCGGCAGTCCGCAGGCCATAGCCTCAATCATCACCATCGGAAATCCCTCATAATGAGATGTCATCGCCAGGAAAGAGCTGGCAGTGTATTCGTCGAAAATGTTTTGGGTCGGTTTATTGACCCGGACAGAATCTGACAGTCCCATTTCCTGGATCATATTTTTCAGCATGTCCTCCCATTCTCCCTGTCCGAATATGTCCAATCTCCAACCTGAGCGGCTGGAAAGGGGAATCAGGCTCCACGCCTTGATTAGGCGATCGAATGCTTTCTGGTGGTCAAGCCGTCCCACAGCAATCACTCTTTTCGCTGAGAGGTCGCTCTTTTTGAACGGGATAGCTAAGGCAGCGTTCGGGATGACCGAGATGTTTGGAAGATCTCCCCAATAGCCTTTGTCTTCCTCTGTAAGCACCACAAAACGGTCGAACCTCCGGACCATCCTCTCATCCTGTTTCGTCCTGATTTTGTCCGTGAGACCTATTATCCCTTTCCTGTCATAGCAGAGTCTCACCAGTTTGCACTGGTGGAACTCAAGAATCTTCTTACTGCCGTCCTTAATTGACGGTATGAAAGAAGACTCGCATGGATAGAGGGATATTACTATGTCCGCCTTTGTCTCTTTAAGATAGGCTGTAAGTCGTTGTTTGTGAAGTCTTTTGCGTCGGAAATATTCCGTTATTTTGGTCAGAGGATCCTTGAACTTGTCATCTGTGTAATTAATGTCCAGGTCGGTCATCTTAACTTCCTCAGGGAAGGGATAGAAAGATGGCCTTCCTTTCTGGTCAGTTGTCACAACGGATATCTCGTACCCTCCCTTTGCGACAAGGTAACGCACCTTGTTCAAGAGGACGCGTTCCATCCCTCCGGGGTTGTAAGTTGAATGTATGCAGTAGACCAGTTTCATGAATTGTCATCCTCTATAAAGGCAAGGCACAGGAAAGGAGCGAAGACCGAGAAGGTATCGGAGGACACCTTTAACCAGCATACCAAGTTTGAAAGCAGCATCAAAAGGAAAAGGATTTTATACCCTTTGAAATGGTCGATGCAGATCTTTGTGGACTTTATGAATACGGCTATTAGGGCAGCAAGACCGATTATTCCGAAATAGAAGATATAACGGAGGTAACCGATGTCGGTACCTCTATAATAGCCTCCTGTGACTTCTCCCAAGAAGTTGGGGTCAGACGCCGGGTTTTCTATATAGCCATCTCCGATGATCCAGGTCTTGAGGCTTTCAGGCCACACAATCATATTCTTTAGAATGTTATTAGAATTTGTCTCCCAATAGCCTTTTTCAGCGATGGAGAAGAAGCCCTCGAAACCGAACCTTAAGTTTTGCATGAAACCAGTATTTGTCCTGTAAAGATATATTACTAGTAAGGCTCCTAACACTACTATTCCTGAAAAAGAAATAAAGAATCTAGTGCTGGATTTTAAATCTCCCGACAATATAGTGTAGGCTGTCAGATAAATGATAGAGATAATCAGTCCGACAGTGGTAGATCTTGATATCATATTCCCTATAATTGCAATGACAAATAAAGAGATAACATAAAGAATCCTTTCTACGGGTGTTGTAGGGAATGCGTTATTAGCGATTAAAAATGAAGTCAAAACTAGTATCGCAGAGAATTTAAGACCGGCAGGGTCAAGCGCTGCTCCAAGTCCATGCATGCGGTCTTCCGCAAGTCCCATGTAACTTTCTGATTCTCCAAAGAGACTGTCAATAGTACTACCAAGCGCAGGAAATACCGTCATCATGTAAGCAAGGATGCACTGTGCGACGCAGACAGCGATTAAGTAATTGCTAATGAGTTTGACGTTAACTTTCCCATGGATATGAGTGTACAACCAGATCAGGAAATAAGCACCTCCGAGCCAAACCCATACAGAAACTATATAATCTGTAAATGTTGAATCCTTGGTGCCATTGAATACCATGGTGAAATAACTGATTGCACTGACCAGGATCGCCAGTGAGCTTAGTATGGCGAAATCCTTTGATACTTTTGCTGAGCCAGCTAATAAGTGTTTGACAACAAAAATGAAAAGCCCGATGGCGGCCAGAATCATCTTCGTGTTCGCCCACGGCATGATTGCCGGCACGATAGGGAAGAGGAAGAGACTAGTCAGCACAATGCTGACCAATATGACCAACCACTTAAGCATCAGTGCTTCACTAGTTTATAATATATCTTGTTGACGACGAAAGAATAAAGCCTGACAAGGGAAAACTTACCGTCCCTGGCCCATTGTTGGACCATCTTGGTCCTTTTTGGGATAAAAGGTATAGAGTCAATAAAAGAGTTTGCCTCAGGATACCACTCTTCCCAAAGCTTGTACTGGCTCTTGTTGCCGGAAAAGAGGAACGGCAGTTTGATGCTCAGTTTAAAATACTCAAGGAACCTGTCCTTATCTTGAACATCCCATTTGGCAAGGAAGTCCATCGTCCTGTCCACGTTGCTCCTTATGTCATCAAGCCTTTTCTGGGAGAGAGCGCTTGTATAAGCCTCAGAGTTGGTCCTCATGTAGTGGTAAAGGGCTTTTGGCACATGTACGCACTTTGTCGCTCCCATAGCCACGGCTATCATCGTCATGTCCTCTCCCATAGGGTGGCCTTCCGGAAAGGTAATTTTATCGTATAAGTCTTTTTTTATCAGTTTGTTCCAGACATTGTACTTCATCGTACCCGCCAGGAATCCCTCTTTAATCATCCTCTCTGGGTCAATGAAGTCCGGATTTGTCATGTACCTTTTTGATGAGCCGAAATCCAGGTAGAAGTCGCTATAAGCGAAGTCGGCACCTTCCCTTGAGGCAGCATCGTACAGCTCCTTAAGTAAAGAAGGTTCAAGGTAATCGTCTGAGTCACAGTGGTATATGAACTCGCCAGAAGCAGCGGCCATGCCAGTGTTTCTGGCGGCAGGAAGACCTTTATTGATATCGTGAATAAGATACTTGATATCCCTGTCATATTCCACACAAACCCGCCGGATGATTGCCATACTTCCGTCGGGTGAGGCATCGTCTACAAAAATGAACTCCACATCTTGGAAGTCCTGCTCCATCAATGACTTGGCGCACCTTTCCGCAAAGCGCTCGATCTTGTACACAGGAATTATGACTGAGATAGTTGGACTCATGTTCTTACATTCTTCCACCTTTGCGGAAATACCTGCCTACCAATTTAATCCGCTTCATTAGCGACATTTTCTCCAGCCTATATGTTTGGTCCTTCCAGAACTTATGGGTGAATTCCTCATCGTAGAAAATGGACCTTCTGTAGTAAGACCACCATATGTCCATGTTAGGGCAGACCTCTTTCCACGGCTTCGCTCCATTGTAATGGACAATGCCGGATTTCATGGCATGGTCCAACTCGTCCTTCCCGAAAGCGGCCTTGACACTCTCCCTGCCAGACATTATCGAATCGTAGTAGTAGGTACTAAGGCAGAAAGAGGGCCCAAGGGGCAAAATACGCCCGCTACATGTCAAATTGATAATGTCCATGTCCTGGAACTTGAAGTGACAGTCCCCAAGACCTCGGAATTCCTCGATCTTATTATCTTGCCGGAGCAGTTTCAAATTAAGGATGAGGTTCCCAGAATAGAAATAACCGTTTTTGATCTTCTCGCCCAGAGTCTTTTGCGCATACAGAAGGTCGTCAGCGTTAATCGCGGGAAGGGAGTCCACTCCAGCGAAGTAATTGTCCTTTAGGTCGATAGCATAGTATTTGGACAAGTCTTCCCTGAAGATGACATCGACATCAGAATATAGGATCTTGTCATATTCTGGAATCCTTTCGGGTGCGAGAAGGCGAAAATATGCCGTTTCGGGAATGCCCCTTATATTGTATCCCTCCTCAAATTCGCCTCTCACTTCCCTGAAAGTGAATCTGCAGTTACCATAGTGACTGGCCAAGTCCGTCAGTTTGCCAGAAATATGCGGGTCTGGCTCATGAAGGATGAATATGTCATAAAAAGTGTCTGGTCCGGCATTCTCCAGCAAGGAGGTTAGACACACTCCGGCGGCGGTTTTGAGACTGCCGTCAAAAGTGAATAGTATGGGAATTGTGTTCATTATCAGATTGTTATCTCCCATTTAGGAATACTGGAAAACTCTTCGGAAGCGATGAAAGCATGTGCTTTTTTGATGGATTTGAAGCAGTTGGTGAATCTAAAAGAATGCCCATTGATGACACTGACTAATGATAATACTAATTGGAGCAGCCACCGTGAGTAGAAATAAATGGATGCCAAAACTTTCTCGGGAGCACCAGATGGCTGGAAAATTGAGCGGTACCATATCAAATACCTCAGGCATTTCTCATCCAGGTCGGTCTTCTCGGGATCGCTAGCATGGCCCGATCCAGCGTCAAGGTGAGTCACTCCGGCATCAAAATGAACCAATAGTTTATGGCCGGTCCGGTATAACTTGTAAGCGAGCATCTGATCTTCACCTATAGGGTACCTGAAACTGTCCATCCAGATCTCTTCCCAGAAACGAATGTCAAGAAAGGATTCCTTCTTCATCAGCAAGCAGGCTCCGGCACTTGACTGGGAGACCATTACTTCTTTAGGTCTTGATGAATATGTGTAATACCCGTTGCGGCGGATCCTGAACGCGTACTTGTTTCTGATGATACCAGGAAACTCCCCATATAAAACGGCATGGGTTATCTTATCCTTCAGGCTCATCATGTGGTTAGGGAAAAGATTCGGGCTCACGCAGTCCCCGTCATATTCTTCCAGGGCTTCAAATAGTTTCATGACCGCATCTTCCTTGAACTCGATGTCATCGTCACAAAGAAGGATATATTCAGTCGTAATCTCATTGAACGGCAGGGCCCTTTGGTGGACCATGCCTTTCGCACAATAGATGTATCTCTCATCAGCGACACGCTTTGGAAGTTCGTATCCTTCAGCGATATACACATAAATACCACTTGGTGGGATTGTCTGTGATTTCAGAGAGTATATCAACCGGCTAAACATGTCACCGGCTTTTCCTAATGTACGTATAGCGACTGAATATGAAAAACTACCCTCTAGCATTAATCAGTAATGGACTCCTTATCATTTTATTATTCTCTTCTGATCCTCAATTATTATTTGAAAAGAACTGAGATCTTCAATAGTTGTGATCTTGAAATTACCCTCTGAACCATTAATCAGTTTTATTGTTAGACCAGCTTTCAATGCCAATTCTGAACAACCTCGTATGCTTGAGATTTCCGAGTCTTTAAAATTGGAATGAGCGTCAAATATTTTCCCGAATAAGAAACACTCCGGCGATTGGCCCGAGAAAAGCTCTTGCCGAGGAAGCGCATCAGATAATTGTATACCATCATGGCTAAGATATGTCGCGTCTTTAACTGGTATCACAGGAATGCATCCATCATATTCTTGGCAGGCTGAAATACCATCACTTATACAAAATAGTGGGAACAGAGGCCTGACTGAGTCATGTATCAGCACCACATCATTATAGCAAGCATACCCTTTTAAAACCAAAAGCCCATTATAGACAGAATGTTGCCTAGACTTTCCAGCCTTTGCATAATGTACAGGAATGTCAATATGAGCTTCAGAGATTTTATTTTTCATATACTCGACCCATTCATCGGCCAAAACTATCACGATAGAATTAATCAACGGGCTGGATGCGAACTTCTTTATGGAGTATAAGATAATAGGGTCTCCATTTACTTCATAGAACTGCTTTGGGATATCCAAATTCATCCGGGAGCCAATCCCACCAGCAACAATAATTACATGGTTCATATTCAAGGAAAATATCTAGAAATATGAGTTTTGAGTAAAAACAAAACCGTCATTTTATCTTGGGATTCGGATGCCTATTAGCGCTAACCAGATGATGACTTTTCTATACAAAGGGATAGATGCTCTTTTAATTTGTGGCCAATAATCAAAAAATGCTTGCCGAAAACTTGGACAGAACTCTTTGTCGCTACGGGTGGCGTCATATGCTATTCTTGCCACATACTCTTTGAAACAATCAATCTGATAATCAGTATTGACTAGTTTTTCCGCGTTTTTTATAAAAAGAAGTCTTTGAGAAACAGGGGTTCTAAACCAATTCTGAGTGATAGATTGCTGACCTGTGTTAATAATATAGTGATAGTAAGGTTTGTTTATGTATGAGACTTTAATAGGAGATGAAAGTAATCTCATGACGAAGAGTTGATCTTCGCAAGAGTTAAGACCTTCCTCGAACTTTATCCCCGAATGTAGTATTGTGGCGTTTCGAATTAATTTATTACATAAACTGCCATGCAGTTCACTAAACATCTGCCCCAAAATAATGGCTGAGTCTAGTTCTCTAGGTTTCTGCGATATTATTTCTTTCTTGTCAGGCCATTCTTTGAGAAAGTCACAAATAACAAGATCCGCATCCTCGCTTAGTGCGACATTTATCATCCCCTCAAGCATATCAGGTTCTACCCAGTCGTCTGAATCAACGTGGATTGAAAAGGTCCCTTTCGATGCATCTAAAGCTGCCTGTCTTGCCATCGCCACACCCTTGTTGGGCTGGGAGATTACTCGGAAACGGTTATCTTTCCGCGCGTAATTCTCAAGGATTGACAAACTTCCGTCACAGCTTCCATCGTTGATGCAGATCACTTCGAAATCCTGAAAAGACTGCGATGCAATGCTAATCAAACACCGCTGAAGTGTCTTTTCTGAATTGAAGACAGTGATGATTACCGAAATAGCCGGATTATCTGATTCTCGCATCATGGTGTAGGTCGCTCAGGCGAAATAGATTTCATCGATTTTTCTTAATACGGATTTAAAAAGAATGGCCACAATAATGACGCAAGGAATGGTAAATGCAACGAAAAGGTATGAATTGTTATTCACCCCGAGGGATGTCAATACTATCATCGGCAAACGTTGAAGAATGTAAATCTCAAAACAATGCGAGCCTAACCAATCCAATGCCTTATTCTTAAGTTTAATTTTTGTGCATCCTGTGACCACGGCCAGACTAAATAAACAGGCTGATACCCCAAGCCAATCTATCCTGAAGAACTTTTTCTGGTAAGAGCCATGCTCAATGATACGCAAGCATACAGAGCCAATATTACAAAAATAAACCAGTTGCTGTTTCCGATGGAATCCCAGCCGATCCAGCATGTAAAGTAATATCTGGTAGGGTATTTCTCACCGGAAACAATAGATAAGATCAAGAACAGAAGAACAGCCGCGTCAAAATGTATCAAGGTCTTCATGAGCCTTTTTCTTGTGAATGATTTCTCATAGTTCATTTTGCTCTTGAAAGATTCAAAGATACCATAGCCTGAATAGAAGAAATACATTACGACCATCAACTGACCGATGTAGCCTAAAATGGTCCTGTAGGACATGTCAAACCAGTTGTCATTCAACTGAATATAACCCGTGATGTGCGAGAAAAGTATGATTGCGGCAAATATTCCCTTAACTGAGGTTGTGGTGTCGATATCAAAGTAATCTTCGCGAAAGGATGAAAAACGAACTCCCCAAGCGCAAATGAAAAGTAATATGGCGAATAGAAGAATCATCCGAGATTATTGATGCTTCATTCTGATCAAATAATTCTTTGCGGTTGAGAAGACCTCACCGAAAGCATAAAGGCTAAAATACTTAGACAGCCCGAGATATGTGGCGGAACAAACAACTAATGATATGATTAAGGATAACCAGGATGGTTCCACGAAACTCGAGATTGCTAGTGATTCGGCTAAAACTATGAGACTTAATGACAAATACGGGATAATAGATTTAATTTGTTCATAAAACCCGAATCCGAGTATTCGTTTGGTGTAGAAAGTATTCAAGAACAATGCTACCCAGGAATAGATGACCTGACCAAAACAAACAATCTTGATGTCAAAGAATACGGTTATGACAAGAATAGTGAACCCGATACACTTCTTGATGATTTCCAGCCTTAATACAAGATCAGACCTTCCTTTTACGTAAAGCAGATTCAGGTTGATTTTGGTCACGCCGTTAAAGAGAAAGGCGAAACACAAAATTTGAAGAAGCGGAACGCAAGGTAGCCATTTCTCTGTCAGTAAAAAAGTTATCAAAGGTTTTGCGACCCCGCATAATCCAAGTACCATAGGGAACATGATGAACACGGACATCTTAATATATTTTGAATATATCTCCAGCAATCTCGTGTTATCATCTTGAACTCTGCTGAGTACGGGGAATGAGACCCTGTTCATGATGTCGCTTATGTTGACACTTACAAGATTATTGAATTGATTTCCTCTTGTGTAGAACCCTAATGTTCTTGTGGAGAATCGTTTACCAATGAATAGCGAGTAGATGTTGTCGTAAATAGTACTGATGATCTGAGCAATCAATAATTTAGATCCGAAAGAGAAGAGTCTGTTAAATGATGATTTGGAAAATCCACTTTTAGGAATCCACCGCACTAGTAGATATTTCATCAAACATCCTATTGAGGTCCCTACAATAGACTGGATAACCAAAGCCCAGACACCGAATCCCTTTATTGCCAGAAAGATACCGATACATCCGGAAATGATCGCCGATGATACAGAAATAATTGATTGAGTCTTGAAGTCAACATTTATTACCAGTTTAGTACTATGTACGGCAGATAATGAACTGATAATTAGTGTTGTGGTATAAACTCGAGTGATCTGTTTCAGCGAAGGCTGATGATAAAATGAAGCGATAGCAGGAGCTGAAACAAATAGCAATCCATACAGTAAAATACTGATAGCAAGGTTAATATAAAAGACCGTGGCGAAATCTTTGTCAGTATTCTCTTTTGATTGAATCAGTGCGCTTGAAAAACCTCCGTCAATGAATACTTGTGAGAGAGCCATGAAAATGGCCAATAAACCGATCAATCCGTAATCACCGGGGTCAAGGATCCTCGCCATTATTATTGATATGACGAACTGGATCAATTGGTATGAGAATCTCTCGATAAAACTCCAAATGACCCCGGTATATGTTAAAGATTTGAGCCCTTTTTCCAAGAAAAACTATCCTTTTAGCCCTAATGATGACAAAATATCATCGTAAACATTCTTAGCTGCGGAAAGCCCCCCAGGAGGAAGCAAATAATTGTCGCGGAAATCCTTTCTTCTATCGGCCAATGAGTCTTCATCGCCAATAACGACCTTGTCAATGAAAGAGCGGATCGCATCAATACTGTCCCCTTGATAATGGCACGCAAGCGCCAGTCTGCCAAATGTGGTTAATTGAGATTCTTGCTTCTTAATGTTGTCTGAAATAAAGAGTGCAGGCTTCCCGGTGAATTGATACTCGGCCGTAAAAGACGCAGAGTCGTGGATCAAAGCGTCAGAGTGCATAAACAGACCTACATAACCACCTGTATCCAGCTGGGTGTTAGGCATTTGATCCCATAAAGCATAGTAATCATCCGCCCTTTTGACTCCCCATTCCTTAGCATGATATAACTCGCTTAACAATCTCGGATGCGGCTTAAAAGAAAACTGTACGGTTTCTTGGTATTCATGCGCTATCTGCAGCATAGCCTCGCTCAGCCATTCGAAAGAATTACGGCTCAACATCCCGCTTCGATTGTCGGTGATAGAATAATGAGGTGCCCAGATGACTCTTTTTTTCTTTTTATCTTGTCGTTTCCAGACATCAGGATTATTCCCGGAAAAGAATTGGTCAGCTATTGGATCCCCGACCACTCGTACGTTTCGTCCTCTTATGTACGAATAAGTCAAAAAGTTCTCCCAATTGGCCGACGTCTGGTAATAGATTCTCCAAGCTATATTGTGAAAACGTAGATTGAAAGTCCATTCTTCGCGGATAGTCGGCATTCCGTAAGGGAAATAACAGATCAACTTTTTCTCAAATACCTTGCTATCCAAACAAGTTGCGTAACAATTATCGTACGGTTGCGGATAAAAAATAAGGTCAGGATCAATGTCCGTTTTTAAGAAAGAATAGGTTGCTTCATAAGACTTGAAATCGAAATAATGTATTCCTTTATCCTTAAAATAGCTCCTTAATCTATGAAGAGAATCTTCTTTATCTTTCTCAGAATATGATACAAAAGGAACTAGTAGAATACTTAATTTAAATCTGTTGTCAGAAACTAGAAGGTCATATAAACTTTGGTATCTCCATTGGGCGAGCTCTGAAACAATGAAAGCCACAGATACAGAATTTGTTTTTCTGATTCTGTAATAAAGCCGATTTCGGATAATACCTAAATAAGCAGGCATTACCCAACGATAAAATGCCGGCTTCAGAGCGTGCCTGATCCGCTTCCTAATTGAAAATAGTGACAAGGGGGGAGGCTAGAAATGAATCGCTACTCCGAGTGATGCGACGCCGCGGAAGTCGAGAGGGAAGTTCTTGTCGCCAGACTCGCTGACCTCCTTGCCGGGATTCAGTCCATTGTAACCATCGGTGTAAAACTCTCCACCAAAGTCGGCGAGAATACCGAATGACTGGCTGACCATGAACTCAAGGATTAAACCACCTCTGAAGCCGAAGGCAGTGTTTTTCTCTGAAACTTTCTGCCAAGGGTGGAACTGGTTGCCAGGAGCGGGATTGTCAGGAGTCTTCTCAAAGCCCGAGGTGTTGCCTAATCCTATACCGGCGTACAGTTTGGGGACAACTGTCCAATCGCTGTCGCTGAAGCCGCTGAAATCCATCACATAATCAACGAAGGCGTTGATGCTGTTGAATTTGTAAGGATAAAAACGATGGCCAGAAGTCTCTTTAGTGTTGCAGGCGCTACGGTTGCCGGCATACCCGGCCCATACACGAACGCCGGATACAGGGGTGAACTGGTAGCCGAAAGCGGCGGATCCCTGGCCAGTCAAGAGGTCAGAGTTCTTCCCATTTTCGCCATAGATGCGGTAGTTCTCGTTGAGGGAGACAAGGCCGCCACCCTGAAGCGAAACATACATCTTGTTCCTATTACTGTCGGCCACTTTCTTGGTGGTCTCTTTCGCTGCCTTCTGAGCGGCTGCTTTCGGGACTTCAGTCTTGACTTTCTGAGTGGTGTCTTGAGGCTGTGTCTTGACACTTTGTCCGTTGTTCTGGGCAGAGAGGCTCGCCGCTCCGATCAGGAGTGCGGCGAGACAAATGATTGATTTGCGCATTTTGTTATTGTTTTTATTTGTTTGTTCTGGATAACGGCTTCGCCTTTGTGCCCACAGAAGTAGGTACAAGCCGTACGTATGGAACGTTTCATTTCCATTTATTATGCAAATTTACAAAAAATTTGACATTATTTTTCATTAAATTTGTACTCGTGTATATTCTTCGCTCCGATGAGAGAGTCATTATTAGGGAAAACGCCCTCGGAACTTAAGGAAGCCGCCCTCAAAGTCGGGCTTCCCGCCTTCGCCGGGAAGCAGTTGGCGAGCTGGCTCTACGGACACCGGGTCCGCTCATTTGAAGAGATGACCAACATCTCCAAAGTGGGCAGGGAAAGGCTTGCTGAGGAGTTTGATCTCGGGTTGGTTAACTATTCCTCATGCCAGGTTTCCAGAGATGGAACCAAGAAGTATCTTTTCCCTCTCGGTGGGGGAGATGCGGTTGAGGCGGTGATGATTCCTGATGATGAGCGGAAGACTCTTTGCGTTTCCAGCCAGGCCGGGTGCCGGATGGGATGCAAGTTCTGCATGACCGGCCGCCAGGGATTCCACGGGGACCTAACCGCCTCGGGAATCCTCTCGCAATTCATCGCCATCGATGAGTCCCAGGAGCTCACCAATGCCGTGTTCATGGGCATGGGCGAGCCTTTGGACAATTACGACAATGTGCTTAGAGTCATTGAGGTACTGACCTCCGACTGGGGCTTCGGTTGGAGCCCGAAACGGATAACGCTTTCCACGATCGGCGTCCTCCCTAATCTTAGGCGCTTCTTGGATGAGACCCGTTGCCATTTGGCGGTAAGTCTTCACAATCCGTTCCCGGAGGAGAGAGCCGCTCTGATGCCGGTTCAAAAGGCATGGCCTGAAGAGGCGGTGATCGATCTGCTCCGTGAATATGACTTCACCGGCCAGCGACGTGTCAGTTTTGAATACACCATGTTCGCCGGTCTGAACGACACGAAACGTCACGCTGACGCTTTGATCAGGCTCCTGAAGGGATTGGAGTGCAGGGTCAATTTGATCCGTTTCCACAAGATTCCCGACGCTCCATTCGAGACGTCTCCCCAGCTCGTGATGGAGAATTTCCGGGATCGTCTTTCAAACCATGGAATCACCTGTACCATAAGGGCTTCCAGAGGTGAGGATATTATGGCTGCCTGCGGGATGCTCGCTGGTGAACACAGAAAAAAGTCAGTCACATGAGACCTATGATAAGAATGAGTAGTCTTTCCAGAGTCATATTCGCTTCGGCTCTCGCTTTTATCGCGGCTTCCTTTACTGGAATGGCGCAGCAGAGCCACGCTGTGATAGATGCCGCTTCGGAAGCCAGGGACTTGAGGGTTAGGGTTATCAAACATAGACTGGACTCCATAAGGATTGTCAAGCATCGTCCGACTGTCGCTCTGGTACTGTCTGGAGGAGGCGCGAAAGGTGCGGCACATGTGGGTGTCATTAATTATCTGGAGTCGATCGGTATGCCCATCGACCTCGTGATGGGTACTAGCATGGGAGGCCTTGTCGGGGGTATATATGCCCTTGGATATGACGCTCCTCATCTTGATTCCCTGATTAGAAGTATCGATTGGGATATGGCTCTGTCTGATAAGGTTCCGAGAAAATACCTGTCATATTCCACGATTAAGTACAAAGAGAAATATGCCCTGTCTTTCCCTTTCTATTACGACAAGAAGGAATTCTTGAAACAGAAATCAGATGAGACCCAGTACCCCCATAAGGGGGATGAGCTCCGTCTCGGTGCTAACGGCGATGTCGACGCTTCGGGTCTCGTCAGGGACAACCTGCTTGGCAGCCTTCCATCAGGAATGGTCTACGGGCAGAATGTGAATAACCTATTCAGCTCTCTTTCAGTCGGTTATCAGGATGATATAGACTTTTATACAGAGCTTCCTATCCCGTTCTTGTGCGTCGCCACCGATCTGGTAAGGGGAACCGCTAAGATATGGACTCAAGGGAAGCTCAATACCGCGTTGCGCTCGACCATGTCTATCCCTGGCTTGTTCACTCCCGTGAAGACAGATGGAATGGTGTTGGTGGACGGAGGTATGCGTAATAACTTCCCGACTGACCTGGCCAAGAAATGCGGTGCCGACATAGTGATAGGTGTCAATCTCTCAAGTGGTTACAAATCATACTCGGAAATCAACAATCTTGGTGACATCCTTGACACTGGAATTGACATGATGGGCCGTTCTTCTTACGAGAATAACATCAACATCCCGGATGTGACGATCTTCCCTGATCTCCATGAATATTCCATGATGAGTTTCGACACAAAGAGTATCGACGTTATCATCAACAGGGGTTATGAAGCGGCGGTGGCTCAGGCCGCGGCCTTGGATTCCATCAAGAGGATTGTCGGTCCAGGGGTCAAGACCCTCCATAACCAGGTCGCTGATGACATCCGTATCGGAAAGGTCATGATCTCCGGAGTCGAGGTGGTCGGGGTTAGTGACAAGGAGAGCGCCTATCTTCAGAACAAGATAAATTTGAAAGCTGGCACCTATGTCGGCAGTGAAGAGATAGAGAATGCTGTGGCGACCATCTATGCCACGAATTCTTTCGATTATGTCAATTATGAGCTTCTCGGTGATAACCAGCCTTACCGCTTGAAATTCAATTGTAAGAAGGGACCTATCAACAAGGTCGGTTTCGGGGCGAGGTTCGATACTGAGGAGGTCGTCGCCGTCATGTTCAATCTGGGTGTCGGAGTACAGAAGCTCCGCGGCGCTTCCTTGGATTTTACCGGTAAGATCGGGTCGAACCCGTATGCCGGTGTGGTGTATTCCTATGTTGCTCAAAGAGGCATGACTGTGAATGCCGCTGCCAGCATCCGCTATACGGACAGGAATACCTTCAGCCTTGGGGACAACAACTTCAGGATCAACTCCACTAACCTCAGGCAAGAGGTTTACCTTTCCAACATAAAATGGTCCAAGTTCTTCCTGAAGGAAGGATTCCGGAATGACTATTTCAACATCAGCTCCATCCTCTCTGAAAAGGATCTCTCGGATTATAATGTGGACCAGTTGAGCAACAGCCATTTGTCTTTCTTCATTGATGGAAGGAACGATTCATTGGATGATGGATATGTGCCTTCCAGCGGGCATTCAGTCGGGATCTCATACAGCTGGATGTTCGGATCTTTCCCTAAGAAGATGCACAATTTCCACGCGATTCATTTCGACGCGTTGAAAGTGTATGGTGGGGATTCCTTCGCATTTATCCCGTCGCTGAATATGAGGGCGCTTTTCGGAGATGACATTCCCATCCCGTTCGCGAACACTATGGGTGGAAGCCTTGCGGGACGTTACCTTGAGCAGCAGATGCCTTTTATCGGCATAACTTCCGCCGCCTCGATGCCTAAAGTATTAGGTGTCGCAAGAGCGGATTTCCGATTCAAGCTCTACCGCAACAACTATCTCACCGCGATTTATAATTACGCCCTGTCCTCCAATGAGTGGGACGGTTTTATGAATTGGGCGGAAGAGATTCAAGACTATCATGGCTTCGGCTTGCAGTACACGTACAACAGCATCATCGGCCCTTTGGGTTTCAATGTCCATTGGTCAGATTACTCACATAAAGCTGGAGTCTACGTCAGCCTCGGATTCGATTTCTGATATGGAGGATTATTCTAAAGTCTTGGATCGCCTGCAGGCACAATGCTCAAAGAGGGAGTATTGCACCTCGGACGTATTCAGGAAAGCCATGACCGCTTTTGAAGGCGATCGGGAGCAGGCCGGGAAACTTGTTGAATCGCTAGTTGCCGACCGATTTGTTGATGACCTGCGTTACGCCTCCGCTTTCGCCAGGGAGAAGTCCAGGTTGACTGGATGGGGACCGGCGAAAATCTCATATACTCTTGTGGGTAAAGGTATACCAAGGCCTGTCGTGGCGCGAGCTTTAGGAGAGATCGACAAGGAGGAGGCTGACCGCCGGATGCGTTCTGTACTCGAGACAAAGTGCAGGACCCTGATTGGAGATCCTCAGATAAAGTTCAAACTCCTTAAGTTCGGTTTGACCAGAGGATACGAATATGACCAGCTCGCCCCTGTTGTCGCGGAGCTGCTAAAAGATATGGAAATAATTAATTATCAAGAATAAATGAAAGCTATTGTGGAAACGGGCTTCAACCTCCCGGGACAGGTTGGCAAGTATGTAGGAAAGGTTCGTGATGTTTACGATATTGACGGTAAATATCTCGCCATGGTGGTCACCGACAGGATCTCGGCTTTTGATGTTGTCCTCCCTGAGGGCATCCCTTACAAGGGACAGGTGCTGAACCGGATCGCCGCCAAGTTCCTGGACGCCACTTCGGATATCCTTCCTAATTGGAAGGTCGCTGTTCCTGACCCGGCTGTCACCGTTGGATACAAATGCGAGCCTTTCAAGGTTGAGATGGTTATAAGGGGCTACCTCGCCGGCCATGCGTGGCGCGAGTACAAGGCCGGGAAGAGGACTCTTTGCGGAGTTCCTCTACCTGAGGGAATGGTTGAGAACCAGAAGTTTCCGGAGCCTATCATAACACCCACGACAAAAGCCGCGGAAGGTCATGACGAGGATATCTCAAAAGAGGAGATCATAGCCTCCGGCCTGGTCGGAAAGGAAGATTACGAGAATCTGGAGGAGTATACCAGGGCGATATTCCAGAGGGGTACTGAGATAGCGGCGAAGCAGGGTCTTATCCTTGTGGACACCAAGTACGAGTTCGGAAAGAGGAACGGTGAGATTTACCTGATGGATGAGGTCCATACCCCCGATTCTTCGAGGTATTTCTATGCCGAGGGTTATGAGGATCGTCTCGCCAAAGGGGAGAGGCAGCGCCAACTTTCCAAGGAGTTCGTGCGTGAGTGGCTGATGGCCAATGGCTTCCAGGGACAGAAAGGCCAGAAGGTTCCCGAGATGACTCCCGAGGTCGTGGCTGGTATCACCGACCGTTATATTGAGCTTTACGAGCACATCACGGGCGAGAAGTTCGAGAAGGTTGAATATTCAGGGACCTCTATGGAGGCGAATGTGCGCTCCTGGATTGAAAGTGTTAAATAATTGGGAATGAAGGTTTTTTTGACCGGCGCGGCCGGGTTCATAGGCGCCAATCTTCTCGCGAGATTGGCAAGCAGGGGAGACGAAGTCGTCGGATTCGATAATATCAATGATTATTATGACGTCCGGCTGAAATATGGTCGTCTTAAGGAGAACGGTTTTGAGGGACCCTACGCTGATGGCGAGGTGAAATACAGCGCGAATTGGCCTTCTGTCCGTTTCGTCAAGGGTGACTTATGCGATAAGGCGGCTCTTGACAAACTATTTGCGGAAGAAGGATTCGATGTGGTGGTGAACCTTGCGGCACAGGCTGGCGTAAGGTATTCTATCACAAATCCTTACGCTTATCTTCATAGCAACCTGGAAGGTTTCCTGAATATCCTTGAGGCTTGCCGGAACCATCCTGTCAAGCATCTGGTTTTCGCTTCTTCAAGCTCGGTATATGGCTTGAACACAAAGGTGCCTTTCAACGAGGAGGACAAGGCTGATTCCCAGGTTAGCCTGTATGGCGCGACCAAGAAGTCAAATGAGCTTATGGCCCACTCGTATTCAAAGCTTTACGGGATCCCGGCCACAGGTCTTCGATTCTTCACTGTCTATGGCCCGTGGGGACGTCCGGACATGTCTCCGATGCTCTTCGCCACGGCCATCTCCAACGGAGAGCCGATAAAGGTGTTCAACGGTGGTGACATGATCCGGGATTTCACCTATGTCGACGATATCGTTGAAGGCACCATCCGAGTAATTGACAACCCTCCCTCCTGTCATACTGAGGCCTGCCCATCCTGTCATCCTGAGCGAAGCGAAGGATCTATGCGAAGCGAAGGTTCTATGCGAAGCGAAGGATCCGTGCCGTTTGAGGTCTACAATATCGGTTGCTCAAACCCTGTTAAGCTTATGGATTTCATCTCGGAGATCGAGACCGCGTTGGGAACAGAAGCGAAGAAGGTATTCCTTCCGATGCAGGCTGGGGATGTCTACCAGACCTACGCCGATTGTTCCAAACTCGAGACCCGTCTTGGTTATCATCCCTCCACAACCCTTCATGAGGGAATCGGACAGTTTATCGCGTGGTTCAAGTCTGAGAAGAACCCTTTGCGTTGATAATCAGAAGTTTCCAATAGCATGAACGATTCATCAAACTACGAGAAGAACAAAAGGATCGCGGGTAATACCGTCTTCCTCTTCATTCGTATGCTTTTGTTGATGTTCATCGGGCTTTTCACATCAAGAATTATCCTTTCCGCTCTCGGACAGCACGACTATGGAGTTTTCAATGCGGTAGGTGGTGTAGTCGCTTTTTGTGCTGTTTTGACCGGCTCGGTGTCTAATGCTATCACTCGGTTCTTGACCTACTCTCTTGGAGAGGGTGATCCGGATAAGACTCACCGTGTTTTTTCGGCTAGCGTGATAATACAGTTGCTCATGTGCGTCGTGGTCGGCTTGATTGTGGAGACAGCTGGTCTCTGGTGGCTCAATAGTCACATGAGTATTCCTCCGGACCGGCTCGGGGCTGCCCATTGGGTTCTACACTGCTCTTTCGGTATCCTGTGCGTAACTTTGCTCAGCGTCCCTTATAACTCCATGATAGTGGCGCATGAGAAGATGTCAGCATACGCTTATATCAGCATTCTGGAGGCTCTCCTGAAACTCTCCGTGGCCATCTTGTTGATGTATTCTTCATTCGACAAGCTCAAGACCTATTCAGTGCTGATGCTCGCCATCGCTATCCTTGTGCGCCTTACTTACGGGGTTTATTGTAAACGGCACTTCGACGAGAGTAGGGGACGTATTGTTATTGACAAAGGCATCATTAAAGAGATGTCAGGTTTCGTGGGCTGGAACTTCTTCAGCTCTGGATTTGGTGTGATGGCCAGCAGTGGTACCAACCTGCTGGTAAACAAGTACTTCGGTGTCCTTGTCAACGCCGCCAGGGGAGTGACCACACAGGTGGAAGGAACTGTACGTCCTTTTGCGGTGAACTTCTTGCATGCCCTTAATCCGCGTCTCACGAAATCATATGCGGAAGGGGACAGGAAATATGCTTTTGATCTTGTCCATAAGGGCGTCAAGATATCCTTCCTGCTTCTTCTGCTTATCGTGACACCAATCATCCTCGAGTGCGATTATCTTCTGGAACTTTGGCTAAAAGATGTCCCTGAATACACGTCAACGTTCGTGAGAATTTCCTTGATATGTATCCTGGTTGATATAGGTATGAATACGCCAAGGCAATTGATCATATCCTCCGGGAAGATCAAGTATTTCTGCATCATGACAGGTCTGATGAATGTTATCGCTTTCATTGCTGTCTGGGTCGCTTATGCGTTCGGATGCTCTCCGGAGACGTCATATATCACCTTTTTAGTCATGCAGATCTTTGTTGATGTTTTTACTCTTCTCATCTGCAAGCGGCAGGAGGGTTTCCCGGTCTGGGATTTCTGCAAAGCCGTATTATTCAGGTTGGCGTTGGTCGCGGTATTCGCCTTTGTCACCGGTTACGTAGTCCGTGCCATCATGCCGTCAGGTTTCCTCAGACTTGTCGCTGTCACAGTTGCTACGACCTTGGTAATAGGCTCGTTATCATACGTTTATGCTCTTACGAAAGGTGAACGCACATTTATAGAGGAGATATTCTATAAAATCATTAGGAGGGCTGGTAAATGAGACTGATAATCGTTGCGCCAGAGCCTTATCCTAATGGGATGGCCGGGACAAAGAGGGTGAGATGCTATGCCCGGGCGATGTTATCCGTAGGAATTGATTGTGAGGTGGTTCTGTTTAGGAGGACGGAAAAGCGGGGCAAGGCGCGAAATACTGCCTCCAAAGGTGTTTTCCAGGGTGTTCCATACCGCTATATCGGAGGATCGCCATATAAAGGGAACCATTATGTCACCCGTAAGTTCTTTAATTGGCTTGATGCCAAGTTGACTAAAAGATACTTGAGGAAGAATCTCCATAAGGGAGATGTGCTCTTCCTGTACATGGGGCAGCAGTTGGATCTGATGTTGAGATTCATGAATGCGGCCAAAAGCGTGGGGGCGTTCTGTGTAAGGGATTTATGCGAGATACCATATGGAACTTCCGTGGAGACCGAAGAAACGGCTCACATGCGGAAACGCGTTCTTAATGAGCAGTTTCCTCTTCTTGACGGGGTCATAAGTATCTCCGACCCGCTCCTGGAACTCGCGAAAAAATGGACAAGACCGGATTGTAAACATATCAAGGTCCCCATCTTGGTCGATTATGAGGAGTTTAATCTTCCTGACAAGAGCATGGATCAAGAGGTCCCGTACATTTTCCATTCAGGAACCCTTTTCGAGCAAAAGGACGGAATCCTTGGAATGATCGAGGCCTTTGGAAAGGCGTGTAGAGGCATACCATTCCCGGTCAAGTTTGTATTATCAGGCTCTGTTGAGGAATCTCCTCACAAAGATGAGATTATCCGTTTGATAAATCAATATGACCTTGACGGTAAGGTCATATTCACAGGCTATCTTAATGACTGTAAGTTGAGCGAATATCTGTCTGGAGCCACTCTTACTATTATCAACAAGTATCCGACTCTGCAGAACCGTTACGGTTTCTCGACCAAACTCGGGGAATATCTTGCTGCCGGGAAACCTGTGATTATCACTCGGTTTGGTGAGGCTATGAATTGGCTTGAGGATGGCAAATCCGCATATATCATTGACTTGGAGGACAATGATGCCTTGGCCCGGGCGATTGTCCGGGTATTCATGAATCAGGAAGAGAGAAAAAAGGTTTCCGAAGGGGCAAGGGCTCTATGTCATGGCAGTTTTGATTATTCCATTTGGGGAGATCCTCTCCTCGGTTTTCTTAATAGTTTAGGGAAATGAGAGTATTAGTAGCAGGGGACTTCTACCCGTCAGGTAAAGTTAAAGAGAGTTTAGGGAAAGGCGATTTTGAGTCGGTTTTCTCTGATATCAAGGAGATTACTGGGAAGGTTGATTATTCTGTGGTCAATCTTGAGTGTCCTGTCACTGGAGCGCTGGAACCGATCAGTAAAGTCGGACCAGCTTTGAAATGTGAAGTCAAGGCTCTTGACGCTTTGAAATATGCCGGTTTCGATTGTGTTACCCTCGCCAATAACCATATCAATGATTTTGGCCCGGAGGGAATTTTCGAGACCTTGTCTCTTCTTGATGCCCGGGCAATAGATCACGTTGGGGTTGGGAAAGACAGGCAGGAAGCTTCGAGGATTCTTTTCAAAGACATCGGTGGAAAGACCTTGGCTATCATCAATTGCTGCGAGAGGGAATTCTCTATAGCTGGAAAGAATACGCCAGGCGCGGCTGAACTGGACCCTATGACGCAAGTCAGTCAGATCCGTATGGCCCGGGGACAAGCTGACTATGTGGTGGTTATCGTTCATGGCGGATATGAGCGCTGTGAATATCCTTCCCCCAGGATGGTTCGTACTTATAGGACCTTTGTCGATGTCGGTGCTGACGCGGTCATCAATCATCATCAGCACTGCTGCTCCGGATATGAGGTATATTCAGGAAAGCCTGTTTTCTATGGGATTGGAAACTTCTGTTTCGAGCCTTTTAAGCCTGAATGCGATTCATGGCACAAGGGCGTTATGGTGGAACTCGATCTTGCGGAAGAAACTGAGGTCGGCTTCAAATTGATACCTTTCTCCCAATGCCTGGAGCAACCTGGGCCTCGTGTTATGGATGAGGAATCCTCCAATGCTTTCCTCTCTCATATCAGCGAGCTTAACAGTGTTATCGCTGACACGGAAGCTCTTGAGAATGAATATAATGCCTTCCTTGATAGGCAGGGTTTCGTCTATAGGGGCGCTTTTGCTCTTCCGGATAAGCTGGCTCGCAGGCTGTCCCGTATAGGTCTCATCAAACCTTTCTTGTCAAAAAAGAAAGGTGATTTGTTCCTTGATTATGTGGGATGTGACGCTCATAGGGACGGCTTAATGAGGTTTTTGGAAAAGAACAAATAGCTTGGTTAATGATGGCTCTTCTCAGGAAAATATATTGGACGGTCAGGCATTTTCTACAGGACCACTTCCCCAGGTATTTCGTGGATAGGGGATGGTTGAAGTGGAAAGGCTACAAGGTCGATTGGAATAATCCTCGGGATATCAATGAGAAGATCCAGTGGCTTATGTGTTGCTCGGATACTTCGATGTGGACACTATGTTCCGACAAATACAAGGTCAGAGATTATGTGAAATCCAAAGGTCTCGGTGACATTCTTGTTCCGTTGCTGGGTGTTTGGGAAAGGGTTGAAGATATTGATTTTGAGTCACTTCCAGATAAGTTCGTCATAAAATGCAATCACGATAGCGGTTCAACACACATAGTGGACAAATCCAAAGGTTTTAATGATGCTGCCTTACGGGCGGATCTGAAGAAATGTCTCAAGAGGAAATACGGGTATTACAACGGTGAGCTATATTACAACGACATCAAACCTTTGGTTATAGCCGAAAGTTTTGTCCCTCCGGATGACAATTCCTTGACGTCTTTACCTGTTGACTACAAGATCTGGTGTTTTGATGGCAAGCCATATTCAATCTGGGCGTGTTATGGAAGAACCTCGTCGGAGACTTACGTGAATCTTTATGATCTTGATTGGAATGTCCATCCGGAAGCATCAGTATTCACCGGGCATTATAAGGATGGTGAAGGCAAGGTTCCCAAGCCGGAATGCCTTGATGAGATGCTGGATGCCGCCCATAGGCTTTCGGAAGGTTTCCCGGAAGTCAGGGCAGATTTTTATATTTCCGGCGGAAAACTCTATTTTAGCGAGCTGACCTTCGCCAGTTTCTTCGGTAAGATGGATTTTTATACTGATGAATATCTGAAAGAACTTGGTGCCCAGTGTGTCCTTCCTCATAAGAAGAGATGAATAGAAAGGTTATATATACTTGTATTGTAGATGGATACGATGAGCTCCGCCAACCATTGGCGGTCGATCCCGATTTTGACTATATCTGTTTCTCGAATGATTATCAGCAGATAAAGGTCGGAGTCTGGGAGATTCGTCCAATCCCATATTCAAGTAAAGACAAGACAAGACTTTCAAGATTTGTCAAATTGATGCCGCATAAGGCTCTTCCGGAATACGAGATCAGCATCTGGATGGATGCGAATGTCCAGATAACAGGGCCAGAGTTCTATTCCGCGGTTGAAAAAGCAATCAGTGATGGGCACTTGATATCCCAGGTTCCTCATCCATTCTTTGATTGCGTTTATGATGATATGAGAGCGATCTCAATCATGGCCAGAGTTCCGTTCTTCAAAGTCTACCGCCAGTATAGGTATTTGAGGAAAGAAGGTTTCCCGGAGCACTTTGGCATGTTTGAGAACAACATTATCTTCCGTGTCCATAACGATCCTTCAATAGTCAGTGTCTCAGAAGAGTGGTGGAAGGTTTACAATGAGTACACTCCCCGCGACCAGTTCAGTTTGATGTATCTTTATTGGAAACGTGGGATGAAGGTCCCTCTTTTGTTCGGTGAGTCCCTGAATGCGAGGAATGTCCCTTTCCTGGCTTTCCGTAAGCATGACGCGCTCTCTGGGGAAAACCACGTCAAAGGTCTCCGCAAGTTATTGTTGAAAATAAAATGGACCCTTGTCCGTTGGCTTACAAAACTGCTTCTGGTCTAAGATGAAGGTATTGGCGGTCATAGTGACTTATTATCCTGACCTCGAGTTGCTTAAGAGGAATGTCGAGGCCTTGGCAGGGCATGTGGACGATGTTCTCATATGGGAGAATACCCCAGCTCCTGACAACATTCGCTTCAGGCTTCCAGCCATGGATAACCTGACGTATTATGGTGTTGGAGAGAATGTGGGAATATCCAGGGCGCTCAACTTGACGAGGGAGATTTTTTTTGAAGAGGAGTATGACGCCCTTCTCACAATGGATCAGGATTCGATATGGGATAATCTCGGCTTGTTCTTGGAGAGGGTCGCTACATCGGAAGCTCCTTTCGGACTATATGGTCCGGCGGTTTACACCCCGGCTTTGAAACCGGACTTCACTCCAGCCGGTACCCTTATCACATCGGGGATGCTTGTCCGTAGGGAAATATACGAAAGGATCGGTGGTTATGAGGAATTGTTCTTTGTTGACGGTATAGATCTCGATTTTTGCTATAAGGCTGCGGAAGCGGGTATCCCTTCATGGATTGTCGGCGGAACAGCTTTGATTCAGCGTTTCGGTAGAAAGAGAAAAGTGTGTTTCCTGGGATTCCATCCCGAAGTATATGATTATTCACCATCCCGGTTGAGGGAGATTTGTTTCAGCGAGATCGTCCTTGCGAAAAAGTATCCCGCGCGCCACAGGAAGAAGGGAGTGATCCTCAGACATTATCTCTTAAAAAGGATTCCATTGATCCTTTTGTTCGAGCGGCAAAAGTGGAGTAAATCAGTTGCGATAATAAAAGGTTTGATACTAGGATGGAACCGAAGGTCAGCATAGTGATAGTCTGTATGGACAAGATGGATGTGCTTCGTCCGTGTCTGGACAGCATACGGGAACACACGGGTGTCTCTTATGAGACTTTCGTGGTGGCCTATATGTTCTCGGATGGTAATCTTCAGTCGCTGAAAGAGGAATATCCTTGGGTTACCATCGTCCGGAGCGATTCTCTTCGCGGTTTTTCGGAGAATAACAATTTAGCACTGCGTCAAGTCTCTGGTGAATACACGTTTATAGTCAATGATGACACCTACATCGATTCTCCGGTTATTGACCGGCTTGTCGCTGATTTTGAGAAACTTCCATCCGATGCTGCGGTAGTGTCTCCGAAGATTGTCTTCCCCGACGGGAGGGTGCAGACCTGCGGGCGGCGGAAGTTCACGGGCTGGGGATATATCCTTCGTTATCTCCACTTCAACAACGAGACGAAACCGTCAAAATGGACGATGCGGGAGGGCTTGTTCAAGACATATAATCTCAATGGTGCCGCCTTCCTCGCCAGGACGGATATTTTCAAGCGGATGGGGTGGTTTGATGAGACATATTTCTTTACTCCGGAGGATGTGGCCCTCGGCACCAAGATGAACGAGAACGGGTACGGAGTTTACACCGACGCGGATTTGACCCTATACCATATTGCCAACTCCACGGCTTCCATGATGGAGGCTGCCATCAAGCCTGCCCGGGTCAGGGGAGCGTTGATATTCTTCACACGAGGTAACGCATTGGCATATTTGCTTTTAGGGGCTTATTGCTGGTGCGTTGAGGCGGCCCGGAGTTTGAAGTATTTGTTCAAGGATTGCGGCGACCCTTCCAGTCATGATGGCATTATGTCAGCGACGGCCAGGAATGTCCGCCACAGCATATTCACCAGGAAATCTCCGAAAGAGATCTTCATCAAGTATTACAACCAACTGCGTAACCGATGAGAGTATTAGTCATAATAGTGACCTACAACGGTATGAGGTGGGTGGAAAGGTGCCAAGGCAGCCTTAAGGCTTCAGAGGTGCCTGTGGATGTCTATGTGGCCGACAACGGTTCAACTGACGGCACCACTGAGTGGATAAGAGAGCATTACCCGGAGGTGAGGCTGGTCATAAACACTGATAACCTCGGTTTCGGAGCGGCCAATAACATGGGAATGCGCTATGCTCTGGAGAATGGTTACGACTATGCCTACTTGTTGAACCAGGATGCGTGGATTATGCCGGACACAATAGGGAAGTTGTTGGCTGTCAATGAGTCCCATCCTGAATATGTGCTTCTGAGCCCAATGCAGATGAATGATGGCCTTGAGGAAATGAACCGTCTTTTCAAGTCCAGGGTTGTTCCGAGCCGGAGAGTTGTTGATGATCGCCTTTGGTCGGTTCCTTTCGTCATGGCCGCGCATTGGTTCATTTCCAGGAAGGGACTTGAGGAAGTCGGGCTTTTCTCACCGCTGTTCCATTTTAATGGGGAGGACGACAACTATTGTTCCCGTGTCCTTTACCATGGTTACGGCATCGGAGTCGTTCCGGACGCGCTTGTCGTACATGATATTGGCGAGAGAAAGCAGCCGAAGGAGCGGTATATCTACCGCAGTGTCTTCGCATATGCCCTCCACAGGTTCTCCGATCCTGGAAGGAAGCCTTTCTGTCAGGCGTTGTATATTTTCCTATACTCACTGTACAGTTGTTTGAAATTCAAGTCTTTCCTCCCTCTTAAGTACATGTGTGAGGCTTTCGGCGAGTACCGGAAGGCGAAAGAATACCGAAAGAAGTCTATGTCAAAAGGAGCTTTCATTTAATATGAGAAAGTGGTTTAGCGATTTGTTCAACTTTGTGCTGCGGACCCTGGCGAAGACTCATTTGCTGGGGCCGGAGGTAGTCGCGAGGCTGAAATATTACCAGATGCTTCACCGCTGGCCGGATCTCAAACATCCTAAAGATCTGAATGAGAAGATCAATTGGCTCAAGTTCAACGGCGACACCTCGATGTGGCCTATTCTTGCCGACAAGTTCGCGGTCCGGAAATATGTGGAGGAAAAAGGATTCGGTGACACTCTTGTCAAGTCGCTCGGGACCTGGGAGAAGGCGGAGGATATTGATTGGGACAGCCTTCCGGATTCCTTTGTGCTGAAGTTGAATAACGGCAGCGGGGATGCTGTGATATGCTCTGACAAGAGTAAGCTGGACATTCCCGCGACGATAGCTCATTTCTCTAAGTTGATGAAAGTAAGATGCGGATTCGAGACCTCGGAACTGCATTACACAAAGATAACACCCCTTGTCATTGCTGAGGAACTGTTGGACTCGTCGACTCAGCCTGCAGGCTCACGGTCTATGGTTGACTATAAGTTCTGGTGTTTCGACGGCAAGCCTTATTCGATCCTGACTTGCAGTGACAGGACAGAGAACTCGTTGGATCTCAATGTGTTTGACTTGAATTGGGAACCTCGTCCCGATGCGCTTGTGGCAACTGATCATTACAAGGACGGGGGAGGCGCTATTCCCAAGCCGGCAAGTTTCAGGAGAATGCTGGAGATAGCTTCAGAACTATCAAAAGGCTTTCCCCAGATGCGGGTTGACCTCTATGATGTTGATGGAAAGGTTTATTTCGGGGAACTGACTCTGACTTCTGCTGGCGGGTTCATGAAGTATTTCTCCAGGGAGTTTCTCCGTGAGATGGGCGACCAGGTGAAGTTGCCCACGGATGACAAATGAGCATTATTTTTGAATATATGTTATTATAAATCAATTTGAATGATATGAGAAAGTTCATCACAACCATCCTTGCGGCGTCATTGGCGCTCACCGGGACAAACGCTTTCGCCCAGAATCTTGTGGCTGAAGTCGGTTTCGGACTCAGCGACACCCGGTTCGATTACACTCTTGGACATGTCTCCGCTGACCTTTATGGCGGAACCCTTGGCTTGTCCTATGATATTCCTCTGATAGAAGGTACTGTAGGATTCGCTCCCGGGATCCAGTTCGGCTATTTTACCGGCGGTGAGGTCAGTATCTATGATTACACCAAGGTCGGTTTCACCGAGACTTATGTGGCGGTTCCTCTCGATCTCAATATCAAGTTCCCTTTGAGCGAGGATATGCGCGTTCTGGTGTTCGCTGGACCGACCCTCGATCTTGGCCTTACCTCTAGGATCAAGGAGAAGAGTACCAGCATGGAGTACGACATCTACAGCGGCCAGCTTAGCGGCTATACCAAGTATTCCCGTTTCGACGTCCTTCTCGGTGGAGGACTTGGCCTCGACGTGATGGATGCCGTGCGTTTCTCCATCAGGTATGATTATGGTGTGGTCAACCGCAATGGCGGTAACCTCACGAGCGGGGTTCTGAAGATACATCGCAGCCAGCTGAAATTAGGCGTGGGATTCATGTTCTAGATCCTTCGCTTCGCTCAGGATGACAAAATGTCATTCTGAACGCCAGTGAAGAATCTGGTATTGTTATTGTCTCTGATTATCGCTATATTTGTAGGTTAATCAGAGACAAAGTTTTTTTATGGCTGTATCAGGCTTATTAAGAAAGATATTCGGCTCGAAAGCCGACCGTGACATGAAGCTCATCAAGCCGGTCCTGGACAAGGTCCTGGCGGCTTATCCCGCGATAGACGCTCTTTCAGATGACGAGTTGAGGGCAAGATCCCAGGCCCTGAAGGATAAGCTTCGCGAATGCGAGGCGCCTTTCGAGGCGAGGATCGCCGAGATAAAGGCGAAACTGGAGGAAGATATTCCCGTTTCCGAGAAGGAGAATCTCGCCACCGAGTCAGACAAACTTGTGAAAGAGGAGGATGAGCAGATTGAGAAGACCCTGGAGGAGATTCTTCCTGAGGCATTCTCTATCATGAAGTCCACCGCCAGGCGGTTCAAGGAGAATGAGACAATCGTCGTCGACGCGACCCAGTTCGACAGGGATCTCAGTATCAACCACGATTTCGTGACCATTGATGGAGACAAGGCCATCTACCAGAACCATTGGATCGCCGGGGGGAATGAGGTTACCTGGGACATGGTTCATTACGATGTCCAGTTGATCGGTGGTATCGTCCTGAATGGTGGAGTGAAATCCAATAAAGAGCAGATGGGAAGCATCGCTGAGATGGCGACCGGTGAGGGTAAGACCCTTGTGGCGACTCTGCCTGTATTCCTTAACGCCCTCGCTGGAAAAGGTGTCCACGTTGTTACCGTCAACGACTACCTCTCCAAACGTGACTCCGAGTGGATGGGACCTCTCTATATGTTCCATGGCCTCTCGGTCGATTGCATTGACAAGCACGAGCCCAACAGCGACGCCCGTAAGAGGGCATATAACTGCGATATCACTTTCGGTACCAACAACGAGTTCGGTTTCGACTACTTGCGTGACAATATGGCGGTCAATATGAATGACCTCGTGCAGCGCAAACATCACTACGCAATCGTCGATGAGGTTGACTCCGTCCTTATCGATGACGCCCGTACCCCGTTGATCATCTCGGGTCCTGTCGCCAAGGCGGAAGATGACGAGCAGTACATCGAGTACCGCCCTTATGTCGAGAGTCTATACCAGAAGCAGCGCACCCTTGTCAACCAGGTGCTCAATGAGGCCAAGAAGGCTATCTCTGCCGGTAAGATGGATGAGGGAGGTATGTTGCTCTACAGGGCTTATAAAGGATTGCCTAAATATCAGCCTCTCATTAAGTTCCTCAGCGAGCAGGGTATGAAGGCCCTTATGCAGAAGGCTGAGAACTTCTACATGCAGGACAATGAGAGCCAGATGCACATAGTCACTGACGAGCTTTACTTCGTCATCAGCGAGCAGCAGCACTCTGTCGACATGACTGACAAGGGTCACGACGCCCTTGCCAACTCTGTGTCCGATCCTGATTTCTTCGTCCTGCCCGATATGGGAAGCAAGATCGCCGACATCAAGAAGGACGAGACTCTCTCCCCGGAGGAGAAGCAGGAGCGTCAGGACAAACTGATGGAGGAATATTCCCTAAAGAGCGAGAGGGTCCACGCCATGATCCAGCTCTTGAAGGCATACGCCATGTTCCAGAAGGATGTTGACTATGTCGTGATCGACAACAAGGTCAAGATCGTCGACGAGCAGACCGGCCGTATTATGGAGGGGCGCCGTTGGAGCGACGGTTTGCATCAGGCTGTCGAGGCGAAGGAGAACGTCAAAGTCGAGGCGGCGACCCAGACCTTCGCTACCATCACTCTCCAGAATTATTTCAGGATGTATCATAAACTCGCCGGTATGACCGGTACCGCTGAGACAGAGGCGGGCGAGTTCTGGTCCATCTATAAGCTTGATGTGGTCGTGATTCCTACCAACAGACCTGTTATCAGGGATGATAAGGACGACCTTATCTACAAGACCAAGAAGGCTAAATATCAAGCGGTTATCAACAAAGTCAAGGAGCTCACCGATCAAGGAAGGCCGGTTCTGGTTGGCACTACCGATGTGGAGACTTCTGAGCTTCTGAGCCGCATGCTCCGTATGAGAGGCATCAAGCATAATGTCCTCAATGCCAAGGAGCATGCCAGGGAGGCTGAGATTGTCGCCCAGGCCGGACAGAAGGGCAATGTGACCATTGCCACCAATATGGCTGGCCGTGGAACCGATATCAAGCTTTCCCCTGAGGTCAAGGAAGCCGGCGGACTTGCGATCATCGGTACGGAGAGGCATGACAGCCGTCGTGTCGACCGTCAGTTGAGGGGGCGTTCCGGCCGTCAGGGTGACCCGGGTTCCTCCGAGTTCTACATCTCCCTTGAAGATAAGCTTATGCGTCTGTTCGGTTCCGAGAGGATCGCGGGCGTGGTCGATAAATTGGGTATGGCTGATGACGAGGCTCTCGTCAACGGAATGCTCTCCAAGTCCATCGAGAACGCTCAGAAGAAGGTGGAGGAGAACAACTTCGGTGTCCGTAAGAGACTCCTTGAGTACGATGATGTCATGAACTATCAGCGTGAGGCTGTCTATGCCCGCCGCCGCAACGCTCTTTCCGGAGAAAGGATTGAGATTGATGTCCAGAACATGATGATCGACTCCTCGAACCTTATCGCCGACAGGGCGGAAGGAATGTCCTACCAGAATTTTGAGGAATATGTGATGGGCCAGTTGTCCATAGACCTTGGATTCGATGAGGCCTTCTATTCCAGCGCCAAGCCCAACGATCTGTCTGACGCCCTTTGCAAGCACATGCAGGAGGTCTATGACCGTAGGATGAACACCCTTGCCGAGAAGGTTTATCCTTTCATCAAGCAGATTTACGAGAAGCAGGGGAGTATGTACCAGAACATCGCTATCCCGATTTCTGACGGCCGGAAGATGTTGACTCTCAGCGTCAATCTTGAGAAAGCATATAACACCCAGGGCAAAGAGATAGCGAAGGCGCTCAGCCGCACCATCATCCTTTACCAGATCGATGAGCATTGGAAGCAGCATCTCCGTGAGATGGACGATCTTCGTACAAGCGTCCAGAACGCCGCCTACGAGCAGAAGGATCCTCTTGTGGTCTACAAACTCGAGAGCTACAACCTCTTCGCCTCTATGCTTGAGGATCTCAACAAGGATGTCCTCTCATTCCTTCTCAGGGCTTTCGTCCCGTTGAGGGATGAGAATGAGGCTCGCCCTGCCCAGGCACCGAGGCGCCGGACGGACATGAGCCAGATGCAGACCCGTCGCAACGATCTCGTGACGAACGGTGAGCAGAAGGCCAACACACCGGTTCATGTCGAGAAGAAGGTCGGGCGCAATGATCCTTGTCCTTGCGGCTCCGGTAAGAAATACAAGAACTGCCATGGAGTCGGTCTTGTATAGAAGTATTTGAATATTAACGATTAAATGAAAAAGAATATGGCAGCGAATTATGACAGGTCCGGAGACTCAGTGGGAGTCAACGACATCAGCAGGATCTCGGCCGGATCTAGCATCAAAGGTGAGATCACATCTCCGAATGACATCAGGATCGATGGTAACTTCGAAGGGAAAATCGTCTCCCAGGCCAAGGTTGTGGTCGGTGAGAAGGCTGTCGTCAAAGGCGACATCATTTGCACGAGTTGCGATTTTTGGGGCAAGATAGACGGCAATTTCTATGTTAAGGACACCCTGAGCCTTAAAGATACTTGTGTTGTAAGCGGTGACCTTCACATCAGAAGGCTCCAAGTTGACCTTGATGCTGTTTTCAACGGTAACTGCAAGATGATTGATGAGGATGAATTCACCCAGTTGACCACTGGTGAGCGTCCCGCCATGTATGACATCCCCGAGCAGGAAATCGAGGATGACACCTATAAAGTTGGCTCAACTCCGTCTCCTTTCTCCGCTCCGGCGGCGAATGAGATTCCGGAGGCCTGACGAGCCGTAAGGTTTTCTATTCCACGCCTCCGCCCAAAGCCTGATATAAGGCGATTTGGGCGGAGGTTTTTGGTTGTGGGTGGATCTATACAAAAAAAAGATAGCCGAATGATCGGCTATCTTTTAATTTGCGAGCGGAATACGAGATTCGAACTCGCGACCCTCAGCTTGGGAAGCTGATGCTCTACCAACTGAGCTAATTCCGCTAAAGTGGTGATCCCCACAGGATTCAAACCTGTAACCTTCTGATCCGTAGTCAGATGCTCTATTCAGTTGAGCTAGGGGACCTTAGCTTTCTATTCGGCGTCCTCAACCTTTTTGCCAGCGAACTTGCGCTCCTTGATCCTGGCCTTCTTACCAGAGAGGTTACGCAGGTAGAATATCCTGGCTCTGCGGACCTTACCGACCTTGTTCAGCTCGATGTTCTCGATGAACGGTGACTGGAAGGGGAAAATCCTCTCAACACCAATTCCACCGGAAACCTTGCGGACGGTGAAAGTCCTGGTGGTCGGGGTAGCGCCCCTTTCCTGGATGACGACGCCCCTGAAGTTCTGGAGCCTCTCCTTATCGCCTTCCTTGATCCTGTAAGTGACGGTGATGGTGTCACCGGCCTTGAACTTAGGGAAGGTAGCAACTTTCTCGTTAGCGAAAGATTGCTCAGCAATTTTCATTAAATCCATCTCTCAATACTTTTTACGCAACATTACGCACATCTGATAACGACCCGCAAGAGGTTGCTCTTAAATTTCGGACTGCAAAAGTACGAATAATTTTACAATCACAAAACTTTTTTCGAGGAATATTTAAAAAATATCCTTGATCTTGTCAAACACCGCCTTATCGTCCCTTGAAGGATCAGGAGTGAAGGAACGGCTGGTCCTCATGTTTTGCAGGGCGGCTTTCTCATCGCTCGATAGCCTTTTAGGTATCCAGACAAGGATTTTCACATACATGTCTCCAGTCCCGCTTCCGTATCCGCTCACTGCCGGAAGGCCTTTTCCGCGGAGTTTCACGACGGTTCCAGATTGTGTGCCGGGTTCGACCTTTACCTTATAGGTCCCGTCTATGCAAGGGACTGCTATCTCGGTGCCGAGTATGGCGTCCGTGACGGATATCATGGTGGAATAGAAGAGGTTGTTGCCTTCTCTCTTAAGGTTGGAATGTGCAACCTCCTCGATAATGACAAGCAGGTCTCCGTTCACCCCGTTATGAGGAGCCGCATGGCCCTCACCCCTGAGAGTAAGCTGCATTCCATCCTCGACACCAGCCGGGATCTTGACTTTGACAGTCTCACGTTTCCTCACAAGCCCGGTGCCTCCGCATGTGCGGCATGGATTGGTGACTATCTTTCCCTCACCACCGCACTGGGGGCAGGTGGAATAAGTCATTGTCCTTCCGAACAATGAGTTGGTCACATGCTGGACCTGGCCCGATCCGTTACAGGTCGGGCAAGTCTTTATGTCTGAAGAGTTCTTGGTACCTTTACCTCCGCAGTCGGGGCAGGGGCGGTTGCGCTCTATCGTGATCTCTTTCTCAACGCCCTTGGCGATTTCCTCCAAAGTCAGACGTACTCTCGTACGGATGTCACGTCCTTTATAAACCCTGGTCTGGGACCTTGTGGAGCCGCCTCCACCGCCGAATCCACTGAACCCGCCAAAGCCTCCGAAACCACCGAAGCCTCCTCCGAAGAGATCCCGAAGGATATCCTCCAGGTTGCCGAAGCCTCCGCTGAAATCAGGTCCCGCCTGGCCGTCCACACCGGAGAATCCGAATTGGTCGTACCTGGCCTTCTTGTCAGGGTCGCTAAGCACTGAATAAGCCTCCGAGGCCTCTTTGAACTTTTCCTCGGCGGTTTTCTTCTCAGCGTCAGTACCTTCAACCCAGCGGTCAGGATGCCATTTCATGGCAGCCTTCCTGTAGGCAAGTTTTATCTCATCAGCGGTCGCTGTCTTGGCGATTCCCAGAACCTCGTAATAGTCTCTTTTCTCAGCCATGGATCAACCTCCTATATTCCGACAACGACCTTTGCGTAACGGATTACCTTTCCGGAAAGAGTATAACCGGTCTGTACCACGTCGAACACAAGGCCCTTCTTATCCTCTTCGGGAACCGGCACTTGAGCCACGGCCTCATGGAAATCAGTGTCAAACTTCTCGTCTTTTGCCTTGATGATGTCCAGTCCCTTAGCCTTGAGGAAAGTCATTAACTTATTATATATCAATTCTGTGCCCTCGACGGCTACCTTGTCTTCAGCATCTGTGAGCATTTTCATCGCACGCTCGAAGTCGTCGAGAACAGGAAGCAGGCCCTTGATTATGTCAGCGGATGCTGTGCTGACTAGCTCAAGCTTCGTCTCAGCGGAGTGACGGCGGAAATTCTCGAAATCGGCCATCAGGCGGAGATAGTCGTCCTTCTCCTTCGCCACGCTTGTTTTCAGCTCCTCGTTCTCTTTCCTAAGAGCCTCCAAATCAGCCTCAAGTTTCTCGTTGGCGAGATCCTCTTTCTTGACCTTCTCTTCCTTCACTTCCTCTTTTACTTCCTCATTGTTTTTCTTCTTGCTCATAGTCTTTCTCCATTAAACTAATTTGGACATATCAAATTATCTGCCAACAAAGAATCGCTGACAGAATGGCAGAGAGATTCTTCGCAGGCTCAGAATGACAGTGGTCGCAGGCTCAGAATGACAGTGGTCGCAGGCTCAGAATGACAGTGGTCGCAGGCTCAGAATTATATTGTCATCTTGAGCGCGGCGAAAGATCTACTCTTTCTTCGCGAGATACTGCTCTGCCTTGTAAGTCAGACCCATCAACAGGATCGAGATGACGCAGGCGGCTATGAAAAGGATGAACACGGTGTCCAATCCGGCTCGTCTCATCGTGAAGCCCACCAGGATGTTGGCCAGAATCGCCGTGCCCAGCACATAACCTAGGAATCCGGTAAGTCCGGCGGCGGTGCCGGCGGCGTTCTTCGGGGCGAGGTCAAGGGCTTGCACACCAATCAGCATGACAGGGCCGTAGATGAAGAAGCCGATGGCTATCAGGCAAGAGATGATGACGGTCAGATTTTCAAGGTTTTTCCAATAAATGAATATGGCGACTCCCACGAGGGCCATGAACAGCATAGTAGGGAGCGCTCTTCTTCCGTTGAAAACTTTGTCGCTGAGCCAGCCGCAGAACAAAGTTCCAGGGATGGCGGCGAACTCGTAGGCGAAGTACGCCCAGCCGGTGCTGGTTAGGTCTATTCCTTTGTCAGTTAATATCTTCGGTGCCCAGTCAAGACAACCATAACGGACCATGTAGACGAAGGCGTTGGCGAAAGCGATATACCAGAGCAGTTTGTTGGAAAGGACTGTCCTGAATATATCCTTGACAGACATGACTTCCTCGCTCTTGACAGTGTAATGCTTGGCCGCATGGCCGGACCATTTCTCGATGGAGGGGAGTCCGAGTGACTGAGGTGTGTCACGGATCATGCAGTATGCGATAATAGCTATGAGGATGGCCACGGCGGCCGGGAACACGAAAGATCCGATCAGGAAATAATGATCGGTATGGGCACCGTAGAACCACGATCCGAACCAAACCGCGCCGTAAGTGGCCATAGGTCCGACCAAAGCGCCTCCGACGTTGTGGGCGCAATTCCAGACTGACATCCAAGTGCCGCGTTCCTTAATGGAGAACCATCGTGTCATGACCCTTCCGCATGGAGGCCAGCCCATTCCGTTGAACCAACCCACAAGGAAGTTGAGCAATGACATGAGCGCTATCGCCCAGAACTTGTGCTCGATTCCGAGCCACTGCACCGGAACGATCATGAACGCCATTGAGAGGGCGGCCAAGACCAGGCCGAGGGGCAAGAACTTCCGGGCGTCGCTACGGTCCGAGATGCTGGCCATCAGGAACTTCGAGAATCCGTAAGCTATAGCGTTCATCGACAGCACGATGGCGAGTTCCTCAGTGGTGAAGCCGAGAGCCTCGAGTCCGGGGATGGCCATCGAGAAATTCTTGCGGACGATGTAAAAGCCGGCGTAGCCTATGAATATGCCCAGGAATACCTGCAAGCGTTTTTTCTTGTAGATGGAATCGACCTCCGGGCCGGTCATTTCCTCTTTGAAGGGAGGAGGTGCTAGAAATGAGCTCATATCGCGAATATAGTGAATAATCAGTTATCAATCCAGAATCATGGACAGCTCCAGCCATCTGGTTTCGGCGGCGTCGAGGAGGTTGGAAACCTCTGAGAATCTGGCTGAGGCTTTCCTGAGTTCCTCCACGTCGGTTATACCTCCACTGAGTTTCGATTCGAGGTCAGCTTTCTCAGTGGTCAATGTCTCGATGTCCTTCTCAAGCCCCTCAAACTCCTTTTGCTCCTTATAAGTCAACTTCCGGCGGTCCTTTCTCTTGTTGTCAGCGACGGCGTCAGGAGGGACATCTCCCCTGACGCTATCCCCACCGTCGGCGTTAGAAACTTTGGGCTGGCGGCGGACATATTCACGGTACTGGCTGTAGCTGCCGACATAATCCTTGACGGTACCGTCGCCCATGAATATGAACAGATGGTCCACGAGGCGGTCCAGGAAATGCCTGTCATGCGAGACAATTATGAGGGTGCCTTTATATTCTTTGAGATACTCCTCCAACACGTTCAGAGTCACGATGTCCAGGTCGTTCGTAGGCTCGTCCATCACCAGGAGGTTCGGCTGGCGCATCAGGATGGTAAGCAGATATAGCCTGCGCTTCTCGCCTCCGGAGAGCTTCCTGATCTTGTTGTTCAGCATGTCATGCGGGAACATGAAACGTCCCAGGAGATGGGTGTCGTTCACTGTCTCAAGCACGGTCTGGTCCTCATCGAAACTCATCCCGTCCTGACGGTAATATCCGATATTCAGAGACTCACCTCTTTCGATGGTTCCGGTGACCTCGAAAGGGAAGTCCACACCTGTCCTTCCAGTCAGAAGGTTGATGAAAGTCGTTTTCCCTGAGCCGTTTCCACCCACGATGCCGACTCTCTCGTAACGTTGGAAATTATAGGTGAAATCCTTCATGAAGGTCGTTCCACCGAGGCTGAATCCCAAATTCTTACAGTTGATAATCTTTGTCCCTAGTCTTGTGGCTCCTCCCATCTCATCCAGGTTCAGCTGGGTCGTCCGGTAGACCTGGCCGGCTCTATCCTGAAGCTCATAGAAAGCGTTTTTCCTGGACTTGGCCTTCCCTGTACGGGCGCATGGGCTGGCATGCATCCACTCCAGCTCCCTGCGAAGGATATTGCGGACTTTGTCAGTCTCGGCGTTGTAGTTGTCTATCCTCTCCTGGCGCTTTTCAAGGTAGTTTTCATAGTCGCCTTTATAAATGTATACCTGCCCCCGGTCGATCTCCATCACAATGTTCGCCACGCTATCCAGGAAGTACCTGTCATGAGTCACCATCAACAGGGTGCAGCGGGCCCGGGTTAAATAGCTCTCAAGATATTCGATAGCCTCGATGTCGAGATGGTTGGTTGGCTCGTCCATTATGTAGAAATCCGCCTCGCTCGCGAGCATCACAATGATGGCGACTCTCTTGATCTCACCGCCGGACAAGTCTCCCATTCGCCTCGAAGAGTCTTCAATAGAGAAGGAGGTCAACAGTTGGCGGATCTTGAGTTCATAGGCCGCCACATGCTCAGGATCAAGATGTTCCATCCATTTGGAACTGTCAGCTATGATCTGGTCCCAGACGGTCGCCGCCGGATCGAAATCATATTCCTGCTCCAAGAAGGCTATCCTTATGTCCTTGAGGAAAAGGACTCGGCCACCGGAGTCGGAACTGTCCTTGCCGGCGAGAATGCGCAGCAGGCTGGTCTTGCCGGTACCATTTGGGGCAATCAGGGCTATCTTATCGCCCTCATTGACGTTGAAACCTATATGCTCGAAGAGAATCTTCGGGCCGTAAGACTTTGAAATGTTCTCTATTTGGAGATAGCTAGGCATATCACGACATCCCTTCGAGGTCGGAACTGTCGTAGTCCTGGAACCATTCCCCGAGCTTTTCCCGAGCCATGATCTTCACTTCAGGGGTGATGTTCTTGGCCACTGAATATAGAGCCCACATGATGGCGGCCAGGTCATCGGTGTAGCCTACCACAGGAAGGAAGTCGGGAATAAGGTCGGTCGGGAGGATGAGATATCCCAGGGCGCCAATGATCTTGGTCCTGTCCGCTTTCGGAGTGGCCGGGTTGCGGAGGACATAGTATAACAGCAAGGCGGCATAAGCGATCTTGATTCCGGCCTTGCGGGCCATTCTCTTGAGTTTTCCCCAGAACTGGTCGTCGGAGAAATATTTCTGATACTTATTATAGTTATTGTCCAGGGCGTTCATCTTGATTCCGGTTTACTGCTTGAAAAACTTGTCCACCTCCTTGACCGCATGGGGAAGAGCGAACACCACCACCCGGTCATAGGCCTCGATCTTGGTGGTTCCGATCGCTATCATCGACTCGCTGCCGCGGATCACTCCTCCAATCACTGAATCCTTCGGGAAGGAGAGATCTTTCAACGGGGCCTTGGTAATGGCGCTACCCGGCGGTACAGTGAATTCCAGGACCTCAGCATCGGTGCCGCTCATGTATTTGACCAGCCTGGCCTTGCCGCTGAGAGTGAACTTGAAAAGCCTTCCGGCAGTGATGAGTTTCTTGTTGATGACTGAGTCGACACCCATTTCCTCGGCAAGGTGGATGTACTCTATATTCTCTACTTCGGCTATGGTTTTCTCGACTCCGAATTTCTTGGCTGACACGCAAGCCAGCACGTTTGCTTCGTCTTTGCCAGTCAGGGCAAGGAACGCATCAAAGCCTTTAATTCCCTCATCCACAAGTAGTTCTGAGTTGCGACCATCTCCTACGACCACCACGACATTGTCCGGGAGCCGCTCGGAGAGTTCCATGGCCCTCTCCTTGTCTTTCTCAAGGATCTTCACCAGGCTTATCTTCCTGCTCAACTGTTCCGCGGCAAGTTCAGCTATCCTGGAACCACCCAGAATCATCACCTTGTCGGTCTCAACATGGTTCTTCCCAAGGAACTTCATCAGGAAACCGATTCCTTCCCTGGTCGCTATGATAAACACCAGATCATGGTACTGGAGTTTGGTGTCGAATTTGGGCATTATGGTTTTACCGCCACGGGAGATGGCGATAACCCTGAACTGGAGCTCGTCTTTGCTGGCGATAGCGGCGAACTCGGCGATCTTCATGTCGAGAAGAGGGGAGTCCTCTTCCAGTTTGAATACTTCGACCTGCAGCTTTCCTCGGGCGAAATCCATCGATTCGGATGCTGAGGAATGCTTCAGGAGATCGAATATCTCATCAGCGGCAAGTCGCTCGGGATAGAACATAAGCTCTATGCCCATCTGCTTGAACAGCAGTTTGTTCTCCGGAGTCAGAAACTCATTGTCGTCAATTCTTGCGGTGACTTTTTTCGCTCCGAGGTTCTTCGCCAGAAGAGCGCTGATGATATTCACATCCTGAGGCACAAAAGGCACGACGGAGATGAACAGATCCGCATTCTGGACATCCGCCTCCCTCATTACATTTATAGAGGAAGGACGCCCCTCAATTGCCATCACATCGGCGATCGCGGTTAAGCTGTTGAGCCTTTGGGGATCCTCGTCTATGATGGTGATATCGTTGGCCTCTTTGCTTAGCATCTTGGCCAGATGGGATCCGATCTCACCGGCTCCTTGAATGACGATTTTCATATTCTATTCCTAATATAGGCAAATATACCATTTCCTTTGGTCATAGCCAAAGGAACGATCCATTTCGGGAACAAGAAAGGTGCCGAGATCCCTTTATGCGACTCCAAGAACGACTGGATCTCAGAAACTTCCAATCTTGTGGTGAGTTTCCTGTACTCCTTGTGGGCCTCAAAAACGGATTTCAAAAGGCTGATTTTTCCGGTAAGAAGGTACACAAGAGCGGAGCATAGGTCCAAGCACTGGCGCATGAATATGGTTCTTCCGGCTTTCCTGAATCCTTTCCTCGCCGCGACCGCTGAATCAGCTGAGACGGCCTCCCTGAGCGCATAAGTCTTGGCGAGATTGTTCCGGAGCATGAGGAGGTTGTTGCGGTAGTTGAGCTTGAGCTTCCAAGGAGAGTCATTCGGTAGGGTGCCTCCTCCGACATGATATACGACAGAATCTGGAATCACACAAATATTCCGACCCTCAAGCTGTAACCTCCAACAGAGGTCTATTTCCTCCATGTGGGCGAAAAACCTTTCGTCCAGACCTCCCATCTTCTCGTAGTCAGCTTTTCTGACCATAAGGCAAGCTCCGGTGGCCCAGAAAACCTTGGAAGGGGAGTCATACTGGCCATCGTCTTTCTCCAGCTTTTTAAGGACTCTTCCCCTGCAGAACGGATAACCGTATTTGTCCAGCAAGCCTCCCGCGGCGCCGGCATACTCGAAACTATCACGGTCTTGCCAGGAATGGAGTTTCGGGGCGCATGCGGCGCAGTCCGGATGGCTGTCCATCCAAGAGATCAACGGCTCAAGCCAGCCGGCCGGGACCTCGATGTCTGAGTTGATCAACAGAAAATACTCCAAATCAGAGGCTTCCGGCATTTTGACCAAGGCCTCGAAAGCCCTGTTATACCCACCGGTGAAGCCATGGTTTTTTTCGAAACGTATCTGCTTGATTCCCGGGAACTTCTCATCAAGCAGCTCTAATGATCCGTCCGTGGACCCGTTGTCGGCGACCAAGACTTCAGCGCCTTCAGGCATACTGGTTATCAGGCCCGGAAGGAATCTTTCCAGAAAGTCCCTGGTGTTCCAATTTAGTATTACGACCGCTGTTTTCATCTCTGCAAACTTAAAAAAAAAGTTTGTAATCTTTTCTTATAGTGAATTTTTGTCGAAATTTCTTGTCAATATGATGAATTAATTATATTTTCGTGGAAGCTACATTGCTTTTGGATAAAACGGACCCTAATGACTAACCATTTATTCATATACCCAATACTTATTTTTAACCAATTAATTAAAAAATTATGTTTCACAAGCGATCTCTGATCTTGACACTGTTCCTGTCAATGGTCGCGTCGTTCGGCCTGCTGGCGCAGAACAGAACCGTGACCGGTGTGGTGCAAGACGCCAATGGCGCGCCGGTAGTGGATAATTAACATTAATTCTGCCTTTTTTTTTACTAAGGTCGAAATCTCTTGTCAAAAGGATTAAAAACGATTAATCCGCGTTACGTGGTTTTGATTAAACCTATATTTTTGTGTGAGTTTTTGGATATGGAATAACCTATTATACACATTAATTAATTAACCAAAAATCTATCCATCATGAGATTTTTCAAACTTTGCGCATTGACTCTGTCGCTCCTCCTGATGGCTGAGTTCGGAGCTTTGGCCCAGACAAGGACCATCTCCGGAAAGGTTGTCGACTCCGGTAAAGTTCCGGTAGTCGGGGCCGCGGTCATCCAAGAGGGGACCCGGAACGGTAACACCACCGGGACTAACGGAGAATTCTCAATCAATGTTCCCGCTCAGGATGTGATTCTCGAGGTCAGTTGCCTCGGCTATCAGACAGAACGGGTGAGTGTTCCCGCCTCACAAGGGAATATTGTGGTCGTCCTGAAGGATGATTCATTCTCCCTGACTGAGACGGTCGTCGTCGGTTACGGTACACAGAAAAAGGTCAACCTGACCGGTGCCGTGGAGCAGGTCACAAGTGATGTCTTCGAGGGCCGCGCTGCCACCAACGTGACCCAGATGCTCGAAGGTGCTGTCCCGAACCTTAACATTACCCTGGCCGACGGTAAGCCTGGCCGTACCGCTGACTTCAACGTCCGTGGTACCGGTTCCATCAACGGCGGTAGCGCCCTGGTCCTTATCGACGGCGTCGAGGGTGACCCTTCCATGCTGAACCCGAATGATATCGAGACCGTCTCCGTCTTGAAGGACGCCGCGGCCTCGGCTATCTACGGAGCCCGAGCCCCTTACGGAGTGGTCCTCATCACGACCAAGGAAGCCTCCAAAGGCAAGCCGCAGATCAACTACACGGCCAATTTCTCGATTCAGGCTCCCCAGAACAAGCCGGATGTCGTGACTGACGGTTATGTCTGGGCCGAGCACTTCTACAAGGCCTACTCCTCTTACAACGAGGGAGCGAAGCCTTCGGGTATCAACAAGACCCAGCAGTTCTCACTTGCTTGGCTTGAGGAATACAAGAGAAGACACGATGCGGGAGACTTCGGTACCATCATCTCCGATGGCTCGATGGGAACGACGAAAGGACGTTATGTCTATTTCCCGAAAGAGGTCGATTATTTCTCCGCCCTCTACAAGGACACTGTCCCGAGCATGAACCACAACATCTCAATCTCCGGAAGTGACGGCAAGTTCGACTACTATCTCTCAGGACGTTACCATCATTTCGACGGACTCTTCAACAGCGACAAGCAGACTGACCGTTACAACTCCTACAACCTTAGGGCGAAGATGGGATACCAGGCCCTTCCATGGTTGAAGATCACGAACAACCTGGACTACGGTTATAACAGATACTACAACCCTATCACTTATTCAGAGGGCTCTGGAGTCGTTTACCGTAATATCGCCGACGAGGGTCACCCTTCCGAGCCTCTGCTCAACCCTGACGGGACACTCACTTACTCTGGAGTTTATTCCACCGCTGACCTCATTTATGGTCAGAGCGGAATCAAAACCGTGAACGAGGTCCTGAAGAACACGACCGGTTTCGTGGCCCAGTGGCTGAACAACACCCTCCGTCTCAAGGGAGACTTCACCTATAGGAAGACCACCTACGAGCGCACCAAGAAAGAGGCCCGTACCCCTTACGCCAAGTCAGTCGACGCCAACGGCAACAGCATCTTGGAGTACATCAAGGACCCTGCGGGAAACAAGTTCTCCGAGACCAATGAATGGACCAGGTACATTGCGACCAACATCTACACCGAGTATGAGAACACCTTCGGCAAGCATTATGTCAAGGGAATGGTCGGTTGGAACTACGAGCAAAGTCAGCATAAGAATGTCTATGCCGCTAATACCGACTTCCTGACCCCTGACATCGAGAACCTTAACCTGACGCTCGGAACTGACAACAAGTCAACCACTTCCAGCTGGTCCGCCTATCAGTTCGGCGGAGCCTTCTTCAGGTTCAACTACATCTTCGACGAGAGGTACCTTCTCGAGGTCAACGGCCGTTACGACGGCTCCTCCAGGTTCCCGTCGCACCACCGCTGGGCCTTCTTCCCGTCGGTCTCCGCCGGTTGGAGGATCTCCCAGGAGCCTTGGTGGCACGTCAACCCCGCCTTCATCTCCAACCTTAAGCTCCGCGCCTCTTACGGTTCCCTCGGAAACGCCTCAGGTCTTGGCAATTACCAGTACAAGCAGACGATGAGCGTCTCCACCTCGGGCCGTCTTCTCAACGGTGTCAAGCAGAGGTATACCACCGCTCCTGGCGCCCTTCCTGATGACTTGACTTGGGAGACCGCCACCACCTATGATGTGGGTTTGGACGCCGGCTTCCTCAACAGCCGCCTCACCGTCACAGCCGATGCCTACCTGCGTAAGACCATCAATATGATCGTCGCGGGACCTACCGTGCCTGATGTGTTCGGTGCTTCTTCGCCTAAGGGCAACTACGCTGACATGTCCACCCGTGGATTCGAGGTCAGCGTCGCCTGGCACGATGATTTCGAGCTTGCCAGCAAGCCTTTCATATACAGCGTCAAGGCTTCCCTCTATGACTATTATTCAATCATAGACAAGTACAACAACGCCAATAAAGACCTTGTCAACGCGGCCAACCAGTCCCTCGCGGGCAACTACTACGAGGGCATGAGGATGGGTGAGCTCTGGGGCTTCACCTCCAACGGTCTCTGGCAGACCCAGAGTGAAATCGATGCCGCAATGGTAAAGGTTAGGGATGCCGGTCAGAAGTACTACAACCCTCTGATGCAGACCTCCAAGTCCTACACCATCTATCCCGGTGACATCAAGTTCGAGGACCTCAACGGCAACGGTTACATCGACCGTGGCAAGAACCAGGTCGGTGATCCGGGTGACCGTAAGATCATCGGTAACGAGAATCCCCGCTTCATGTACAGTTTCAATCTCTCGATTGACTGGAATGGCATCTGGGCTTCCGCGTTCTTCCAGGGAGTGGGCAAACAGGACTGGTTCCCCTCAAATGAGGCGTCCATGTTCTGGGGACAGTACAACCGTCCTTACAACAACCTTCCCAAGTGGCATCTGGGCAACTACTGGACCGAGGACAATCCCAATGCGTTCCTGCCCCGTTACACTGGTTACTACGCCCCGTTCTACAAAGGTACCAACAACGCCAGCACACGTTACCTCCAGAGCGTCGCATATTGCCGTCTGAAGAACGTCCAGCTGGGTTACAGGCTTCCCAAGAACTGGGTTGAGTCTGTCGGAATGAAAGGCGTGAGCGTCTACTTCTCCGGTGAGAACCTCTTCACCTGGTCTCCTCTCTACAAGCTTACCAAGGACATCAACGTCTCCAATATCGGCACCTCCGATCCTGATCTTACGACAGGCTCAGGTGACGCCTACAACTACCCGATGTTGAAGACCTACACCTTCGGTATCAACATAACCTTCTAAAAATGCAGGCATTATGAAAAAGATATTGACTTTTATTACTTTGGCATTGGCAGTCGGCGCGTTTTCAGTATCCTGCGATTACAACGAGGAGCCGAAATCGTCCGCTTCCGTGGACATGATGTTCTCTTCTGAAGGCGGTTTGCAGACCTATATGTACGGTTTCTATGAGAATCTGCCGAGCAGGACCGGAGTGTACACACTCGATTCAACTACAGACTATGGTCCGAAGAACTCGGTGGGTGGCATGGAGGTCGGAGCCTACACAGTCTCCTCAGCCACCAGCTGGTCCTGGTCTGCTCTTAGGAACATCAACTTCTTCCTTGAGAAGAATGTCAACGAGAATGTCCCCCAAAAAACGCGTGACAACTACAACGGCATCGCTCGTCTGTTCCGCGCTTATTTCTATTTCGACAAACTTGTCACGTACGGCCCTGTCCCGTGGATTGACTGGGTGTTCAACTCACCTGAGGATGAGCGCCTTATGAATACTCAGGACACTCGTGACGTCATAATCGGGCATATAATCGAGGATCTTGACTTCGCTTTCGACAATATCATCGAGAGCAAGGCGACTTTGAATTCCTCTTTGGTGAACAAGTGGACGGCTATGGCCCTCAAGTCCAGGATCTGTCTCTTCGAGGCGGCTTGGCGTAAGTACCATGCCGGCGACCAGCTTGACATCGCCCGTACTGGCTGCACGCAGTATAAGCCTAACGATCTCTATGCCCTGGCCGCTGACGCCGCCAAGAAGGTGATGGATTCTGGTGTCTACAGCATTTACACTGGCACCAAGTACGCCAATGGCCGCGGCGCTTACCGTCAGTTGTTCATCGCCGACAACACTGTCACCCAGGAGGTCATGCTCGCCATTGTGGCTGATGAGACCCTTTGCATCGGTGAGCAGAACTGGTGGTACAACTCCTCGACCTACGGTCCTCACCTCGGTATGTCCCGCAAATTCGCGAAGACCTACCTGAACAGTGATGGTACACCGTACAACGAGAAGAACGAGGACGGCACTTTCAAGACATTCAAGCAGGAGACCACCGGTCGCGACACCCGTCTGAACGAGACCATCCGCGGCTGGGACTATACCCGCAAGAACGCTCTAGGCGCCTACGAGGCCACCGCGGCGAACTTCACCGGCCACACACTGAGTGGATACCAGGTCACGAAGTGGGTTATCGATGACATCCTCTACGATGACCACAGCTCGAACGGCAACGACGAGCCTCTGATCCGCTACGCCGAGATGCTGCTCAACTATGCTGAGGCCAAGGCTGAGTTGGGTACCCTTACCGACGGAGACTGGGAGCAGACAATCGGAACCCTTCGTAAAAGGGCTGGTATCACAGGAGGAACTCCTCAGACAGGAACTCTTACTTCCAAACCTACGGAGGTCGAGCCTTACATCGCCAGTTACTATCCTGGCGTGACCGATCCGGTTATCCTTGAGATCCGCCGTGAGAGGGCCATTGAGCTTGCTTACGAGGGTCTGCGTATGACCGACCTCAAACGTTGGGCCTGCTGCAACCTTTGGGTAGACGATCCTTGGGAGGGAATCTTTGTCCCCGCCATGGATGAGCCTTTGGATATCAACGAGGATGGCACCAACGATGTGTACTTCACATACGGTGACATCCCCGATGAGTACAAGGGTATCGGAGTCAAGGTTGGCAAGGGCGATTCCAAGAATGATGTCAACCTTGTCGCCCAGCCGGAAGGTGGTTACATCATGAAGTATGTCAAGGACAGGGATTGGCCTCAGCGTCAGTATCTCTATCCGATCCCCGAGACTGTCATTCAGAAGAACCCGAATCTGAAACAGAATCCGGGCTGGTAGTATTTCGTTGAGAATGAAGAAGTTCCGTCAGAGAATCATTTGACGGGACTTCTTCTTTTTTTATTATATTTGTACTCAGTGATCAATCATTATCCGATGCGAGTTTTTCTGAAGTTGGCTATGTCTTTTGTGGCGGTCGCCTTACTTGCGGCCGGTTGCGGGAAGAATAGAGGGAAGATAGATCTGTCCGAATACATCAGTGACATTGAGTTTGGCACAGATTACGTCTCCACTGTCCCTTCCGACGGTTTCAAACTGATGTCTTTCAACGTTCGTTACCAGAATTCTTCCGACAACTCCTCCGGTAATGGCTGGGCCAAGCGCAGGGAAGGAGTCTATGAGATGCTGAAAACCGAGCGCCCCTTGTTGATGGGTGTTCAGGAGTGTCTTGCGGAGCAGCGTCACGACATAGTGGTCAATGTGCCCGTATACGACGCCATCGGTGTCGGAAGAGATGATGGCAATGAGAAAGGGGAGATGATGGCTATCTTCTATCTGAAAGATTCTGTGACTATTGTGAATTGGGGTACGTTCTGGCTGAGTGATTCACCTGATAGGGTCTCCAGAGGGTGGGATGCCGCCTGTAACCGTACTTGCACTTGGGCAAGGGTGCGCATTAAGCGCCTTGGGAAGGAAATCATGTATTTCAATACCCACCTCGACCATAAGGGAACAGTGGCGCGTTCGGAGAGTGTGAAATTGATAGTCAGGAAGATGGGCGAGCTTAACCCGGATGGGCTTCCTTGCGTTCTGACCGCTGATTTCAACTCTACGGAGGATGACTCTATCTTCGCTCCTCTTCACTTGATGATGAAAAGCGCCCGGAAGACCGCCCCGGTCTCGGATAGCTACGCCACTTATAACGCTTTCTCTAACTCGGCCAGAGGCAGCAGCTCCATAATCGACCACATCTTCTATAGCGTGGGGCTTAATGCTAAGGAATACAAGACCGTCCGGGACGGGTGGAAGAATATAGATTATATATCAGATCATTACCCTATTTACGCCATATTCACATTCTGACAAATGAAACGAATTGTTTTAGTCATCGCGATCTGCGTATCGCTTCCTTTTTGCTTATCCTCACAGGACATCAAGTCCCTGGCCTGGTCTTATAAGCCTTATCCGGATGTGGAGACTCATTGGACAAAGGCTCCGGCCGGGTATAAACCTGTGTATCTGGCTAATTTCGCAAGGCACGGGAGCCGTTACCTCATCTCCGGGGACACCTACACCAAACCTTTAGAGATCCTTGAGGCAGCGGGTAGGGCAGGAGCATTGACCGAGACTGGCAAAGCTTTGCTTGAGGATGTGCGAAAGATAGCCACTGACGCCGATGGCAATCTTGGAATGCTTCTTCCAAGGGGTGGTCGGGAGCATCGCCACATTATGGAGAGAACCATTGCCCGCTATCCGGAGATATTCACAGGAAACGATTGCAAGATAGATGTTTACACATCCACGGTCCAGAGATGTATAATGAGTATGGCGTACAGCCTTGACGCCATCACGGCCAAGAATCCCAAGGTCAGGTACGACCGCCATTGCGGCACGAAGATCCAGGCTGAAGTGTTCAATTCCTATCCTGTCTCGGCGGCTTCCCACGAATACGGCCGCACTCTTAGCGACAAGTTGATTGACGAAGAAGCGGGGGAGGCCCTGCTCGACAAGATATTCACTTACAGGGGGGCGGATAAGAACAAGTACCTTGACCCGGTCGTGAGAAAGCGGATGGTGAGGTGGCTTTGGGAGCTCACCATCGACAACGCCCTGAATGACGAATTGGGAGTTGACCTGTACAAGTATTTTACCTACAATGATTTCTATAGCACTTGGAAGTCGAATAACCTGAGGGAGTACTTCTCCATTGGCCCTTCCGAGGAATATGGTGAGATCGTCCGCAACGAAGCTTCAGTTATTCTGAGACACATGATAGAGCACGCTGACAAAGCCCTTGCGGGAGGAGAGTACAAGGCCACGTTGAGGTACGGCCACGACACGCAGATCGCCCCGTTGGCGGTTGAGATGGACATCGAGGGCTGCTGTTCTCCTGTCGCTGACACGGATAATCTCGAGTCACATTGGATGCTGGAGAACGCCTGCCCCATGGGCGCTAACATCCAGATGGTGTTTTTCAAGAAAAAGGGCTCCAAAGACATCCTGGTCAAGGTTCTTCTTAATGAGAACGAATGCCGGATAGCCGGAGTGAATACCGACAGATGGCCGTTCTATCACTGGTCAGACCTTCGCGCGCATTATATGGAATCCATTGAGAAAGGCCCCGACTTCAATAGGGGAGGGTGGCAGGTTGAGAATGTCCAGGATGGTCTTGTGTATAAGCGTTACAGCGGAGTGGAACCGATCTCTGGCGTCCATCAGCTAGTCTATGCGGTGGATGTGGATATGAATAATCCCCGCTACTCAGTCAAGTTCGGTATCGAAGAAGGCCGGATGGCCACCTCCGACGCTTTCAAGAAGGCGGGGGCTGTCGCGACAATCAATGCCACTTATGAGAGAGTGTCATCATTTATCAAGGTCGACGGCAAGACTTACAACAACATCGACAGCGATGTCGTTCCGGTTATCGGGACTCCTCCGCAGTGGAAGACTGACTGCTCGATCAGTACCGACGGAAGAAATGTCAAAATAGAGTACACGGGCAAGGATATGACTCTGCAGGAGCGCAGGGAGGCATTCTCATCCATCAGCTATCCGGATGTTTTCGGGTGCTCTCCGATGCTTATTGACGGCTATATCCCGGTCGGGAAATATTTCGCTGCCACGAGTCTCTCAGATGAGCAGGTCGGCAAACTCAATTATGAGGATCCTATCCGCCACCAGGGTGTGCGTCATCCAAGGACCGCGGTCGCCACGACGGAGGATAATCACCTTATTCTGATTGTCGTAGACGGGCGCAGGCCAGGAATCGCTGAAGGTATGAACGCATTTGAGCTTACATCATTCATAGAGAATCACTTCCATCCCCAGCAGGCTATGAATCTTGATGGTGGTGGATCGTCCACGATGTGTGTCAAGGGCCAAGGCTCCGAGAAGACCAATGTGGTGAATTATCCCTCCGGTTCAAATACTTTCAAGCACGACAATGAAAGACGAGTCGTGACCCACATCCACATCCTCGATTCTAGCTATTAGGAATCTTTGTGGCAGTCACCGTGATGGCAGCAATCGCCGTCACTGTGATGCTTGCAAGGATGGCCTTTCTCGAGCTCTTTCTCAGTGGCCTCGCGGACGGCGATGACCTTGCCGGTGAAGTTCAAGGTCTTGCCGGCCATCGGGTGGTTGAAATTCATAGTGACCTTATTGTCAGTCACTTCATGGACGATGCCGTTGACAACCTGGCCTGAATCGCTCATCATGGGGATCATCCTGCCTACGACAAGAAGATCATCCCTGACCTTACCATCCATCATGAAGGCCTCCATCGGGAGATCGATAAGTCTGGTCTCATCGAATGTACCGTAGCCCTCCTCCGGAGTAAGAGTGAAGGCGAATTCCTCACCGGGCTCTTTCCCTTCCACCTCGCTTTCAAACTTGGGAAGGAGCATCCCGGTACCGTGGATGTACTCTAGGGGACGGGTCTCATCGGCCTTGTCGGCAAGAGCCCCATCGACGATCAGCTCATAGGTCAAGCTGACGACTTTGTTCTTTTCTGCTTTCATGTATTATTCAATATTAATAGTTTCCATACAATTAGATTCTTCGCTTCGCTCAGAATGACATTTGTCAGGCGCTGAAGTCGACGTCCATGAACGCCAAGGTCGGGATGACCTTTGACTTGCACATCCTAGCGTCATCTCCCGCGGCAAGAAGGTTGTTCCACAAGGTCAGCAGGTTTCCCGTGATCAGCATTTCCCTGACAGGATGGACGACGCGACCGTCCTTGAACAAAAATCCTTCCACACCGAAAGAAAAATCACCCGTGGCGGAATTACTGTTACCTCCGTTGAAGCCGGTGACCAAAATCCCGTCTTTTACAAGGTCCATTATGGCTTGCCTGTCCATATTCTCTGGCTTCACAAGCTCTGGTGAGACGCATGGGGGTATCACAGGCCTTGTCACGTCCTCTACAGTGGGGGCGATACCCATCTTATTGGACATGTATGTATTGACGAAATACTCCTTTACTATACCTTTCTCGATAACCGGGGTCTCTTTGGTGGCGACACCCTCCGAGTCAAACAGCCTTGATCCGGTCTGTCCCTTGGCGTGGGGCATGTCTATCAGATCCAGCCACTCGGGGAATACCTTTTTCCCGAGTGAGTCCAGTAAGAAAGAATTCTTCTGCTGGAGTGCGAAAGCACCGAGGGCTGAAGTCAGGGGGGTGACCAGTCGGGATGAGTTCTCGCTGTCCACGACTAAGGTATACTTGCCGCTGGGAACCTTTCTGGGGTCGATTTGGGCCATTGCCCGTTGGAAAGCGGTCTCTCCACAGTCTCCTATTTTCAACTCGGCGAGCCTCGGGGTCGAGTCCCACCAATATCCACTGAACCGGTTGCCTTCCGGATCCTTTACCGTCATCTCGACTCCATATTCAAAGGAGGTCTCGATGTGGCGGCATCGGAGGCCGTTTGAGTCCAGTAAGAAAGTGTCGAAGATAGAGTCGGAATATTCCCCCTCTTCTGAGATGAGTCCTTCAGCCTCATGTTTCTTGAATATTGAAGCGTCCAAGGCCATCTTGAGCCTTTCGTCCGAGGTCAAAGCGGGATAGGAAGGGTCATATAGCCCCAACTCCTTGCCAGTGAGAGCGTTCTTTGCGGTCCTGCCGGAATCCGGAAGGTCCCTGCATGGATCCTCAGCCAACATCCTGACAGTCGCGACAGACTTTCTTAAGAAATTATCCAACTCATTCTCTACCAGTCTGTTGGTGGAGAATGTCCCATACTTCCCATCCACGAATAAACATACGCTCAGGGATCTGTCGAGGCAATGGTTCACCTTGTCCAACTCTCCGTTCAAAATACCGAAGAGTTCCATCAGGCTTTTGTTGAGGGTGACCCTGACCTTTTCCGCTCCGAGTTCCAGCGCCTTCTCAAGGCAAAGTTCGGCGGTCCTTATCTCATTTTCAGAAAGCATTCCAGTTATCTCTTCCATTCTATTCTCCTCCCACTGTCAGATTGTTCACAAGTACTGTAGGGATCCCGCAGGACACAGGGCAACTCTGCCCTTTGCCGCAGGTCCAGGCGCCTTCATCTACCTTCGGATCATTCCCGACCATTGTTATGTCGGCCAAGGCCTGGGGACCGTTCCCGATGATGTTTATATCCTTTACCGGCATTGTCAACTTGCCGTCCTCAATCAGGAAACCGCTCTTCACGAAGAAGGTGAAGTCGCCCTCTCCGATCTGGACCTGTCCGTTGCTGAACTGGTCCACATAAACTCCTTTCTTCACAGAGGTGATAATATCTTCCTTAGTCGCCTTTCCTCCAAGCATGTAAGTGGCTCTCATCCTGGGAATTGGGGCGTATCGGAAACTCTCCCTGCGGCCATTGCCGGTAGGGGAGACTCCGAAATGGGTGGCGCTGATTCGGTCGTGGAGATATGACTCCAGGATGCCGTTTCTGACCATGAAGGTCTTCTGTCCGGGTACTCCTTCATCGTCGAAGTTGACTGCTCCGCGGTTACCTGGGATAGTTCCGTCGTCAACTATGGATATATCTTCGGAACAGACTTTCTCGCCGATCCGGCCGCTGAATATGGACTGGCCTTTGCGGTTGAAATCCGCCTCAAAGGCGTGTCCCATGGCTTCGTGGAGCAATATTCCGGAGGCTCCCGCTCCCATCACGACGCTCATTTTCCCGCCTTTAGGTCTTCTTGCGGCGAACCTTTCGTCGATTCCCTTGACAGCCTCTGATACAATTTCTTCCAACAGCGTTTCGGTGAGCATTTCGGTGCCGGTGCGGTAGCTCCTGGAGACGGTTTTGTTCTCGATCTTACCGTCTTGGGTGAAGACTATCGAGGCGGCGATGGTGCCCATCGGGCGGGTGTCGTAGGTGAGTTCACCAAGGGAGTTGAACATCAGGATGTCGCTGATCTGGTTCGAAAGCGACACGATGACTTTCAGCACTCGGTTGTCCCGAGCGCTGATTTCCTTCTGTATTCTCTCCATGAATGGCACAAAGACCCTGGCTTCCTCCGTCCGCCAATCTGAGACAAATGGATAGTAGTCAACGGCAGTTTTGGTGACAGGAGGGCAAATGGCGTCGATGCTCCCTGCGCTTCGCGCTCCTTGTCGATTCTTTACCTGCCGGAGCCGACCTTGGTCTCCGGCCGTACTCGGCCGCAGCGGAGCGAGGACGGACTCGGCCGGGGCCAGAGGTCGGTCCGGCCCAGAGGCAGCGATTAATGCGGCGGCTTTGACGGCTTCGGACATCGATTTCGCGTCGGTGGATTCGGAGTAGGCGTAGCCGGTCCGGTCGCCTTTGAGGACTCGTATCCCGACTCCATAATCGATATGAAAGCCTCCCGAGGAGACGATTCCGTCTCGAAGGAGCAGGTCCTGATATGTCGTATTCTCAAAGAACAGGTCGCTGTAGCTGCCACCTTCCTTTATTCCGGCGGCCACCAGATTCTCCAACTGTGGCCGTGTGACCTGGAACAGATCCAGGTAATAGTTCTCATTGTTGTACATTCTTCCTCTTTTCCTCTTCTCTCAACTCTTTCTCATAAATCGAATTCATCGTCTTGATCTTGCCGAAAGTCTCAGGATCACGCACCGTGATCCCGCTACCGGAACTCTCCGCGACCAACCTTAGGTTATCATCAGAGTTATCGCAAAGGATCCATCTGTCACAGATCGGCATGAAGTCCCTGAAAAGGTAGTGCAACCCGACGCTGTAGCGCCTCCTTACAGTCTCCTCCTTAATGTTGTGGCCACCTGCGGTCACCCTAGCCTTCACTCTGGCCACCGCCAGGTCAGGAGAGTTCAACCAAAGGTAAAGGATCGTGACATAATAGCCCTCTTTCTGGGCGTCTTTGATCATCTTGATCATCGACCTTGTGGCCAAGGTGGTTTCGATGGCGAAATCTTCCTTCCTATCCAGCAGGCGCCTCATTTTCAGCAACATGTAGCGGCTGGCGGCTACGGAAGCCTTTTCAGGGCTGAACGGCGACAAGCTCTTGGCGAACTCATCAGAGTTGACAAATTCGCTGCATCCGAGCAGGCCGGGGAGCACGGCATAAGTGGCCGTGGTTTTTCCGGAGCCGTTGCAACCGGATATGATGAAGAGTCGTGGCATATTTACGCGAAAATACTAAATTTGCCGTAAGAGACATATACCCGATGGACAATTCAAGGACAATTACTCTCGATGATGCTCGTAAAGAGTTGAGGCCTACCGCTTTCTCCACTATGGTGAAACCGGCCGGGTCCGCGTGCAACCTGGATTGCTCGTATTGTTATTACCTCGATAAGGCCTTGCGTTATGGAGGAAAAGAGGCTGTGATGAGCGATGAGTTGCTCCGGGAATACATCCGACAGTATATAACCGCAAACGCTGTCCCTGAAGTTACTTTTTGCTGGCATGGAGGGGAACCTCTCCTTTTAGGACTTGACTTCTATCAGAAAGCCATGGCCTGGCAGCGTGAATATGCTGATGGCAAGAAGATTGTCAACACTATCCAGACGAACGCCACGCTGATTGATGAGAGATGGTGTGAGTTCTTCTGGCTCAACAACTTCCTTGTCGGGGTTTCGTTGGATGGACCGCAGGATATCCACGACGGTTTCCGGCTGGACAAACAAGGTCGGCCGACTTGGGAAAAGGTGATGGCCTCAGTGGACTTGCTCCGTAGATTCGGAGTCGAGTTCAACACCCTTAGCGTAGTGAGTTCCCTGTCGGAAGGTAGGGGTAAGGAAATATATTCATTCTTCAAATCCGTCGGGAGCCATTATATGCAATTCCTTCCGGCTGTGGAACATGTCGTGGACCGGCCGGATTTCAGGAGGCCTGTTATTGTCTCGCCTGAGACCGAGGGCGCCCGGCTGGCTCCCTGGAGCGTCAGCGCAAAGGGTTACGGGCAGTTCCTCAAGGATGTTTTTGATGAGTGGGTCGTCAGCGATGTCGGGGAGTATTTCGTTCAGATGTTTGACGCCACTCTGGCCCAGTATTGCAAGGTCCAGCCTGGAGTCTGCTCGATGTGCGAGACCTGTGGTGATTGCCTTGTTGTGGAGCATAACGGGGATGTGTACAATTGCGACCATTTCGTGTATCCGGAGTATCTGCTTGGAAATATACTCGAGAAGCCTCTGGTTGAGATTTATGACGATCCGAAGCGTTTCCGTTTCGGTGTGGCCAAGAGGACAAGCCTCCCGGCCGAATGCATGAGATGCCGTTTCTATTTCGCTTGCAGGGGAGAATGCCCCAAACACCGTTTCGACCGGACGCCCCTTCGACAGGCTCAGGGACCGGGAGGTGAGGCAAAGAACTCCCTCTGTGCGGGGCTAAAAGATTATTTCAGGTACACCCAGCCATATTTCGAGAGGATGAGAGACCTTCTGATATTGAAAAAGTCTCCGGCCGGAGTTATGTCTTGGGCCAGGAAAAACAAGATGGATAATGGACGATAAGACAAAAGAACTGCTCATCAATTGGGCTGAGACATACAATGATCCCAAATATTTCCAGGAGGATCCGATAGCTTTTCCCCGACGTTTCTCTGAACTTGTCCGCTCAGGGGAGCGGTCTGTCAAGGATGTTGAGGTCGCGGCCATATTCGCCGCCCATTTCGCATGGGGACGACGGGCGATGATTGTCAGGGATTGCGGGAGACTATTCGATGAGATGGGCTGGAAACCTTATGATTATGTGATGAGAGGAGAGTGGAGATGCGATCCGTGCAGCATCCACCGCACAGTCAAATGGAGTGAGGTTGCTGCGATTTGCTCCCGCTTGAAGACTGTGTATGAGGAGCTTCCGAGTCTTGAACCGATGTCTCAAGACGAGATCAGGGTAAGAATATTCGGACAAAAACCCGACCTCAAGGCGCCCAATAAGAAGATCAACATGATGCGTCGCTGGATGGTCAGGAACGACGGCAAAGTCGACCTCGGCCTTTGGAAAAACACTGATCCAGCTACCTTGTTGATTCCCTTGGATGTCCATGTTTATGACGAGGCGGTGGCATTGGATCTGACGTCCCGTAAGCAGAAGGATATTGTCACAGTAAAAGAAATCACCGGGGTGTTCGATGATATCTTCCCCGGTGATCCCTGTAAGGGTGATTTCTCCCTTTTCGGCTATGGAGTCACCCATCCGAAAGGGGCCTCAGTCTAGTCTTTCGTGGCTGCCTCGAGTTTCTTCATCATAGAGAACATCACCAGACCGGAGATAACGCACAATGCGAGGAGCAGTCCCCAGACACCCCAGAGAGGAACCTTGTTCCACAGGAGGCCAGGGATTGAAACCAGGTAGTTACCTACGGCGGTCGCGGCGAACCAGCAACCCATCATAGCGCCCTTAAGCTTCGGAGGAGCAACCTTCGAGACGAAGGATATTCCCATAGGGCTCAGGAGCAACTCGGCGAAGGTCAGCACCAGGTAGGTCGAGATCAGCCAACCGGGTGAAACGAGGTCAGGGGATACGGTTCCACCGAGTTCTTTCGGGGACGCCAGCCCGCGGGATGCAAGGATCAGGACAAGGAAGCCAAGGGACGCGACGAACATTCCGATTCCGATCTTCCGGGGTGCTGAAGGCTCCTTGCCTTTATTCGCCAAAGCGCTGAACAAAGCCATGGAGACCGGTGTCAAGGCGACCACATAGAAGGGGTTGAATTGCTGGAAGTCAGAAGGCTGGATGGCCACAGTAGCGGGCATGCTCTTATAGAGAGCGAACGCTCCGCCCCAAAGGCCGAGGGTCACAAGTCCGTTTATCATCTTGCCTTTGGTGTTCTCGGACTGGAAGAAGCCGAACAAGGTATAGATGGAAACCGCTATCAGAGCTAAGGCCCAGATATTGAATCCGATACGCAGACCACCAGTAACGGAAGCCTGGGTGTAGTCACGGGCGAATAGAGTCATCGTGGCACCGTTCTGATGGAATGCCATCCAGAAGAATATAACCACGGCGAAGACGAACATAAGGGCGGTCACACGGCTCTTTGTCTGCTGGGGAGTAAGCTCAACCACAGGCGCGTCGCTCTTGGCGGCAGCCTGCTTGGCGTTGACATCAGCATGCTTGAACCAAGACTTGCAGGAGAAATAAATGATAACCGAGAGGATCAGCGACACGCAAGCCACAGCGAAACCGTAGTTGTAAGCGCCAGAGAGTTTCTCGATGTAAAGGTTGCAGAAGTCTCCAAGATTGCCACCTGCCATTGCGGGCATACTGCTGGCAATGGCATTGGTGAGGGTCTCTTGGTTGGCCGGAGTGATGGTTCCGTTAAGGAACTGGTGGGCCAGGGCGGGAATTTCCTTCACATAGACTAGGCCAGCCTTGCCGAGGAAGTGGTTAGTGACCGCTTTGGCCATTGACGGAGCGAACATGGCTCCGATATTGATAGCCATATAGAAAAGGCTGAATGCTGAATCCCTCTTGGCAGCGTATTTAGGATCATCGTAGAGGTTGCCAACCATCACCTGAAGGTTGCCCTTAAAAAGGCCTGTTCCTACAGCTATGAGAGCCAAGGCACCGAACATCAAAACCTTGCCGGCAGTGTCAGGCGCGGTGGGTATAGCTAGACAAAGATAACCGCAGAACATCACTGCGATACCGATTGTCACGCATTTACCGTAGCCGATCTTGTCAGCAAGGATACCTCCCAGAAGCGGCATGAAATAAACGCCGGCGAGGAAGATGGAATAAATCTGGGTGGCGGTCGCCGCCGAGAAGCCGAACTTCGCCTGTATGAACAGGAGGAAGATGGCCAACATTGTGTAGTACCCGAAGCGCTCGCCAGTGTTGGCTAGCGCCAGGGCAAATAGACCTTTTGGTTGTCCTTTAAACATATCTTAGAATATTGGTTTGATTCCAAATTGACCAACTAATTTACTAAATCCCCTCATATTCTCCAAATTTTCGATATTTGGCACTGTTTTGTTATATTTGTGGAATTGGTAATCTGACGATATGTTGATAGGAACAATCATAATGCTTGGACTCATGAGGGCTCTTTCGGCCCTTTCGTTGAAGGTCCATTATGCCTTCGCCCGGTTCCTGTCATGGTTCCTGAAAAATGTCATGCGCTACCGCAGGGATGTGGTGATGACTAATCTGTCACGCTCTTTCCCTGACAAGAAGTACCACGAGATCAGCGCTATAGCGGACGAGTTCTACAAGCATTTCGGGCGCCTTGTCGCCGAGGCGGTCTGGTTCAGCGGATGCCGGAATCCCGAGCGTCTCCGTCGGCAGAGGATTGTGGAATATTCCAACATCGAGGTTTTCGAGAAGGCATATTCCGAAAGTCCCGGGGTGGCGGTCCTGACCTCGCATTTCGGAAATTGGGAGCTCCTCGGAGGCTGCCTTAACTACGATTACCGCCCGGACGGCAAGATAATTGATGGCCTTGTCCCGGACGATTTGATATTCGTTTACAAGCCCCTGAAGAGCCGCATGTGGGACAAGATTATGGGTGACAGCCGCTGCGCTCCCGTGAAGCGTATTGATTATAAAGGTTATATCTCAACTGAGAGTATCCTGCGTCATGTCCTTGAGAACAAGGACCGGAAGTTGGTGGTCAACATGCTCTCGGACCAGTGTCCCTACAGGGACTCAGTGGCGGACCTCCCGGTTGAGTTCCTCCATCAGGAGACCAAGACGATGTTCGGGGGAGCGTCCCTGGCCCGGAAGTTTGGCTGGAGCGTGCTGTACGCCAGCTTGTTCCCGACCGGTGAGGGTCATTACGAATGGCGGTTCACCCAGATCTGCCCCGACGCTTCGAAACTTTCGGTGAAGGAGATTATGGAGGAATATTACGCCTTGCTACAGAAAGACATCGAGGCCGTTCCTTGGTGCTACCTCTGGACGCATAAAAGATGGAAAAAATAATAATTGTAAAATTCTAAGAATATGAGACTGAACACAAAACTGACAATCGCCCTGGCTTTGATTCCTCTGGTCGGAGCCAAGGCCCAGGACGCCATGGGGACTGTCTCCTACGCCCTGCCGCAGACCACGATAACCCTTGAGGTCGAGGCCGTCCGGGAGAGTTTCCACGCTGGCCCTTATGCCAAGTTCGCCCAGAAGTACCTGGGTGTCAACGCTCGCCAGGAAGACCAGCAGACCTGCTCTTTGAGCTCTGTCAAGATGACTCCCCATATTGAGGCTGACCAGAACTGCCGGTACTATATCACTCCCGATAAAGGAGCGATGTCCTTCCTCGCACTCACTTCGCAGGGACTTGTGGCCGTCAACGACGGCTCATTCGGGAACGGGGCCGAGTGGCGGTTCGCCTCCCAGGCTGATGCTGATTTCTCCGACAAGGGTGTGAGCTCTAACCTCACCTCCGAGGCTACGACCCTTTACCGCGGGGTCGACGGCAGTCGGGTGGCCGTGCAGCAGAACATGGTGGTCCAGAAGACTCTTGAGCAAAGAGCCAAAGAGGCTGCCGACATGATTTTCGACCTGAGGAAGAAGAGAGTCCAGATCGTGACCGGAGACACTGACGCTACATATAGTGGCGAGGCCATGGGAGCGGCTCTTTCGGAGATCGCTGCTTTGGAGAAGGAATATATGTCCATGTTCATAGGTTACAGCGATTTCCAGACCCAGAGGATGAAATGTGACGTTGTTCCGGAGAAGGATCGCAAATCCCAGACATATGTGGCGTTCCGTCTGTCTGACGCTGATGGGATTGTCTCCGCTGACAATGTGTCCGGCAAGCCTTATCTGCTTGAGTTGACACCTCAGCCTGTTTCCCAGGCTTCCGGCAGGGCCTCTTCCGCGAAGGGAGCGGTCGCCATCTACAGGATTCCCGCGATCTGCGCCGTCAAACTCACCGACGGAGTAAACCCTATTCTTCAGGACAGGGTCGCCGTCTACCAGCTCGGCGTCGAGAGCTATTTCCCGATATCTTCGAAGTAGATCTTTCGCTGCTTCGCGGCTCAAGATGACACTGTCATTCTGAGCGAAGCGAAGAATCTTAAAAACAATCATATTAACATTATAACACTATGACAATTAGAGATTTAGAGCCTAAGGCCGTTTGGGAGAACTTCTATGGCCTGACGAGGATTCCCCGTCCCTCAAAGCATGAGGGGAAAGTACAGGAATATTTGCTCCAGTGGGGCAAGGACAACGGAGTCGATGTGAAGCGTGACGACACGGGCAACATCATTTTCTCCGCTCCCGCCACTCCTGGGTTTGAGAACCGTAAGGGCGTGATAATGCAGGCCCACATGGATATGGTCCCTCAGAAGACCGCTGACACCAAGCATGATTTCCTCACCGACCCGATCGAAACCGAGATCAAGGGAGAGTGGGTAGCCGCTAAGGGAACCACGCTCGGTGCCGATAATGGTATCGGAGTGGCGCTGGCGCTTTCCGTATTCCAGGACAAGACCCTGAAGCATGGTCCGCTGGAGGCCCTTATCACCTATGACGAGGAGACTGGTATGACCGGAGCAAACGCCCTCAAGCCTGGTATACTGAAGGGTGATATCCTCCTTAACCTCGATTCTGAGGAAGAAGGTGAGCTTTGCACCGGTTGCGCCGGAGGAATCGATGGTTCCGCGGATTTCGCTTACAGGACATATAAGACTCCGGAAGGATATGTGGGTTACAAACTAACAGTCAAGGGTCTGAAAGGTGGCCACTCCGGAATGGACATTTCCCTGTTCAGGGGTAATGCCAACAAGATTGTCTGCCGTATCCTGAAGGCCGTTATTGATGAAGTCCCCGAGGTTAAGGTGGCTGATGTCAAGGGTGGTTCCCTCCGCAACGCCATTCCTTTTGAGGCCGAGGCCGTTATCTTGATTCCGTCTGCCGCGTCCCGCAAGGTCAAGGCGTTGGTGGAGAAGAAGTTCGAGGAGAACAAGTTCGAATATCAGTATTCGGATCCCGACACTGTCATGTTCTATGAAAAGCAGTCCGCTCCCGCCGCCCGTTACATCAGCCCGAAGGTTATCGGTAATGCCCTCAAGGCGATACTCGCGTGCTATCATGGTGTGGGCAGGATGAGTGACACTCTCCCTGGTCTCACCGAGACCTCGACCAATATGGCGATCATCCGTACTGAGAAGGGACATCTTACGGTCCATTCTCTCACGAGAAGCTCAATCGACTCCGCCAAGATATATCTTGCCGACTCTATCCGCTATGCCTTCGAATTGGCGGGCGCCAAGTATTCTATGTCAGGAGCTTATAGCGGCTGGACCCCCAAGCTTGGCACTCCGATGATCAAGGTGCTTGAGGACACCTACAAGAAACTTTTCGGCAAGGACCTCAAGATCACCGCTACCCACGGAGGCCTTGAGTGCGCCATAATGGGAGCCAAGTACCCGAATTGGGAGATGGTCTCTATAGGACCCACAATCGTCCATCCTCATTCTCCGGATGAGAGGGTCAAGATCGACACTGTCGCCCAGACTTGGAAGTTCCTCACCAATGTCCTTGAGAATATTCCTGAGAAGTAGATCCTTCGGCACAAGTGCCTCAGGATGACAATTGTCATTCTGAGCAAAGCGAAGAATCTTTTTTTGCGGATTCGGAATAATTGACTATATTTGCAGTCCTTTTGGGTTGGCATACGTTCCCAAAAGGGCTGTATTTTATTAATTATCAAAAATTTACAACAAAATGTTAAAACAGTACGAGACCGTTTTCATCGCTACTCCCGTTTTGTCTGAACAACAGATGAAGGAAGCGGTTGCCAAGTACACCAAGCTCATCACCGACAATGGTGGCGAGGTCGTGTACGAGGAAGACTGGGGCCTCCGCCAGCTGGCTTATCCGATCCAGCACAAGACCTCCGGCTTCTATTATCTTATCCAGTTCCAGGCTGATCCCTCTTTCGTCGAGGTCCTCGAGACCCAGTATTTCCGTGATGAGAGGATCATCAGGTTCCTGACCGTCGCTCTTGACAAGGACGCTGTCGAATACGCCGAGCGCCGTCGTCAGAACAGGGCCAAGGCCGCTGCCGCTCCCAAGGTTGAGGAGCCCGTCGCTGAGCCTGTCGCTCCCGTTGAGCCTATCGTCGAGGATATTGAGGATCCCGCCGATGCTGAGGAAACCAATGAAACCGTTAACGAATAATCAAGGAGGAAATCACTATGGCACAGAATGAAGCCCAGAATGCTGGAATCCGCTATCTGAACCCTCCTACAGTCGAGGTCAGGAAGAAGAAATACTGCCGTTTCAAGAAGGCTGGTATCAAGTATGTTGATTACAAGGACCCTGAGTTCCTTAAGAAGTTCCTCAACGAGCAGGGTAAGATCCTTCCCCGCCGTATCACCGGTACTTCCCTGAAGTTCCAGAGAAAGGTCGCCAAGGCCGTCAAGAGGGCCCGTTCCCTCGCTCTGCTTCCGTATGTCACTGACCTTCTTAAATAATAGGAGAGCGCGATCATGAAAATCATACTTAAGAAAGAAGTTGCCAATCTCGGCGAGGCCGGTGATGTGGTAGAGGTTAAGGGTGGTTACGGACTGAACTACCTTATTCCCCAGGGATTCGCGATTGTCGCCACTCCTTCTGCTATCAAGCAGCTTGAGGAGACAAAGCGCCAGAGGGCTCACAAAGAGGCTAAGCTTATCGCTGACGCTGAGGCTATCGCCGCCAAGATCGAGGCCGCGCCTGTAAAGGTCGCTGTCAAGGTGAGCGAGGCTGGTAAGATCTACGGATCTGTCACCAGCGCCCAGATCGAAGAGGCTCTGAAGGCCGCTGGGATCGATGTTGACAAGAAGAACATCACCATCCCTGATGACATCAAGGCTCTTGGAGAGTACGAGGGAACCGTCAAGGTTTACAAGGCCATCAAGGCTGCTCTCAAGTTTGTTGTCGAGGCTGAGGCCTAAGATCTCACGTGAGAATTCGCTAAGCGGCGTCGGGTTTCCGACGCCGCTTTTTTATTTCGCTAGTTCTATTATGTCCCTGACTTCTATCTCCCGGACCCTGTAGCCGTCCCGGGAGACGGCGATCATCGCCCTGCCGACTTCAGACATAGTATTCCAGAGCCCCAAGAGCTTCATCAGGGGATATAGAGCCCAGAACACATATTGCATTCTCTGGATATGGAGCTGGCCTTTGTAGCGCCACATGATCGCCGGGCGGAAGTTGAACGATCCCTTGAATCCTTTGCGAGCCAGGGCGTCCTCGGTGCTTTTCTTGACTCGTACCCACATCTGATCGGTGTGGTTGTAGTTGCCGGCTCCACTAACATAGACGAAAGTCATCTTCTCTTTCGGTCCGACAATGTCGGCGAAATGGAGCGGTATGTCGTGGCTTATAATCTTGTACTTCTCCTCCTTCATTCCCACGCTGCTGATCCCGGCGCAGAAAAAGACCGCATCGTAACCTTGGAGAACGGGATCACCTTTCTGCATGGCCATGAAGTCACTGATAATATATTCCCTGAGCTTAGGATGCACGTGACCGCAAGGACGGCGGCTGACACTCAATACCTTGGTGATTTCGGGATTATTCAAGCATTCAAGCAAAACACCCTCTCCGACGTATCCGGTGGCTCCTGTTAATATGACTCTCATTTCTTTTTATTCTGATCGCACTAATATAGTCATTTTTCTTTTTTATTGCGATTCTTTGGAATAATGCCTATATTGCGTACAACAAATGTTGACTTGGACCGCATAGAAAGTTCCTTTTTTCCTGTTAGCCTTCGGGCTATACTTTTACTTTCCGCGGTCCTTTTTTTTTGATTATGCACCCTACTCTTATAAAATTCTTCAAGGCGGTCACAACTTCCTCCAAATTGGTAAAGGAGCCGGAAGTTCTTCAGACAGAGGCTCTTAAGAGAGGCTATATCATCCATCCCGATGTCCTGAATGAGGATGTGGCTATGTTCATCAAGACTGAGGCCGTCGACCCCAATTCGACTTTCTACAAAACTTGGGATGATGTGGTCTCTAAGGATAGGTGGGAGCTTTTTCTGGATCAGGTGGCGCATTATACCTCAACTTATGGCTCCGGCTACACTATGGATGGTAACGGTTATGTGCCGAACGATGGCGCTGAGGCTCCGGAATTCAGGAAGTACACTCTGATAGGGAAGATAACCGAGGATGAGCTGTACCAGCGTTGCATGGGCATCGTATCTTCAGGGATAGCCCTCAACCCTGTGACGGTCAAGGCTATTTGCGGGGCTATTGTGGAATATCACAAAGCGCGTCCTGAGGTCAAATTGGATATAGATTCCGTCCGCAACCGGGAGGCTCTATCTGTCCTTTCCTCAGCTCTTGGGATCAGGCCTTCAGACCCTGTGGCTCTGTTCAGGTTCATTGTCTATGAGTCGACGGGAATGACCCTGCTGATAAAGAACAAGGATCTTATTAGGCGAATCAAGCAAACCGCCGCCCAGTTTGATTTCAATAAGTTGACAGAGGCGGAAAGGTATTCGTTGGCTTCTGTTTTCTATCGTTTCAAGGATTTGTTCCTTGCCTTCAGGACCCACGTTACCAAGTTCTATGACACTGAAAAGAAGGAGATGGTGACCGAGCCTTCCGCCTCAAGAAAAGTGATCAACCAGATCCGCAGAAAGGCTGAAAGGCTACATAAGCCATTGAAGCCAGGTTATTGGGAGACCATCCTTGCAGTGGAACGCCCTCTCGAAGAGATATCCAACCGCCTTGCGACCCTGAACGCTTTCAAGACAGTCTCTTTGCTTCAGACCGTCAGGGAGCGGCTTTTGATGTTGGATAATCCGACCAAACGAATGTACATCATCCGTAACGGGAAAACATTTGTGACTCCTTCGGCCGAAGCATCTTACGCAGACTTGAAAAATTATTACACATCGTTATCCACTCTTTTTGAGAATAAACTAATTGGTATTATCGCCCCTAAGGCGTGTTCTGTGAAGTTCCCGGCGAAGGTTGTCCTGGCTTGCCCTTCATCCGAGAAGAATTTCATCGGCAACTATCCGTTCGGGTCGTGGTATCCTCTCAGCGAGAATAATTTCTTCGGAATATACTGGCGCAACGAGTGGGGAACACACGATTTCGACATCAGTTTCGTCAATCTCGGCGGTCATAAGATTGGTTGGAACAGTTCCTATAACACCGGTCATGCGGTTTATTCCGGTGATTTGACCAACGCTGACCCCGAAGCCAGTGAGATCCTTTATTGCAAAGGAACCAGCGACGACGGTATCATATTCTGCAATCGTTACAACGGTGAACCGGGAAGCCGTTTCCGCTTCTTCTTCGGGCAGGAGGAGATTGTCGAGCTGAAGAGAGGATATATGGTTGATCCGAACAACATGGTTGTCAATGAGGACCTGTTTTCTGACCTTCGCCAATCCATGATCGCCGCTGTTAGTGGAGGAAAGATATTCCTGATGAGCCTGGGCGTGGGGAACTCCCGTGTGAGCTCAAGTATGGACGCCAGCGACAAAGCCGCCATTATCGCCCTCAAGTCCAAGTGCTTTGTGGATCTAAAGACCCTGATGCTTAATGCTGGATTTAGGGAAGCCGCTGATTATGAGTACCCTGACCTTAATCTCTCCGACCTGCATAAGGACACTCTGATAAAGCTTTTCGCTGAATAAGGCTATTCTTTGGTCTTAGACTCTTTCGAAGGTTTGTCATCCTCCGGTTTGAAGTACTTATACTTGAAACGACGGATCTTCTGGGTCGCCGTCTTCTCGAAGTCTTCCTTCATGGCGTTGACCTCTCCGATGTTGGATTGCTTTCCGACTCGTTTGTTGACATAGTCCATCACCTTATTCTTCCAGTTCTCGAGATTCTCGAAGAACTTCTCCTCTTTCTCGAGGGCGTCCCAGTCGATGATGTCATCGTCGAATTTCACCAGCGCCACAAGTTTTCCGTCTCTTTCTATGACGATTGATTCGTTGACCCCGCGCATGTTGTTGATCACCTGTTCGATCTCCTCTGGGTAGATATTCTCTCCAGAAGGTCCCACAATCATGTTACCGAGGCGGCCCTTTATGTAGTACCTGCCCTTTGAATCCATGCAGGCAAGATCATGGGTCCTGAACCATCCGTCATCTGTCAACGCCGCGCGGGTACGCTCTGGATCACGGTAATATCCCAGCATGACGTTGTCGCCTTTGGCGATGATCTCGCCCTCTCCGGTGGCCGGGTCGACATTCTGGAGTTTGACCTCGACATTGAAGGCCGGGACACCGATAGAACCAACCACCGTTTTTCCGACACATGCGTTGGTGATCAGCGGAGCTGTCTCCGTCAGACCATAGCCTATAGCATAAGGGAAACGGGCTTTGTTGAGGAATTCCTCCACTGTAGGATCCAGTTTGGAACCACCTATCCCAAAGAACTTTAGCTTTCCGCCGAAAGATTTGTACAGTTTCTGTCCGACCAGCCAATATAGAACCCTTGGCATCTTCTCTCTCATCCAGGACAGGGTCCGGCTTTTCTCTACGGTGGGGACGACACTGTTCTTGTAGACCTTCTCTATGATAAGTGGCACGGCGCACATAATTGTGGGCCGGACTTTTTTCATGGCAGCCATCAGAATCGACGGTGTCGGCGGTTTCTTGATATAATAAACGCATCCTCCCACGAATAGGGGGTACAGTACGCTGAACGCCATCTCGTAGGTGTGGGACATCGGAAGAATCGAGAGCCAGCGATCCTTTTTCCCGGCCGGCTGGGCGTGGAATGCGGCTATGATGTTCTGGCAGAAGTTCCTGTGGCTCAGCATGACACCTTTGGCGTTGCCAGAGGTGCCAGAGGTGTATATGATTGATGCGAGATCGTCCGCTTGGGGTTCTGATGAGTGGCCCTCACAAGTGAAAGCCTGGTCGTCTTTCTGGATGAACTCGAAAGTCTCGATGTCGATCACGAGAGTCAGCTTTTCCCTCACCTCGTCAGAGAGTTTCTTCATGAGCCTCTTCGATATGAATATGGCTTTGCACTCGGAATGGGTAAGGATGTTCGTGACCTCGCTCTCAGAGGAATCCGGGAGAATCGGAACCGTGACCCTGCCGAACGGCACGCATGAGAACATCGCCACAGTCCAGTTGGGCATATTGTTGGAGAGGATAGCCACCTTGTCTCCAGCGCTGATTCCGAATCGATTGAATCGTTGGGAAAGCTCCAGACACTTATGTTTGAAACTCTCGTAGGTATATTCCTGACCTCCATCCACAAAGCGAGAGAGAGGTCTCTTCGCGAATGTGTCGGTCGCCATCTCGAACAGTTTCGAGAGGGTGGTCACGTAATTCTCCCTGCTTTGCTTTAAAAGGCCTTTAATGGACATGTTTTAAAATATTAATGGGTTATGAAACCTTCGGGGTTTTTGCCCTGAAGATGCATCGACTCATATATCGCCTGGATCCTGTCCGTGTCAGCCCTGGCGTCATCAGTAAGCTCTACTTTCTCCCCGGCGCTGACCCTTTTTCGGCCCCAGTCGAAATAGCCGAGGTAAACAGGCACGTTCGCTGTTTTGGCGATCAGATGATAGCCTGTCTTCCACTTCTTGGTAGCTTTACGGGTGCCTTCCGGCGCTATGGCGAGGATAAAGGTATCCTTGTCTTCCATCTGCTCAATCATGCTCTTGACGAGAGACGTGGCGTTGCTACGGTCTACGGGGATGGCTCCCATCTTCTTGATAAGCGGTCCTATAGGCCAGAAGAAGAACTCTTTCTTGATCATCACATGGGCCTTCTGGGCACCGAACTGGGTGTAGAACAAGTACGAGATGACAAAATCCATCGCCGAGGTATGAGGAACTCCGAGAATGATGGCTTTCTTCTCGGGCACAGGGCCTCCGACAACAGTCCATCCCATCTTCTTAAGCATCCATCCGCAGAATCTAGCCCAACGTGTCATATTCTTAACTCATTAGATGTTAACGTCTTCCAATTCTTCCTCAGATTTCAGATTGGCCCTGATGAAGTTCTGGCGGTCAATCGTGTTGTCGCCCATATAGAACTCCATGATGTCCGAGATCGACTCCTCGTCCGAGAGTTTGACCAGGTCAAGTCTCATGTCATCCCCGATGAAGCCGACAAACTCGTCCGGGGAAATCTCTCCGAGACCTTTGAAACGGGTGATCTGTACGGCTGTCTTCAGAGCCTTGATAGCCTTCTCCTTTTCCTCTGATGTGTAGCAGTACCGTCTTTCTTTTTTGTTGGCGACCCTGAACAGGGGAGTCTGAAGGATATGAACGTGCCCTCTTCTAATCAGGTCCGGGTAATACTTCATGAAGAAAGTCAAAACCAGCATCCTGATGTGCATGCCGTCGTCATCAGCATCGGTGGCGACTATGATGTTGTTGTAACGGAGGTTGTCAAGGTCGTCCTCGACTCCGAGGGCGGAGATGAGCAGGTTAAGCTCCTCATTCTCAGCCACTCTCTTACGGCTCTCCTTATAGCAGTTGATCGGTTTGCCACGGAGGCTGAACACTGCCTGGTAGTTGGCGTCCCTGACCTTCGTGATGGTTCCGGAAGCGGAGTCTCCCTCAGTGATGAATATGCTGGTCTTCTCGGCCAAATCCTCCTTGTCCTTCGGCATCTTGTCGCAGAAGTGGTAGCGACAGTCGCGGAGTTTCTTGTTGTAGACATTGGCCTTCTTGTTCCTTTCACGTGTCTTCTTCTGGATACCGGCGATTTCCTCACGCTCCGCCTGTGACTCCTTGATCTTATTCTCGATAATTGGTACAAGGTCCAGATGGATTCTGAGGTAGTTGTCCAGGTGGCGGGCCACGAAGTCATTGACAAATGACCTGATCGTCGGGCCTCTGTCGATTTCCAGAGATCCGTCAGGATTCTGGATCTTTTTGCCGTGCTCGTCAGTCTTGTATTTCTCCCACATGTATGTGGAGCCGAGCTTGGTCTTGGTCTGGCCCTCGAAATTAGGCTCCTGGATCTGGATGCTTATGGCACCGATGATGCCCTGACGGCAGTCCTCGGGTTTGTAATCTTTCTTGAAATAGTCCTTGAGGGTCTTCGCGATGGCCTCCCTGAACGCAGCCAAGTGCGTGCCGCCGTCGCGGGTGTTCTGGCCGTTGACGAAAGAGGAGATATTCTCACCGTAGGAGTTGCCGTGTGTAAGCACGACTTCGATGTCGTCATCCTCGAGGTGGATCGGCTCATACAGAGGAGTCTCGGACATGTTTTCCTTGACGAGGTCGAGCAGTCCGTTGTCTGACTTGTAAGACACTCCGTTCAACGTCAAGGTCAGGCCTTTCTTGAGGTAGGAATAGTTCTTCACCATGGTCTCGACATAGTCCATGTTGAACTCGAAGCCTCCGAACATCTCGTTATCCGGGGTGAAAACCACCAGTGTGCCGTTCTTCTCGTTGACTTTTTCCTTCTTCCCGCTGTCTTTCAGCTCTCCTCTCTCATAGGTCGCCCATGAACTCTCTCCCTCACGGAATGACTCCACGTAGAATTTCTCGGACAAGGCGTTGACAGCCTTGGTTCCGACACCGTTCAGACCGACGGACTTTTTGAATACCTTGTCGTCGAATTTGCCGCCAGTGTTGAGCTCGCTGGTCGCCTTGACGACGGAACCGAGTGGGATACCACGGCCGAAGTCCCTGACTTTGACCTGCTTCCCGTCGATGTCGATGAGCACCTTATTACCGTACCCGGCAGAAAACTCATCGATACAGTTGTCCACGATCTCCTTTAGAAGAACGTAGATGCCGTCTCCAGGGTTGGAGCCGTTGCCCAGGCGGCCGATGTACATTCCCGGTCTGCGCCGGATGTGCTCAACTCCCTCCAGGGTCTTTATGTTGGCGTCGGTATATTCCTCAAATGTCCGTTTTTCTGCCATCTCCGATTACTTTCAATCAAATCATACAAAATTACGAATTTTTGGCGGTATTTGAAAAAGTATCTTATTAACCTTATTTTTGCGTTTTGGAAAGGTATTTGCAAAGGCCTTCCGGGAAAGCATGATAATAATGAGAAAGGTCCTCACATATATTTTGGCAACCGTCTTCCTGATGGGCTCCACTTTGGTGGCTTTCGCTCAAGGGTCGGGGGCTGACAACACTTTCGGTGGAGTCGTCCGTCTTGACAAGATAGTCCATGATTTCGGGGATATCCTCGTGACAGACGGACCGGTGACGGCTACCTTTACCGCTACTAATGTCGGAGACAAGCCTCTGGTTATATACAGCGTTGTCTCATCATGCGGTTGCACTGATGTCGAGTGGACCAAACAGCCTCTTAAACCCGGAGAAAAAGGAACTATCAAAGCGACTTACAAGAACGACGAGGGTGGCTATCCTTTTGACAAGAATTTGACTGTGTATTTCTCAGAGCCCAAGCAGCCTGTGATACTTCGCCTGAGGGGAGAGAGCCACAAGAAAAAACTCAGTCTTAGTGAGTTATATACGATCCGCTTCGGCAACTTGGGTTTCAAGGAGGTTGACATCAAGGGCGGGAACCTTTCACAGGAGCAGCAGAAGAGCGGTGAGTTCCTGGTCGCCAACCTTGGGAATAAACCTCTTCAGGTAAAGTTCTCCGATGTGAGTTCCGGTCTTTCCCTCAAGCTATCTGAGAATCCGATTCCGGCTGGTGGTACAGCCAAGTTGGCATATACTGTCACAGCTGACAGGAACCATTGGGGCAAGAATTATTATTATGCTACTCCGGTTGTTGACGGAAAGACATACAAGGCGGTTGTCAGGCCGGCTGTGGAGGCGGTGAAGGAAGCCGCGGGGACGGAAGCCATTGTCGCTGATCCAAACCCTGAGCTTGGCGCTGGCAAGTCCAAGATAGGTATTTTCACGATCACTAAAGAAAATTTCTCGTCATACACTAAAGAACAACGGGACTCCGCTCCCATCCCGGTAGCCGCCGAGAGCACCTTCTCCTTCGGAAAGGTCAAGGCAGGGACCAAGGTGAAGGGATCGTTCGAGATCTCAAATAAAGGCAAGAGCGCATTCAAAGTCTACAAGGTTGATTCAGAGAGTTCTAAGCTGGTAGTATCGGCTTTCAATGAGATCGCTCCGGGTTCCAAAGGGACTCTGGACGTCACGCTCGATACCACCTCGTTCCCCAAAGGGGAGTGTCTCGTGATCATGACTTTGATAACCAATTCTCCTTCGAGACCGATCATGAACCTGTTCCTGACCGGTTGGATAGATTAAAAATTTTAGTATATTTGTCAAAAAATAAAAGGTATTATGGCTTACAAGATTTCTGAAACTGATTGCATCGCTTGCGGAACTTGCGCTGGAGAGTGCCCTCAGGGCGCCATCCACGAGGGTGACTTCTACACCATTGATCCTGATGTCTGCATTGACTGCGGAACATGCGCTGACGCCTGCCCCATGGGCGCTATCTCTCCCGCTGAGTAATTTCCGTCAAACGTCGTATGTACTCCGTGCCATTGGCGCGGAGTTTTTTTAAGGTAAAACTAGACAATAATAAATGAAGAAGATCCTTACCTTTTTTGCCGCTGCCGCGATTTGCGCCATCTCGTCACTGGCTGGCGCTCAGCAGCTTCCGAATGATCCGGCGGTCCGTAAAGGGACTCTGGAGAACGGATTGACCTATTACATCCGTCACAACGACAAACCAGCCCAGAGAGCTGAGTTCTATTTAGCCACAAACGTGGGAGCTATCCAGGAGACTCCTGACCAGGACGGTCTGGCCCATTTCCTTGAGCATATGTGCTTTAACGGTACCAAGAACTTTCCCGGAAAAGCCTTGCTTGACTGGCTCCAGAGCATAGGTGCCTCTTTCGGAGGCAATGTTAACGCCTCGACCGGTATTGACCAGACCCAGTATATGCTCAATAATATACCTCTGGTCCGTGAGACGGTCGTTGACACCTGCCTCCTTATTCTTCACGATTATTCCCACTTCGTGACCAATGATCCAGTGGAGATCGATAAGGAGAGGCCGGTCATTATCGAGGAAAGGCGTAGCCGCAGAAACGCCCAATGGAGGACTTTCGAGCGCTCCCTTCCTTATTATTATGGTGACAACAAGTACTCCACTTGCACGCTGATAGGCAGCCAGGAGAACCTGGAGACCTTCAAGCCCGAAAGCCTTGTGAATTTCTACCATACTTGGTACCATCCCGGCAACCAGGCTGTTATCGTGGTAGGTGATGTGGATGTGGATGCTGTTGAGGCCAAGATCAAGGCCACTTGGGCTGATATTCCCGCCGCTGAGAACCCTAAACCAAAGGATAAATTCACCTTGACTGAGTTCACTGAGCCCCGTATTGGAATCATCACCGATCCCGAGACCACTATGCCTACTGTCGAAATCCTTTGGGAAAGTGACGCACGTGATGAGGCTTTGAATAGCACCACCGCCGGATTCTCCATTGACCTTATCGAGAATCTGGTCTCTAACGTGATGTCAGAACGTCTCACGGATATCACTTCCAAGGCTGACGCTCCATTCCTTCAGGGAATGTTCGGTATCGGCAAGTTGTGCGAGGACTTTGAAGCTGTTATCGGCCGTGTCGCTCTTAAAGAGGACAACATCCTCGGTGGCCTCCAGGCTTTCCTTGTGGAGCTCCAGAAGATGAGTCGTTTCGGTTTCTCTGAGGGCGAGGTCACAAGGGCGAAGGATAACATCCTGGCTTATTTGGAGAAGGCTGTCAATGAGGCTGACACCAGGAAAAATCCTGAGTTCGTGCATCCTCTCATCAGCAATTTCTTTGACAATCAGGCATATATGGAGCCCCAGGCGGAGTATGATCTCGCCAAGGCTTTTCTTGCTCAGATCGATGCCAATATCCTCAATCAGATGGTCTCCCAGATTATTCCGGAAGGGAATTTGGTCATGATTTACAGCGGGCCTCAGAAGGACGGGATCGCCACTCCTTCAAAGGAACAGTTGCTTTCCGCTCTTGAGGCTGCCAAAGCCGCTGAGATCGAGGCTCCCGCTGAGGACACCGCCACCGAGCCGTTCATGGACCCATCTGTCTTGAAAGGATCTCCGGTGAAGAAGAGCGGCACTTCAATCTACGGTTCCACAGAATGGAATCTAAAGAACGGGGTTAAGGTCATTGTCCTGCCTACCGACCACAAGAAAGACCAGATACTCTTCACTTTGTATAAAGCTGGCGGTCATAACCTCATTTCTGATGAGGATATGACTTCCTTCGACAGCAATATTTACAGCACATTCGACGCCATGCAGGGTGTGTCCAAGTTTAAGAACACGGAGGTCACCAAGATGCTTTCCGGAAAGAATCTTCGGGTCGGCGCCTTCATTGACGGGCTCTACAACGGCGTCAGTGGCTCCTCTTCTGTCAAAGATCTTGAGACCGCTCTTCAGTTGGTTTACTTGACTTATACTGATCCTCGCTTTGACCAGGAGGAATGGGATAACGCTATCGCCCAGTTGAAGGCTGTGCTGCCTAACGCGCTGGGTACTCCGCAGTTCAAGTTGCAGAAGGAGTTTAGCGATTTCCTTTACGGAGGCAATCCCAGGAGTCAGTTCATCTCTATGGAGACCCTTGACAAGGCGAATCTCCAGACCGTGGAGAAGAATTACCGTAAAATGTTCGCCTCCGCCGCGGGAAGTGTTATGGTTATAACAGGTGATGTGGATCTCGACTCTTTGAAACCGTTGGTGGAGAAGTATATAGGCTCTCTTCCTAAGGGTAAGAAGACGAAGGGGATCAAGGATCTCGCCCCGAGGATTGTCAAGGGAGAGAATATAAAGACCATCCAGACAGACATGGAGACCCCCAAGTCAACCGTGGTTGAGGTTTATTCTGATTACAGGCCTTACACTGTGAAGGATGACGTGTTGGCTAGTGCGGTCAGCTATGTGCTTGATCAGATTTATGTTGAGACTTTGCGCGAGGACGAGGGTGGAACCTATGGTGCGTCCTCTTCCGCAAACGCTGGTCTGGAGCCCGAGCCGATGTACATTATGCAGGTCGCTTTCGAGTGCAAGCCTGAAATGGCCGATAAACTTAGGGCGATGGCCAGGGACGAGTTCCGTAAACTCGCTGAGAACGGCCCTACCGATGAGCAGTTCAACCGCACCTTGGAGAATTTCAAGAAGAATGTTCCGGAGAACAGGATCAGCAACAGCTACTGGATGAATAATCTGGTCAGGTACGCCAAGTTCGGATTTGATTACGACAAGGAGTATGAGGAGGCAGTGGCGTCCTTGACCAAGGAAGGAATCAAGGAAGCTGCCCGCAAGCTTTACGAATCGGGTAATTTCCTTGAGTTCGCCCAGATGCCGGGAAAGACTACTGAATAATTATTCCGCTGATAATTTATGACCGGTGCCGGCTTTGGCTAGGACCGGTCTTTTTTTATATGAATTTTTTGAAAAAATTATTGTTTTTCATAAATTATTTATATATTTGCCAAAGTAACATAAAACTATTCGTTATGATCACTTGGTGGAATTCACTTAGCAGTATGATGCAGGTCCTCTGGGCAATAACCCTCTCGGCCACGCTTATCTTCATCATCCAGACTGTTCTCACCTTCCTCGGTGTCGGGGGAGAAGGAGGAATTGACGCCGATGTCAGCGGCGATGTTGATTTGGGAGGAGCGGACGGCTCTTTCGATGCCGACCCTTCGATGAACCTTCTCACATTCCGCAACTTCGTGAACTTCTGTCTCGGCTTCGGATGGACGGCGGTTCTGATGCGCGATAAGATCGGTTCCGACTTCCTTCTTGTGCTTCTTGCCGTCATCGTTGGAGTGGCCCTTGTGGCTGCCGTGATGTGGCTGTTCAAGTGGCTGAGCGGAATGCAGCAGAGCGGTAATATCAACGTCCACACAGCCGCTATCGGCTGCGAGGGCAAGGTCTATCTCGCGATCCCCGGCGAGCGCAAAGGGGAAGGGAAGGTACAGATCACTATTAACAACGCCGTGCGTGAGTATGATGCCCTTTGCGAGGGCGATTCAATTCCCACAGGCGCCCCTATCAAAGTTATAGGTGTCATCAATGAGCACACCCTCTTAGTGGAAGAAATCACTCCTACAATCATATAACATCAAATAACCTATAATTATGGACATTACTCTCATTCTCATCATTGTCGCCGTCCTATTTGTGACGTTCGCGGCTATTCTGAAGCGCTACAAACGCTGCCCTTCAGACAAGATTTTGGTCATTTACGGTAAGACCGGCAAGAACAGGAGCGGCTCCATCTCATCCGCCAGGTGTATCCATGGTGGCGCGGCATTCATTTGGCCTGTGTTCCAGGATTATGCTTTCCTGGATCTCAAGCCTATCTCTATCGAGTGCAACCTCACCAACGCCCTTTCGAAGCAGAACATCCGTGTTGACGTTCCTTGCCGTTTCACCGTCGGTATTTCCACTGAGGCTGACAGTATGACCAACGCTGCTGAGCGTTTGCTCGGACTCTCTACTGATAGCATCCAGAACATCGCCACTGATATTCTCTTCGGTCAGCTCCGTCTTGTCATCGCGACGATGGACATCGAGGAAATCAACGCCGACCGTGACAAGTTCCTCGCCGCCGTCAGCCAGAATGTTGAGGCTGAGCTTCGTAAGATCGGTCTGAAACTCATCAACGTCAACGTCACCGATATCCGTGATGAGTCCGGTTACATCGAGGCTCTTGGTAAGGAAGCTGCCGCTAAGGCTATCAATGACGCTAAGAAGAGTGTCGCTGAGCAGAACCGTTTCGGTGAGATCGGTAAAGCTGAGGCTGACAGGGATAAGGACATACGAATCGCTGAGACTCAGAGGGATACCCGTATCAAGACCGCTGCCGCTAACGCTCTCGCGGTTCAGGGAGAGAACACCTCTAAGATCGAGATCGCCAACTCTGACGCCGCCCGGCGTGAGAAGGAGGCTGAGGCCGCCCGTTTGGCTGTGGCCGCTGAGAAGGTCCAGGCCGCTAAGGCTCTCCAGGAGGCTTACCAGAGTGAGCGTGACGCTGAGCTTGCCCGTGCCGAGAGGGAGAAAGCTACCCAGCAGGCCAATATCGTCGTTCCCGCCCAGATTGACAAGGAGCGCCAGATCATTGAGGCTGAGGCTCAGGCTGAGAAACTCCGCAGGACCGCCAAGGGAGAGGCTGACGCCATCTACGCCAAGATGGAGGCCCAGGCCCGCGGTACTCTCGAGATCTTGACAAAGCAGGCTGACGGTTTCGCCCAGTTGGTCGGTGCCGCTGAAGGTGACGCTCAGAAGGCTGTGCTCATGATGATCTCCGATCGTCTGCCTGAGCTTGTCAAGACTCAGGTCGAGGCTGTCAAGGGCATCAAGATCGACAAGGTCACTGTCTGGGACGGCAATGGTGGAAAGGACGGCAAGACTTCAACCGCCAATTTCATCTCCGGACTTATGGGTTCAGTCCCTCCGCTCCAGGATCTGTTCAAGATGGCAGGAATGAGCCTTCCTGAATATATGAAAGGCAAGGAGGTGCCTGAGGAGCAGGGAACAGGCAAAAAGGAGGTTAAGTAGCTATGCCGATAATTGTCAATGTCGATGTGATGCTGGCCAAGCGGAAGATGACTTCCGCTGAGCTTGCGGAGAAGATAGGCATCTCGGCCGTCAATCTCTCGATTCTCAAGACCGGGAAAGCCAAAGGTGTCCGATTCTCAACACTCGACGCTATCTGTAAAGTGCTTGACTGCCAACCTGGCGACTTGCTGGAATACCGTCCACCCGAGCCCGGAGTTCCCGAGTAAGGTGTTCGTGATACGGAAGTTGTTGTAAATCAATGTTATGCTGAATCAGATGGTGCTCAATTTGACACCATCTGATTTTGTATTATTCAGTTAATCAACTCTTTCTGCGCCACGGCCACATATTTTTTTGTATATTTGACCATTATGAGAAAAACACTATTCATTTCTTTTTGCGTTCTGCTTGTTTGTTGCGCTGGCGCGCCTAAGAGCGAAGTTGTCAACATCGCCGCTATCCGTGACGGATGGCGTGGTAAAACGATCGCCACGAAGAATCTCGGCGCTCAGCCCAATGTGATGCAATTGCTTAAGGCTTTCAATGAGGTCTGGCCGTCCGCAGGGGCAGATTCCATTATCACAGAGGCAGGGGACAGGCTTTTTGTTTCCAATGATATCACTGAGGGAGGCTCCGGAAAAGTTTTTGTGGATTGCGAGGACTTCAATGTGGCTTCTTATGATCACGGGGACACTGGCGACCAAAGGACCGGGGCCCGGACATATTCAAGGGAAAACGGCCATACCCTTTTCGCTATGCTGTTGGAACAAGTTAATCCTGAGGAGATTGAGTTCTGTTGCTTTTACGATTATGACCCCTCAACGGGCGTTATGACTCCTGAGGACGAGCCTTACGCTGATTTCAAGCCCCAACACGAGGGCTCCATACTGACATATTGGTTGACTGAAGGTGATTATGATCAGGACATAATCATAGTCGAGACCTCTCCAGATGACAGCTATCCGACTCTTTATCACCATTTTACATTCAATGGAATGAAGCACGTCTTCAGTGGCTCCAGCAACGAGTACATCTATCCTGAATACGATGAAGACGATGATCCGCTTCCTTATGACGCAACTTTGCGAGCTGAGTCTTCCCACTATAGGTTCTATACATCAGTGGCTCGTCCTGCCTCGGAGGAGGATCCTGAGGTTCTGGCTCTATGGATTAAGGATAGAGGTGAGGCGGAGGAAACCCGCTGGATCTGCACCACTTTCGCTTCTTCAGAGCCAAAATGGTCCTTGATGAAGGATGGGAACGCCATAGCGGTGAGTATTGACTCCGGCGATATCGCTTGCGCTGAGAATATCCTTCCTGTCCCCTGGAATGCGGACCTGTTCTATGTTGACGGTTGCCCGGACGCCAGGAATATCTGGTCATATATTCTTGATTTCAGTGATCCCGATGACATCAAGGCTATCCAGTTCCCTTCAACGGAGGGATTCATATCGTTCGACTCCGAAAAGCGACAGATTCACCTTGGGGCTTACCGCTACCACGAGGAGGGGGGACGCTATTCGGTCGAGCAGGTTTACAGTATTGACGGGAAGTTTATTTCAGAGAAAGTATTAGGAGATGAGTAATATGAGAAGGATCACTTTAGTTTTATGCTTACTTTGCTCTGTGCTGGCTAATGCCCAGGGTATTAAGAATGGCACAGCTTGGTACGACGGTTGGATCGACTACACCGCCACTGTCCAGCAGGACGGGAACATACTTATGGAGGCTATATCTGAGGGCCAAGAGCTTGAGTTCCTGTTGGTTCCGGTCGATGGACAGCCTGGTGTCTACACCACCGCCAAGGGCTCCAATGAAGGAGCCGATATGCCATATGAGACGAGGCAGACGGTCAAATATCGCCATCAGGACGGAATGACAGTCCTTTGCGTATATAAGGAGGGCGGCAAGCTGGAGAATGTTCTCGTGATGACGCCGGACGACGGCCGGTTCAATAACATCTGGATGTGGATCCCTCAGATCAAAGGTTCGTACATTACTGATCCTTACGGCTACAAAGTCGAGATCAAGGATGACGCTCTCGCGGTCGAGGGGAGCAGGGGCAGATATGAGATCATGACCTTCAACGACATAGTCATTGGTGTTATGAAAGTCGAAGGTACACCTATGGACGGTTATTGGAGGCTTATCCCTACCCTTGAGGGCTTCAACGTCTATTCGGGCGATTTCGATGAATATGGTATTTTCAAGACTACGGATGGGCCTTATAAGCTGGTATACAGCAGTAAGGAGAAAGGACGTTTCAACTTCGCCTCTTATGTGCTCCTCAACAAGCATCTACTAAGCAGATACAAGAAGTCAGTCTTGAGGATCATGCGGAACTCGATTCTCGCCAAGCACGGGTATCGCTTCCAGTCCAAGGATCTCCAGGAATATTTCGGTGCCCAGGACTGGTATATGCCTCAGAACAACGAGGATGTCAAGCTCTCATTTGTCGAGCAGCTGAATGTGGAGCTAATCAAGACCGCTGAAGCCGACCCAGACCATGACCTATTCCTGGACGAGTAGTTGTCCGGTAACTAAGCAAGAAACAAACGAGGGCGCCCGAAAAGGCGCCCTCGTTGTTTATAGATCCTTCGCTGCGCTCAGGATGACAACCATCGCGCGGCGTTGGGAACGGCTCCTACTTCCCGGCGAGGCGGGTGTAGGTGCCATAGCGGACTTTGGCGAATTCCTCGGTCAGGGTCAGGAGCTCCTGGGCCTTGTCGGGGAACAGCTTGTACAGGGAAGCGAAACGTACCTCACCCTTCAGGAAGTCCTGGAACTTGGTCCAGTCAGGCTCCTTGGAATCGAGTGAGAACGGGTTCTTGCCCTGGGCCTCAAGATCCGGATTGTACCTGTAGAGGTGCCAGTAGCCGCAATCGACAGCGAGTTTCTCCTCCTTCTGGCTCAGTCCCATACCGGCCTTCAGACCATGGTTGATACAAGGGGCGTAAGCGATGATGAGGGAAGGTCCGTCATAAGCCTCAGCCTCCTTGATGGCACTGAGGTACTGGGCGGGAGAGGCACCCATAGCGACCTGGGCGACATACACGTAGCCATAGCTGATAGCCATCATTCCGAGATCCTTCTTGCGGATCTTCTTGCCGGAAGCGGCGAACTTGGCGATGGCTCCCGCGGGAGTCGACTTGGAGCTCTGTCCACCAGTGTTGGAATAAACCTCGGTGTCGAGAACCAGGACGTTGACATTCTTGCCGGACGCGAGGACATGGTCCAGACCGCCGTAGCCGATGTCATAAGCCCAACCGTCACCACCGAAGATCCACTGGCTGCGAGCAGGGATAAAGTGCTTGTACTCAAGGAGTCTTGAGCAGCAGTCGCACTTGCAGGCCTCAGCGAGAGGAACGATCTTGTCAGCGACCTCGCGGGTCACAGGGCCGTTCTCCTTGTTGTCCAGCCACTGCTGGGCAAGAGCCTTGAGCTCCTCACCGCAGCACTCGCAAGCGAGAATCTGGTCCATGATGCCGGCGACAGTCTCGCGGGCGCGGTCGGAACCGATCTTCATTCCGAGGCCGAACTCAGCGTTGTCCTCAAACAGAGAATTCTGCCATGCCGGGCCATGTCCCTGAGCATCAGTGCAGTAAGGAGAGGCAGGGAAGGAAGCTCCGTAGATGGAGGAGCAACCTGTGGCATTGGCGATCATCATCCTGTCACCAAAGAGCTGGGTGATATTCTTGATATAAGGAGTCTCGCCGCAACCGGCGCAGGCACCGCTGAACTCGAAGAGAGGCTGGGCGAACTGTGAGTTCTTCACATTCGCGGCCTTGTTGACGACGGTGTCCTTGTAACCGATCTTGGAGTGGAGCCAGTTGAAGTTCTCCTGCTCCTGGTGCTGGTCGAGGGCGGAAACCATGGTGAGGGCCTTCTCCTTTGAAGGGCAGACATCCACGCAGTTGCCGCAACCGGTACAGTCGTCCACTGAGGTGGCGAGAGCGAAGGAATACTCCTTCAGGACAGCCTTGCCGGCAGCCTTCTTGACAGAGGCGGGAGCCTTCTCGGCCTCCTCGGCAGTGAGGAGGAACGGACGGATAGCGGCGTGAGGGCAGACGAACGCGCAGGTATTGCACTGGATACACTTCTCAGGATCCCAGCTGGGCACCATCACTGCGACACCACGTTTCTCATAAGCGGCTGTGCCGGCGGGCATTGTTCCGTCCATGTAAGGCACAAAGGCGCTGACAGGCAGTGAGTCACCGTTCTGGGAGTTGACCACGTCGGCGATCTCCTTGACGAACGCGGGAGCGAGACGATCCTTGTTGGGAGTCTCGAATTTGGCGCTGATGTTGGCCCAATCGGCAGGGATAGTGACCTCGGTATATTCACCACCACGATCGACAGCGGCGTAGTTCATATTGACTACATTCTCACCCTTCTTGCCGTAGCTCTTTACGATAGCGTCCTTCATGTACTTGACAGCGTCCTCGTAAGGGATGATGCCGGTGATCTTGAAGAAAGCGGACTGGAGGATGGTGTTGGTCCTGTTGCCCAGACCGATCTCAGAAGCGATCTTTGTGGCGTTGATGATGTAGAGCTTGATGTGCTTCTTCCCGATGATAGCCTTGACATTGTCAGGAATCCTCTTGACGGTCTCGGCCTCGTCCCAAAGGGAATTCAGCAGCAGGGTGCCGCCATCCTTTATGCCCTTGAGGACATCATACTTGGAAAGATAAGAAGGAACGTGGCAGGCCACGAAGTCGGGGGTGCTCACAAGGTAAGGGGCCTTGATAGGAAGGTCACCGAAACGAAGGTGCGAGCAGGTATAACCACCAGACTTCTTTGAGTCATAGTCGAAATAGGCCTGGCAATACTTCTGGGTGTGACTTCCGATGATCTTGATCGTGTTCTTGTTGGCGCCGACGGTACCGTCAGAACCGAGTCCGTAGAACTTGCACTCGGTGGTTCCGGGCTTGACGATGGAGATTTCCTCCTTGAGCATGAGAGACTTGAAGGTCACATCGTCAACGATGCCGATCGTGAAATCAGCCTTGGGCTCCTTGAGCTCAAGATTGTCATAGACGGCTACGATCTGGGCGGGAGTGGTGTCCTTTGAGGAGAGACCATAGCGGCCACCGATCACGAGAGGGGAGTCCTCCTTGCCCTGGAAGAGGGCCTTGACATCGAGGAAGAGGGGCTCACCGAGAGCACCGGGCTCCTTGGTCCTGTCAAGGACAGCGATCCTCTTGACGGTCTTGGGGAGAACCTTCATGAAATACTTCTCGGCGAACGGCCTGTAGAGATGGACAGTGATAAGTCCATACTTCCTGTCCTGGGCGGCGAGATAGTCGATGGTCTCCTTGATAGTCTCTGTGACGGAACCCATGGCCACGATGATGTTCTCGGCGTCGGGGGCTCCGTAATATGTGAACGGACGATACTCGCGGCCGGTCAGCTCGCTGATCTCACCCATATAACGGGCGACGATGTCGGCGACACCAGCATAGACGTTATTCCTGGACTCTACGGCCTGGAAGTAGACGTCACCGTTCTGGGCGGTACCCCTTGTGACGGGAGCGTCAGGGTTCAGGGCCCTTTCACGGAAAGCCTTCAGAGACTTCTCGCTAACCATTCCCTTGAGAGCCTCCTCGTCGAGGGCCTCAATCTTCTGAATCTCGTGAGAGGTACGGAAGCCGTCGAAGAAGTGAAGGAAAGGAACACTTGACTTGATAGCCGCGAGGTGGGCGACAGCGGCGAGATCCTGAGCCTCCTGGACGGAACCGGAAGCGAGGAGGGCAAAGCCGGTCTGACGGCAAGCCATGACATCCTGATGGTCTCCGAAGATGGAGAGAGCATGGGACGCCAAGGCGCGGGCCGAAACATGGAAGACACCAGGAAGAAGCTCACCGGCGATCTTGTACATGTTCGGGATCATCAAAAGAAGACCCTGGGAAGCGGTGTAGGTGGTAGTGAGCACACCGGCCTGGAGAGAGCCGTGTACGGCTCCGGAGGCACCGGCCTCGCTCTCCATCTCTGTCACGCTGACAGTCTCGCCCCAGAGGTTCTTTTTACCGTGGGCTGCCCATTCGTCGATGTTCTCCGCCATGGGAGATGAGGGAGTGATAGGGTAAATGCAGGCGTTCTCGCTGAAAAGGTAGGCGATGTTCGCTACCGCAGTGTTACCATCACAAGTGATGAATTTCTTTTCTTTTGCCATATCGTTTAAAAAAATGAATATTCTTTATAAAGCTGAAAGTCCTTCGATGACAATGCCTTCCGCTCCGCCGGAGATCCTTTTGACAAGACCTTGGAGGACTGTTCCGGGACCAACCTCAGTGAAGTGATCCGCACCGTCGTCGATCATGTTCTCCACAGTCGCCGTCCATCTGACGGGTGAAGTCAGCTGCTTAAGGAGATTATCCTTGATGATGACGGGATCTGTGGTGGGTAACGCCGTGACATTTTGGTAAATGGGGCAGACCGGGGGAACAATCTCAGTGGCTTCGATCGCCTTGGCAAGCTCGATCCTGGCGGGCTCCATAAGAGGGGAGTGGAAAGCGCCTCCGACCTGAAGTGGAAGAGCCCTCTTGGCTCCAGCGGCCTTGGCGGCCTCACAAGCCCTCTCAATAGCGTCCTTCTCACCGGAGATCACTATCTGTCCGGGGCTGTTGTAGTTGGCGGGGACGACTATCCCGTCGCATTCGGCGCAGATTTTCTCGACCTGGTCGTCGGGAAGGGCTATGATGGCTGCCATGCCTCCGGGAACCTTCTCGCAGCATTTCTGCATCTCAGTGGCGCGGATAGATACGAGCCTTAAAGCGTCTTCAAACGCCATGGCGCCGGCGGCGGCCAGGGCGGAGAACTCACCGAGGGAGTGTCCGGCGACCATGTCGGGAGCAAAGCCTTCCAAGCATTTAGCCAGAACTACGGAATGAAGGAATATGGCGGGCTGAGTGACCTTTGTGGCTTTCAGGTCCTCGGCCGTGCCGTTGAACATTATGTCAGTAATCTTGAATCCAAGGACTTCATCAGCCCTGTCCAGCAGCTCTTTACCCCTAACTCCGCTATAGTAGAGATCCTTGGCCATCCCGGGGAACTGCGACCCTTGGCCGGGAAATACATACGCTCTTTTCATATCTGACAAAAATACGATTTATTCTTTTAATATCCGAGAAGAATAATTCCTATTTTAATTACATTTTAGTAATTTTGCAGCCGATTTCCGAAAAGAAACGGATTTGCCCCCATAGTTTAATGGATAGAATTTAGGATTCCGGTTCCTACGATTGGCGTTCGATTCGCCATGGGGGTACAAGATGTTTAATAAAAAGCAAGAATGAGAATGAAAAGAATCATCACTTTGATCGCGGCCGCTGTCTTGATGACAATCGCCACGAACTCTTTCGCCCAGATGTCTGTGGGCGCTGGTTACCTACACGCTGGTGACCAGATTACTCTTAAGGGAATGGATCCTATAGAAACCGGAATGAACGGCGCCTATGCCGGTTTTTCTTATAATCTTCCTATCTCCGGTCTTATCGGCATTACCCCTGGTTTGTATTATTCACTTCTGTTCTCCAATGACTCCGCTCTTGAGGGATTGCTCAACGCGAAAGTCAGGGAGCATTTCGTGAACGTGCCTGTGTATCTCAATCTCGGATTCAATCTCGGAGAGAATTCCAGGCTCTTCCTTTTCGCTGGTCCTACAGTCCAGCTCGGACTCATCTCGACAATTGAGGCTTCCGCCGGCAGCATCTCCAGCGGCAAGGTCGACAGGTACAAGGACAGCGATTATAGCAGGACCAACGTCCTCGTTGGCGGTGGCCTCGGTCTGAACCTCGGAAGTATCCAGCTTACTGCCGGTTACGATCAGGGTCTCTTTAACCTCGACACCTCAAATGACGGTACCAAGAGGATCAAGAGATATGCGAAAGCTGGTATCGCGTTCCTCTTCTAGAGTATAGGATAGCGTTAAATTAAAGCGGGATGAGCTGAAACTCACCCCGCTTTTTTGATATTCCAAACCTTATTTGCACCAGCGCTCCAGCCAGTCGAAGTAGCTCCTGTGCCAGAACAGCGCGTTCTGGGGCTGAAGGATCCAGTGGTTCTCCTCCGGGAACACGATGAGTTTCGAAGGTACTCCCATCATCTGCGCAGTGTTGAATGCGGCCATTCCCTGGTCATAAGGGATACGGAAGTCCTTCATCCCGTGGATGCACAGGATAGGAGTGTGCCACTTTGTGACATTCGCGGCGGGGGAGTTGGAGTAGTGTCTTTTGGCCTTGGGAGCGTCGCTCCACGGCGAGCCGGCCTGCATCATGCCTCCGAAGGTCTTTCCGTCACCCTTGGGACCGAGTTCTCCAGGTGTGTAGGAATATTCAGTCAATCCGCCATTATCCCAGTTCGGGAACCACATCTCCTCGGTCTCGTAGTAGAGATATCTCTCATCGAAGATTCCGGCGTGGGCGATGAAGCAGTCATAGGTGTCGCCATGGACTCCGGCAAGGTAGTATACGCTGTAACCACCGTAGGATGCACCGCAGCCGGCGAGCTTGCCTACATAAGGTTCTTTTTTCAGTTCATTTGCGGCGCATAGGTAGTCCTGCATGTTGAGGCCGATGTAGTCACCGCTGATCTCCTCGCACCATTCCGGTCCGAAAGCTGTTGTGCCGCGTCGGTTAGGCAGGATGACTATATAGCCCTGAGAGGCCATCAGACGATAGTTCCAGCGGTAACTCCATCCCTGACTGAGAGTTCCTTGAGGTCCGCCAAGGAATATCTCTATCGCCGGGTAGACCTTTGTCGAGTCAAACTTGGGAGGGTAAAGTACCCAGGTCAGCATCTTCTTCCCGTCGACGGTGTTGATCCAGCGTTCCTCGATGTTGCAAGCTTCCAGTTGTCCGAGAATATGGCCGTTCTCGTCCGAAATCCTGCTGAATGAGCCATCCTCCTCATTGACAGCCACAAGCTCGGTAGGGAACTCCATTGAGGTGTAGCTGGTCAGGAGGGTACCGTCCACGACAGCGAAAGGAGATCCGAAATCGTACCATGCGTCGTCCGGGGTGATCCTGACCAGGTCAGCGGTTGCGGCGTCAATCTTGTAGATAGCCTTAAGTCCTTCTGTCAGAGCTGAGAAATAGATGGATTTCGAGTCGGCGGACCACACCGGGCTCTCCACATTATAATTGAATCCGGTGGTCAGTTTACGAATATCCGAGACCTTGATCGCTGACTGGCCATCCGACTGGCTGGAGCCGGCGTCTACAGTAGCGACAAACAGGTGGGTCTGGTCTGCCTCGTAACCATTCCTGGCCATGCTGATCCATGCGACATGAGCCCCGTCGGGACTCCAGACAGGATCAGTGTCGTAGCCTCCGCCCATGGGAACCCGCACGGTCTCTCCGGTGACAATATTATAGATATAGATCTCAGTATCAGTCGAGAAGGCATATTCCTTCCCGGTATCGGTCTTCTTACATGAATAAGCTACCTTAGTCCCGTCAGGACTCCATGCTAGCTGCTCCAAGCCTCCGTATGGCTCAAGCGGGAACTCATATTTCCCAGCCCCGTCGTCAAGGATATTAAGCGAGTTCTCCGCCGTGACCATCTGGCCATCAACAAGCGGGGCGACATAAGCCTGGGGACGCTCAGTTGTCCAATGGTCCCAATGCCTGTACATCAAATCCTCGGTGACATAGGCTTTGGCCTTGTCCAATGCCGGGTCGAAGTCCTTAGGGGTCTTGACATTACCGGGAACCTCACTGGTGTAGACGACCTGAGCCTGGTCGGGACTCAATGAGAACTCTCCGATGCCAGCTTCCACATCGCTCAGCTTGACCCTCTCGCCGAGTGAGGGATTGCCTCCTGCCACATTGAACGCGGCCTTCCAGATCTGGCCTCCCTGAGCGAAATAGATATGCTTCCCGTCCAGGCTCCAGCGGGCGTTGGAAACACTCTTCCCGTCTTTGGTCAGCTGGATTTTGTCTCCAAAGGAGAGACCATCATCACCTTTGGTCACCTCTTGGACGAACAGATTCCTGCAGGAACGGTTCTCCTCGATGGAAGTGTAGCTGACTCCATAAAGGATCCAACGGCCGTCAGGAGAAAGTTGGGGATCGGACAACCTTCCGAAAGACAGCAGGGTCTCAGGTGTCATGATACCGTTCTCGATTTTGATGTCGGACGGAGCGATGTAGCCGGCACTCGTCTCCGGCTTCTGATTGGTACAACCCATAATCATCACAGTTGCCGCTAATGCGATAGCGAGTTTTCTTGTATTCATAATGTTATTGATATTGTTCATAACCAATTGTCAATAAGTTCTTTACGGCTGTTTTTACATCTTCCGGCTCCAGTACCACAACCCTCCCGGAACGACGGCAGAACTCCATGAGGAGATTCTCGTCCGGTATGAGCCTGATTCTGAAGACACTGCCTTCTCCAGCGGAAGAACTCTCCTCAACCTGGCTGCTGTGGATAGGCAGGTCCCGGAGATATCTTGTTTCTTCTTCGGTGGCCTTGAACCTTACAGTCACGCTCTTTTGCCCCTCTTTGGGGAAGAACACTCCGAAACTCTCGCGGAAGAGATTCTCGACATCGAAACCCTTCGGCATTTTGAAAGATGTCTCTGTCTCTGATAGTGACTGGATCCTGTCCAAACCATAGACTCTCCAAGCCCTCATGTCATTGTTCCTCAACTCTGTTCCGTTTACATGGGCTCTCTCATGGCAAAAGCCTATCAGGTACCATCTGCGCTCGTGTTCCTTGACCGCAAATGGTTGTACATGAAGAGTTTCCGAGGTTGAGGAAGTGTATTTCCCGTAGACGATCTCGAGTTCCATTCCATCTTCCATGGCCTGCATGATCGGGGTCAGGAACTTGCGCCCCGAAGGTATTTCCTCGACTCCGACTCGCCCGCTCAGACGTTCCTTGCCAAGGGTCAGCAAATTATTGACTGTGAACGTGTCGATAAGCCAGTTGACACTTTTGTTCTTGTCGAGGGCCTCGTCGCTGTAGTGTATGGAATACCGGTTAGTGCCTCTGTCGCACTCGATATCTATTCCGAAAATGTCCAGGATAGCGATCCTATGGTTGTTGAAAGTCCTTCTGGAATATGGTTGGCCATAATGTCTCTCGTACTTGTCGGACAATTCCATAAGCGTCAGGCCCCTTTCCCCGGTGGAGGATAGGGTTTGTATAAGCCAGATGTATTTTCCAATTAGTTCGGAGACCATTCGTGCTGGTGTGCTTTTTCAAGGCACATCAAAGATAGCAAACTATTGTCTTATGAAAAAATAAAAATGATTATCTTTGTATTCTATTAGTGAATAGTCTTTGAATATCATGGCGGATTACATCCTGGGAATCGAATCGAGTTGTGACGACACTTCCGCGGCTGTGTTGAGGGACGGGTTTCTCCTATCCAATGTCATCGCCAGCCAGCAAGTCCACAAGGATTTCGGAGGGGTTGTCCCTGAACTTGCCTCACGTGCGCATGAGCAGAATATTGTTCCGGTAGTGAGCCAAGCCCTCGACAAAGCCGGTATAAAGGCTTCCGACCTTACCGCTATCGCTTTCACCAGAGGCCCTGGACTGCTGGGCTCGCTTCTTGTGGGCACCTCTTTCGCCAAAGCCATGGGCATCGCCCTTGATATTCCCATAATCATGGTCAATCACCTCCAGGGACACATCCTGGCCGGTTTTGTGGATCAGGAAGGCAAGGAGAACCGCCATCCGGCTTTCCCTTATCTCTGCCTTTTGGTCTCCGGTGGCAATTCCCAAATTGTTAGAGTCGACAGCCCGATTGAATACACTATACTCGGACAGACCATTGATGACGCGGTAGGGGAGGCATTCGACAAGTGCTCAAAGATGATGGGACTTGGCTATCCCGGCGGCCCTATTATCGACCGTCTCGCCAAAGAGGGAGACCCGATGCGCTTCCAGTTCGCCAAGCCTCAGATTCCCGGCCTGGATTACAGCTTCAGTGGGGTCAAGACATCCCTACTGTATTTCGTCAGGGATGAGATGGCCAAAGACCCTGAGTTCATCGAGAAGAACAAGGAAGATCTTTGCGCCAGTTTCCAGAAGACTTTGATTGACATTCTGATGGTCAAATTAGTCAAGGCCGCCCGCCAGACAGGAATCAAAGAAATAACGATTGGAGGAGGAGTCTCGGCCAACAGCGGGCTCAGGGCCCGGATCGAGGCTGAGGGGAAAAAGAGGGGATGGAACACCTATCTCCCTGAGTTCAAATTCACCACTGACAACGCCGCGATGATCGCTGTCGCCGGATGGTTCCGTTACAAGGCGGGGGAGAGAACCCCCTTGGATGTGGCTCCGGTCTCCAGAATAGCTGATTATTAACAAGATATATAATGATTGAGTTTGAGATGACAGGCCGTGTGGGCCGTGACCTGAGACCTGATGATGTCAGGATAGTGGCTGCCAGGGAGATGAACCTCCGGAGCAACGCCGTGATCAATGTGATTGATCCCACCAAGTCCTACCAGCCTACTTTCCCTAACGCCGCGGCGACCTGCGTGATCGCCCGCCGTTCCATTGACGCCAGGAATGATGTTATATACAGGTATAAGATAGAGGGCTACAACCATCGGTTCGAGTCTTATGTGCCTTATGAAGTAGCTGAGTACAAAGATGTTACCGAGGCTGAGCCGGTTATCGTAATCGGTGCTGGTCCGGCCGGACTGTTCGCCGCCCTCAAATTGCTCACGTTGGGACTCAAGCCTGTGATCCTCGAAAGGGGAAAGAATGTGCGTGACCGTAAGTTCGACATGGCCAAGCTCACTCGTGAGGGTGTCCTGGATCCCGACTCCAATTATTGTTATGGAGAGGGCGGAGCCGGAGCTTTCTCGGATGGCAAGCTCTACACAAGGTCGTCCAAGAGGGGAGACATCAGGGAAGTTCTCCAGCAGTTCGTGAACTTCGGAGCGAACCCACAGATCCTGGTCGACGCCCATCCTCATATCGGTTCTGACCGCCTTCCCAAGATAGTGGAAAGCATCCGGACGACTATTGAGTCGAGAGGTGGTGAGTATCATTTTGGGACAAAGGTGACTGATATTTCAAGGAAAAAGGATGGGACTATCGAGGTGAAGGCCCTTGATAGCGAACACCCGACCAAGACAACGGGCAAACCTAAGGCAGTGAAGTATTCGGCTAAGAAAGTGATTCTCGCGACCGGCCATTCGGCGAAGGATATTTATGAGATGCTACAGAGTAAGGGCTGCCTTCTCGAGGCGAAAGGTTTCGCGATGGGAGTCCGTGTGGAACATCCCCAGCCTCTGATCAATGAGGCCCGTTACCATGGACAGTGGGAGCCCGGGATGCCCGCGGCGGAATACTCATTCACCCAGCAAGTCGATGAGCGTGGAGTGTTCTCTTTCTGCATGTGTCCCGGAGGTGTGCTGGTACCTTCAGCCACTGAGCCTGAGACCATCGTCATGAACGGGATGTCCAATTCAGCCCGCAGCGGCAAATTCGCCAATGCCGGAGTGGTCGTCCAGATCAATCCGGAGGATGTGCCGGAGGAATATTCAGAAGCGGGTGCTTTCAAGGGTTTGGAATTCCAGAAAGCTGTCGAGAGGAAGATGTGGGAATATTCCCATACTCGTTCGGATAATCCTATGGCCGCTCCAGCTCAAAGGATGATCGATTTCTGCAATGAGGTCGTGTCTTCCGATCTTCCGGAGACATCCTACAAACCTGGTGTGGTTCCAGCTCCGCTGCACAGCCTGCTTCCGGAGTTTATCTCCGCAAGACTCCAGAAGGCTTTCCCTGAGGTTAACAAGCATTCCATCAGAGGTTACTTCACCAACGACGCGTTACTCGTCGGAGTCGAGTCAAGGACTTCTTCTCCGGTACGTATCTCCAGGGATCCGGAAACGCTTGAGTCCGAGGCTTTCCCAGGCTTGCTTCCTTGCGGGGAAGGTGCGGGTTATTCAGGAGGGATAGTCTCCTCAGCTATCGACGGCATCAATTGCGCGCTTGCCGCCGCCCGTTCGTTTATTTAGTGTTTTTTTTATATATTTGAGTCGTAAAAATTGACACGATGAACACCAAAGAGAAATTTGTGATCACCATCAGCCGTGAAGTCGGTTCCGGTGGAAGGACTGTCGGAAGGAAACTCGCCGAGAAGCTTGGCGTGCGTTACTGCGATAAACAGTTGATTAAGAAGCTGACCGAGATGTTCGGGCTCAGCACTTCCGAGATTGAGTCTATCAAAGGAAGGAAGAAGGGTTGGCTCGAAGATTTTTTCTCCAGGATCACTCCCGAGTTCGGTTCCGAGATGTTCATCCCGAAAGGGGTCGAGTATGCTCCGGAAGTGACTTCAAATGAGATATTTAATTATGAGAGCCAAGTCCTTCAGTCGCTTGCCGAGGAGTCGTCATGTGTGATCGCCGGAAGGTCAGGTTTCTTTGTGCTCAAAGACCATCCCAACAAGTTGGATGTGTTCATCCACGCTTCCAAGCCCACCCGCGTCGCAAGGATTATGCGCAAGCAGGAACTCTCTGAGAAAGAGGCGGAAGAGGTGATTTCCTATGTCGATAAGGCCCGGGAGAATTACATACAGAAATATGCCTCCACAAGCCGTTATGACTTGCGGAATTACGACATTGTTCTGAATATGGACTATCTTACGGAAGATGAGGCTGTTGAGGTTATCCTGAAGGCTATTGGCCAGGATTGATCTCGACATCGTGTTTTCCGCTTGAATATTCCTTCCACTGGAAAGTGGCAGTGACGCCGACAGGAAGCTCGAAATGCAGTTTCCTGCCGGTTCTCTTTATGACGATGGTCCCGTATGGAGTCTCCTGGGTGACATTGACTTCTTCGAGTCCCTTGGGGATCTGTGGATCGAGGATAATGTGCTTGTAACCTGGAGCGTCTGGTATTATACCGCCAAGAGCCTGGTAGAACCAGCTGCCGATACCGTTGAAGCAGTTGTGCAGACGGCTCCGGTCAGCGTCCCAGTGTTCCCAGGTGGCGGTGGCGCCGTTGTCAATCATGTACAGGTAGCCAGGATAGGCGCGCTGTTTGAGAAGGTTGTAGATCCAATCGCACTCTTTCGCGAGGGTTGCCCATTCGGTTATGACAGGCACTCCCACAAGGCCGGTTTTGAGATGGTTGTCATAGATTTTGGCCGTGCGCTCGAAGAGTTTGTCCTTAACCTTCCCAAGCAGGTCAGGAGGAACGATCCCGACCAATAGCGGGTAGGCCATATCCACTTGTGAACCACTGCCATAGATATATTCCTCCCGGTTGAGAAGGGCCTCGTTGATCCTCTTGGCCAGAGCCTCGTACCTGGCTTTATATTCAGTGGCGTCCTCGGGATGTCCCACGACTCCGGCGATGGTCTCCAGTTCCTTGTAGACCTGGCATAATGAGCAGTTGTTGACCAGATCTATTGATAGAGGATCGGTCACGTCGACTCCTTCCGGAGCGGCCCAGTCACCCAGATACCATGCCCTGTATTTGGTGTCTGGCCATCTCTTCAGGAGCCCGTCAATCGTGTGGGCGTCAACATATTCCAGCCAGAGCTTCATCTGTGGGTAGCATCTCTCAAGCAGGCGTTTGTCTCCATAACTCATATACGTCCTCCAAGGGGCCTGGACTATGAATCCGCACCAGTAAGGACCGCCACCAGCCGGATAGGGGCAAGGGGCTGTGTGAGGCAGGCCACCGTCTTCTTGGATAGCGTCATTCCACGCCTGAAGCCAGTTGATGTAAAGAGGGGAGACCCCGAACATGATCTGGAGGGAGAGGGTGGAGGCGTTTCCGTCCCCACCATAGCCGAGGCGCTCTATATTGGCGCAGTCAACCATATACCCGTCAAAGGCAAGATTCTCCAAAGTATACCTGATCATGTCATGGATGGCGTTGAGATCCTTGTCGGAGGACTCGAATGAGGCTGTGCTCTTATAGTCAGTGCGCATCCTCAAAGCCTGGACGTCCTTCGGATCCGGAGCGGATCCCAGGCCTTCCAGCAGGACATAGCGGAAGACGTGATGGTTGAATTTGTTGACCAGATGGTCACCGTCAGCGGATCCTGAAGATACATATTGGTTGATAGTGACAGGATTGAAAGTTCCGTCCAGCTCGAAATCATCGAAGAAGGAAGCTGTGACGATATCGCCTTCATTTATTGGCGGAAGCTTTATGTCCAACATGCCGTTAAGCACTCGGCCGAAATCAGCCAGGTAGCCTCCGTCGTTGCCATAAGGCTCTATGCTGACCGCCGGGATGCATTCCTGAATAAGGCATGGCTCGCACATCATCATGGTGGCCTCGATGTCGTCAACATTCACAATATCAACAGGTTCCCATGTCATCTTGTCGAGTGCTTCACTATCCATCGAGGTGGGAAGTACTCCGGCGTCGATGGCCTCGCCTCCGAAATGCCAGGCGCGCCAGTCACCGAGATCCCGGTAACCGCTCCATGTCCCTTGCCAAGTCTCGTCTGTACATACAATCGCAGTAGCTCCATCAGGGGTTATCGCGTCCAACTCGGCCTTCACGATAGGACCGTCATATATGGCACCAAAAGTCTTTGGTTTATACCATCCGGAGCTTGTCCAGAGAGCGATCTCGTTCTCTCCTTGCGCCAATAGACCTGTGACATCATAGGCCACGATAAGGGATCTTTTATCGAGCTGGGACACGGCGGGATTCAGGACTGCGTCAGAGACCTTTTTCCCGTTGATGTATGCCTCGTGATAGCCCAAAGAGTTCACATACAAGACAGACAGTCCGGGAGTCTCCTTGACGGTGAATTTTTTCCTGAGTATCGGGGATCGGCCTTCTCCGGGAACCGCCCCGATATAATCTCCTTCAAGTGTGTCCCCATTTGTTATACCGATTCCGAAACGCTGTGGCTCACTCCATGCGGAGGACTTTTTGTCTGAATTCCAGATTCTGACTCTCCACCAGCAAATCTGCCTGGAAGAAAGGCCTGTCCCTGAATAAGGGACCATTATTTGTTCGGCGGAAGCTATTCTGCCAGAGGACCATAGACTCGCTTCCCCAGACTCCAGCGCTTCTTTGGAAGGAGCCACTTGAATCTCATAAGCGACTTGTTCCATCGGTTTTTCAGAACGGATTTTCCAACTGAAATGAGGGATGGTGGAGTCTATTCCGAGTGGTTCGGAAAGGCCCTCGCATTTAAGGTCATACACATCGAATGAAGGTCCGCAGGAGATGGCCAGGACGGCCAGGGCGAACATAATGAAGCGGTTTGCTATCTTTCTCATATTTACAAAATTATTAAAAATTCATAAATTTGTTTGTTTACCTATCACACTTTGGTGATATAACGGCATTTGGAATATGTCCACTTTAAAACAAATCATTCTTATCTCACTGATTATGTCCTTCAGTGTCGCCTTCATCTCTTGTCGTCCTTCTATTGAGGTATATGACCTTAAGTGCGAGGGCATGGCTGAGCCGCTTGGCATAGATTCGGCCTCACCCCATTTCAGCTGGAAGATCCGCTCAGCGAAACCTATGGAGCAGGTCTACTATGAGATACAGGTCGCGGGGTCGTTATCTTCGCTCAAATCAGGTGAACCGGATCTATGGTCATCAGGTAAAGAGGCCTCGGCTGATCAAGTCATGGTACCATATTCAGGAAAGCCCTTGGTGTCCAGGCAACAGTGCTGGTGGAGGGTAAGAGTTTGGAAATCAGACAAGAAGGTCTCAAGGTGGAGCGAGCCTCGGCGCTTCGGAATCGGCATAATCGGCGATGATGCCATGCGTGGTGATTATATCGGGGCCGTTCCCGGGGATTTACGCGCTTCATTGCTGAGGAAGAGTTTCGAAGTGGAAAGCCTGCCCTCGATGGCGATTCTCTATGTCAACTCGTTAGGTTACCACGAGACATATATCAACGGGAAAAAGGTTTCTGAGGCGGTTTTGTCTCCGGCTGTGTCCCAGTTGGACAAGAGGTCCCTCATAATGGCTTATGATGTGACTTCCTTGCTCAAGAAAGGAGGTAACGAGATAGTCCTTTGGGCAGGCACCGGGTGGTACAAGGTATTCAAACCGGCATATGACGGGCCTCTTGTGAAGGCGGAACTGGATGCTGTGACCCCTTCAGGGGTGGCTCCCATCTTGTGTACGGACGCGTCGTGGAAGGGCGCTTGGAGCGGTTACCGAGACCTCACCAATTGGCGTTACGGTGGTTTCGGTGGCGAGTCTATAGACGCTTCTGTCGCTCCGGAATCTCTTGACAGCCAATCGCTTGACCAATTAGTATGGGCTCCGGTGGATGTCGTGAAAATCGAAGGGATCATGGCCACGCAACAGATGTGCGAGCCTTGTGTGGTCCATGAGGTACTTGCCGCGAAAAGCATAAAGCCAAATGGTGAAGGCAGCTGGGTCGTGGATTTCGGCCGTATTGTTAACGGCCTTCTTGACATAAAGTTGCCTCAGCTCCCTGAAGGGCACCAATCGACGGCTTCTTTCGCGGATTTCCAGGAGACTGACGGTACCTTCAAGCCTGTAAGCCGGAATGAATATATTTCTTCAGGCAATCCTGATGGAGACAGGTTCCTGAACAGGTTCAACCATCATGTTTTCCGGTATGTCATCCTTGACAGTATTCCCGAGGCACCTAAACTCGAGGATATCATGGCTTTGCGGATGAGGACCGATTTCAAGCCCACCTCTTCTTTCAAGTCCTCCGACGATGAGTTGAACATGATCCATGACATGGTGAGATACACCATGGAGAATCTCGCTTTCGACGGATATATGGTGGACTGCGCCAATCTGGAGAGGCTCGGCTACGGTGGGGATGGAAACGCCTCGACTCTCTCGCTACAGATAATGTACGATGTGGCTCCTCTATATGCCAACTGGCTTCAGGCGTGGAATGATGTCATAAGGGAGGACGGAGGTCTTCCTCACACAGCCCCGACCCCTTGGAGGGCTGGAGGTGGCCCGTATTGGTGCGGTTTCATAGTCCAGGCGCCCTGGCGGACATATATGAGTTATGGCGATAAACGGTTGATAGAGAGGTGTTATCCCACTATGAGGCATTGGCTTGATTATGTCGACGCCTACACTGTGGACGGTCTTTTGAAGGAGTGGCCTGAGACTGAATACAGGCACTGGTTTTTAGGCGATTGGGCCGCTCCGGACGGAGTTGATGTCCGGGATCCCGAGTCTGTCGACCTAGTCAACAATTGCTCCCTTTGCCAGGTTTATCTTGATCTTGTCCAAATAGCCCGTTTGCTTGGAAAAGAGTCGGATGCGGCTGAGTTCCAAGCCAGGTACGCCGCACTCTCCAAAGTCATCAATGATAAGCTTTTCCATCCGGAAAGCTCCACTTACGCCAGCGGCTCGCAGATTGACATGGCTTATCCTATGCTTGTGGGAATAGTTCCTGATAATCTTCGGAAACAAGTGAGAGACAAGCTGTTGGAGCGCACGGCTACTGAATATGACGGCTATCTCAAGACCGGCCTTGTCGGCATTCCTGTGATCACGGAGTGGGCGACCTTGGCAGGGGAGTGCGACTTTATGTACGGGATGCTCAAGAAGCACGGCTACCCCGGTTATCTTCACATGCTGGATAACGGAGCGACCGGAACCTGGGAGCATTGGAACGCGAGGCGTAGCCGCCTTCACAATTGTTTCAACGGCATCGGAAGTTGGTTCTATCAGGCGCTCGGTGGTATAATACCGGACGCCCCGGGCTACAGACACATGAGGATCGCTCCTCAGATTCCTGAAGGTTTGGAAAGCGTCAAGGTGAGTCAGAGAACCCCTTATGGCGATATTAATGTTTACCGGAATGGCCGTAAACTTCATTTCGAGCTACCTGTCGGCGTCACGGCCACAGTCGCCGGGAAAGAATATTCTTGCGGCAAGTATGACATAGAATTATAATTTTTGTATATTTAACGAAATCTTTCAGTAACAACAATAATACTAAGATATGCTTAACAGAAGAGATTTCCTCAAGTCCATGGCTGTGGCTTCGGCCGGCATGGCGCTCACGCCTGGAGAGATTCTTGGCAAGGAGAGTTTCGTTGGCGGCATGGCCGCTGCCAAGCCTAAGGGCGATAAGGTAAAGATAGCGTTTGTCGGTATAGGCAACCGCGGTGAGCAGATAATCAATGATTTCACCAACACCGGAATGATTGATGTCGTCGCCCTTTGCGATGTGGACATAGACGGGCCCCAGTGCAAGAAGGTACTCGCTATGTATCCGAAGGCCAAGAGGTTCCGTGATTATCGCCAGATGTTTGACAAGTGCGGGAACGAATTCGATGCTGTCGCCGCCGCTATTCCGGACCATTCCCACTTCCCGATCGCTATGCTCGCTCTCAATCAGGGGAAGCATATCTATCTTGAGAAACCGATGTGCCGCACCTTCCATGAGGCTGAGTTGATGATGGCTTCCGCCCGAAGGCATCCCAATCTCGCCACTCAGGTCGGAAACCAGGGCCATTCCGAGGGGAACTACTTCCAGTTCAAGGCCTGGATGGACGCCGGTATCATAAAGGATGTCACCGCGGTCACCGCGCACATGAACAATTCCCGCCGCTGGCACAGCTTCGACGCTAAAAGGATGTACAAAATGCCTGCCCAGCAGTCCATCCCCAGGGGCATGGATTGGGATACCTGGCTTGGCGTGACTCCTTATCATGATTTTAACGAGAAATATCACCAGGGCGACTGGAGGTGCTGGTATGACTTCGGTATGGGCTGCCTCGGAGACTGGGGAGCGCATATCCTCGACACTGTACATGAGTTCCTTGAGCTCGGACTACCTTACGAGGTCAGCATGCTCTACGAGAACGGGCACAATGATTACTTCTACCCGTATTCGTCTACAATCCTCTTCCGTTTCCCGCAAAGGAATGGCATGCCGCCCGTGGACGTGACATGGTACGACGGACTGGATAACCTGCCGCCGCTTCCGGAGGGCTATGGCGGAGGAGTCGCTACCGCAAATGTGCCTGCCTCAGGCCAGAATGTCGGTCCCGTCGCTAAGATCTCTCCCGGAAAGATCATCTATTCCAAGGACTTGATTTTCAAGGGAGGAAGCCACGGTTCCGAGCTCTCCATCATCCCTGAGGAGGCCGCCAAGGATTTGGCCGGCAAACTTCCTCCGACTCCCGAGAGCCCGTCCAACCACTTCGAGAACTTCCTTCTCGCTTGCCAGGGCATCGAGAAGACAAGGTCTCCGTTCGAGATCAACGGAGTTCTCTCCGAGGTATTCTGCCTCGGTGTGATTGCCCAGAGACTGAATGCCAAGCTCTACTTCGATCCTAGGACTAAGCAGTTCACCAACAATGACTTCGCCAATGCCATGCTGGTAGGCTTGCCGCCTCGTAGGGGTTGGGAGGAGTTCTATACGATGTAATATTCCACGACTATGAGAAAGATTGTTTTAGCTTTGGCTGCCCTGGCGCTTTGCGTCAGCGCCTGCGCCCAGGATAACACATTGACTTCCAAAGAGAAAGCTGATGGTTGGAAGCTCCTTTGGGACGGTAAGACCACTGAAGGCTGGCGGGGAGCCAAGCTCGATGATTTCCCTGCCAAGGGATGGGTTATTGAAAAGGGGGTCTTGAAAGTTCTCAAAGGGAACGGAGGCGAGTCCACAAACGGCGGCGATATCATCACCACGAGGCTTTACAAGAACTTCATTCTGAAGGTGGACTTCAAGATCACTGAGGGTGCGAACAGCGGTATCAAGTATTTCGTGGATCCGACCCTTAATAAGGGTGCGGGCTCCGCTATCGGCTGTGAGTTCCAGATTCTTGATGACCTGAGGCACCCGGACGCCAAGTTAGGCGTGAAAGGCAACAGGACACTAGGCTCCTTGTATGACTTGATCCCCGCTCCGGAAGACAAGCCCTTCGACATCACGACTTGGAACACCGCTACAGTGATTGTCAACGGGTCTCATGTGGAGCATTGGCTCAATGGTGTGAAACTCCTTGAATATGAAAGGAATAATCAGGAGTGGAACGCTCTTGTGGCCTACAGCAAGTACAAAGATTGGCCTAACTTCGGCAACTACGAGGAAGGTTACATTCTCCTTCAGGACCACGGTGACGAGGTCTGGTTCAAGAATATTAAGATCAAGGAATTATAAGATCAAATCGCTTTGAGAAGTCCGTTCATTTCCGTTAAGGGCATTCTGGCTCTTTTGTTATCATTCGCCTTGATCGCTGGCTGCGATGATGGCGTTGTTGAGCCTCCCATCGAACAGGAGGAGGAAATCTCCGTCACGCCCGAACCGGTCAGGGCGGAAGTCCCTCCCGCGGAGGAGGAGACTCCACCTTCTCAGGATGAGGAAACCCCTCCCGCAGACAACGATGAGACCCCAGCTGGCGACGATGAGACTCCAGTCGGCGACGATGAGACTCCCGTTGGCGATGATGAGACACCTGTTGAAGAAGAGACACCTGTTGAAGGAGAGGAGATTCCCGATGGAGAAGATGAGACTCCCGCTGGCGACGAGGAGACTCCTATTGAAGGAGATGATGCTCCTGTTGAAGGAGAGGAGATTCCCGAAGAAGATGATGAAATACCTGATAGTGAGGATGAAAGCGATCCTGTTGACCCTTCCGTGCCTGTGAGTCTTGGCGGAGCGGCCATCGCGTTCAGCCCGGAAGGGACCGGCTCCGAGATAGCCGTGAATCTGACGGATCTGTTTACGATTCCTTTAGATGGCGTCAAGAGCGTCAAGTTTTTCTTCTGCGAGGAAATATTGAATATTACCAAGATAGGAGACAATAACGTCAGTTTCAGCATCACTGATGGCATACGGCTATATGCCGCGATAAATGATAGTGACGAGCAAATGGTCGCTTACATCAGTAACACTTCTAGAGGCAACACATTCGGTTATGTCCGGGGTTCGGTAGCTGACGCTTTGATGAATACCGGTGGGATGTATGTCTTGCTGAAAGCCGATGCCCTTATGGATTCAGGAAGTGCGATTGGAGTCACTTTCGATGGACAGAACCACTTCAAGGCGGATATCAAGCGACCCGTTGAGATAGCCACCGTCTCTTCCGAGAGCCTGATTGACGGTGTTGATTTTGGCGAGAAGGGGTCATACATCAGTATCGCTGACCTGCTCGCGCCTGTGGATTGGCGAGGCCGCACGTTTGAGGACTACCCTAATTATTGGGGCTACTATGGCGTCCGTCTGGGTAGTGATCCCAATGTCTATGGCTTTGAAGTAGTTCTCGCCACTGACGATGTCCAGTGCGAGATCTCTGGCAAACGGCAAGCCATTTTATCCGGAATGTATATCTCCCAGATCGATCCGGCGAAAGCCACTAAGTCGGCTGACGGCAAGTGTTTCCTGGTCCCTGATCCGTTACGTCCTTCCAGGACGGTAGAGATTCCTGCAAACCGCTTCGGTTACCTGACGTATTTCAACAACGGCAGGGTTCTTACCCAGGATTTCAAATTGTTCGTAAAGGGAACCGTCCATTACGGATTCGGCTACCTGAAGACTGGTTGGATCGCTATTCCTGTAAAGCGAACAAACAATTAGTCCTAATATTTCCTCTCTTTTCCACCGAGAATCTGCCTGACACGCAGAGGCTCGTTGGTTGTGATGCAGTCGACTCCTATGCCGATCATTTCTTTGATGTCCTCTTCCTTGTCGACTGTCCAGACATTGACGCTCATCTTGTTCTTGTGGGCCTGCTCAATCCAACCGGGGTTCTTGCGGAAGACATTGTAGTGGTAATCAATGCCGTTGATGCCCTTGGCAAAGACCTCTTCGGGAGACATGTCACCGCTTAGGTACTGGTTGGTGAAGCCGGGACATAGGGCGGCTATCCTCTCGCAAATGTTGCGGCTGAACGATATGAATATCACCTTCTTGGGATCGAACAGGCCATGCCTCTTGAGAGCCTCGATGCTTTTGTCGACCATATAATCCTCGTGAGCTTTGTCGTACTGCTGCTTGAGCTCGAACACAAGTACAGTGCCTCCCTTCTCGCCCTGGGTCAGGTACTCATCGAGGGTAGGGAGTTTCTCACCGTTCTTAAGACGGTAATCCTTGAAATCAGCATAGTCATGAGTGTGAATGCTCTTGCCTTGGATGTCCCTGTCGTGGTGGACTACAAGTACCAGGTCAGAGGTGATGTGGACATCGAATTCGCTACCCCAAAAATTGTTTTTCTGGGCCATCTCCAGAGACTTGATGGAATTCTCGGCGAATCCCGCCTCTTCGCAGTTCCAGAAGCCCCTGTGGGCGGTTACGGCGATTTTCGGGGAACATGAGGCCACAAGTGCCACCACTGCGGCGACTGCCGCCAAACGGATGCTATTTCTCATATAAGAAGTGTTTATTAGTTTCAGTGTCCCACAAATTTAATAATATTCTTGATATAATCTTGCCTGAAATCCTGGACATTCTCGTTCCACCAAGCTTTATATGGCTCTGGAATGGACGCTGACCAGTGGTTGCGGAAAGGGCTGCTGATAACCTTGACCTCACCTGCGACTCCATTTATGCCTGAGAATATCTCTGATGGCGGACAAGTGGTGTCCACGAGGCCGATCTCGACGAGGAAACGGGCTTTGGATCCTTTCATTAATATGGCTCCGTCGAAGTAGGGAGCCACTTTTTTCGCTCTCCGGGCGTTCTTTGGGGTAAGAATGTCTGTGTTCACATCCATCATCTTGGAAGTTGGGGTATCGGCTCCGTTATATTCAATGGGCCAAGGCCAGGCGTCGTTCCTGCCTAAAAGGTAACCGCCGTTCCCGATCATTGCCGGCACATTGATCACCACATCCGTGATACGGTCATCAAGGCCGGCCAGAGCTACCGCCTGCGCCCCGCCCTGGCTCTCTCCCAGCAAGATAATGGTTTTCCCGTCCCAAGCCGGATCCATAGTGATGTAGTCCAATGCCCTGATCGCCCGAAGGATCATTTTCCTGAAGTAATAAGAATTCCTGGATGTGATCGGCCGGTAACTGTAGTCCTTCAAAGGGCCTTCCTCAAGCGCTTTGTAATAAGCGTCACCGGCATCATTCAGCATTCCGTGCGCATTGAAATCAAAGGCAATGGCTCCGTTTTGGGCCAAATCAGCGGCAGCCTGGGCTTTAGCCTTGCACCAGTCTCCGGATACCCCGGCGGCGTGGAGTTGGATGATTATGGGCAGAGACCCTTCCCGGGCGTCTTTCGGCCTCGCCACGTAGCCCCTGACAGGGACCGTGTCCAAGGCGCTGACCTCAACATCAAAGCACTCTATCCCATTGTCCCGGATGGCGACAGGTTTTGACGTCACTATCATATTTTTCTTACGGAGATGCCGTATTTGGCGCTTCCAGTATCGCTTTAGATCTCTTGGAGGTTGAAAGCCAGGCTCGAATGCCGATCCATTTATAACATAGCCAATCCTTATCGCGTCTTCGGAAGGGGCGAGGTTCATCGGTATCCTCTCTGGGAAAGTCCCCTCTGGCCTGAATTCCAGCATTACGGCCACAGGTCCTGTCCGGACATCAGTGAAAACGACCCGCGGACTGGTGACAACCCCGATTTTCTCCACGTGGGTCATCACTCCGTTTTCGAATACCGCTACCTCTATCGGGGTGGGATATTCATTGACGGGCTCAACGCTCACGATAACCGTGTCGGATGAGGCGTACTGACCGTCAGGATGGTTGAGTCCGAATCTAAGGCTGTTCACGATTCCTTCACCGTGGCAAGGAGAAAGGGACAGGAAAAGTCCGATAGTTGTGACCGAGATGAATCTGGAAAGATTTAGCATAATAAAAGATTTATAGTTTTCACTTGTGTGCCAGCGGTAAATATAGGCATATTCTTACTGAATAATCGCGGAATTTGGTTATTTTTGTAAGTTAGGACAAAAACGAAAACAAATTTTTTAATGATATGGTAAAAGTTAATTTGGGAGGTTGCGACTCCTTCGTGAAAGACGCTGATTACAAGGTTTATGTGGAGAAGGCTCTTAATGCTCTGGATGTTCTGGAGTCAGGAACAGGGGCGGGAAATGACTTTATAGGTTGGAAGCATCTTCCTTCCGAGACTCCGGAGTCATTGATAGAGGAGTGTGAGGCTGTCCGTGACTGCTGGAAAGCCAAGGGTGTCGATCTGGTCGTGGTCATAGGAATCGGTGGCTCATATCTTGGAGCCCGTTGCGCTATTGAGGCTCTGTCCCACAATTTCGCCAAGCAGCTTTCCGGCAAGAAGGACGCTCCAGAGGTGGTATTCGCCGGAAATAACCTTTCAGAGGAATATCTTGCTGAGTTGATGGACCTTGTGGCTGAGAGGAACGCTGCGACCATCGTCATCTCCAAGTCCGGGACCACCACCGAGCCCGCGGTCGCTTTCAGGGTGGTTAAAGAATACATCGAGAAAACATATACTGACGCTTCCGAGAGGATCGTAGCTATCACAGACGCCAAGAAAGGCGCTCTAAAGACTCTTGCCACCCAGGAGGGTTACAAGACATTCGTGGTTCCTGATAATGTCGGAGGACGCTATTCTGTTCTTACCCCTGTCGGTCTTCTTCCCATTGTCGTGGCCGGTTTCGATGTCCGCGAGATGCTTGCCGGTGCCAAGGAGATGGAAAAGGCTTGCTCCGTCCGTTCTGAGGAGAACCCTGCCGTCAAGTATGCCGCTATGAGGAACCTGCTCTATACTGAGCTTGGAAAGAAGATAGAGATACTTGTGGCGTTCAATCCTAAACTCCAGTATCTCGGCGAGTGGTGGAAGCAGCTCTTCGGCGAGTCCGAGGGCAAGGAACTTAAGGGTATATATCCCGCTTCCGTCAACTTCACGACGGATCTCCACTCTATGGGCCAGTTTATCCAGGAGGGTGAGAGGATACTGTTCGAGACAGTCGTAAGTGTTGAGAAGAGCAACCGCAGCGTCATTATCGGAAGCGATCCACAGAACCTCGACCAGCTTAATTACCTTGCCGGCCAGCATGTGGAGCACTGCAACGCCATGGCCCAGCTCGGAACAAAGCTCGCCCATATTGATGGCGGTGTCCCTCAGCTCGAGGTGTCGATTGAGAATCTCAGTTCCTACAATATCGGAGGCCTCTTCCAGTTCTTCGAGTATTCTTGTGGAATAAGCGCTTATGTGCTGGGAATCAATCCTTTCAACCAGCCTGGTGTGGAGGCTTACAAGAAGAATATGTTCGCGTTGCTTGAGAAGCCCGGCTACGAGGAGCAGACAAAGGCCATCAAGGAGAGATTGTAGATTATGCGTTGCCAGGATAAATTCTACGAGATTTACAAAAGGGAACCGGAAGGGCTTTCCTTCTGCCCTTACCGTGTCTGTCCGATTGGTGCCCATTCCGACCATCAGCTCGGGAAGATCACCGGTCTGGCCATTGACAAGGGTATCCATATAGCATATTCCCCTAAACAAAACGGAGTTATCGAGCTTTCCTCGCTTCAGTTTAAGAAGCGCGCCCAATGGCATGTGCGGGCCATCCCCGAGGAAAAACAGAACGATTGGGCTGATTATCTCCGTGGGGCGACCAAGGAGCTGTTCCAAGTCTATCCTATCAGGGTTGGGCTGAGTGGAGTCATCGAGGGTTCCCTCCCGATCGGAGGCCTTTCCTCATCCGCTGCCGTGACCATCTCTTTCATGAAGGCTTTGTGCCGGGTCAACGGTCTGCATCTTGAGGATAATGAGTTGATAGCCATGGCGATGGCCGCCGAGAACAAGTATGTCGGTGTATCCAGTGGAAAGCTCGACCAGAGTTGCGAGGTGTTCTCTAAGAAAGACCACCTTCTATATCTGGACACCTTGGATGACAGCTATGAGCTGATCCCGGCCTCTCCCGTTATGAAACCCTACGAGATTGCCATTTTCTTCAGCGGTGTCGAGAGGACTCTGGCGGGCAGCAAGTTCAATATGAGGGTGGATGAGTGCAAGAGCGCGGCTTATGCCCTGAAAGCTTATGCCGGAATGGAATACGGCAAGTTCAAGGAGACTCATCTGAGAGAGGTTCCCCGTGAAGTCTATGAGACCTACAAAGACCGTTTGCCGGACAACTGGCGCAAGCGCGCTCAGCATTGGTACACTGAGTTCGACAGGGTCCAGCAGGGAGCCGAGGCTTGGCGTAGGGGAGATATCGAGGAATACGGAAGGTTGAGTTTCGAGAGCGGACGCTCATCTATCGAGGCTTGGGAGACCGGCTCGCCGGAGCTCAAGAAGATATATGATATCATGACCAAGACCGACGGGATTTATGGTGGTCGTTTCAGCGGTGCCGGTTTCAAGGGCTGTTGCATGGCCCTGATCGATCCGTCTTTCAAGGACAGTATATTCGAGAAGGTCGAAAGGGAGTATCTTGCTGAGTTCCCGGAACTTAAAGGTCATTATTCAGCCTATGTCTGCCATAGCGCGGACGGGGTCAAAATCTGATGATTATGAAATGCCTTATCCTCGCCGCGGGCTATGCCACCCGCCTGCGTCCCTTGACGGACAATTTCCCGAAACCTTTGCTGGAGGTTGGTGGAAAGCCTATCCTTGACTGGCTGGTTGAGGATATCGCCTCCACCGGTAAGGTGGATAGTTTCGTGGTGATTTCCAATCACAGGTTCGCCCCGATTTTCGAGGAATGGGCCTCTGGCAGGCCTGAGGATATCACGGTTGTTGATGACGGGACCTCCACCAACGAGACCCGTCTCGGGGCGGTGAAGGATATTCAGTTTGCTGTTGATACCCTTTCCCTCGACGATGATCTGCTGATTGTGGCAGGTGACAACTTGCTGGACTTCAGTCTCGGGGATTTCGTGGAGTATGCTCTCAAGAAAGGAACCTCTTGTGTCATGAGGTATTTCGAGCATTCCGAGGAACGGCTCCATAAGTGCGGGATCTTGGAGATTGACGCGGATGGACTCATTGTCGGAATGGAGGAGAAGCCAGCCGAACCGAAGTCCCACTGGGCTTGTCCGCCATTTTACTTTTACAAGAAGGAGGATGTCTCCCGTATTCCTGAGGCAATAGCCTCCGGATGTGGGACTGACGCCCCCGGAAGTCTCGTGGCATGGCTCTCGACAAAGGTCCCTGTCCATGCTATGGAGATGCCTGGAAAGCGTTTTGACATCGGTGACATCAAAAGTTACGAGGCTGTCAAAGCGGAATTTGAGAATATTTGTAAATAGTTGGATATGAGACGTTTCCTTTTCCTTATTTCCATTGCCGCGATTACAGCGGTGGCATGTTCATGCTCTTCGCGGCCCAAAAACGAGTCTGCTTCGCCTAAGGAAGACATCTATGTTTGCGCCTATATTTGGCCATCCTGCCATGACGACCCTCTCGCTCATAAGTGGCTTTGGGAAGATGGAATAGGGGAGTGGGAAGTCATCAAAAAGGGTGACAAGCGTTTCCCGGAGCATTACCAGCCTCGCCTTCCCCTTTGGGGGTACGAGTTGGACAACGATCCGGTTGTCGTGGAAAAATGGATTCAGACCGCTTTAAAGTACGGAGTCAACACTTTCATTTACGATTGGTATTGGTATAACGATCCTGACGGATATAGCGGGCCTTATCTTGAAAGCGCGCTTAACGATGGTTTTCTTGGAGCTCCGAGCCATGACAAGATGAATTTCTACATCATGTGGGCAAACCACGATGTGAAGTACAACTATTGGAACTACCATAAGTGGGGAGACAATGAGGAGCGTCTTTTCAATCCTGATGTGGACTGGGACCAGTTCAAGAAAGTTGTGGACAGGGTTATAAACCAGTACTTCAAGCTTCCTGAATATGTCAAGATCGATGGCTGCCCTGTGCTTGGGATATTCTCGATCGAGAATCTGATCCGGGGACTGGGCTCACTTGAGGAAACCGCGAAGGCAATGGACTATTTCCGCTCGGAAGTGCGTAAGGCAGGTTTCCCTGATCTTCATCTGCAGCAGATCCAGGGCGGAGGTTCCAAGATGGGGCCCGAGAGGATCGAAGCGATGAACAGGATCATAAAGGCTATCGGAATAAACAGTGAGGCCCTTTACAACATGGGAGGCTTCGATCCTGATTATCTTGTCCAGGGCAACGAGGCGGTCGCTATCCGGGAACAGATGGACGAAGTGTTTGATATTCCGGTATTTCCATGCGTTTCTATCGGATGGGATGACACCCCCCGTTTCCCTGCGAAGGGACCAGCGGACGTTACCCGTTGGCATAACACCCCGCAGTCTTTCGCCACCTTCCTTGCCAAGGCTAAGAAATATGTTGAAGACCATCCTGACCAGCCACGTTTCATGATGATCAACGCATGGAACGAGTGGGTCGAGGGCAGTTACCTTCTCCCTGACCATCTGAATGGTTTCGGCTATCTCCAGGCTGTAAGAGATGTCCTGGACGGAAAATATGATAACTAATAACCACCATCTATGAAAAAAGCTATTTTGATCTTGTCTCTTTTATCTTTTCTGGCTCCAAGCCTTCTCGCTCAGAACCAGGAGATTCGGGACGTTGACATCACAATCAGTCTTTCTGATAAAGGCTCAGCCATTTTCAATGAGCGTTGGGACATCAACACCGGTCCTAATTCCACCGAGTGGTATCTCGTCCGAGAGAACCTCGGGGATATCATCATTCCCAAGTTTACGGTTATCGATGGTGATACCGGCAAGAAGCTGGAGGATATAGGGGAATGGGATATCAATAAGACTCTTGATGAGAAGGCCGGGAAGTCCGGAATAGTCCACAAGGAGGAAGGCATGGAACTGTGTTGGGGCATCGCTCCCCGTGGGGATCGTGTCTTCTATGCCATCTATAGCATGGTCAAGGCGATGAAGTCTCTCAACGATTATGACATGCTACATCTCCAGGTGGTCTCGCCAGGATTGAGTACTCCTCCCAAGCATGTGAAAGTGACTGTCAAATCATCTGATTTCCAGTTGGATACGACCAACACGAGGGCGTGGGGATTCGGTTTTGAGGGCACTACGACTTTTACGGACAGCACAATCGTATTCGAATCGACAAAGCCTTTAAGGACGGATGATTCGGCGATTATCCTGCTCCGTTTCAACAAAGGTTTGTTCGAGCCTTTAAGTGTCCAAGAGAAAGATTTCCAGGAGGTTCTGGATGTCGCCCTCAAGGGAGCTAAGTTCGCTGACGATGAGGAGGTGGATCCCGTGGCAGAGGGAATCGCCGGATTCCTCACCCTTCTTTTTACGTATTTTCTGTTTTTCCGTCCTGTCATCAGATTTTTCAGAAAGGCATCCGGGAAGCTTACCAAGAAAGAGAAAAAACGGATTCTCGGAGTCAAACCGAAGAACGTTGAATGGTACAGGGATATTCCCCTTGAGGGGCATCTGGCCGCTGATGATTTCATTTTGAGAAAGTTAGAGGAAAAACACAAGGAAAATAACCTTGCTTTAGCTATCATTCTCAGGCTTGTCCATGAAGGTTATCTGGAGCCGTCCAGGGAACTTGAGGATAATAAGATTGAGCTAAAGTTCACGGATAAGGATCCGAGTGGAATGTATTCTTATCAGAAGAGATTCTATAACATCCTGAAAGAGTCGTCAGGAGAAGATAAGGTCTTGCAGGACAAGGAGTTCTCTAAATGGGCAAAAGAGCATTCCAGCATGGTGTACAACTGGACCCAGGACACTCAGACTGCCGCATCCGATTTCCTTAAGGAAAAAGAGTACTACAGTAGGAGTTACAAGTTCACTAACTCAGGTCAGGAGCAGGCCCGCCATTTAATGGGACTCAAGAAATACCTTGAGGATTTTACTCTTGTTTCCCAGAGGGAGACCGTTGAGGCTAGGCTTTGGAAAGAGTATCTTGTCCACGCCGCTCTGTTCGGGATCGCTGACAAGGTCGCCAAGCAACTTAAGGACATAGATCCCAAGTTCTTCGGGCAGACTTTCTCCTATGATTACAATACATTCTCTTCGGTTTTGAATAGTAGCCACGCTATCTCCGACTATGTGCGTACCGCGTCTATTCTTGGGACTCCTCGTCCTACATACTCATCCTCTGGTGGCAGCTACAGCAGCAGCCACAGCAGCAGGGGCGGTTACGGAGGACATACCTCATCTCGTGGAGGTGGAGGCTACAGTGGTGGAGGCCGAGGCGGTGGAGGACGTTAACTGATTGTAACTTGATGATTTATGAATACCTCTCCATTTTCTTATATTTTAATCACCGTAGCGTTTATGTCGTTAGCCGGAACCGTATCGCTAGCCCAACCTTACCAGATGGACATCGACCTCTCTCAGAAAGGGGCGCCGATACAAAGCACCCAGTACGGTATTTTTTTCGAGGATATCAATTTCGCCGCTGATGGTGGCTTGTATGCCGAACTGGTCAAGAACCGTTCTTTCGAGTTCCCGTCGAACCCGTTCCAGGGTTGGAAAGTTTTCGGCAATGTGGCTGTTCTTGACGATGGCCCTTTCGATAGGAATCCCCATTATGTGAGGTTGTCCGACCCCGGCCATCCGCACAGGTGGACGGGACTTGAGAATGAAGGCTTCTTCGGGATCGGAGTCAAGGCTGGAGAGGAGTACCGTTTCAGCGTTTGGTCCAGAGTTCCCGAAGGCGGCTTTTCCAAGTTGCATGTGGAGATTGTCAATCCGGCGTCTATGGAAGAGGATCATGCCCTTTGCGAAGGAGATCTGGTCGTCAATGGCTCGGAATGGAAACTTTATGAACTGATTCTAAAGCCAAAGGTCACTTTGGACAAGTCTGCCCTACGTGTTTTTCTTGACGGGAAACGAGTCGCGACTGATCTGGAACATGTGTCCCTTTTCCCTGTCGATACATGGAAAGGTCACCGAAATGGCCTCAGGAAGGATTTGGCGCAGGCTCTTGCTGACCTCCATCCTGGCATATTCCGTTTCCCGGGAGGTTGTATCGTGGAAGGAACCGAGGTGTCTTCCCGCTATGACTGGAAGAATTCGGTCGGTCCGGTGGAGAACCGGCCACTGAACTCCAACCGTTGGCAGTATTGTTTCCCTTACCGTCTCTATCCGGACTATTGCCAGAGTTATGGACTTGGATTCTTCGAGTTCTTCCAGCTTTCGGAAGAGATTGGCAGTGAGCCGCTTCCGATCGTAAGTTGCGGTCTTGCCTGCCAGTTTCAGAATGATGGGGAGAGCGCCCATGTTCCAGTCGATGATTTAGGACCATATATCCAAGATGCTCTTGACCTCATAGAATTCGCCAATGGACCAGTCACATCGGAATGGGGCAAGGTGAGGGCTGATATGGGGCATCCGGAGCCGTTCAACCTCAAGTACATAGGAGTCGGCAACGAGCAGTGGGGGACTCTTTACACCGAGCGCCTGGAGCCTTTTGTCAAGGCGATCCGTAAGGCATATCCCGACATCAAGATAGTTGGGTCAAGTGGTCCTGGATCGGAAGGGGAGCAGTTTGATTTCCTTTGGCCTGAGATGAGGAGGATCGGTGTGGACCTCGTTGATGAGCATTTCTATCGTCCTTATGAGTGGTTCCTCTCTCAGGGTGCCAGATATGACAATTATGACAGGAAAGGCCCGAAGGTTTTCGCCGGGGAATATGCCTGCCATGCCAGGGGAATGAAATGGAATCATGCCTACGCGGCTCTTCTGGAGGCTGCTTTCATGACTGGAATAGAGCGTAACGCTGATGTCGTTCATATGGCCACGTACGCTCCTCTGTTCGCCCATGTTGAGGGGTGGCAGTGGCGTCCTGACCTGATCTGGTTCGACAATTTGCGTTCTTTTAGGACCGCCAGTTGGCAGGTCCAGAGTTTATACGGACGTTTCCGTGGGGCCAACACCTTGACTCTTAAGATGTCAGGAGCCAATGTCACGGGTGCTGAAGGACAAGGTGGCTTATTCGCGAGCGCGGTTTCGGACGGGTCGAAGATATATGTGAAGGTGGCGAATACCTCTCCTGAGGTGAGGGAGTTAACATTCAATTTCACTGGCTTGAAGAAAAAGGATGTTATCCGGGCCGTTGAGGGAGTACGTCTGGATTGCTCTGAGCGTCTAGCTGAGAATAGTCTTGACGATCCCCAGCGTATCTCCCCAGTCCCTTTCACTTTCTCCGGGGAAGGAAAGTCACTGTCTGCCACAATACCAGCTCTTTCTTTCTCGGTTTTCGTTTTGGAGCATTAGTTTCTTAAAGTCACTAACCGTATGTCACAAAAGAAAGCGATCCGGATCAAGTTCATGGATTACTGGGATGGTTTTGAGGAACGTAATTTATCTGTAAACATCGGTACTCCAAAAGAATTTCTTTTCCTTCGTTTGTTGAAGAAGCATTTCGATGTTATCATTTGTGACGACGCTGATTATGTTTTCTTCTCAGCATTTGGGGAATCACATTGGAGAGTCCCTGATTCCGCAATAAAGATATTCCATACGGAAGAGAATCTGGCTCCGGATTTTAATGCTTGTGATTATGCCATCGGGTTTGAGTGGATGGAATATGGGGATCGTTATATCCGTTTCCCAAATTATTTACGCTATTCTCGTCTCACGTTTGATCAAATGATTCATAAACATGAGCTTGGTGAAGGGTGGGATCTGAAAACGGAGAAGACCGCTTTCTGCAGTTTTGTGGTCAGTAATCCAAAGTGTGAAAAGAGAATAAAAATCTTTGAGGCGCTTAGCGAATACAAGAGAGTCGATTCTGGAGGTCAAGTCCTGAATAATATCGGCGGACCTGTAAAGAACAAGATAGAATTTGAGTCTTCCCATAAGTTCTCTATTTGTTGCGAGAATACCTCACACAGCGGGTACACTACCGAGAAACTGGTACAAGCTTTCGCTGCCAGAACTATCCCCATTTATTGGGGCGATCCTGATGTGAATAAAGTGTTTAATCCCAAAGCCTTCATCAATGTCTCTGATTATGCGACTATCGATGATTTGGTGGATGAAATCAAACGGATTGACAATGATGACCAACTATACATGTCAATTCTCAAAGAACCTGCATTATTACCATCCGCATTATCTATTGATGAGGAATATGATCGTCTTGAAAAGTGGCTGATCCCTATTTTTGAGCGTCCTATATGTGAATCATACAGGAGAAACCGGGAGATGCACGGACTTTGGTATATCTGGCGACGTCATTATCTTTCTATACTGGATGATCGTAACCCCAAAAAGAACAGGGAGTTGCTCCATTTGTTCATCAATAAATTCATAACGATCCTTCGCTTCCCGAAGAGAAGCTAGGTTATTATATCACAAAAAAAGCAGAGTCCCTAGGAACTCTGCTTTTTCGCGGTGCGGAAGGGGCTCGAACCCGCGGCTTCGCCGCTATCGGCCTTTCACGTTACCCCCTGCCGCCTGCGGCGTCTGTCCCCTCGGGGGACGAGGTCGAGGGTTCTGGAACCGTATAAAACAAAAACAAGGTCTAACCAAAAGGTTAAACCTTGTTTCGCGGTGCGGAAGGGGCTCGAACCCTCGACCTCCGGCGTGACAGGCCGGCATTCTAACCAAGCTGAACTACCGCACCAGAATTTAAAAGATCCGCATTTGGGGTCAAATGCGGATGCAAAGTTAGTCAAAAATGCTGGATACGCAAATTTTTTTTAACTTTTATTTGATCTCAATGACTTTGTTGGCCTGAGGAACTACTTTAGGCTCGACCTTAGGGATGATGACTTGAAGCACACCATTCTCTACGGTAGCGCTGATCTTCTCCTTGTCAGCATCGTCAGGAAGCAGCATGGTCTGCTGGAACTTGGTGTGGGAGAACTCGCGCCTCAGATAACGGCCGCGCTTCTTCTCTTCCTTGTTGTCTTCCTTCTTCTCCATGTTGATCACGAGATCTCCCTCATCGTCGAGGCTGACCTTGAAGTCTTCCTTAGTCAAACCCGGAGCGGCGAGCTCAAGCTCGTAACTACGCTCATTTTCTAAGACATTGATCGCCGGGGCGGTCGTGTTGGCCTTCTCTACCCAGTTGTCATCGAAGAAATCATTGAAAATGCTCGGCAACCAGTTCTGGTTGTATCTTCTTGAAACAGGTAACATGATTAAAACCTCCTATAATTTAAAGTTCATTTGTTTTAATATTAACCCCGTCCTTTCGGGCGGACAACTGGACTTAAGTCAACTTATATACCAGTGCCAAAATGTCTGTAAAAAGTGGACAAATTGTCATAACTATCTGACTATATGGCACTTAGGACTGACAAATTGTCCATTTTTCATAACAGAATATGCTATATTTAAATAAATTAACGTAAAACATTAAAAAATATTTGGAAATTAGAAACTAATTATCGTATCTTTGTGAAAGAACAAAAAAAATAAGAGCTATGAGAAGAGTCAGACTATGCCTTATTATTATGTCACTTTTCGCCACTCTTACCGCTGTGGCTCAGACCAACGTGAAGGGAACAGTGCTGGACTCCTTGTCCCGCCAGCCAGAGGTGGGAACTGTCGTGCAGTTCATAAAGAATGGTGAAGACCGGCCGGCCGCTTATTCGGTCACCGATTCCCTCGGCAAGTTCGAGAGGAGCATACCTGGGAGCGGGGAATATGTGTTGCTGCTTCAGAATATGGGCAGGAAGGCTGTCAGCAAGGGATTCAAGGTCGAGGGGCAGGCTGAGCTTGACTTGGGAGAGATTCTCCTGCAGGATGACGCCCAGGCTCTTGACGCCGCCGCTGTCCAGGCAATGAAGACATTGGTTAAGTTGGATGTCAACAAATTGACGTACAAGGTCGAGGCTGATCCGGATTCAAAGACTGGATCGTTGCTGGACATGCTCCGTAAAGTCCCGATGGTCACAGTAGACGGGCAGGACAATATCACTGTGAACGGAAGCTCAAGTTTCAAAGTCTATCTGGATGGCAAGCCCAACCAGATGCTCAGCTCCAATCCATCGCAGATATTAAAGGTCATGCCGGCAAGCGCTGTTAAAGATATCGAGGTTATCACAAACCCCGGCGCTAAATATGACGCCGAGGGAGCCGGCGGAATCTTGAATCTTATCACTGGCGCGGCGACGGGGACATCTTCCGCGGTTGCTGACGGGGCTTATGGCTCGGTCAGTGCCGGGGTGACGACCAAGGGTGAGAACGGAGGAGTTTATCTGACAGCTAAGAAGGGAAAGCTGACCGTCGGAGTCAATACTGCGGGAGGGTACCAGAAATTGAATGGAATATCATATGACGCGACTCAGAAGAATCTGGGTAACGGCGACTCCCAAACCACGGAAATGATTCAGAGTCAGAAGTCTCCGTTCGTGTTTGCCGACTTGAATGCAAGTTATGAGATTTCTCCAAGGGATCTCTTGTCGGGGTCCTTCGGGATGACAGGGTTCTATCAAAGCGCGGGAGGAAACTCGACAATCACTATGGGAGGTGCCGCTCCATATTCCTATATCAATGATCAAGAGATGAAGTATCGGACTAGCGGTGTCAACGGCAGTGTTGATTTCCAGCACACCAGCGCGGAGGTTGCCGGAAGGACATTGACCTTGTCGTACAGGTATTCCGGCGAACCTTTGAGAACAGAGTTTGTAAGCCGTTTCTCCGGAATGCCGATTCAGATGCCTGACCGTAAGAGCGATGGCGACGACAATTCCCAGGAGAACACCTTCCAGCTGGACTATACGACACCGGTAGGGAAGGGGCAGTCTCTGAGCTCCGGACTGAAGTATATCGCCCGGCACAATTCGGCGGATGACAAACTCTATTTCGCCGATGGTAACAACTGGATTCACAATGCCGAGGGCAGTATGCTCTATGACCATTTCAATAATATCGGTGCCATATATTCAGAATATACAGGGTCTTTCGGCAAGTTCTCCCTCATCGCTGGCCTGAGGTATGAGTACACCTGGCAGAAAGTCCGTTACGGGAAAGGCTTTGGCCAGGACTTCAAGACGGGATTCGGGGATATCGTCCCGAGCGCAAGCCTCCAGTACAATATCGCCGCGACCCGGAACATCGGATTGACCTACAACAGGAGGATCCAAAGGCCTGGAATCACCTATCTGAACCCTTATGTCAACAGATCATCCCCGACTGTGGTCTCTTATGGTAACAGCGATCTTACCAGCGCTAGGTCCGACATCATAAGCGTTGTGTATAATTCCTTCACACCCAAATGGATAGTCAGTCTTACCGGCCGCTACAGCCACACCGGGAGCGGAATCTCGGACTACAGTTTCTATGACAACGAAGGGATTCTGAACACGACTTACGGGAATATAGTCGTGGAGGATGAAACCGGGATAACCGCCTTTGTCAACTGGACCGCCGGTCCGAAGACAAGGATATACACGAACAGTTCTTTCGGGTACAGCATGTTCTCAAGCGACGAACTCGCCCAGAAGAACAACGGATGGAACTGGAACGTAGTGGCCGGCCTGCAGCAGACTCTTCCGGCCGATATGCTCCTCAGCGCCAACCTCATGGCTGGAGGAAAAACCTGGACTCTGCAGGGCTGGAACAAAGGGTTCACGCTGGGTGTCCTGGGCCTATCAAAGGGCTTTTTCGCCAATAAATTGAGAGTTACCGGGCAGTTCATTTCCAACTTCGAAAAAGGCGGTATGGCTATTGAGTCCTTCGCCCGCGGCGGTAATTTCGAAACGAGGTCCAAAGTTACTGTACCTATCAGGCAGGTCGGTTTGAATCTGACCTATACATTCGGAAAACAGGGTTTCCAGGTCAAGAAGACAAGAAAGTCCATTACCAATGATGACGTGATCAACAACACCAACGGGCAGGCCCCCGGAACAGGAGCCGCGGGATCTTCGGTGACGGGTGCCGCAGGTGCTGGACAAGGCGGCATGTAGTGTCTTGACATATGTATTATTAGAGAGAACTTTTTCGTATCTTTGCGAAGATGTTCTCTTCTTTTTTAATAGTTTTTATGATGAGACGATTTTGGCTTTTTGCTGTCGCGGTCTTTGTGACTTGCGGTTTGTTGGCGCAGGAGACGCCCACTAATTATCCTTTACCCCAGAATCCCGGCACCTTGAGGATTCTCGCTGTCGGTAACAGTTTTTCCGACGATGGCACCGAATATCTGCCCGGACTTCTGGAAGCCGCTGGCATTCATAATGTTATAGTCGCGCGCTTGTATATAGGCGGATGCTCTCTTGAGAGGCATTGCAAGGAATATGAGGAGGGGCTGACGGATTATATTTATTACAAGTCAACCAATAACAAGTGGGAGACCGTGAGCAAGAACGCCACGATTCTGGATGGCCTTAAAGATGAGCCTTGGGATATAATCACAGTCCAGGAAGTGTCCAATAATTCAGGCACTTACGAGACATACCAGAATTGGGCTCCCAAACTCTTGTCCATCATCCGCAAAGAGGCTCTGAACCCCAAGGCCGCCATTGTCTGGCACATGACATGGGCTTATGCCACCAATTCTGACCATGGGGCGTTCAAGTTATACGGGAATGACCAGAAGACGATGTACGATGCCATCGTGAGTTGTGTCTCAAGGGCTAGGAAGGATTTCAACGTCCCTGTCGTAATCCCTTCCGGGGAGGCTATCCAACTCGCCAGGGCTACAAGGCTTAACAATGAGAATCGTGTCCCGGCGGACTCCAAGGTCTATCAGCTTACCAGGGATGGTTTCCATCTTACCCGCCAGCATGGCCGCTATATAGCCGCTTGCACTTGGTTTGAGACCCTGATCAAGCCTGTTCTTGGCAAGTCCGTCAAGGGCAATCCTTATTTGTTGGAGGACACTGAATATTCAATCACAAAGAAAGATGCCCGCCTTTGCCAGAAGTGCGCTATAAAGGCTGTCGAATCTTTTAAATAAATCTGCATGGATCCACGGTTAGAAAAGATAAATCAGGCTGCGGCTTATGTCAAGGAAATACTTGATAATGAGGGATTAGCTCCTAAAATTGGAATAGTCCTGGGGAGTGGGCTTGGCCGTTTGAGCGATGACATAGAAAACCCGGTCACTATCCCGTACAAGAATATCCCCGGATTCCCTGTTTCGACAGCGATCGGACATAAGGGTAATTTTATCGTGGGATCACTCGCCGGCAAGACTGTGATAGCTATGCAGGGCCGCCTTCATTATTACGAGGGCTATGACATGGATATGGTTGTTCTTCCGATCCGGGTGATGAAGGTCCTTGGGATTGAATACTTGTTCGTCTCTAACGCCGCTGGTGGGGTTAACATGTCCTTCCAGACAGGTGACCTGATGATAATCACGGATCATATCAACCAGATCCCTAACCCTCTTATCGGTCCCAATCTCGACGAGTTCGGTCCGAGGTTCCCTGATATGACCAGACCTTATGATCCTCGCCTTATAGCTATGGCTGAGGAGATCGGGAAAGAGATGGGACTGAATCTCCGCAAGGGAGTGTATTTCGCCTGCACCGGGCCTACCTACGAGACTCCCCATGAGTATAAGTATATGAGGGTTGTTGGAGCTGACGCTGTCGGTATGTCCACGACTCCTGAGGTTATTGTGGCTCGTCATGCTGATATTCCTGTCTTTGGTATGTCGGTGATCACGGATGTCGCTCATGATCCGGAAGACACTGATTATGTGACCGATGGGGAAGAGATTGTCCGCCAGGCGGATGCCGCTGCCACAAAGATGATAGCATTGTTCAAAGGGCTTATAGGAAGATTGTAAAAGTTGTATATAGAATAATCAAACTTATGAAAGCGCGGAATAATAAGCAGGCCTATGAGGCCCCTGATGTTTCGTTTGTCCTCTTGGATTCAGAGAATCCGACTCTTACCGGCAGTCTTGAACCAATCGATGGTGGGGATAACCCTGATGTCGATTGGTAGAGTGTTTTATCAATTTAAGATTCAAGAAGATGAATAAGAGATTATTATTGATAATAGCTTCTTTGTTGGTCGTGTTCTCTTGCTCAAAGATGGAAGAGGAAGTCGTTCAAACCGTTTCGGAACCTGTTTATGTTCCGACTGTTTTCCACGTTTCGATGGAAGGCGCGTCGACCCCGGAGACCCGAGTTTATGCTGATACGACCCTGAAGGTCCTGTGGCACAATTCAGACACGGTGACCATATTCAATAAGAATTCCGAGGGATTGAGATATAGATTCGCCGGTAATACCGGAAAGGCTTCCGGTGATCTGGAAGCGATTGATACTGAGGCTCCCTCCGGGTCTTCGTTGGAGAAGGTGTATGCCGCGTACCCCCATGGCGAATCGAACGCTGTGCTTTCCGAAGGAACCTTAAAGGCCGCTTTCCCCGCTGTTCAGCATTATAGTAAGGCCTCTTTCGGACTAAAGTCCAATGTCATGGTCTCCGTTGGGGACAATGAGAACCTCCAGTTCAAGAATGTGGGAGGCTATCTTTGCTTGAAACTCTACGGTTTCGGGGTGTCCGTGACATCCGTCAAACTTAAAGCCACTGGTGGAGAGAAGATCGCCGGCCCTTGCGCGATTGATGTCACCGGGGAGACCCCTGTGGCAACAATGCAGGAAGGAGCCACTGACGAGATCACCCTTGTCTGCGACACGCCGGTACAGCTCGTCGCCACTTCTGAATGGTACAAGGAGTTCTGGTTCGTGGTTCCGCCGGTGACTTTCTCCCGAGGTTTTACGGTCACTGTTTCCGTCGCTGAGAGCGCCAGCACTTTCTCAAAGTCCACGACTAAGGAATTCACTGTCACTCGCAATAACATTCAGCGGATGGCCCCGTTGAATGTCAATCTCCGGAGTCCATACACCACTCCGACCGCTGTTGACCTTGGGATGCCCAGTGGCGTGGAGTGGGCCGATTTCAACCTCGGAGGAACAAGCTATAACAGCTATGGGGCTTACTTCGCCTGGGGTGAGGTCAATAATAAACCCAGCTACACATGGCGCACTTACAAATGGATGGCTCAGGATCCGGAAGATAACACCCGCGATCCTTGGATTTATATCAACAAATACACTTGCGCCGACGAACAGTACAAGTGGCATAGCGTCATTTGGTATGACTCCGACAGGAATTTCATCGGAGACGGCGTCGTCAGGCTTTCCCTTGAGGATGATGCCGCCCATGTCCTCCTTGGAGGCAAGTGGAGGATGCCGACTAAGGCTGAATGCGACGAACTGTCCAAGAACACCAGTTTCGAGCGCTCATATGGAAGTGGCGACTGGCTGACCAGCAAGACCAATGAGAATCAGATATTCCTGCCATTGGGAGGACAGTATGATCCCGATTCAGGTAGGAGGATTGAGTATTCCCAATTCGGTTATTTCTGGACATCTGATCTATATCAGACAGTCAGCTATTCATACAGCTCCTCGGCTTTTAGGATGTGTGCGACTGGTGTGCAGAATTATGCCCCATCCACTGGATCAGGCACGAGAGCCGCCGGATCAAATATCCGCCCCGTCTGGGATGAAAACTTGTACACCGACGCTCCTTCCGCAAAGATGAGAGAAGGCCTATGACCCAAGGGGCGAGTATCGTCATTAAAGGTGCTAAGGTTAACAACCTCAAAGACATCACCGTAGAGATACCGCGGAATAAATTCGTGGTGGTTACGGGTATATCCGGCTCCGGAAAGTCCTCGCTGGCTTTTGATACCCTTTTCGCCGAAGGACAGAGGCGTTTCGCTGAGAGTTTAAGCTCCTACGCCCGACAGTTCCTCGGCAGGATGAGCAAGCCTGATGTCGAGTCTATTGAAGGTATTCCACCGGCGATCGCCATCGAGCAGAAAGTCAATATCAAGAATCCTCGCTCCACAGTGGCGACGACTACGGAAATATATGATTATCTGAGGATTATCTTCGCCCGCATCGGGCGTACATATTCTCCGGTAAGCGGGAGAGAGGTGAAATGCCATGGACAGAGCGATGTCATGGCAAGCATTCTTTCCGGAGACACTCGCACTCTCTACATACTCGCTGATCTTAATTGGGAAAACAGGGAGGACAAGGTCGAACTGATGCTTCGCCTCAAAGAAGAGGGATATTCAAGGTTTTATGGATCTGAGGGAGTCATCCGTATAGAGGATATCATGCGGATGGCGGACAAGGGAGAGTATCCTTCCGAATTGTTCCTGCTTGTCGATCGTCTCAAGCTTCCGGTTTTTAAAGGTTGTCTTCCATATTCAGATGATGGTTCCGAATGGCCCCAATCAGATTGGGAGGATCTTCAGACCAGGCTTCGCTCTTCGATTGACAACGCTTTCAGGGAAGGGGATGGGAACCTTATCCTGATCAAGGATTCCGGCAGGGAGGAATTCTCCAACCGGTTCGAACTCGACGGGATGACCTTCCGGGAGCCGGATGAATATCTGTTCTCGTTCAACAGCCCTTTGGGAGCATGTCCGGTCTGTGGCGGCCTTGGAAAGATTATCGGGGTCAGCGAGGATCTTGTCGTACCTGACAAAAGCAAGAGTATTTACGACGGCGCCATAGCGTGTTGGCGAGGTGACAAGATGGGATGGTTCAAGGACCATCTTGTGCAAGTGGCTGAAAGATACCATATTCCGATATTCGAGCCATATTGCAATCTGTCACCGGAAGTCAAGGATTTGCTATGGAACGGGCATAGTGTCGAAGGGGATGAGGACTCCATCATCGGCATTAACGAGTTCTTCACATGGGTTGAGGCGAACCGATACAAGATTCAGTATAAATACATGTTGAGCCGGTTCTCGGGGCGTACGACATGTCACGCTTGCCACGGATCCAGGCTACGTCCTGAGGCCCTTTATGTGAGAGTCGGAGGGAAGACCATAGCGGAGCTTCTAGACATGAATATCGACCAGTCGCTTGACTTTTTCAGCAATCTGGAACTAACTGATTATGAGAATGGAATAGTCCATAAGGCGGTCGAGGAGATCGTTTCCCGCCTGAGATACATAAGTGATGTGGGGCTTTCCTATTTGACTTTGAGCCGCGCGTGCAATACTCTTTCAGGAGGTGAGAGCCAAAGGATAAATCTTGTGACTGCCCTAGGTAGTTCGCTTGTCGGATCGATGTATATCCTGGATGAGCCCAGTATCGGTCTGCACCCCAGGGATACGGATCGGCTGATTTCTGTCCTGAGGCGACTCAGGGATCTCGGCAACACTGTCGTGGTGGTCGAGCATGATGAGGAGATAATCAGGGCGGCCGACATGCTGATAGACATGGGACCGCTCGCCGGAGTTGATGGAGGTGAAGTGGTCTTCCAAGGAAAGATCACCGGAAAGCTTCCAGCTTCCGCGGTTAATGGGTCCCTGACGCTCCAGTATCTGACCGGCAAGAAACAAAGATATGTCAGGGAGAAACGCCCTTGGCAGTATTCAATATGTGTCGAAGGCGCTATGGAGCATAACCTCAAGGACATAGATGTCAAGTTCCCTTTGGGTGCGCTGACAGTCGTTTCGGGGGTCAGTGGGTCCGGAAAGTCATCACTCGTAGGGGATATTCTTTATCCGGCCTTGTATCGCCGGATAAACCAGACTGGTGACCTCCCGGGTGTGTTCCGGAAACTGTCCGGCAATCTTGACCGGGTCACTAGGGTTGAATATGTTGACCAGAACCCCATAGGCAAGAGCTCCAGGTCGAATGCCGTGACTTATCTTAAAGTTTACGATGACATCCGTAAGCTTCTCTCTGAACAGCAATATGCCAAGATCAACGGATATACCCCGTCATTCTTCTCCTTCAACCAGGAAGGAGGCCGTTGCCCGGAATGCCAGGGAGATGGCTTTGTACGCATACCGATGCAGTTTATGGCTGATGTCACCATGGTCTGCGAGGCCTGTGGTGGAAAGCGGTTCAAGCCTGACATCCTGGAGGTCCGTTATAAGGGAAAGAATATCGACGACATACTGAACATGAGTGTGGAGGAGGCCATAGCGTTCTTCGGGTCCCAGTCCGAGGATTTGGCCAAGCAGATTGCCCGCAGGCTGCAACCACTCGTCGATGTAGGACTGTCTTATATCAAATTGGGCCAGAGCTCATCCACCTTGTCAGGAGGTGAGAGCCAGAGAATCAAGTTGGCCTACTTCCTCGCTTTGAGCGAGGATTCATCTTCGGTGCGTAGGGAAAAGATCCTGTTCTTGTTCGACGAACCCACCACAGGTCTCCATTTCTTCGATGTCGAGAAATTGCTCAAGGCCTTCGATGTGCTTCTTGATAAGGGACATACGGTCATCGTCGTGGAGCATAATATGGACGTTATAAGAGCGGCCGACTGGATCATAGATCTTGGGCCTGACGCAGGCGAAAGGGGAGGAGAGATTGTGTTCTCCGGCACACCGGAAGACTTGATGACTAGAGGGAATTCTTTCACCGCTGAATATCTCAGAATGGCGTCAGGAGTATGAGCCGTCTTTTGGTCATAGTGGTGACTTTCAATGGTATGCGTTGGCTGGAACGTTGCCTCGGCTCGGTCCAGTCCAGTAATGTGGAGGCGGATTTGTTTGTTGTCGATAACAATTCTTCAGACGGTTCAGCTGACTTCGTCGCGGAACGTTTTCCCCAAGCTTTGTTGGTTCGCCTTGAGAATAATCTTGGATTTGCCAGAGCCAATGATATTGGACTCAAGTATGCCTTGGACAAGGACTACGATTTCGTCTATCTTCTGAATCAGGACGCCTGGGTGATGCCAGACACTTTCGAAAAGTTGATTGGAGCTTTTTCTGATGATGTTTGGGGGATAATCAGCCCGCTTCAGTTGAGGCCTGATCTGACGACTCCTGACAAACGTTTCCGTAGACATTTCCACGGGTCTTATGAGCCTTCGGAGATAGTCGCTCCGGTGCGTTTCGTGATGGCCGCTCATTGGATGATATCATCAAAGTGTCTAAAGAAGACGGGGTTGTTCTCGCCGGCTTTCCGGCATTATGGTGAGGATAACAATTATTGTGACAGGGCACGATATCATGGTTTTGGCATAGGTGTGCTCACTTCAGCCAAGGGCGCGCATGACAGGCAGGCCAGAAAGAAATCGAAGCCGGAGAGGATCAATCTCAACTGCCAGTATTCAAAGGTCCGGTTGAGCGATCCCAACTCGTCTTTCTTTATCCAAGCGGTATGGCAACCCGTCCGTCAATGCCTGATGGCTCTGAGGTGGCTGTCTTTGCTTCCATTTAGTAATATTCCTTCCCTTATCAAGGAGTATCCGATATTGAGGAAATGGAGAGAGGAGTCTATGTCGGAGGGTGCTTTTATACATTCAGCTGAACAAACCTAATTTAAGAATAATGGATGCGGTCATAACTTATGTCAATGGTCTCGATCCCGTTTGGCGAGATGAATACTCGTCCGTTGTCGGGGGAAAGATGTTGTCTAAACGCTATAGGGACTGGGGTACTCTGAAATACCTGTTGAGAGGCATTGAGAGGCATATTCCCTTTGTCGGGAATGTTTTTCTTGTGGTTTCCGGCGAGACTCAGGTGCCGGATTGGGTGGATCGGTCAGCAGTCCGGATAGTCTTGCACAAGGACATTGTTCCGGAACAATTCCTGCCCACCTTCAACAGCACTACAATCGAGATGTTCCTCCACAAGATTCCCGGCCTCTCTGAAGAGTTCCTCTATTTCAATGACGACATGTTTCCTGTGATGGATTGCTCTTATTCGGACTTCTTCAGGGACGGGAAAGCCGTGATAGGGTTTGCCAGCCATTTTTTAGCCTTAGGGAAGTATAAGAAAAGGGTACGCAACTCTGACCGGCAGGCAAGAAAGGCCCTGGGTATGCGCCCGGGACTGTTTTTCGTTCGTCCCCAGCACACTTGCTCACCTATGTCGCGAAGAGAGAGCGAGGCTGTTTACGCCTTCTCAGAAGATATCATATTCAAGGTCGTCTCCAGATTGAGGACGACAGAGAATTTCAATCAGTATCTGTTCCTTGATTATTTATACTATCAAGGTAAGACGGTCCCAGGGAAAATATCCAACAAGCACCTTTCTCCCGCTGTCCATAGCCCTGAGACCATTGTCTCCAATATTTTGGATCCAAGGACCAAACTGCTATGCATCAATGACGTAAGCATGAATGATGAGGATTTCGAGCGATACCGTTCAGCTGTCTTAGACGCTTTCGGGAAACATTTCCCGGAGGCATCCCGATTCGAGACCAGATAAACAATCCCGTCCGGGATAGGATGTTTAGTAGATGAGACTGTGATTCTGAAGCATGTGGGCTTGCGGCAGAACGCCGCTGCAAGTGATTAAAGAACCCGGACGGGAATTGCTGTCACAAAGTTACCTCAATCCGACAGTCAGATTGAGGATGATAAAAAACATCATTGAATCTTTTTAAGTTTTTTATTTTTCTGTGGTGAAATCCCGGAATAGATTGTAAATTTGAGGATACGTTTTGCGCGAAATCCTATAACCACGTTTTTTTTATGGCCCTTTATAAAAAGATTAAGATGATGTTCAGGGGTGGGAAGCATGACTACATTCCTATCCTGATCCAGCAGGCGGATTTCATCTCAAAATCATCCTCTTTGTTGGCGACGATGTTCTCGACTCCTGACCGGAGCGCGTGGCAGGGCCTGGAGAAGGAGATAAAGACCTGTGAGGTTCAAGGTGACGCTTTGCTGAGCGAGTTTCATGAGATGCTTTCAGGTGGCCTTATGATGAAGATCAACAAACTTGATCTTCAGTCGGTTTCGATGGCTATGGATGATTGCATCGATGTGATAAAGGATGTCTCGAAAGCTGTCCTTATATATCAGCCGGAGCATATTGACGACCAGCTGGTGGATTTGGTCCAGATAGCCAAATCACAGTCAGAGGCCTTGCGTGACATGTTCCCTCTTCTAAATGATATCAAGGGTAACCTTACCGCGATCTTGCTTTGTTGCGACAGGGTTACTGAGCTTGAGCATACCGCCGACGAGGCCTATGAGGAATATATTGGCTTCGTGTTCAGCAATGTGAGTGACGTGCGTGAGCTTATCAAGTACAAGAACTTGGCTGAGATGCTCGAGAACACCACAGACGCTCACAAGAAAATCTCTGACAGGGTCAGAAATCTTCTTTTGAATTATCTCTCTGATTGAGCGGGGGGATTAGTACTCATAATCCCGTAGTAGGAAATCGGCTCCCGGTTCCGGGAACGCACATCAATGGTTGATTTGCCGTTGTTGAATACCTCTATAACGAACACAAAGGAATCCTCCCCGTTATTGGTGGCGAGGGTGATCTGCCTCCTGTCCGGTTTGGGATAGGACTCGATATAGTCGCTGATCTTTGACTCGAAGCTCATTCCCTTTCCTCCTCCGTAAGGCAGATTCCAAGCCTGTCCGAAATAGGGGAGATGAGAGATCAGTTTGTCTCCATCGACAGTCAGGGAATAGTTGGTGACATGCCTGGTTCCTCCTCTTCTGGGAAGCACCTGATCGACATCGATACAGTAAGTCCGGTTGTCAAGGTTCTCCTGTATCTTGGCCTCAGTAGCGGCTTTCTCTTCCGGAGTCATCTTTAGTGAGGCGCATCCGCTGAATGTGAGGGCGGAGATTGCTATAACAAAAAAAAGGATCTTTCTCATGGTTTCTTTCATTTATCGCTTGGAATAATGATATTGAATGTTTTCCCGGCTTTGTTGACAAGCTTGCTGTCCCGCAGCCAGAGATTCGCTTCCTTCAACTGGAAATAACTGCAGCCGTTCTTTTCGGCAAAGTCCACCAGGTTCTCGATCGGGCCGCTGACGGTCACAATGTTCTTCGGTGGATGATAAGGATACTTCTCGAACTGGTCTACTTTGAAACCGAATAGCTCAGGCTTCTCGAAGAACATTTTCGCTACCAGGACCCGGAACATGTACCTGGAGGTCTCCTCGACCAGAAGAAGATCCATGGCGGATTTCTGTCTCTGGTCAGCCAGCCTTCTTGATATTCCTCCTTGGCCGGCGTTGTAGCTGGCGGCGACAGTCATCCAATCTTTATATTTATCGTAGGCGCGCTTTAAGAACTGGCATGCGGCAATTGTCTCTTTCTCAATATTATAACGCTCATCAACCTCATTGTCGATAATCAATCCGAACTCGCGTCCGGTTGTCTTCGTGAACTGCCATAGGCCGGCCGCGCCAGCGGTTGAAAGGGCCTTGGGGCTCAAGTTGCTCTCTATGGCCATCAGATACTTCAGGTCATCCGGAATCCCATATAGCTTCAAGAGAGGCTCAATCTCCCGGAAGACGCGCTCAGACCGCTTTAGCATCAGTATGGAATTGGTGTGGGAATATGTGAACGCTATCAGTTCCCGGTCCATCCTCTCGTAAAGGTCGCTACGGTTGAAACGTACCGTGTCACCTGCGAAGACGACATATTGCGGAACCTTCGGGGACTTGAACTGAAGATTCTCCTGGACGTACATCTGGCCCCATGAGAGGCTGGCTCCGGCCAGGATCAATAAAAGGGTGGCGGTAAACTTTCTCATATTCGGGGAGATGTCTGAATAATTCTATTTGATTAAGTTGAGGAATTCGTTCCTTGTGCGGGCTGAACTGAGGAATATTCCCGAAAAAGCGGAAGTTGTGGTTATAGCGTTCGACTTCTGCACTCCTCTCAAGGACATGCATGTGTGCATGGCCTCTATCACGACGGCCACTCCCAAGGGTTTGAGAGCGTCCATGATGCAGTCCCTGATCTGGACTGTCAGCCTTTCCTGGACCTGGAGCCTGCGCGCGTAGGTCTCGACAACCCTGGCGATCTTGCTGAGGCCGGTGATCTTGCCGTTAGGAATATACGCCACGTGACATTTGCCGATGAAGGGCAGCATATGATGCTCGCACATCGAATACAGTTCGATATCCTTCACCAGAACCATCTGTTGGTACTTCTCGTCGAAGATCGCTGATTTGATGATTTGCTCCCCGTTCTGGGAATAGCCCTGAGTCAGAAACTGGAGTGATTTCGCCACCCTTTCAGGGGTTTTTACAAGTCCCTCTCTTTCAGGATCTTCCCCCAAAAGAGCGAGAATCTCTTTGACTCTCGCAGCGATCTCTTTCGTGGTCTTCTCGTCGTATTTTTCTATCTTCTCGAATGCCATTATATGTGGTATAGTTGTTGAATACTTCGGTCATTATGCAAAATTAGCCAAAAAATCATTATAGTTTAGATTTTTTGCATATCTTTGCGGCAAATATGGTGCCCGGCACCGTAAGATTAATGTAAATTATTGATTATTAATTAATTATTGGAATATGTATTGGACTCTTGAACTTGCCAGTAGCCTGGACGATGCTCCATGGCCGGCGTCAAAGGAAGAACTGATTGACTATGCCAACCGTTCCGGCGCTCCCGAGGAGGTAATAGAGAACCTCACGGAGCTTGAGGATGACGGTGAGATTTACGAATCCATCGAGGATATCTGGCCGGATTATCCGACTAAGGATGATTTCTTCTTTAACGAGGAGGAGTATTAGGAGAGAATTTCACTCTTAACATAGTGATTTACAGCGAGATAAGCAAAAATAATTTGTTTGTCTCGCTGTCATTTTAGGGCGTTTGTTTGCCGAATTTGTTTGTCTAAATCGCTAAAAATCGCTAAAAATAGTAGTTTGTTTGTCTAAAAATCATTATGTTTGTACATCCTCGTGAGTATCGGGGAAAGGACAAACAATGGGCAGACCGA
>CACZZF010000011.1:177506-177959 GCA_902785575.1 uncultured Bacteroidia bacterium | reverse complement strand
GAATATATTTCCCCGCTGAACCCTCTCCAAACCTCTCCCGGTGTCCCGTTTTCCGCCCCACCTGTCCCGAAATCCCTGCCGAACCGTGCCCGGTGTCCCGTTTTCAGCACCACCTGTCCCGAAATCCCTGCCGAACCTCTCCCGGTGTCCCATTTTCAGCACCACCTGCCCCGAAATCCCTGCCGAACCTCTCCCGGTGTCCCATTTTCAGCACCACCTGGCCCGGTGCTGTGTGTGCGGCGTGCCGCCTGCCCCCGGCCGCGTCCATTCTCGCATCGCCCTTCCGCTTCGCTCAGGGCTCGCTGCGGCTGAGTACGGCCTAAGGGCAGCGGCCCCACCGCCCCGCCCTTCTCCGAATATATTTCCCCGCTGAACCCTCTCCAAACCTCTCCCGGTGTCCCGTTTTCCGCCCCACCTGTCCCGAAATCCCTGCCGAACCGTGCCCGGTGTCCC
>CACZZF010000011.1:0-177434 GCA_902785575.1 uncultured Bacteroidia bacterium | reverse complement strand
CCCGGTGTCCCGTTTTCCGCCCCACCTGTCCCGAAATCCCTGCCGAACCGTGCCCGGTGTCCCATTTTTTGCACCACCTGGCGCATTGCAGAGGGTTGAGAAGGTTGAGAAGGTCGAGGGGGCTTAGAGGGTTGAGAAGGTTGAGAAGGTCGAGGGGGCTTAGAGGGTCGAGAAGGTTGAAAAGGTCGAGGGGGGTGAGAGGGTTGAGAGGGGCGGGAAAGGCGAGTGTAGAAGGATCATTGGGGAAGAATGTTGGGAGTTGGGGCAAGGTTCGGATTGGGTGATTCGTCAGTGGGATCTGGTTCTAGGGAATGAAGGTCTGGGAGAGAATATGTGAAAAAGTTGTGGGGGAGGTGTAACAATGCGGGAAAGTTTTCGTTTATTAGATGGGAGCCGGAAAAAGGTGATGAGCCGGAAAAAGGATGGGCTCCACGAAGGACGGGTTCCGCGAGAGATTAGATGACACGTTAGAATGCCGATGACACGGGAAGAGTGCATAGATATTTACAGGAGATATTCACGCAAGTTGTTCAATGTCAGCTTGAGGATTGTCGGCGATTCGGGGGAGGCTGAGGAGATTATGCAGGACACTGTGCTGAAGTTCTTCCGGCAGGAGATGGAAGGCCGCCAGGAGAAAGAAGGTTTCTGGCAGGCAGGAAAGATAGCAGCCTCGCAGGAAGGAAAGATGGCGGCATGGTTGATCAGAACCTGTGTCAGGGCGTCGATCGATGCGGTCCGGAGACGGAAAAGGGAGAGGATGTTCTTTGAGGAATATGAAGCCGTAGGGAAGGAGGAATATTCAGAATCAGTAGAGGATGATCAGATGGGTGCGAACTCTGGGATGGGGATTCAAAAAATCAAGGACGCGATTAGGGAACTTCCTGATTCATATAGGATTATATTGACATTAGTGCTGATTGAGGGGCTTGATTATGAGGAGATCAGCGGTTTGACCGGCACGAGCGAAGGAGCATTGAGGACGCAGTATTCAAGGGCCAGGAAAGTGCTGGCGGCAAGGTTGAAAGAAATGAAAGTTATCGAATATGTCTAATTTAGAGGAATACATCAAGCAAAATCTGGAAGCTTTTGATGATCAGGAGCTTCCGGAGGGGCATCTCGAGAGGTTCGAGGCGAAATTGGCGCGGCTGGAGGAGAGGCCGGCCCTTCGACCTGGCTCAGGGACCGCCCTTCGACCTGGCTCAGGGACCGCCCTTCGACCTGGCTCAGGGACCGCCCAGGAAATCAGCTCAGGGACTGCCCAGCAACCTGGCCAAAGGCCCGTCAAGATCTGGTGGTGGACCGCGATCGCTGGAGTCGCCGCGGCTGTGGCGGCGGTCGCGATATTCATTAACCAACCGACCACCAGCCAGAAGGATTGGTTCGCCGATATTCCTGAGGATCAAGCCTCAATCTGCCAGGCTTACTACGACCAGATGGCTGTGATGTATTCGGACATCCTGATGACCGACGTGGACGGATCGAAGGAAGCGCAGCTGATGACGATCGCTGAAGAGACAATCCCGATGATTGACCAGTTACCCGAGGAATTGGGCGAGGAGGAGAGAGCTTTGATCCTTAAGGAATACTATTCCGACCTCCTCGAAGGCATCGAAAAGATAGGAAGAATAAAGTAGATTTCCATTTGATATATTAATTTAAATTATAAAGTATAAAGCCATGAAAATTAGCAGATTTATTTGTGCTTTAATCGCTTTGGCCACCGTGTCTGTGGCGGCGGTTTCCGGATCCGTGGCAGCGGAAAGAATAATGACTTCGGCCGAGGCGAGCCTAACAGCGGGCCTATCGGAAATGGCCAATGTTCCCGAGGTTATCGCAGCGGATGTGACCAAGAATTTTGACTTTAAAAACTTCACCGGCATAGACGTCAGCGGAATCGTTCAGGTCGAACTGAAAAAGTCAAACAACTGGAAAGTCAGTGTCACTCTCCCGGCCGAATACGAGCCTTACCTCAGCGTCAGGGTCAGCGGAGGCGAACTCTCTATCGGCCTTAAGAATTTGCCCGACCGTATCACCAGAAGGATAAAGGGAGGAGAGGTCGTCGCCACGATCGCTATGCCGGCCCTGTATTCCCTCGAAATGTCTGGAGCGACGAAGCTCTATTGCGAAGATTTCTTTGATACCGGTAACCGTCCTTTCAAGATGGAACTATCTGGCGCTGCGAGAGTTACCCGAATTGATCTGTCCGGAAGCGAGCTTGATATGGAACTTGGCGGAGCAGCGAATATTCGTCTCACCGGAGCATTTGACAAAGCCTATATCGACGCTGGGGGAGCTTCGAGATGCGACCTCGATATGGATGCCAGGATAATCTCCGAGGAACTGAGCGGTGCCTCAAAGGCATATCACACAGGAAAATACGGTGAGATCAAAGTCGACGCTTCAGGAGCTTCCGTGTTCTCAGTCAAAGGAAGTGCCGAGTCTTTGAAGCTCCTCGGTTCCGGAGCGGTCAAACTTGAGGCTTTCGACTGTGTGACCGACAACGCCAAGGTCTCGATGTCCGGGGCAGGGTATTGCGAGCTGAACGCTCTGTACGATGTGGCTGTTGACCTGACCGGCGGCTCGAACCTCCGCTATAAGGACAACCCCGATGTTAAGGTCGATGTCATCTCGATCAGCAGGGCGGCCTCAATAAAGAAGGTGAAATAAACTTAAACGAATATTAAAGGCCAGCGTCTCTCAGAGGTGCTGGCCTTTTTCTTTCAATAGGGGATTACGCCGTCTGCAGCATGGCGCGGCAGAGGGTTTCGGCGCCGGAACGCGCGAGGAAGAAGTACTGTGAGTCGCAGATCTTCTTCAAGGCGACCGAAAAGTCATTGCAATCCTTGGCTCCGTCCTTGAAATCCATGTCAATCCTGAGCTGAAGTCCCGCTGATCCGTCGATGTCGGGGAATATTCCATGGAATTTATTGATGAAACGGCGTGTCACACGGGAAGGATTGGCCGGGACAAGCCCCCTTCGGCCTGCGTCAGGCATCAACCACTCGATAGATGCTCTTCCAATCTCATGTCCCTCATTATCAGTGATTGAAACACTTCTGTTTAGGAGTGTAACAATATTGTTAAGACCCGAATTGACTATTATATTGATATCTTCGCCCTCTCTGGGCCTCTCATCGATCTCAAAAGTGCAGCGGGAGAGCACGCAGCCAGGATATCCCTCGTCCATCATGGCTCTGTGAGCCGCGTTGACTATATAACCACATATAGAAGACACTGACACCATCCCATCTTTAGCGACAGCGTCTGGGCTGATAGTGTATTCGAAAGTTTTCATAATAGTACCGTTTTTGATTTCTTGCTGAACAAAAATAATAAATGGACATCATGTGACGAAATACTTGTGGTGTGATATATGTAAAAAGTGATTAATCTATTGTTTGGCGGGAAAATCTGCCTATATTTGTGACTAAATTTATGTATTTTGAAATTAGTCACTATATAATCTAGGGATAGAATTAAGCTATGGATACCACTTTGAGAGTCTCGAAAGGCTACGGCAACCAGGTTAAGTACGCCTTCATCCTGCCGGCGTTTTTCTTCTTTTTCATACTCGTCTACAGCCCTTATGGGTTCAAGGATTTCTTCAATGTCGGAGGCAAGACTTGGACCTTCCACCTGCTGATGCTGATCAGTATTATGGCTGGAGTGCTTGCTCTGACCCGGCTCGTTTTCAGTGTTTTGTACAAATACGTTCCTTTCCGGTGGTGGCACTATGTCGTCTGGTGTCTTGGCGAAGTCCTGGTCACGTCTTTCTTTTTCGCCCTTTATTCAACTCTCTTCTATTTGAAAAGTGGCGGCATGCCGTATTTCACCGCCTTGAATTATTCATTCAGGATCATTCTCCTTACCTTGATATATCCCTACATCATAGCGATCACAATCCGGATAATAGCTAACAAAAGCAGCGACCTGGAGAATGTCGTGAAGGAGCCGGAGGATTCTCTGGTTAAGTTCTATGATGAGCACAAGCGCCTCAAATTGACTATCGACCCGTCAGCGATCCTATTCATCGCCGCCGACGAGAACTACATCAAAATCAATTATTTGGAGCATGACAGAGTCAAGGTTTACCAGCTGCGTAACTCGATGAAAAGCTTTGAGGCGGATGCCGCCAAGCACGGCTTTGTCCGCTGCCACAGGTCATATTACGTCAACCCCCGGCACGTCAGATTACTGAGCCGGGGGAAGGACGGAATTATTTACACTGAATTTATCCGGGAGGGCGTCGGACGGATCCCGGTCAGCAAGCAGTATTACCAGAAACTGGCTGACATGCTGTAGGCCGAAGATCCTTCGCTGGCGCTCAGGATGACATCATGGGCGCTTAAGCTAGTATTCAAAGCCGAAATACTCTCCCTTGCGGTCGGTCGGCACGCCGGTCTTCATCCAGGCGGGCATCGGCTCACCCTTCAGATAGTGGTCAAAGAACTGCTGGAGCCTCCTGGAGAGGTCCTTGCAATTGCGCCTCTCGACGAGGTTGTGGGCCTCGTTATTATATTCAAGGAGCCAGCAGGGCTTCCCGAGGCGGCGCAGGTCGGAGAAATACTCGATGCCCTGGTACCACGGAACGGCGCCGTCGTTGTCGTTGTGCATGATCAGCAGCGGCGTCTCGACCTTGTCTGCATGGAAGATAGGGGAGTTCTCGAGGTAGAGCTCGAGGCCGCCCTCGTCCCACAGGGTCTTGCCGATTCGGCTCTGGCCATTCTCGTACTGTCCGGCCCTGGTCATACCTGATTCCCAACGGATTCCGCCATATGCGGAGGTCATGTTGCTGACAGGGGCTCCGGCTCCGGCTGCGGCGAACATATTGGTCCTGGTGACGAGCCATGCGGTCTGGTAGCCGCCCCAACTCTGGCCCTGGATCGCCATCTTGGTCTTGTCGGCGAATGGATACTTCTCGCAAAGAGCCTCGGCTCCGGAGCAGATGCAGTTGTAAGCGCTCTCGCCAGGGTGGCCGTCCTTATAGACGATGTCCGGGACGAACACAATGTAACCTCTTGAGGTATAGAAGCTTAAGTTGACGGTCGAACGGCTCGGCGCCGGCGCCCAATGGTTGTAGAGCTGCTCTGAATATTTCTCATAGAAATAGATCATCACAGGCAGTTTCTCACCGGGCTTGATGCCGTCGGGGATGAATACGAGTCCCTTCAGAGGGGTGCCGTCATAGGCCTTCCACTCGAAGAGGTTGGCGCTGCCCCAGCGGTAGTCGGCCATCTGGGGATTGATCGCTGTGAGTTTCTGGCTTGTGGCGAAAAAGTCTGGTGTTGAATACAAATCGAACGGATGCCTGAAGTTACCCTTGAGGTAGGCGATATTGCCGTCGGGGCCCATTACGGGGCTCTGGAAGGTGACGGTGTCGGTGAAATATTTCAGGGTCTTGGCCGGCTTCGCGAGGTTGAGAGAGCCGTAGCCGTTCTTCTGGTCGTCCTCGTTGCGGAGGCTGAGGTAGAGGTTCTCCTTCGGGCTCCAAGCGTTGACGACACCGGTGCGGCGCTCGTTCGGGGTACGCTCGTCCCTGCGGAAGTCGATGACTCTGAAGCGGTTGTGGGTATTCCTTCCGGTACCGTTGGTGAGGTTCTCGGCCTTCGATCCGTCAGGAGCGAATTTCCAGACGTCGTAGCGGTCGATGATAAGCACGGCCTGATCGCCTTCGATCCACTTGGGCATGGACTCGTAAGGTCCGGGATATTTGGTCGGGTGGTCATCATCCTCGGTGTAGAAGGCGACTCCGGTCTGTCCGGTCAGGTTGGCTTTGGCTTCCGTAGCGATATTATAGGTGTACCAGTTCCTGTCGGTAGGGTCGAACCAGATCAGGTATTTTCCTTCGGGTGACACGTCGAACCTGCTGACATTGAATCCCTTGGCGATGGATTTGCGGCTTCCGTCGTTGATATTTACAAGAGCGAAATCTCCGAGGCTACCGTCTGACCACATCGACTCGACGACATATTCAGAATTGTCTCTTGAGAGGGCCAGGCCGGTCTTGCCGCCGGCAATCAGGCGCACGTTGTCGAACTCGGAGGTCGTGAGGGGGATTATATTCGAGGACTGGCTGAGGTTGATGACCGCCGGATATGTCTTCCTCAGAGTGGCGTCGATACGCTTCTTCTGCTGCGGCGGGGTGTAGGGAGCGTCCCAATTCCAGATGTCGAGCTGGGCGGTCTCGAAGTCAACGATTGTGGTATCCTTCGGGGGGCGGATCGGGGCGATGCCGGTCATAATCCTTTGACCGTCAGGGGTGAAGTAGAGGTCGCTGGTCTCGGTGAGGGTCCATTCGTTCGTGCCTTTTACGACCGTCCCTTGAGGGACCAGCTCCTTGCTTGCCCACTTGCCGCCGGGCTGTGAGCCGGCCAGGAACATGGCGCATCTCTTGCTTCCGGTCTTGTTGGAGTCCGCGGTCGCAAGGAAGGCGATCTGCTTTTGGGCGTCGTCAAATGCCGGGCTGAAATACTCCTGCGCACCTTTCTGGAGGGTGTCCAGCGCGAGTTTCACCTCCACCGGGGCGACCTTTTTGCCCTTCTTCGCCGGGGCGGATCCGACGGTGGAGTAGCTTGCCAATATGATCGCTGTCGCGCTCAGGCTGTCCTTCTTGTCCTTTTTCGAGGTCAGCGCCAGGAGCGAGCCGTCATTACTGAATACGAATCTGTCAATATTCTTTAAAGTGTCGGCCTTCCAGGTGCCGGGCGTCAGGAGTATAAGGCCGGACTTGGCGGCACCAGCGCCGGGCCTTGCGCCTGGTGCGGGCCTGGCTGGAGCTGCCGGGGCTTTGGCTTCGGAGGCCGCTCCGGGCTTTGCTTCGGAGGCCGCTTCGGGCTTTTCGCCTGCCTTCGGGGCGGGCTTTTTCGGGGCTTCCTTCCAGGTCGACTTATATGCGATGAACGGCATTCCGGTCGTTCCGACGGAGAAAGAATCAATATTCGGGAACTTCTTGATAGTCATTGAAGTGACATCAATCACCGCAAGCGTATCTTTAGATTGATCCTCCCTCCTTTTTTTATCGATCCGCTCCTGCCTCGTCTTTGCGAACTCAGGCTTGATCCGGCACACAACCCAATTACCTTTCGGATCCAATCTGGGCATATATCCTCTCGGGACCGCAAGCTCCGATCCATTCGCCCGGACGTAGAGAGTTCCGTCTCCCTCCTGGGGATTCACATTCCAGACAAGTACTCGTCCGTCATCTCTCTTACTTACTCCCGACACACTCTGCCAGGAGTCATAGACATCATGATCCAGAGGCTTCTTCTGAGCCCATCCGGAAAACTGCCCGCCTAAAACCGCGAGCGCCACGGCGCATACCGCCGCCATTCTTACGTTCCTCATATTGTTGAATATTAATAGTTTCCCAAAAGTATTGATCATTTCCGAGTTCTCCGCCCGGCCGCTGCTAAGGCCTTCCTATGGCGCTCCGATGACCTACATATGCGCAGCCTGGCCGCCCTTCTCCCATTTCCAAAAATAATGAAAATATTCAATATTCCCTTCACGCAGCGCCAAATCCTTCACAGACCCCCGCACCGCTGCCCACCCGTCCCCCCCCTGCAGTACCGCCTCCGAACCGCCGCCCACCTGTCACCCCCCTGCGGTATCGCCTCCGCATCGCCGCCCACCCATAGCTCCCCAAAGCACCCGCCGAACCGCCCTTCGAACCTCTCCCGGTGTCCCATTTTCCGCCCCACCTGTCCCGAAATCCCCCTCCAACCTCTCCCGGTGTCCCATTTTCCGCCCCACCTGTCCCGAAATCCCCGTCCCACCGTTCCCGGTGTTCCATTCTCCGCCCCACCTGTCCTAGAATTCCCGTCCCGCCTTGCCCGGTGTCCCATCTCCGGCCCCACCTGTCCCGAAATCCCCCTCCAACCTCTCCCGGTGTCCCGGCTGCGGCACCACCAGGGCGGTTTGGAGGGGGAAAAGGGGTCGATAGATAATGCGGTTGATGAGAAGGGAAGGGGTATATTGAGAAAGTCTGAAGAGGCTAGAAGTCTTCGAGTATCCTAACCACCTCAGAATAAGGTATTTCTACTAGCCGTGCAATCTGATTGGCATCTGCGGAAAAGCGCCTCCGGATTTCTCTGATCATAACAGAGAGTTCTTCAGCACTCAGGTCATGAACATCTCTTTTGCGGAACATCGTCCGGCATATTTCACGAATCGCAGCGAATATAATTTGATCATTAAAAGACACGAGCCCCAATTCCGCCGATTCTAACCGCTTCTTCGCCTTTGAAGAATTATCCAAGAAATATTTCATCCGCTTCGGCGTGCGAAATACCGACTCGACGAATCCTACAGAAACAAAAGACTCGGGAAGAATATATCCATCATCGCCAACGATAAGATTATCAGGAAGTTCCGCTTTGCTATGAAGCAGTATCCTCCGGGCACTCTTGGACATTTCACCCAATCGTTTCCCCTGGGGTTTTTTGATTTGGAAATAAACCCTCGCTGTACCCCAGGGATAATCAAAAGCGTTCAAGCAGATGTTCGCTGCGACGCTATTCATCAAGGTATATGCGATGGCTCTCTCCAAGGACTCATCGTTGGTGCGGACTGTGTCGACTTTGAAAGAATTTCTTCGGAGGAACTCAACCTTCCCGTAGCGTTTGTTGATGTATTGGGAATATCTTCTTTTGAACTCATTTATGAAAGCATCGGCTTCTTCTTTCGAGCATTGGAGGACAAGGTGTACGTGATTGGACATTAGGATGAAAGCCAATACGTTAATGCCTGTCGCTAAGGATATTATGGCGATATAATTCATCCCGACCTTGAAGTCTTGTTCATCCCTGAACCAGATGCTTTCAGATAGGTGATCTGTGGTGACCAATTGGAATTCAAGATGGTTTTCATTGAAGTTGTTGATGTCAATAAAAGTTATCATAGCAAAGTAAGTTAAAATATAGCTGATAGTTATTTGATAATGCGAAATAGGCCGACAGTCGGCTGAGGCGTGGGTTGATCCTGATGATATGCGAATCAGTTTCTCCGACGTGCAAGCCAGTTTGGCAGATACGCAAGGTGGTTTTTCTGCAGGTGCCATCTGTCGTTCATCAGGGCTATTCCCGCAGGGCAAATATGGTAAAACAAAACAGAAATAATGATAAGAAACAGAAAAATCTGAAGCGGCTCCCCAAAAAAAGTGCGGCAGGTGTCCCGGCTGAATTGCCACCAGGGCGGAAATGCGGCTGAAATGTGACAGGTGGGGCTGAATATGGGACACCGGGCGAGGTTCGCGAGGTTGGGCTGGGTTTTCGGGACAGGTGGGGCGAAAAGTGGGACACCGGGACCGATTCGGAGGGGATTCCGGGACAGGTGGGGCGGAAAGTGGGACACCGGGCGAGGTTGGCGGATTTGAGGGGGAGGCTGAGGGGCGAGGCGCTCGATCGGGAGGGAAGATGGGGCCGAAGAGTGAGGCGGTTGATTAGATGTGAGAGTATGAAAGTTGGGGGAGGGGGATAGTGGATTCTTTTGTAGTGTTTTTGTCCTTTTATGTACTTTATTAAATATTTTTATGCAAAAAAAACATTAAATTTGTAAGCTTTTATGGTCACGTTTGGACGCTCTTGGATTGGAGTGGGACGAGTTCAGATTGCTAACATGCTGATTGACCGTTGACTACCCTGGCTGATGGCTAGGGGAATGATGGTTTTTTGTGTGCGCTGCGCGAGCGCGCGGAGTGCGCGAAATCTGAGCGAGTTGAAAAGGAGAGGTTGAGCGGAGAGGAGAAGAGAGAGCGGCGGACGGGATCGAAAAGTTTTGATGACTGACATGCGGGATTTCCCATCGATTATTTCAACTGATAGCCTGGCCCGCACCGATGCGGTGCCTAAAACAGCAGCCAATACAGCATCCAAGGCACCTGCGGCAACTAAGGCCAATGCGACAGCTAAGGCTAAAACAGCAGCCAAGGCACCTGCGGCAACTAAGGCCAATGCGACAGCTAAGGCTAAAACAGCAGCCAAGGCCAATGCGGCCTTGACCAAGGTGAATTGGTATCCGGTGAGGGTGCTGTTCGGGAAGATCAATCTGGTCAAACGGACGCTGGACGAGGCTGATGTGGAATATTTCTACCCGACCCACATCATCGAGAAGAACATGAAATATATCGAGGAGCCGTTGGTGCGCTCTCTGATATTCATAAAGACCACTCCAACTGGACTGAGGGAGATTAAGATGCGGTACAGTTCGTCGCTGATCCCGTATTATGACCATTCCAGGGAAGACGGGACAAAGCCGCCGGTGACTGTCCCCGAGGCCCAGATGGAGATGTTCATAAGGCTGTGCCGGATGAAGGAGGCGGGGCTGGAATATTTGGGCGAGGATGAGCCGAAGTACCATTTGGGCGACCGCGTGAGGGTTACTGATGGAATATTCAAGGGCTTCGAGGGGCATATCAAGCGGATCCGGCATGACCGGAAGTTGATTGTGACGATCGAGGGGGTGGCGGCGTTCGCGACGCGGTTCATTCCGCCGTCGATGTTGGAGCGGGTGGAGTAGATCCTTCGACGCGCCCTTCGCCCCCTTCGACAGGCTCAGGGACAGGCTCAGGGCTCGCTCAGGATGACAAAAAGAGAAATGAAAATTAATAATATAACAAATACAAAAACAATGAGAAAAGCATTCATTTTCATGGTGGCGGCGGCGCTCTTGGCAGCGTGCTCGACACCGAAGAACATCACCTACTTCCAGGACACAGAACAAGCGGAAGGGGCCCAGATCGAGGCTTTGAAAAACATCATCCTCCAACCCAACGACATGATCTCGATCATCGTCAACGCCAAGACCGCTGAACTCAGCGCCCTGTTCAACCTGCCCTACACGGCCCAAAGGCTCGGACAGAACACCAACTCCTTCATTTCCGGATCCAGCAACGCCTACGTCTCCGGTTACACCATCGCTCAAGACGGAACGATCGACTTCCCGACTCTTGGAAGGATCAAGATCGCCGGAATGACCAGGACAGAAGTCGCCCAGACAATCAAGGACGAGCTCCGTAACCAGGGCCAGGTCAACGACGCTATTGTGACCGTCGAGTTCATGAACCTGTATTTCCAGGTCCTGGGTGAGGTCAACAGGCCCGGACGTTATCCGATCGGCAAGGATGGAATGACCGTTCTGGACGCCATCAGCACCGCCGGCGACCTGAGCATCCAGGGAACCAGGGAGAATGTCAAGCTCCTCAGGAACGAGAACGGCCAGCAGAAGACATATTCACTGGACCTGACCTCGACCCGCAGCCTGATCTATTCCCCGGCCTACTACATCCATCAGGATGACGTCATCTATGTCGAGCCGAACGACGTCCGCAAGCGCCAGTCCACGGTCAACGGCAACAACATCCGTTCGACCTCCTTCTGGTTCAGCCTCGCCTCGATGCTCTCCTCGACGATCCTCCTGATCGACCGTCTGACCGACAAAGACTAAAGTGACCGTCGAAGCAAAAAGCTAAGAAATAATTAATATTCAAGAATATAACAAATGGAAACAAACGAGAATATCACCATCGTGGCCCCGCAGGAAGAAGAGTTCAACCTCCGGGAGTTCATCCACCGCTGCTTGGCGCAATGGTATTGGTTCGTGATATCACTGATCCTCTGCCTCCTGGTGGGAGCGTATATCGTCCTGACCACCGCCCCCGTCTACCATTCCTCCGCTGAAGTCCAGATCAAGTCCGACTCCCGCGGCCGTTCCATCGACAACTCCACCGAGTTCGCCGACATGGGAATGTTCATGACAAAGACCAACGTCTACAACGAGCTTCGCGCCTTCCGCTCCCCGGACATCATGGGCGACGTCGTTGACAATCTCAAACTTTGCAACGATTACACCTATCCAGGCCGCCGCTACGACGTGACCCTTTACGGAACGACCCTCCCTATGGAGGTTGAGTTCTTGGAAATACCTGACAATCAGAGCGCTTCCTTCACAATCAACAACTCCAAGGACGGAAGATTCGTCCTGGATGACTTTGTGTTGATGAACGACAAAGTCGCCAGCCCGGCCATCAAGGGCGCCCTTGGCGACACCCTCGTGACCCCGCTCGGAAAGCTTGTGGTCTCCAAGACCAGCAATTATCCCGCTGAAGGATATGACTACAAGATCAACGTCAACAGGATGTCCAAGAAGAACGCTGTCAACCTCTACAGCAAGCACCTGACCGTCAGCCAGTCCGACAAGATGGCCGACATGATCACCATCGGTCTGGACGATGTCTCGACCCAGAGGGCACAGGACATTGTCAGCACATTGATCGCTGTCTACAACGTCAAGTGGGTGCAGGACAAGAACCTCCTCGCCAGGGCGACCTCCGAGTTCATCAACGACCGTCTCCGCGTCATCGAAGGTGAGCTCTCCGACGTGGATTCCGACATCTCCGCTTTCAAGTCAGAGAATATGATTCCCGACGTGGGCGCCGCCGCTGACCTTTACATGCAACAGAACGCGGCCATTAACCAGCAGATTCAGGAGCTTAACAACCAGCTCTACATGGCCCGCTATGTCAAGAACTACATCGCCAACGAGGGCTCCAACAACCAGCCTCTTCCCGCCAACATGGGCATCACCAACTCCGCGATCGAGAGCCGTATCAACGAATATAACAAGCAGCTCATCGAGAGGAACAACCTGGTCGAGAACTCCGGCGAGAACAACGTGCTCGTCAAGGATATGGACAAGACCCTCGAGTCGATGAGGGGTGCTATATCGATGTCCATGGACAATGAGATATTGGCTCTCAACACCCGTTTCAGCGGCCTCCAGGGCCAGTCCAGGGCAACTTCAGCCAAGATCGCGGCTAACCCGAAGCAGGCCAACCAGCTGCTTTCAGTCGAGCGTCAGCAGACCGTCAAGCAGAGCCTTTACCTCTTCCTCCTCCAGAAACGTGAGGAGAACGAGCTCTCCCAGGCTTTCACCGCCTACAACACCCGTATCATCAAGCATCCTGTGATCGGCGGACCTGTGGCCCCTAAGAAGACCCAGATCATGCTCGTGGCCCTTCTGCTTGGTCTCTTGATCCCTCTGGCCATCCAGTATGTCCTGATGGCTTCCGACACCAAGATCCACTCCAGGAAAGACCTTAAGGGTCTGTCCCTGCCGTTCCTCGGTGAGATTCCTCTTGCCGTCAAGACGAAGGGTCTTCTAGGAAAAGTCAAGCGCAAAGCTCTCGATAGCAACTCGATTGTCGTGGAGCATGGCAACAGGAACGCTATCAATGAGGCTTTCCGTGTCCTCAGGACGAACCTCGAGTTCATGACCAAGGATCCTTCCGCCAATGTCATCGCGACGACCTCATTCAATCCTGGATCAGGTAAATCGTTCCTGTCGATGAACACGGCTATCTGCCTTGCAATTAAGGATAAGAAGGTTCTGGTTATAGACGGTGACCTCCGTCATGGCACATTGTCTGAGTTCGCTGGGAATCCCGAGAGCGGTCTTAGCGACTACCTTGCCGGAAAGGTTGACGACGCCAGTAAGATTATCGTCCAGTCTCCCAACTATCCTACTCTCCAGGTACTCCCGGTCGGTACAATCCCTCCGAACCCTGCTGAGTTGATCGCAGATCCCAAGTTCGGGAAACTCGTAGCCGAACTCAAGACCCAGTATGATTATGTCATCATAGACTGCCCTCCTATCAACATCGTGACTGATGCCAAGATCATCAATGAATATGTCGACAGGACAGTGTTTATCGTCAGGGCCGGTTTGCTTGATAGGGAGCTCGTACCTGAGCTTGAGGCCATGTATAAGAGGGGAGAGTACAAGAACCTGTGCTATGCTCTTAACGGAACCTCCTCCGGATCAGGCTATTACGGCAGATACGGCCATTATGGTCACTATGGCCACTACGGTTACTACGGCAAGGAAGGTGAGAAGAAGACAGCGAAGGCCTAATTGTTTGAGATATCATGTCAGTTTTCAAAGATAAAGTTCTTCTGATCACCGGTGGAACCGGTAGTTTCGGAAACGCAGTGCTGAGACGTTTCCTGGACAGTGACATCAAAGAGATCAGGATCCTGAGCCGTGACGAGAAGAAGCAGGATGACATGCGCCACTTCCTGCAGGCTCAGAGGCCTGACGTGGCCGGTAAGGTGAAATTCTACATCGGCAACGTGCGCCAGCGTGAGGCGGTCGACTTCGCCATGGGCGGGGTCGACTATGTCTTCAGCGCCGCCGCGTTGAAACAGGTGCCGAGCTGCGAGTTCTTCCCGATGGAAGCGGTGCGCACGAATGTGGAAGGCACTAATAATGTGTTGCTTAGTGCGATAGCTCATGGAGTTAAGAACGTTGTGGTGCTGAGTACCGACAAGGCGGCTTATCCGATCAACGCGATGGGAATAAGCAAGGCCATGATGGAGAAGGTGGCGATCGCGCAGGGCAGGGCCCTTGGTGAGAACGCAGCCACGACCATCTGCTGCACCCGCTACGGCAATGTGATGGCTTCCCGCGGATCTGTCATCCCCCTGTGGGTTGAGCAGATGATGGAGGGCAAGCCTATCACCATCACTGATCCGAACATGACCCGTTTCATGATGACGCTGGACGATGCGGTGGATCTTGTGATCTACGCGTTCACCCACGGTAAGAATGGCGATTTGTTCGTCCAGAAAGCTCCCGCTGCGACGCTGGACACTCTGGCTCAGGCACTTAAGGAGACATATTCCAAGATCGATCCGAAATATGGAGAGACCGAGGTGAGGGTGATCGGGACCCGTCATGGCGAGAAGCTTTATGAGACGCTGGTGACGAGGGAAGAGATGTCCAGGGCTATTGACATGGGCGACTATTACCGCATCCCTTGCGACAGCCGTGAGTTGAACTACGACAACTATTTCACGAAGGGCAACGCCGACATGTCGAAGATCGAGGATTACCATTCCCATAACACCAAGAGACTGGATGTCGAGGGGATGAAGGCGCTGCTGCTGAAGCTGCGCTTCGTGCGTGAGGATCTCGGCCTCGAGCCAAGAATGAAGTCGAAGGACATCCGCAGCGAATAATTCCCAGCAATCTGAATACCTTTTTGTCAATCTGATTATCTTTTTGTCAATCTGAATGAAATGAAGATTCTAGTCACCGGGGCGAAGGGTTTCGTCGGTAGGAACCTTTGTGCGCAGCTGAATAACATCCGTGCAGGCAAGGCCAAGTCTTACGGCTTGGGCGGAAAAGATTCTTCGCTGTCAGATTCTTCGCTGTCGCTCAGAATGACAGTAGAGGAGGTCTTCGAATATGACATCGATTCGGCGCCGGAGGAACTGGAGAGGTATTGCGCTGAGGCGGACTTCGTGTTCAACCTGGCCGGGGTCAACAGGCCACAGAATCAGGAGGAGTTCATGCAGGGCAATTTCGGCTTCGCCAGCACCTTACTCGACACCCTAAAAAAGCACGGAAACACCTGTCCTGTAATGCTTTCGAGCTCGCAGCAGGCTTCGCTGACCGGCCGTTTCGGGAATTCTGAATATGGCCGGAGCAAGAAGGCAGGGGAGGATCTGTTCCTTCAGTACGGAGAGGAGACTGGCGCTAAGGTGCTGGTCTACCGCTTCCCGAATTTGTTCGGAAAGTGGTGCCGGCCGAATTACAACAGCGCTGTGGCGACGTTCTGCAACGCTGTGGCCAACGACCTCCCGTACACTGTGAATGATCCTTCAGTCGAGCTGGAACTGCTTTATATCGATGATCTTGTGGATGAGATGATCGAGGCGCTGAAGGGGAATGAGCATAGGTGCGAGTTTGAAGGCTTGACCGTCATTCCTACTCCCTCTGTCATCCTGAGCGAAGCGAAGGATCTAGATTCTTCGGCTGCGCCTCAGAATGACAAGATAGGTCAGAATAACAAGATAGGCCGGTACTGCTATGTGCCGACGACTCACAAGGCGACGCTGGGGGAGATCGTGGATCTTCTCAACCAGTTCGCCGAGCAGCCAAAGACCCTGACCATTCCTGAGATTCCCGCCGGTAGCTTCGCCAAGAAATTGTATTCCACCTACTTGAGCTACCTGCCCAAGGAGAAGGTGGCCTTCCCGCTGAAGATGAATGTGGACGCTCGCGGCTCTTTCACCGAGCTGGTCCACACTCTGAATTGCGGCCAGGTCTCCGTGAATATTTCCAAGCCGGGGATCACTAAGGGGCAGCATTGGCACAACACCAAGTGGGAGTTCTTCATCGTTGTGGCGGGGCATGCGCTCATCCAGGAGCGTAAGATCGGGACTGACGAGGTGATTGAGTTCGAGGTCAGTGGGGACAACATCCAGGCGGTCCACATGCTTCCTGGTTACACTCACAACATCATCAATCTATCTGACACAGAAAACCTCGTGACAGTCATGTACTGCAACGAGATCTTCAACCCCGACAAACCCGACACCTACTTCGAGATAGTAAAATAAAGTTATGGCAAGTTTTAAGAATAACGGCAAGTTGAAGTTGCTGATTATCGTGGGGACGAGGCCGGAGATTATCCGGCTGGCGGCGGTGATCAACAAATGCCGCAAGTATTTCGACACCCTGCTGGCACACACAGGACAGAACTACGACTATAATCTCAACGGAGTCTTCTTCAAGGACCTCGGCCTCGCCGATCCCGACATCTATATGGACGCGGTAGGGAAGGACCTCGGAGAGACTATGGGCAACATCATCGCAAAAAGCTACCAGCTGATGGTCGAAGTCAAGCCTGACGCCGTTCTGGTCCTGGGCGACACGAACAGCTGCCTGAGCGTTATCGGAGCCAAGCGCCTGCATATTCCCATATTCCACATGGAAGCCGGCAACCGCTGCAAAGACGAATGCCTCCCCGAGGAGACCAACCGCCGCATCGTGGACATTATCTCCGACGTGAATATGGCATATTCAGAGCACGCCAGGCGCTACCTGGCCGACTGCGGCCTGCCGAAAGAACGCACCTACGTCACTGGCAGCCCCATGGCGGAAGTCCTGCATGAGAACCTGCCTCAGATTGAAGCCAGCGACATCCATAGGAGGCTTGGCCTTGAAAAGGGGAAATACATCCTTCTGAGCGCCCATCGCGAGGAGAACATCGACACCGAAAAGAACTTCCTGAGCCTCTTCACCGCCATCAACAAGATGGCTGAGAAGTATGATATGCCCATCCTTTACAGCTGCCATCCCAGGAGCCGCAAACGCCTGGAAGCGGCCGCCTGTAATCCTGATCCCAGCCGAAGGATCTCGCTCGATCCCCGAGTCATCCAGCACGAGCCTCTGGGCTTCCACGACTACAACTGCCTCCAGATGAACGCCTTCGCTGTCGTTTCCGACAGCGGCACCCTCCCTGAGGAAAGCTCGTTCTTCACATCTGTGGGACATCCTTTCCCGGCGATCTGCATCCGCACCTCGACCGAGCGGCCTGAGGCCCTCGATAAGGCCTGCTTCTTCATAGCTGGAATCGACGAGAAATCGCTGCTGCAGGCCGTGGACACCGCCGTCGCCATGAACCAGAACGGCGACTATGGCATCCCTGTGCCGGACTATGTCGAAGAGAACGTCAGCACCAAGGTGGTGAAGATCATCCAGAGCTACGTCGGGATCGTCAACAAGATGGTCTGGCGCAAATATTAGAATCAAGATTATGCCGAAGAAAGTTTTTGTGTCGGGGTGTTATGACTTGCTTCATAGCGGTCATGTGGAGTTTTTCCGGCAGGCCTCAGCCTATGGGGACCTGTATGTCGGAATAGGCTCCGACGCCACCGTACTGCATTATAAGAATCACAAGACCCTTTATCCGGAGCAGGAAAGGCTGTTCATGGTCAAGGCTATACGCTACGTCAAGGACGCCTTCATCAACGCCGGTGACGGGGTGATGGACTTTGTCCCTACAGTCGAGGCGTTGAAGCCCGACATTTTCGTGGTCAACGCTGACGGCAGCAGCGAGCAGAAGCGCAAGTTCTGCGAGGAGCGTGGGATTGAATATGTAGTCCTGCAGCGCACTCCAGCTGAGGGTCTAAAGGCCCGCTCGTCGACCGACCTCAAGGCCGAGTCCTCGAGCATTCCGACCCGACTCGACTTGGCCGGAACATGGATCGACCAGCCATACGTGTCATATTTCGCTCCCGGCTGGGCGCTTACGATCAGCCTTGAGCCGACCTTTGAAGTGAGGGACCGCTGCGGTCTCTCGACCTCGACCAGGAAGATGATCCAGAAGATCTGGCCTGTCAAGCTTCCGGACATGGAGCCGGAGATGCTGGCCAAGCTTGTGTTCTGTTTCGAGAATGACCCGGAGCGGAGCGACGGCATCATCTCTGGGGCGCAGGACTCTATTGGGATTTGCATCCCTGGGCTTGCTCGCCATTACTACAACAAGCGTTTCTGGCCTGAGAAGATTGAGACCTGCGAGGATCCGGCTGTGTTGGACTGGCTTGAGAACCATCTTGCGATGATTCCGATGGAGCCAAGGCGTCCGGGTTGCTCGGTGGTCGAGGGAAAGGACATTACTGAGCCGAAAGTCAAGGCTTTGGCCGCTGCGGCAGATCGTTGCTGGGACGCCATCATGGCCATGGACCTCCAGGCTTTCGCCGCCGCCTACCGGGACAGCTTCAACGCCCAAGTCGCCATGTTCCCCGGCATGGTCCGGCCAGTATCCCTTGACCGGCCCCTTCGACAGGCTCAGGGACCGGCCACCTGTCATTCTGAACCTTCCTGTCATTCTGAGCGCAGCGAAGAATCTAGCAACATCCCCGCCACCATCTCCCAATGGGCCGCCACCCCAGGCGTCCTCGCATGGAAGATGCCCGGCGCCGGCGGCGGAGGCTACCTTGCCCTGGTAGTAGAAGACGCGGCCACCTTCTGCCAACAACACCCCGAAGGCATCAGGCTGCACATCAGACGGAAATAAACAAAAGGAACCCCCAGCGGTGGGCACCTTTTGACCGGATGGAAATATGAATCAGATAACTGATTTCACGTCAACTTTTAAGCCGACGCTTCGAGATGATCTCCTTTGCAACCACAAAGAGTTTTGAGATTCTCTTCGTCGTCCTAGTGACGGTTTCTTGAAGTTTGTGCTCCAGAGAAATGTCAAAAGAAAGTTTGGTTTTTAATTTGATCATAGTAAGTTATTGTTCTTATCGATTGTGATGAATCCGCTGGATAGAAATAAGAGTGTTACATCACCCGGTTTTAGACAGTATAGTGTAAAACACAAGAGCGCCGCTCTTACGAGCAGCACTCTGTACGATAAGAATGCCCTTTCTCAAGGGGCCATAACTTGCTAATGCAAAGTTAATGATTAAATCGATTATAACAAACATTTTTCAACGAACTTGTGGTGCTGGATTAATTTGCCAATCAGCAAATCGGTGGCAAGTTATGGAGAATTAGCCGTTGAATGAAATTGTCAACGGATAAATGAATTAAGTGTTTGATTAGTTGAATGTTATGATTTTGGAAATAGCTTATTTTGTTTAAAAAAATAATAAATATGAAGAAGATTGCGGTTGCGGGAACTGGATACGTTGGTATGAGCGTGGCGACGCTCCTTTCGCAGGCGAATGAGGTCGTGGCGGTCGACGTTATCCCCGAAAAGGTGGAGAAAATCAATAAAAAGATATCTCCAATCCAGGATGAATATATCGAGAAATACTTGACGGAGAAGCCGTTGCGACTGAGAGCGACACTCGACGGAAGGGAAGCGTATAAAGACGCTGACTTTGTCGTTATCGCCACTCCGACCAACTATGACCCCAAGAAGAACTTCTTCGACACATCCCATGTTGAAGAAGTCATCGAACTGGTTTTGGAAGTCAATCCGGACGCTGTGATGGTCATCAAGTCGACCATTCCTGTCGGCTTTACAAGGTCGGCCAGGGAGAAGTTCTCGTACAGGGAACGCCTTGCTGACGGAACGATGAGGGTGGTGACGCCGAAGATCATTTTCGCACCGGAGTTCCTGAGGGAGAGCAAGGCTCTTTATGACAATCTTTATCCAAGCCGCATCATCGTCGGTTATGACGAAAATAGATCCTTCGCACCTGGCGGTGCTCAGGATGACAGTTGTCATTCTGAGCGGTGTCCTGAGCTTGTCGAAGGACGCAGCGAAGAATCTCTTGCCGAGGCGGCACATACCTTCGCTGGCCTCATCAAGGCCGGCTCCCTGAAGCCCGATGTCCCCGTACTCTTTATGGGCAGCACCGAGGCAGAAGCCGTCAAGCTATTTGCCAACACTTATCTGGCGCTGAGGGTTTCCTACTTCAACGAGCTGGACACCTACGCCGAGATGAAAGGTCTCGATACGCAAGCCATTATCGAAGGTGTATGTCTCGATCCTCGTATCGGCACCGACTATAACAACCCTTCCTTCGGCTATGGCGGCTACTGTCTCCCGAAGGATACCAAGCAACTCCTTGCCAACTTCAACGATGTTCCCGAGAACCTCATCAAGGCCATTGTGGACTCCAATCGCACCAGGAAGGACTACATAGCAGACCAGGTCCTTGAGAAGGCCGGGTATTACTCATCTAATGGCGCCTTTGACCAGGCCAAGGAGAGGGAAGTGACCGTCGGAGTATATCGCCTCACGATGAAGTCGAATTCCGACAATTTCCGCCAGAGCGCCATCCAGGGCATTATGAAACGCATCAAGGCCAAGGGCGCCAAGGTGATCATCTTCGAGCCAGCCCTTGAGGACGGAACCACCTTCTTCGGCAGCAAAGTCATTAACGACCTTGCGGAGTTTAAACGCCTGTCCGACAGCATCATAGCCAACCGCTACGACCCTGCGCTGGATGACGTTCAGGCCAAGGTCTACACAAGAGATATTTTCAAGAGAGATTAAGGCCGCAAGGTCAGTCGGGTCATGCCCAGCGGCGTAAACAAAAGGAGCCCCCAGCGGTGGGCACCTTTTGACCGGATGGAAATATAGACTGTTACGGTAATACCGAACACATTGGAACTACGTTATCTTACGAATACGCGTCCGAATGGCTTCCTTAGCGACCCGCAAAACTTTTGAGATGGTCTTGGTGGTTTCTTTTGATTGCTGATGCTTACGCTCCAGACTAATGTCAAAAGACACCTTGGTACTTAGTTTAACCATATTACGATCGGTGAGAAAAGAATTAAACCGATACCGCTGGATAATAAAAGAGAGTACGCATCCGGTTTTAAACAAAGTAGAGCACTCTCCGGTTAGGGAAAATGCTCTATGTAAATTTAGCCCTTTCTCAAGGGGCGCTCACCTTTCGTATTGCAAAGATAGTGATTAAATCGATTGTTACAAGTGTTTTCTAATAGAAAAGAATATAGATTATTTTCGTGTTTTTTGCTTACCTTTGTAAAAAGGAAGCAAATCCGGAAATTGCGGAGTTCAACTCTTTGCGCCGGTGAGTTTCCTTTTCTGTTTGTAATAGGTCACACCTGCTAATTCAAGTCGACCTTTCCGGACTTCTTCGGAGTTTTTAATTGTTTTGTTATATGTTTACGCTTATTGATTTGCCATATGCGATTGACGCGCTGGAGCCGGTGATCAGCGCCAGGACGCTGGAGTTCCACCATGGAAAGCATCTTCAGGGTTATGTCGACAACCTGAACAAACTCATCGTCGGCACCGAGTTCGAGCCCCTTTGTCATTCTGAGCCTTCTTGTCATTCTGAGCGCAGCGAAGAATCTGGAATTTGTCATTCTGAGCGCAGCGAAGAATCTGGAATTTGTCATTCTGAGCGCAGCGAAGAATCTATTCTAGCTGAGATTGTCGCCAAAGCTCCCGCCGGTCCCATCTTTAACAACGCCGGCCAGATTCTGAACCACAACCTTTATTTCACCCAATTCAGATCCTTCGTCGCTGACGCTCCTCAGGATGACACCCGCTGTCATTCTGAGCGCTGCTGTCATTCTGAGCGCAGCGAAGAATCTGGAATTTGTCATTCTGAGCGCAGCGAAGAATCTCTACTGCTGAACCAAATCACCACCCAATGGGGCACCCTCGCCGCCTTCCAAAAAGAGTTCGAAACCAAAGGCGCGACCATCTTCGGATCCGGCTGGGTATGGCTCCAAGCAGACGCTACAGGCGAACTCTCAATCGCCCAATACGCCGGAGCGGACAACCCCGTCGCCCACGGCCTCAAGCCCATCCTGACCTTCGACGTCTGGGAGCACGCCTACTACCTCGACTACCAGAACCGCCGCCCGGCCCACCTCACCGCCCTATGGGACGTCGTGGATTGGAAGGTGCTGGAAATGAGATATAAAGGGAATTGAAAGCGTTGGTTAGTTTCTAGTATCATTTGATAGAAAGAGTTATGGGTGTTTACGAAGAGAACATCATTCCGATTAAGATTTCCCGCCTTGCGGAGTATGTTTCCAGGGTGAAGAGGATCTCGCTGGATGACGCATTACTCTATATCTATATCAATCCGATGTACGAGAAGCTTTATGACGAGAGGTCCAAGTGGTGGTATCTGAGTACCGAAGCTCTATATGATGAGTTTGAGTTGTGGCGTTCGAGACAGACTCAAGATGTTGGATATGAGGCTTTTGAGTTCTATACCTATTGCTTGGAGAAGTTCGCCCTTGCGGAACGTATCAGTGGATTGCGCGCCTGGGTCATATTCAAAGAGTCTGAAGTGGATAAGTATATCACGGATTACTACGATTTGCTTCATACTCAAGGGACAGAATATGTTATAGAGGATATCCGTCGTTTCATAAGCAGAAGGAAGATATGAAGTTGTATCATGGATCTACGGTTGCGGTCAGAAGGCCGTATTTGAATTTGGGGCGTCGGAATTCAGATTTCGGCAAGGGGTTTTACACTACGAGCAATCTCGAGCAGGCTGTACGCTGGGCGAACATCAAGAAAGAACGGGAAAGATCTGGTCGGGCGGTTGTTTCTGTGTATGAATTCGACGAATCACTTCTGAGTAAACCTGACTGGAATATCCGCCATTTCGATGGTGTTGATGAGGCTTGGCTTTATTTCGTGACGGACTGCCGTAAGTCACGGAAACATGATTTTGATCTTGTTCTGGGTCCGGTCGCTAACGATAAGGTATTCACGACTGTGAATCTTTTCGAGAGCGGTGTCCTGGATGCCGAGGCTGCCATTATGCAGTTGAAGGCGTATAAGACCTATGATCAGATTTCCTTCCACACTGGAAGGACAATTAAAACGCTGAAGTTTATAGAAGCGTTTGAGGTGTAGATCTAAAGTGCTAGGATATGAAATGGCGCTTGCGTCAATAGTGCGAAATGTTTATGATGATAAAGGTAAAATAATCTGGTCAGTGTGCCAAAATCTGAATAGCTTTTTATTCGTGTTTTGTAGTCTTATGTTTCATAACAATTGTCAAAATCATTCAGATTCCTTTTTTCGTCAATTAGTTAATAGTGGGAGATATGGAAGATATTGATATCAAACAGATTGAGATGACCAAATACCCGGATGCTGTTGTATTTGCGGTAAGGTATGGTTATCTGTATCGTAAGGAGGCAGAAGAGAATGTAGATACGGGGAGCCATTATCATCAGAGTCTCTCAGAAGCATCACCATTTCTTAACTGGTTGGCTAATTTAGTCCTTAATGGATTGGCTTTCGATTTGATTAAGTCAAATGCTGCTAATCTTTGGAAAAAGTTGATGCAGATGAAGATAGAAATCCCCGATGAAGTCAATAAGGTTCTCATTGATGAAGATGAGTTGCGGCAGTTTGTTAAATACGTGGATGAGTTTGGCGAAAAGAAACTTATGACTACGGACAAAGAGAACAAATATATCAGAGAGGAAATCATTGCTGATTATATGGGAACGAAAGCAGAGGAGATTTGGGCTAGAGAGAATAGGCAACTCACTCATGAGGAATGGTTGACATTTTTAAGAGAGGCGGCACAATTCGCAGACGATTTGTTGTTAAGTGAATAAGTTATATTTAGTCATTTTGGGGAGTTTTGGATAATGAGCATGTGGCTCAGTTTAATGTGTATATTATGAAAAGATACTGTCAGACATTAACTCTTGTTGATGACGAGGAGATGATTCGTCAGTATGTTGAGGTTCATTCTCATGTGTGGCCGGAGGTTATCGCCGGTCAGCGTGAGGTGGGGATTCTTGACATGCAGATATATCGCCACGGTCGTGATCTGTTTATGATCATGGACACTGTGGACGAGTTCGATTTTGCCAAGGATATGGCTCGCCTCGCCACCCTTCCTCGTCAGGCAGAATGGGAAGCATATGTCTCTCGTTTTCAGGGAAGTAAGGCCGATGCGAGGAGTGATGAGAAGTGGCAGTTGATGGAAAGGATCTTTTGATTTTGACAGCAAGTGTGAGCCTTTGTGTGATGAGTATGCATTTAGGTTCGAATAATAATATATTAACGTTGTATTCTTTCATTATCATGATTGAGAATAGATGTGCAGGTATGATTAAGACTTCGATGGTACTACATTAACAGTTAGTATATGCTACAAGATCATATCAAACACTACTATCTACTTCATCATGATTCTTTGATTATATAAAAGTCATATAATTATAGTTGAAAAGAACTATAAGAACTCATGTTATGATCAAGGAGATTCAAATGAATAAGTCAGATATCAAAATGCGATGTTGTTTTCGATAATATTGTTGAGTTTTTTTATTTAAGAATCATAATACCTATAGCAGAATAATGAGTTTATTCTCAAAAGCGAAAGAGAGATATAAGCAGTTTGGCGAGCGAAGCCGGAAGTCAATTTTCAATATTGTATTGTCTTTTGGTGCAAAGGGGCTCTCTATACTGATCCAATTGCTAATAGTTCCTTTAACTATCAACTATATTAATCCTACTCAATACGGTATTTGGCTTACATTGTCATCAATCATTGCCTGGATTGGGTTCTTTGATTTAGGCTTTGGAAATGGAATGCGTAATAAGTTTGCTGAGTCAAAAGCAAAAGGGAATATCGAGCTTGCCCGACAATATGTTAGTACGACTTATTTTGCTATTGGGGCTATTGTCCTTTTCCTGTTAGTCTTTGTTCAATTATTGAACACCTTTTTAAGTTGGCCTTCAATATTGAAGGTGGATACTTCATTTACGCGGGAATTACGTGATGTATTTGCGATAGTAACATTGTTTTTCTGTTTCAATATGGTTTTTAAGCTATTTAAATCTTTATTGATTGCAGATCAAAAGCCCGGCATAGTTTCATGGATAGACGTGGGAGGACAACTGATTTCTTTGCTGGTAATCTATCTGCTAACTCAGTTTTCAGATGGCAGCCTTCTAAAACTTGCTTTGTTCTATTCAGGTATTCCCACAATTACAATCATGATTGTGTCGATGTATGCATTCAAGTTTTCTTCATATAAGCAATTTGCTCCGCGTTTCAGATATGTACATAAAGAGTTAATTAAAGATATATTGGGTTTAGGTATACAGTTTTTCATCATATACCTTTGCATGCTTTTAATATTTCAGATTATAAATATCGTTATTTCGCGCGAGTTAGGTCCGGAGTATGTTACTCAGTATAATATCGCATATAAATACTTTAACATTGCTTTTTCTGTGATGACGATCATTCTTTCACCTTTCTGGTCTGCTTTTACAGAAGCATATCACAAGCTGGATTATGAATGGATGAAGAAGACAAAAGGCGTGTTAGAGAAAGTATGGCTATTAGAGATAGTTGCGGTAGGATTAATGATGATAATATCTCCCTGGTTCTATAAAGTATGGATCGGGGATAGTGTAAAAGTGGGAACACTGTTATCATTAGGTATGGCAATTTATATCCTTGTGCAAAGTATAGGAGCAGTATATATGCAATTGATAAACGGAATAGGAACTATCCGCATACAGCTAATAGTATATGTAATTTTTGCGTTAGTTGCTCTTCCGTTAATGCAGTATTCATGTCGGGCCTTTGGACTTGTTGGTGTTCTTGTGGCTCCTTCTTTAGTCTATTTCGTTCAGGCTTTACTTGGAAAGATCCAGATAGAAAAAATAATGAATAAAACTAATACAGGTGTCTGGAACAAATAGTGTTTTCTGCTTGCTGACTATATTTTAGTTAATACTTATTGAAACATATAAGCTTACTATGCAACTTGGTACACATCTCTATTACATTTTTCGAAATCGAATTAGATTTAGACGACTTGGTATCGTTTTCGGAAGAAATTTGAAAGTCTTCAACCGTCTGTTTATAAAGATGGCTCCTAATGCGTCCATAAAGATAGGTGATAACTTCACTTTTACTACGGGGGCTGGTTATAATCCTATCTCCTCTAATACATTAGGGTATATACGAGCAGACACTGGGGCATTTTTGACTATTGGAGATAACTGCGGTATGAGTTCTACAACAATATGGGTGAAAGAATCTTTAACTATAGGTAATCATGTTCTTATCGGTGCAAGTTGCTTGATTATGGACACCGATTGTCATTCTTTGGATTGGCAATTAAGGGGGACACGTGGAGGTGTGGACGAGAATGGATGCTCAATAGACTCTATAAATGCAAAGTCGGCTCCTATTATTATTGAAGATGACGTTCTCATCGGTGCCAGAAGTATCGTGCTTAAGGGTGTGACTATAGGCGCACGAAGTGTTATTGGGGCAGGAAGTGTTGTGACACATTCAATTCCTTCTGACTGTATAGCTGCAGGAAATCCATGCACATTTATAAAACAGTTGAATAAGAATGACTAAACTTTTGTTTGAAACAAGCCTAAAAGGGCATCGAATCGAGTATGTTCATCATATTTATCTGGGTATGTTGGAGCATCCAGACGATGAATTCGTGATTGTTGTTCCAGAAGTTTTTAAAGAGAAAAGGGAATTATATCATTGGCCTGATGCAAGCCATATTAGATTTGTTTATATGTCAGAAGCACTAAAAGGTTGCAAAGAGTCTGGGACATTACGTCAGTCATTTCGCCGAGCGCTTATGCTTCGGAAATATGTGATAGAAGAAAAAGTAGATAGTGTCTTCTTGAATGATCTGATGGCATATATCCCCGCAATCAGTCTGCTAATTCCCCATAGGGTGAAGGTTTCAGGTATTTTATATAATATCTATTTATATCTTTGGAAGAACTCATCCTTAAAGACTCGCATTTTGGACATAATCAAGTATCTTATAATGCGATTTAGCCCATGTATAAAGGCGGTATTCGTGTTGAACGATGCATCGTCAGCAGCTAAATTGAACAAGTTGTATCATACAGACAAATTCAAGTTTATTACAGACCCTTATAACGCTATCGATTATTCGCCAAGGGATGTTAGAAAAGAATTGGGAGTGAGTGTTGATGATAAAATATTCCTCCATTTTGGTGGTTTAAGTGTTCGAAAAGGAACTCTAGATATTCTTCGGGCTTTGGCTCTTCTTCCTGCATATGAGCGTAAGAAGTGTTTCTTCGTATTTGCCGGTAAGATTTATGAACCAATTAAAGCTGAGTTCTATGGTTTGTTGAATAATCTTTCAAAGGATATCCGAGTGAGATTTTATGATCAATTCTGCTCTAATGAACTACTTGCTGACCTTTGCGTCTCAAGTGACTTCATTTTGATGCCTTATCGAAACACAGCACAGTCAAGTGGATTGCTAGGTCATGCTGCCTATTATGGTACACCTGTAATAGGGCCGAAAGATGGGTTGATTGGGAAACTGATTCGAAAGAATCATTTAGGAATTCAGATAGACAGTATCTCGCCGGCGAGTATTGCTGATGCGATTTGTAAATCAGTTCCATTTAGACTTGACACAAAGTATTTGGATCAAGTTAGTATTGATCAATTCAAACAAGAGATTTTTAAGTTGTTTTGATTATATGACAATTGTTATTGTTAGGAGTTTTGGAATATAGGTAGAGATTATTATTGTGGAATAATGAGACTATCAAAGTATTTACTATCATTATTTTGTTTGTTTGTGTTTTTTTCGGATGAACTATTTGGCTGTTACATGGCAGCTACAGGGACAGCGCTTCAATCTGGAATGAAATCTAAAATGGCTATAGCTATTGCGGCTATCGCATTTATATTGTTCGTTTTTGATTTTTTTAATAATAATATCAAGCGCCAAAACTGGAATGAGCTGTTTTATCTAGCTTTAGTTTTGGTTTTGTATTTCATAACCGGCCTAATTTACCCTCACAGCACAGGTAATTATGATCGTTATTCCGCTTATTTATTGATGTATGGAGCCATGTGTGTACCAGCGGCATATATTGGAATCCGTTTGGCCAGGGAGCGTGTAGGTGAAGAGTTGGTTAGACTAATGCCATATTTTGTGTTATTTGTTTCTTTAGTGACTTTTTATTTAGTAATATCCTCTTCTTTAGCAGGCTCTGTATTGCGATCTGATGAAAATGGAACATTTAGTTATCAGAGTGCATCATATTATCTGGCTTTTTGCTACTCTTATTGCTTTTTTTATGTTTTTTTAAAGCATAAGGACAAGAGTGGAGGTATTTATGAAATAGCAAAGAAGTGTATCATGTTTGTCTTCCTTATTTTTTGTGGAATTGGATGTTTATTAGGTGGAGGCAGAGGGGCATTCGTTTATATTGTCGTTGCTACAGTCTACTTACTATATAGATTATTTAAGCTTCGCCGAAGGTATTATTTTTTGACTATTATTCTTTTAATTGTTGCTAGTATTGCAATTTTGTTTCTTTCATCCCGATATCATGTTTTACAATCAGCTGGCTTTACGAGGGTCGCAGAGAGTTTAACTACGGACTATAATAGATTTACATCCTGGAAATTGGGACTTCATGCATTTTGGCGATCTCCTGTTATCGGGAATGGTCTCGGCTCCGTTTGGTGGACTATTGGCTATTATAGTCATAATATTTTTGTTGATTTACTTTCGGAAACTGGACTAATTGGGACCATGATTTTTGTCAGTGTTATTTTGAGGATTTTAAAGGTATTAATAAAGAAGTCATATTATTCTAACGCAGATCTGTTTTATCTGCTTTTGTTCTTGGGCCATATATCGGAATGTTTATTTAGTGGTTATTGGCTTGCAAGCCCAACTCTTTTCTTTGCCTTTGGTTATGTTTTCGCTTTACCAAAGAGTCTACGTAGCTTTGGAAAGCGTCATCTAATTGAACCACATACTGGTTGCTCTTGCCAATCAAATTAATTGGCCTGTCTTCAAGCTCTCTGAGTATATGTGAACTATATTACAAATTACTTTTTAATATGAAATTGTTATTGCTAGGAAATAAAGCAGCTCATTATCGCGCAACTATCTATCAATTGATTGACAAGACTTTTGATTGTGATTTCTATTTCGGAGACTCCATAGGGGCGAATAAAAGAATGGATTATTCGTTGCTTTCTGGTAAAGTAACAGAAGTACATTGTTTATCTCTGCCGAAGATAGAGTACCAGAAAGGAGTTATCCGTTTGTTAAGAGAGGACTATGATACCTATATTGTTTATTCTGGTATTAGGTGTATTAGTTCCTGGTTTTTTTTAATTATTCGGAAATTGTTTTATCCGAGAAAACGTGTATTCGCTTGGACTCATGGTTTACTCGGTAAAGAAGGTAGAGGTAAGCGTTGGTTATATAAGTTCATGTTCAGTATGCTGAATGGAGGTTTTATATACAATGAACGTTCAACGAGGTTAATGATTGAGGATGGAATACCAGGCTCAAAATTGCATACTATCTATAACTCGCTTGATTATGATGCTCAGTTTAAGATTCGGCAAGCATTGCGACAAACAAATATTTATCCAAATCATTTCCACAATTCAAATCATAATATTGTTTTTATCGGTCGATTGACCGCTGTTAAACGCTTTGATTTATTACTTGACGCTGTACGTATATTGAAAAACCGCGGAGAGATTGTAAATGTTACTTTTATCGGTGATGGCGTGGAGCGAGGATTTATGGAACAAAGAGTTGATTTCCTTGGTATTCGTGATCAAATATGGTTCTATGGTGCTTGTTATGATGAAATTACAAATGCTGAACTTATTTTTAACGCAGATCTTTGTGTTTCACCGGGCAATATTGGCTTAACAGCAATACATGTGCATATGTTTGGTTGCCCAATAGTCACAAACAATGATTTCAATCACCAGATGCCCGAATTTGAAGTAATACAAGAGGGTAAGACGGGGACCTTCTTTATGGCAGGAAATAGCAGATCATTGGCAGATACAATCAGCGAATGGTTTGATACTCACTTGTCTGATCGAGATGATATTAGGTCTAATTGCTATCATGTGATTGATGAAAAATGGAATCCACATAATCAAATTCGGATTCTTAAAGATGTATTATTAAAGAATTTTGAGTAATTAGTATACAATTCGTTTTCTTTTTATCTTATTTTGGCGTGTCTATCTAATCAACTGTAATCTACATTATCGTTATGAAGTTTTTATTTGATCTTGACGGCACTATTACCTCTGAAGAGACTTTACCAGTTATTGCAAACCACTTTAATTGCAAAGAAGAGATAGCAGAACTTACAATACGGACGGTCGCTGGGAATGTTCCTTTTATCGAGAGTTTTATTCGACGTGTAAACATTTTAGGTAAATACTCAATTAAAGATACGTGTGATTTGTTGGCTCAAGTTCCGCTTTATCCTGAATTAAGTCAGTTTATAAACTCACATCATGCGGACTGCATCATTGTTACAGGGAATCTTACCTGTTGGTGTGAAGGCTTATTTAAAAAGATAGGCTGCAAATGCTATGGTAGTGAAGCGATAATAGACGGGGACCATGTTGTAAAATTGAAGTCTATTCTTCGAAAAGAAGATATTGTTGATCAGTATAGGGCACTTGGAGAAACTGTGGTTTTTATAGGAGACGGGAATAACGACCTCGAGGCAATGCGTCATGCAAACATTAGTATTGCAACTGGTCTTACTCACAACCCAGCTCAGAGTCTGTTATCTATCTGTGATTATTTAATCTTCAATGAACATGCTCTTTGCCGCCAGTTAAGGCAATTGTGTGGGGAATATGAGGACCAAAAATCCGTGGTTATTAGCTGCGCGGGTATTGGATCTCGTCTAGGTTTGGGTTTGACCAAGGCGTTGGTGCAGATTAATGGGAGCTCATTAATATCATGGCAGCTAAAACTATTTAAGAGTGTTAAGGATCTTCGTCTTGTTATCGGTTTTCAAGGCGGTGAGATAATTGATGAGGTTCGCAAATATCGTGATGATGTGATATTCTGTTACAATCAAAGATATTTTGAAACCAAAACAGGAGCAAGTTTTTATCTAGGTGCTCGTCATGCTAATGATTTTAGTTTGGAATGGGATGGTGACTTATTGGTGCATCCAGATGATGTGAAACGGATTCTAAATACTGATGGAGAGTTTATCTGTTATGCTGAAAAGAGTAGTGACGAAGCCGTTTGGGTGCAGACTGATGAACAAGGACAAGTTTATGCATTCTCTAGAGAAAGAGGTGATTATGAGTGGACTGGGCCAGCATGTATAAGCAAAGCTAATTTGACGTATTCATCACAAAATGTTTTCAATATGTTCGAACCATTTCTCCCTATGCGTGGGATTAAGGTAAGAGCCTACGATATTGACACATATAATGATTATCAACGTGTTCAAGAAATAACAAAAGATTGGGTGTTATGATTGGAGTTATTGGGGGAAATGGTGTAGCCGCAACCAATAGATTGTGCCAATTAATTGAAGAAATGGGTATTAGGAATGGTGCTTATCGAGATGCACATCATCCTGAAATGATTATTTGGCAGGCAACTCAGGTGCCAAGTCGCTCGATGTTTCTGGAGGGAAGAGGTGAAAGTTTTATTCCGGGTTATGTCGATATCGGTCTTAAACTAAAAGCATGTGGATGTTCCGAACTATGTATGTGCTGCAATACGGCTCATTATGCTCTGAATCAATTACAAGATCAAGTTGGCCTTCCCTTTATCAATTTGTTGGAGGAGGTCGCAAAAGAGGCTAATCGGCAGAAGGCAAAACGAATTGGAATGATTTGCTCTGATGGCCTTCGCAAGTTCAAACTTTACGATCATTGGTTCAGTAAGGTCAATTCTGAAATGATTCTGTTATACCCTGAGGACGATATTCAGAAGCTAGTTACCCTTGGTATCTGTAATGCCAAAAATTCCAAACGCAATAAGCCCAATGATAATGGATTCCCAGAAACATTATTTGCTAAAGTATGTGATTGGTTTTGTGATCACGATGTTGATTGCATTGTGCTGGGTTGTACAGACATAAGTGCTGTTTTTTCTCCTATTAATTGGGAAGGTGCAAAAGTAATAGATAGCCTTAAAGTATTAGCAAGTACTATATATGAAAAATACCCTCATAATTGGTGACAGAATAGATGTAGATGAGCTGAAATCAATACAGTTAAACATTTTGATGGTGATTGATGAGTTTTGTCGAAACAATGAGATAAATTATAGTCTCGCATGTGGTTCCTTACTGGGTGCAATTAGACATAATGGATTTATCCCTTGGGATGACGACATTGATATTCAGTTGTTGCGAGAGGATTACAATAAGCTTTTAGTAGAATTCCCGCAGATGTATTCTCATGTTTCATTAATATCATTAGAACGAGATAAGAGATGGAACAGGGCTTATGCAAGGGCTTATGATGTGCGAACGATTGAAACAGAAGGGGTCAATGGAGAAATAGACGGAATAGGGGTTGGTATTGATGTTTTCCCTATAGATAAAGTTCCTAATGATGAAAAGCAATGGCTTAAATATAATAAAACTCGAATGTTTATTCAAGATATCTATCAACTGAAACTCATGCGTTGGTCAAAGAAACGAAGTTTAATTAGGAATCTAATAGTTATTCTTGCGCATGTGGCTCTATTTCCACTCTCTCTGCGGGGCATATCTAAGAGGATAGATTCATTAGCTCAGAAGTACAATCCTTGCTTAAGTGATTATTTATATGAGACTTGCCAAGGAATTGGGAAGAATAGGGAACGTTTCCTTTTGAGTGATTTTTCTGATTATATAGATGCGGATTTCGAAAATAATAAATTGAAAATTATCGTTGGTTACGATGATTACTTGAAGAACACCTATGGGAATTATATGGTGCTGCCTCCTTCTGAGAAACGAGTTTCACACCATCAATTCACGGCTTATTGGAAAGAACCCGTGAATTGACTGAACTATACGTGCTACTTTTTTTAGTACTGCCACCCGTTTTATTTAGATATAGTTACATCATTGATATTAAATGTCTGTCCTCCTTCAAATCAACATAACGGCTAACTGGGGCAGCACCGGTAAGATAGCGGAAGCTATCGGTGCGGCTGCTATGGCGCATGGCTGGGATAGCTATATCGCCTACGGCCGTTGGTGTAATCCATCGCAGTCGCATCTGATAAAGATTGGGGGACGTTGCGATAAGTATTTCCATTATGCTGAGCAGAGGGTATTTGATAACGAGGGATTATGTTCCAGGAATGCCACGAAACGGCTGATTCGTACGATAGAGGCAATCAAGCCCGATGTGGTACAACTTCATAATATTCATGATCACTACTTGAATTATAGGCTATTGTTTGAGTATCTCAATCAATCTGGCATCAAGGTGGTGTGGACATTCCATGACTGTTGGGCTTTCACTGGACATTGTTTCCATTTTGTAACAGCTGGATGTGAGAAGTGGAAAACAGGATGCTCTAACTGCCCGATGAAAAGGGTGCTACCTAAGACTGTTCTTGACAGGTCAAAAAGGAACTATCAGTTGAAGCGAAAGCTGTTTGGTGGATGTAAGGATTTAACTATTGTTGCTTGCTCGGATTGGATGACGGGATTTGTGAGACAGTCGTTTTTGAAAGACAAGCGAATTGGGGTCATCAAAAACGGTGTTGATTTGAATGTGTTCAGGCCATTGGAAAGGAGTTGCGATAATGGGACTTATAGCATCCTGGCTGTGTCTAGCGTGTGGAATAAAGAGAAGGGGCTGTTTGATATATACAGGTTGAGGGAATTACTGCCTAAGAATTACTCCATAACGGTTGTTGGCCTTTCTTCCAAGCAGGTGGAGCAGCTACCTTTGGGCATTAATGGCATTGAGCGGACTCAGAATGTCGACGAGCTTGTGCGACTGTATTCTGATGCGGATGTTCTGATTAACCCTACATATGCGGACACTTTTCCGACGGTGAATCTTGAGGCTCTTGCGTGTGGGACACCGGTAATAACCTATCGTACCGGTGGCTCCCCAGAGGCTGTCTCATCAGAAACGGGTGTCGTTGTGGAACAAGGTGATGTCGCTGGAATGGCAGAGGCCATTCGGGATGTCTGCGATAAAGGTAAGGATCATTATACTGATGCCTGCCGAAAGAGGGCAGAGGAACTGTTTGATAAAGACAAATGCTTCGAGAAGTATGTGGAGTTGTATGAGGGGATGATGGGGGAACGTTAACCTTAACGATAACGATAACCATAACCATAACCATAACCATAGCGAAAGATAAAGCAGAGCTCAACTTGAGGAGGTATTTTGAGAAGTGGGGGAAGTGATAAAACAATTAACAGATAAAAGATAAAAGTTAACGATAACCTTAACCATTGCGATAACAGTTTATATGACAAATCTTCTAGAGGGCATATTGAATTATCTTGAAATGGAGAGCACCGGTGCCCTGATGGTGTCGGGAGAATGGGGATGCGGTAAAACTTACCACATTGATAACGTCATTCTTCCTGCTCTTGAAAAGAAGGGATATAGCCCGGTTAAAGTGTCTCTGTTTGGCATTGAGTCTGTGAACGAGATTCCATTGAAGATTGCAGAGAATTATCATCCGAAGGAACAGCCAGAGGGAGATAATAACAGTTGGTTTAAACGAAAGAAGAGTCAAGCGGGAAGTCTAATGGTTAAAGGAACTGAGTTAATGTCATCTGTCAAATGGCTGGAGAACTTTGTTGATATAAAGGCATTGACTACAAAATACAGCAATCTGTTGTATAAGGCTATCCCCTCTGAAAAAACTGTCATCTTTCTTGATGACATTGAGCGAGTAGTGGATTCTATTGATATCCACATTCTGTTAGGAGCCATTAACGGGCTTGTCGAACAGCGGGGATATAAGGTTGTGGTAATTGCAAATAACTCGTACATCGATAAACAGGGGAAGAATAAACTTATTTTCAAGGAGAAAGTTATCGAGAAAACTTTAGTCTATGACCCAGATGTGGTTTCTATCTTCACTGAAATTTGTAACAGGGATTACAGGGCACCGTTTTCTGATTTTATGAAAGATTCAGTGGTTGTCGCAGTAATAGATCCAAGCTACCCCTCATACAAGGAGAATAAAGACTTGCAGATGAATTTGCGGAACATACGCATTGTGAAGTTCGCATTGTCGCACTTCCACAAGCTTTACGACGTGTGTGCGGTCGTCCTAAAAGATGAAGAGGATTCTACGAAAGAGCAGTTTCTCTATTCATTATGGGCCAGCATAGTTGGGCTGTCAATTGAATACAAGAGAAACAGATTAACATACAAGGACAAAGAACAGTTTGTTAACTATGTTGATTTGTCCAGTGTAGACTGGAAATTGGACGATGGCCGCAAGGATGAGGAGAATTTGTTTGAAGAAATTGATGATGATAATAAGACAAAGAAGGAGGATGAAGAACAAAGAAGCAGGGTGTACAACCGCATCGCTCATATTTTCCAAAGGATAGTCAAGGCTCATAATTTGCCTATTATCGTGTCTCCGCAAGTGTTTGTTTTTGTGACCGCAGGTATTTCTTTGGATAAAGACGGATTGGAAGAATTGTGGAGAAGATACAAATCGCAGGTGGAAAGAAGCCAAGTCAAGCCTGCATATACGCTGCTACAGCGTTTTTTGCAACAGCAGTGGGCTATGAGTAACCAGGAAATGAAAAATGCGCTGACGCAGCTGGCTCAGTATGTTGAGGCTGGTGAGTTCGAAGATAATATGTCGTATGTGAATGCCGCAACTTTCCTACAGCACCTACGGGAACTGACACCATATACACAGCAGGAGGTTGAAGATAAAATAAAGGCGGGTATTGACAAGATGTATGACAAGGTGACGGAATTGAGTTTACTGGACAAGTTAAATCTTGATGAGGTCGAATCTGAAATTCCCAAAGAAAGTAGATGGGTAATAGATTATGAACGACACAAAATGGCCGTTGTTTCTGATGCTGCTATGGATGCTGATATAAAAGAGGTGTGCAGACAATTCAACGAAGACTTACCCGCTTTGGATAAACGACTGAGTATTCAGTATAATTCTACGAATGCTCCAGACTTTATGAATTACCCTATTCTAGGCCATATTCCAGAAGAGGATGTTGAGAAGAAGTTTAAGGATATACAGCCGAATGAAGTGGTGGCTATCTATGATATATTGAATAGCAGGTTTATCCAATCATCAATGCCCAAAAGGTATGAGGAAGAATTGAAGTTTGTCAGGAGTATAAAGAGCGCAATAGAAAAGAGGCCTTCAGAAAAGAAAGAATATGCGGATATTCTAATTGCAGATCATCTCTTGAAAGTGATTGAAAGGATATTACCAAAACGATAACAAGAGGATGAGGCTTATTTATTTTGACTAACATCATCTTTGACACTAACGCTGCTCGGGATTTCGTGGAGGGAAGTCTTCTGAAAAGATTAAATGTTGCAAATGAATACATAAGGTAGGAAGATATTCGTTACTTTTGTTAAAACAGTGAAAAGATAAACGCCTTATGTGGTCAGATATAGAAACAACTGAAGATCTGTTAGGATATACTGTTCATGCATCGCTGCTGAAAAGTGTAGTCACTAATGACAAGAACCTGCCTATTACCATTGGCCTTTATGGAGACTGGGGGTCTGGCAAGTCCAGTATACTCAAAATTCTTGAAGAAGAACTCAAGAAGGATGAAGACACAGTAGTAGTGTACTTTGATGGCTGGTCTTTCGAGAGTTTTGATGATGCTAAGATGGCTCTTATTCAGGGAATTGTAGATGCCCTGGAGAAAGAGGAGAAGTTCTTTGAGAAAGTCAAAGACAAGAAAGATGATTTAGTAGCAGCTTTCAAAAAATTACGCAAATCCATCAACTGGATGCGTGTTCTTAAAATCACAGCAAAAACAGTTGTCCCAATAGCAACAGCGGCGAGCACTGGTGGTGCTTCTTTAATTATTCCTTTACTGATGGATGCCTTTAGCAGGAATAAAGAGAATCTTGCTGATTTGCTAACAGGAGACAAGGCTGAGCAATTCCTTAAGGATGCCATCAATGCAGAGGATGATGAAAAGAAGTATGAGGCGGTTCGTGAGTTTCGCAAAGATTTCGAAAACCTGATAAAGAAGAGTAATCAAGGAAGAATTGTGGTTCTAATTGACGACCTCGACCGTTGTTTGCCTCGTCATATCATTGAGAATCTGGAAGCAATCAAGTTGTTCTTGAATGTACCACAGACTGCATTCGTCATTGCCGCTGACAGTTATATTGTTTCCAATGCTATAAAGAGTGAATACAAGGAAATCATAGCTGTCGCTTCTGATGATAAAGAAAGCAGGACAGAGCTGGGGAAATCATATATGGAGAAGTTTATTCAATTGCCTTATAAGATTCCCGCTCTCAGTCCCAAAGAAGTAGAAACATATGTGACTCTATTGTTCTGTAAATCACTGTTAGAGGATGAGCCATTTAATAAAGTTAGAAAGGATTTTGCCAAATTCACAAATGGGAATAAGTTTGGTCGATACGGATGGGATAACATTCACCAATTACTTAAAAATGACATTCCGGAAGGACTTGGAAAAACGATTGGTTTTGTTACGCCTTTCTCTTCCATAATAGGTAACTCACTCAAATGGAATCCGAGGCTCATTAAGCGATTCTTGAATGCCTATGAGATGCGCTCAGGGCTCTTGGCCCAGTCTGGTATAACAGACAACAAGTCGAAGTTCGCTTTGTTGAAACTAATGTTAATAGAACAAAAGTACGAGGGGCAGTTCAAACAGCTCAATTCGTGGGTAATGAATTGCGTTGGTGTTCCTGATGAGTTGAAACAAGTCGAATCCTATGCAGAAGGTACAAGCGAGAACATACAGGGTTTTGAAGATTGGAATACCCCTGAACTGCTTAACTTGGTAATCGCTGAACCAAGGTTTAGTTCTGTGGATATGAAGGAATTGTTCTGGGTATCAAGGGATAATCTGGTTGATGAAATGAGCGGTGTTTCTCTCGTACCTGCAAAAGTTCGGGCTGTTTTCGCTAAAGCCTATAATGCCTCTACCGATCCGATAAGAAATCAAGTCTGTTTGAAAGATGTTTCAGCTTTGACCCCAGGAGAACTTGAAGATTTGTTTGATTTGGTGGATAATAAGATCCTAACAAATCCTGGTGATAAAGAATGCTATGGCATTTATTACTTCTGCATTAAGAATAGTGTCGAGCGGGCATATAATAGATTGTTAGGAATCCTATCCAGAATAGACACAAAGAAAATACCATATTCGATGGGCAATAAATTTAAAGAGATACTCGAAAAGTTCAATAACGACAAGAAGCTTATCGATTTGATAACGCCTAATGAACGGTTGATGCGTTCAATCAATGGTAGAGAACAAAAGAATAGTTAAGTATGGGAACGTCACATAGATATAAACCAGGCGTAAAAGGAGAACCGAACTGGGGAAACGCTTCAGCGGCTGTCACGGGAGTGGCTGGCGCAGTAGAGGAGTCCGAAGCATTGGATAACAATCCTCCGGCAAATTTGTCTCCAGCTCAAATCGCTAAAAAACAGAGCGCATTAGGCAAAAGAATTTCTACAGGCTATCACCATGCTGTTCGAAATCTTGTCAGAGCCGCTGGTGGGAGGGGGAAAGTAACAAGTGGTAGTTCAAGGGCAATAGGACATGCCGGCATTTATGTGGCAGGCAGTTTCAGCTCGGTTTTCAATGAGATTGCCAATAATGGTCTTGTTGAATGGTTGCGTCAGAAGGGAGTTTATTCCCTAGATGGAAAAAGCTGCCACGATATTATTGATATAATAAGACAATACATTGACTCGGGTATAGCAGGGATGGACGAAACCGCTGCGAATAATGCCTTGGAATGTGTGATGGATTACCTTGAGGAACGTATGTCGGATGATTTAGATTCATTCGATGAGGTTATGAGTCGTATTGTGGCAGGAGATGAACTAAAAGATATGCTTGATTTGTTCTTCGGTATGTATATCTACATTCATCTGTCACAGGATTTTGAAGAAAAATTGGAATATGAACGGGGGACTGTGGCAATGAAGAATGCGATGGATGAAATCAAAGATCAAATCCTTGATGACATCAGATCTGCAAGAAGTGGCAGAAGTGTTGCTGTCATTGATTGGGGATCTTCAGAGGGAGAAGCTTTTATCAAAACGGAGTTTGACAGAATACTCTTTATATTGCAGGGCCATGAAGATTAAAACCACAACTTATCGGACCAGACGCCATAGTAGTAAGGATGTCAGACTCACGATATGCCTTATGATTGAAGATGCGAAAGGGCAGATTATCAATACATCTGCCATTGTTCAGTTGCATCCTTTGGCGTACTTCTGGAATAAGTCACCGTCTATTACTTTCAGCCTATTATATCTTTCTGCAATTGTTTATGCGATTGATAGGTCGGTTGAACGCGAGATTTATTCTGTAGACGGGTGGTCGCGGGAATTTGATGTAGACATCAATATTCCCGATTATGAAATATTCCAACCATTAGAAAGTCAGATTAATTCGTTGCTTTCCTTCTTGACGGGAGATTACTGGAGTTGTCATTTTGTTGGAACGGCTTCAATCCATTATGTGAAGTATAAGACAACTAATTACTTTGACGGAATAACGCAAGTAAATTTGTTTTCAGGGGGAATGGATTCGTTGATTGGGGCAATAGATTATATGACTGACCATCCGGATGGTAAATTATTCTTGGCATCTCATTATGATAGCATTATGAGGGGCCCTCGCTCTGATCAAGATGGGATCAAACGTTTGTTTGGATATCATTATCCGGGCAGATTCTGTGCTATTCCTGCTGTTTTAATCCAGCCTGGACTATCGAGTGAACTTTCCTGCAGGTCTCGTTCACTTATGTTTCTTTCCATAGCTCTAATCATAGCTTCCTTTTCGGGCTGTAAGATTGTTGTTCCTGAAAATGGTTCTGTCTCTTTGAACTATCCATTGTCACCTTCTCGCCGTGCATCTTGTAGTACCCGTACCACACATCCGGTATTTATGAAGGGGTATAGAGATCTCATTAGAAGAATGGGAATATGCGTTGATGTAGAGAATCCCTATGAAAAAATGACAAAAGGGGAGATGGTGCAAAATTGTTCAGACAAACCTTATTTGCTCCGAGTTGTGGCAGAATCTAATTCTTGTGGAAAACGAGGGATGCATCAGTTTATGTATGATAACCATAATGCGTCGCATTGTGGGCATTGTATGCCATGTATGTATCGCAGGGCTGCCTTACTTGGTGAACTAGATAACACATCTTACGGAAACCGGCTGATTACGCTTTATAACAAAAAAGGTAGTAAGGTGGCAGAGGATTTCTTCGCGATGCTGAATTTCTTAAAAAGAGATCTTACACGTGAACAAATAAAACGTGAACTTAGGATAGCGGGGATGAGCCACTTTGATGATTTAGATGAGTATGTGGATTTAGTGGTCCGTTCCAGAGAAGAGCTATCTGCAATGATAAGAGCGGACAACAATGACACAATATTAAGCTATTTAGGTTGGGTCTGATGATTATTGATACGCATTGTCATTTTGATATGATGCCTCAACCTGAAGCTTATATCAAGCAGAAAGAGCAGGCAGGAGATATCGTGATTGGTATGACAAATCTGCCGTCACATTTTCAGATGGGCTTTTCGCACATAAAAGGGTATAAGCATATCAGACTGGCCCTAGGTCTGCATCCACTGCGAGTAGAGGAGGGAAGGAGAGAGCTGACGCTCTTTAAACGGCTAATTGGCCAGACGTCTTATATAGGTGAGATTGGACTAGACTTTTCACGCGATGGATTTCCTTCCAAGGATGTACAAGTAGCTGTGCTGCGAGAGATATTTGCAACCTTACAAGATAAGAACAAGATAATTAGCGTACATTCCCGAAGGGGTGAGAAAGAATTATTGGAGATGCTATGTGAGTATAATATCAAGAATGTGATATTTCATTGGTATAGCGGACCAGTTGGGCTGATTCCTGCTATTTTGGATCAGGGCTATTATTTCTCCATCAATGAAGCCATGTGTCTGTCAAAAAACGGCAAGGCAATTATTGAAAAGATTCCTAAGGATAGGATACTGACTGAGACTGATGCTCCGTATAATGATCGGTCTAGTATTAGGAGGGCTCTAGAATTCCTTCACATGAGTGAAACTGATGTCTATAAGAACTTTGAGAAGTTGTTGAAATCAATTAAGTAGTTAATCTCTAATACCATGTTAATCGACACCTACATCCTTGACTCCCTGACCTTCCAGGCGAAAGCCTCGCCTAGGCTGCGAATGAACCTTGACTTGCGGAATACGCCGGAGGATCAGTCGCAGCGGATGCTCAATGCCATCGAGCCGGGGACGGTGATGCCGATCCACAGGCATCGGGGGAGTTCCGAGACGGTCGTGTGCCTTCGCGGGCATTTTGAGGAGTATTTCTTCGATGATGCAGGCAACCTGGTCGAGACAATTGATATGCGTCCAGGTGGAAATATGCTTAATGTCCCTATTGGCCAGTGGCATAGCCTCAAGTCGCTGGAGTCCGGCACAGTCCTGTTCGAGTGCAAGGACGGGAAGTACGAGCCGCTAGGGGAGGAGGATGTGTTGACAGTCGCTAAATGATTGTTAATCACTTCATTCTCACTCGTTTCAATCTGCGGCTCTGGCGGCAGGATAAGAATGGTTCTCTGGTTCGGACTGCGGAATGGCTGGAGCATCGTTTCGCTCTTTTCGAGAGGTACTGCTTGCCATCTGTCGCTGCGCAATCGTGCAAGGATTTCCAGTGGATCGTTCTATTCGATAGCAAGACTCCGGAGGCATTTAGGGAGAGGATAGAGGGGTATAGTGCTCAGTGTCCGCAGTTGGTTCCGGTGTTTGTGGAGCCGGAGAATGGGAGGTACTTTGCGGAGGCTTTCAAGAGTGAAGTCCTTCGGTTGCTTCGACAAGCTCAGCAACCGACCAAGAGTCCGGCCCTTCGGCAAGCTCAGGAACCGGCGCAGCAACCTCGAGTGCTGACGACATACTTAGATAATGACGATGCGTTGGCGGTGGGGTTTGTGGAGGATGTTCAGAGGAGGGCAGCGGAGCTTCCGGATGGAACATTCATCAGTTACACCGAGGGATACCAGTACTACACTGAGTGTAGTTATGTGATGCGGATCCATTACCCAAAGAACCATTTCGTGAGCGTTGTGGAGAGCGGGAACCCGTTGACTTTGAGGACAATATATGGTTATGGTAGCCATTATTATATCGACAATATTCCTGGGGCAATGATCGAGCGGGTGGAGGATCATCCGATGTGGTGCGAGGTGATCCACGACAGGAATATGGGTAATGACGCTTACTTCCTTCATGCGAAGATGATGAGTGATCCGGAACTGATGAGGCGTGACTTCGCGGTGGATGTGACAGTGAAAAATGGTGCAGGTCTCTACATGTTCCATTTCCTGCCACGATATGTCAAAACCTTTTTCAGACGTATTGGCTACAAGCTATTCGGAAGGAAGTGGTAAACTAAACATTTTTATGAAATTGGGCTAGACCTTGCTTGTATTAATCAAAACAATCTCTTATTTTCGCAGCAGCTAATAAACCCATTGCGGATTTATAAACAAGTATTATTATGGGAACTGACGCTTAAATTTTAAACTAATGAAATCGATTCTTAGCGGTATTTGGAAGTGGATTGTGAGTGGAGCTACTGAGGCATTGGTTTTAGAGCTAGCACTCTTCTCCGTTATGAAAAGAGTGCTGTAATCATTGTATTCGTGGCATTTTGCTTTGTTTTAGTTATCCCTTAGCGGGTTTTTGTATGGCAGTTTCTAGTCTGCTAAAACATTTTTAAGGATCCATACGAAAATAATCGTCTTTTGTAAAATAAGTATAATCTGGGGCGAGTTACATCTGTACTCGTTTTCGATGAGAAAAGGCAGAAAGATATGAATGAATGCGACAATATTATTAAGCATTTGGGTTATGATGGAGTCCTCCTTCCTGTGACTGAAGTTGGGCACTATTACCCTAACTATCAAGATTTGACTAGGGTTGGAGCCGACAGTTGTTATTTCATTGCTGGACATCCATCTGTCTTTTTTTGTCGGGTATTCTCTTTTGATAGTGAGTGCAATAAGAAGATTGCCAACATTTTGCATGCGGCATGGAATTATCGTAGGGTTTTACTGTTGATTGTTTATAGTGATCTTGAAGTAAGGGCTTATAACTGCTTTGCTAAGCCTGAGTATGTATCGACAGATGCGGACTATCTGATGGATTTGGAGGTCGCACAAATCCAATCCACAAAGCTTGATGGTGGCAATTTTGAACATTTTACGGCATTGTTTTCTCGTGAGGCAGTTGATACTGGCGCTCTTTGGGAAGCCCAGAAAAGCTTAAAGATTGATGTTTCTAAGCGTGTTGATGCCTATCTTGTAGATAGCATGGATCGAACGAAAGTAGCCTTGTTGAAGACAGGCTTAGAGGAGAAATATATTCATGCGCTCCTTATTCGTTCTTTGTTTATACTGTTTTTAGAAGATAAGGGGGCGACTGAAGAAGCGGGGATTTATTCTGCTATAAACCCTTCGTATACTACTTATCTTGATTTCCTAAATGATAAGGCTGCTGCCTATAAATTATTTGCAGTGCTCAATGGACGATTTAATGGAGATGTCACTAAGATTCTTCCCGAAGAGGAGGAAAAAGTGAATAACCATCATCTGGGTTTGGTCAGAAAATGTTTTCATGATGGTGATCTTTCTGATAAACCGAAACTATATAATGATTGGCGGTTATTTCGTTTCGACCTTATTCGAGTTGAGTTGCTCAGCGAGATTTATGAGCATTTCCTGGGCGCTTCGAAAGCGTCAAAAGGGCAGTACTATACACCGTCAAATCTTGTTAGCTTAATTGTCTCAGAGAAGATCCCTGTGGATTCTAATGAATGGGATTTGAAGATTTTGGATCCAGCCTGCGGATCGGGTATTTTTTTGGTGGAGAGTTATAAAAGACTTATTAGTGCCTGGAAACATGTTAACCGAAAGGAAACCATTGATTTTGAAACATTAAATACTATCCTTTGTAACAACATATTTGGAATAGACATAGATTCAACTGCCCTCTCAGTCGCTTCATTCAGCCTTTATCTTACACTTATAAATGAATTAGACCCTCGAACCCTGTGGGCGCAGCCTACATGTAAGCTCCCATGTTTGATTCATGAGTCTGCCGACGATAAAAAAGTGGAGGGCAATTTATGGTGTGCTGATACTATTGCGACTGACTTTGCTAATCTATTTCCAGAAATTGACTTGGTTGTGGGTAATCCTCCATATGGGACGGATCATTCTCAGAAATCCATTAGATCATATTGCAAGCAGTTGGGATTCGCTGACGAGATGTCGCTACCGTTCATTCATAAGGCTTCTTACTTATGCCCGAAAGGAGAGATTGCTTTGGTGGTTAACATGAAGATTCTTACTAATGCTACCAGTACATACGCTCGTTTTAGAGATTGGCTGCTCCAGAATGCATATTTAGAGAAAGTATATAACTTTTCTATTTTCAGGAATGCTCCGAAAGACTTCGGTGGTAGTTTGTTCACATCAGCCAAAACACCTGTAGCAGTATTGTTTTATAGGGCCGATAGGCCAGACGATCCTTCCAAAGATATAGGTTATTGGGCTCCAAGGACATATGTGAAAGGCAACCTGCTATATGATATTGTGCTCGACAGCTGTGACTTGAAGTATCTTCCTCGCGAATTATGCGAGCGTAATGATACCAGTGTATGGAAGATTGGTGCTTGGGGAAACGCTTTGGCGTTCAAGGTTGTAGAGAAACTGCGTGGTTTGCACACCTTGGGGATGACCTTTAACAATAACAATTGGATATACGGTAGAGGGTGTAATGCAGACAGCGAGAATCCAGACTTTGTACCCGAATCATTAATAGACTTAAAACAAATCGGAAGATATTATGTTTCAAAGGATGCTGCAAGTAAGAATGATGATCACAGGGTTTTTCGCAGGAACAAATCAGGCCTCTTCGACTCTCCATTTGTGGTGATGAAGGAGTGTCCCGACAAAAACGGTGTGATTGCTGGGCTTTTTGACGGAAAGGCATTCACGACCACAAGCACCTTTGTATTTAACGGCATGGGTATCGAGAATAAGAAGGTACTGACGGCCTATCTAAACTCTCGCATTGCCACCACTTTGTTGTTTCTCACATCCTCAACCTGGGGTATAGAACGAGAAAGGATTCTACTAGAGGAAGAAACTATGAGCCTTCCCTCTCCTTTTGAAACTATGAGTGACAAACAAAAGAATAGAATAGTTGATTTGTTTGATAAGATTTGTAATAAACAAGCACAACTAATAGACGAAGGTATTTCAGATGAGGAAAGACAGGTAAATACTTTGTTCTATTCTATATTTGGATTGTCAGAATTTGAGGTTGAAGTGATGGAAGATGTATATCACAATTCTTTTCAATTATTCTCGCAGAAAGTCAACGCTGCAGCAATGCGTAAAACGACTAAAGATGTTCTTTCTGCATACTCACAACGATTGAGTCTGAGTCTCAATGACTATTATCGATATTCCGAGACACGGATATCCCCTGAAGTTCTAGAACCAAACTTGACAGTGCCTTTATGTATGGTTGTATTGCACTTTGACAATAAGGAACATGAGTTAGAATTCCTAAATGGGGAGAGCGACAATAAAGTGTTGAGAAATCTCTATGCGGCTTTGACATCAAAATTACAGAATGGGATTGTAGTGCAACGAGTGTTGCGTGATTATCAGGAAAACAGTATTATTTTGATAAAACCTAATCAGTGTCGTTATTGGACGCAGATGCAAGCTATAGAAGACGGTGCATCTATATTTGCTGAAATACTTGTAATGAAAGGGGGAGGCAATGATTAATGTGGGGTTAAAAGGTAGTTTTGTTGCAGATGCTTCAATATCGTTTAAGAAGGTTTGTATTGGACTTTTGGATGTGGTTTATGCGGAGGTATATACATCTGGAAAGATAACGAGAGACTTTGATGAAAATGCCGTTACAGAGGTTCTTGTTGCGAGGATGAACCACCATCCTTATGCCATGGAGAGACATATTACTGCAGAAACCGAGAAGCGTCTTTTACCAGAAGGATTCAAAGACCCCATCTTTTCTGTTAACAATGTTTATCGCATTGATATCATGATCGGAGGATTCGGCTGGAGTAAAGAAGAGTACCGTATATCGTGCTACATGGAGGCAAAGAATTTGTACTCAAAGTCTTTTACGAAGCTGAATAACAAGAATCCGACTTCTCCGAGCAAATATGCGCAAAGATATATTAAGACTGGCATTGATCATATCCTAAATGGGAATTACCCCTCTGATACGTTACTTTTAGGTTATGTATTAGTGGGGACTGTGCACGATGTTGTTGAGATGATAAACAAGCAGCTGATTAATGCTTCCCGCAATAGTGAAACTATTCATTTTAGAAGCGCGATAGGGATTTCCAATCTTGAACTAGGAGTATCTAAGCATTCGCAAGGAGTAATGATAGAGCACTGTTTTTTGTTGTTTTGATCAGTCTCTTACGATACCAATGCGTATCCTTCTTATAACCAATCATTTCCATCCGGAGGAGTTCCGGTGCAATGACCTTGCTTTCGCTCTGGCAGAGCGGGGGCATAAGGTGACTGTGCTGACGGCTATTCCGGACTATCCTCAAGGGAAGTTCCCGAAAGGATACGGCATATTCCGGAAGCGCGTTGAGCGAGTGAGGGGAGTGAAGGTGCTGCGGTCGTTCATTATCCCTCGGGGCAATGGCGGTAAGCTTCGGCTGATGCTGAATTATGGCTCGTCGTTGCTGGCGCAGTGCTGGGATGCTTTGTGGCTCGGCCTGTTCGGGCGGTATGATTATGTGCTCGTTCATGAGACTTCGCCAGTGATGGTGGGGGTGCCTGGGGTGATTGTGAGCAAGCTTCGGAGAGTGCCGATGGATTTCTGGGTGCTGGATCTTTGGCCGGAGAGTCTTCAGGACGCCGGCGGGGTGAATAACCCGAAGATATTGGGCTTCTTCGGGGGGCTGACGAGGTGGATTTACAAGCATTCGCGGAAGATTCTTATCAGTAGTCGGGGCTTCAAGGATTCGATTTGTGAGATGGGGGATTTCGGGGGGAAGTTGGTGTATTTCCCGAATTGGGCGGATGTGGCGTTGGGCGGCCCTTCGACAGGCTCAGGGACCGCAGAGGCAGAGAGATCCTTCGCTTCGCTCAGGATGACAGATTCGAGGAGCAGCATGCTTCCTGAGGGGTTCAGGGTGATGTTCGCTGGGAATATCGGTGAGGCGCAGGATATGGAGAGTTTGATGGGGGCGGCGTTGGCGCTAAAGGAGGAGAAGGATATTCAGTTCTGCATAGTTGGTGACGGGCGGAAACGGCCATGGGTAGAGGAGTTCATTAAGGAGCATGGGCTGGAGGCCACTGTGCACCTGCTTGGGCGGCATCCGATCGAGGCGATGCCGGCGTTTTTCGCGGCGGCTGATGTGATGCTCGTGACTTTGAAAGATAGCCGGATATTCAATCGCACGGCTCCCGCAAAGCTTCAGGCGTACATGAATGCGGGAAAGCCGATCGCGGCGATGATGAATGGTGAGGGGGCGTCGGTGATCGCTGAGGCTGGGTGCGGTTATTCGGTGGCGGCAGGGGATTCGGAGGCGTTTGCGGCTTTGCTTCGGCGAATGCGTTCTCTGGAGCCTTCAGAGCTTTCGGCGATGGGCGCTCGGGGCAAGGATTATTGCTCTTTGAACTTTGACTTTGGGCGCAGCGTGGCGACCATTGAGACACTGATGGCCGGCGCTTCGACTGCTTCGACAAGCTCAACATCCAGCTCTGGGATCGGGATAACGGGTCAAGCTCAATAAAAGTTGTATTTTGAACTATTATTATTATATTTGCCAAAGAATAGTTTAAAATAAAACTGTTATGGTGGATATATATATGCTTTCGGACGCTATGATCATGGCTCGGGTGGGAGACCGCTTGAGGTCGTCGCGTTTGAAGCAGAACATCACACAGCAAGATTTGGCCAAAGATGCAGGAGTGTCTCTTTCTTCATTAAAGAATTTGGAGAATGGGAAGATCCGTTCTTTTGATACTTTCCTGCGAGTGATCCGGACGCTCGGTAGTCTTGAATTACTTCAGCCACTCGTTGAAGAAGAACAGTTGAGTCCGAGCGAATATTACGATATGGTCCATTCCGCGAAAGCTCGTCAGCGCAAACGCGCATCGGGTGGCAAAAATCTCAATAAAGCCAAGGAGGATTTGGAGTGGTAGATGTTGCTCATGTTAATATGTTTGGTCATCTCGTCGGTTCATTCCGATGGGACGAGCGCTACGAAGTTGCCAGATTTGAATATGACAAGTCTTTCGTGGGGCTCGGAATTGAGCCATCGCCGATTATGATGCCGGTAAGAGAAGGTCGAATATATTCTTTTGCTGGTTTGGATAAGGAGACTTTCATGGGTCTGCCGGGGATGCTGGCGGATTCACTACCTGACACTTATGGCCGGGCTTTGTTCGACCGATGGCTGTCTTTGACTGGACGGGTTAGCGGCAATCCGGTTGAGACACTGTGTTTTCTTGGGAAGCGCTGCATGGGTGCGTTGGAATTTGAGCCGGCGATTGATCCGGGATATGATCCGGCGTTGCGTTTTGAGATTGAGTCTTTGGTTGAGGTCGCCCGTGACGCTCTGGAAAAGAAGTCTGAGTTTGGGGTGAACTTGAATGATGACAAGAAGTTTGCTATTGCTGAAATTTTGCGATTAGGTACTTCGGCAGGGGGGCAGCGAGCCAAGGCTATCATCGCTTATAACAAAGCCACCGGCGAGGTGAGAAGTGGTCAGGTTGATGCTCCGGAAGGTTTTGACTATTACTTGATTAAGTTGGATGGGGTGACATCCGAGGCGGGGTTTAAGGAGACAGAGAATTTTGGCCGGTTGGAATATTCATTCTACAAACTTGCGATCGCATGTGGAATTGATATGACGGAGAGTTCCTTGATTGAGGAGAACGGGCGAGCGCATTTTCTGACCAAGCGATTCGATCGTGAGAGCGGACGCAAACTGCACATGCAAACATTGTGTGGTCTCGCTCACTATGATTATCGCTTGTTGAGGGGATATTCTTATGAACAGGTTTTCAATGTGATGAGGGCGTTGCGGCTTCCATATTCCGCGGCTCAAGAGATGTTCCGCCGTATCGTGTTTAATGTGGTTGTGCGCAACCAGGATGATCACACAAAGAATATATCTTTCTTGATGGATGCGGATGGACGGTGGCGTCTTTCTCCGGCTTACGATTTGGGTTATGCCTATAATCCTCATGGTGGTTGGACGGCCATGCATCAGATGTCTGTCAATGGGAAATTTGACGACATCTCCAGAGAAGACTTGCTTGCCTTGGCTTCAGCCAATAACATTAAGGATGCTTCTGAAACGATAGATTTCATTTGTGCTACCTCGTCTGGATGGCCTGCTATCGCCCGAGACTGTGGAGTGCCTGAGAATATGATTAAGGGTGTCCGCGACAATTTGACGGTAGCCTCTCTTGTGTAGCAATGACCGTAATCAGCATGATAGTAATCCTCTCCTTCAACGTGCGGACGTGGACTCGGGATACGGACCGGGGGAGTGAGGTGTTCTGGCGGACGAGGATGGAGGCGATGGAGCGGATGATCGAGGACGTGAACCCTGATGTCATCTGTTTCCAGGAGATGCTGTTCCCGGCGACGAGGTATGTCCCGGACGGTTACAAGCGGGTCTCGGGACTTAATGTAAGCCATCCGATATTCGTGCGTAAAGGATTGAAGGTCAATGCTCATTCGCTCTCGATTTATTGGGAGGCGTGCACTGTCGAGGGGATCCGGATCATCAATGTCCATTCACGCTGGGAGAAGGATGTGATGACGAGGGTTGTGGGGCAGGTCAATGCCCAGTTGACGGGCCGCGACCTGGCTTGCGGCGACTGGAATGTGTCGCTGAAGCCGCTTAAGGACGCGGGGCTCAAGATGGTCTCGGCCCGGGAGATTCTGAATATTCCTGAAGAGGACACTTTCGCCAATTTCAAGCGGCCGACGCAGAGCCACGGGGCGATCGACCATTTCTTCGTGAATGGGGTGGAGCCGGTCTCGTACCGGATGATAACGGATGGCTACGGCTGCTCGAAAATGAGCGATCATTACCCGATTTTGCTTGAATTAAAACGATAAAATATTTATATTCGCGATAGATATGAACAAGGATCTGATCACTCAGAACGAGGTGGATAATGATGGAAAGACGATCCACCTTTACTTCAACACGGAGATTGGGCTGTACGTGGCTTTCGGGTTCTCCGCCTTTTTCGCCGCCCACATCGTGGATGTCATCACGGCATATTCGGAGGACATGCACATGCCGGTGGCTTTGATGCGTAAGCCGGATGTGACGGAGCTGCGGCTCTCGACCGTGAAGCATCAGCATGACTATCATGAATATTACCATTTGGAGTTGAAGCAGGAGATTCCTCTGGATGACTACCAGCGTTGGGCCGCTTCGACAATGTGGGAAAAATAGGGGGTTGTCATGTTAACATTAGGAATATCATTACTTTTGATGGGGTTGGCCTTCGTCGTGACGATGTTGGTCTTCCCCCATGTGCTAGCCTTTGCCAGACGGCACGGGATCGTAGATAATCCTAACGCCCGTAAGCTCCAGCGTGTGCCTGTGCCGGTGATGGGAGGCACGACGGTCTTTATCGGAGTGATGGTCGCCGTGTTGGTCTGCGCCGCGATCACTGGGGACTACAATATGCTGGAGTTGTTGGGCCTGGTCATGGTTATGTTCCTGATCGGCCTGTGGGATGATGCCAAGGATGTGCCTGTCGCGCTGCGCTTCGCTGTCGAGGTCATGGTCGTCTGGTTGATGATAGTGCTCTTTGGCGTGGAAATCAATGACTTCCACGGCTTCCTGGGAATCCGTGAGATTCCGGATATGGTGAGTGTGCCCTTGTCGTTGGTGGCTGGTGTCGGCATCATTAACGCCATTAACCTGATCGATGGGGTTGACGGATATTGCTCGACCTACGGAGTGATGTCCTGCGTCATGTTCGCCATCATATTCTATTATGTCGGGGATATGTCTACGTTCACATTCGCGTTGATCGTGGCAGGCTCGTTGGTTCCGTTCTTCTTCCACAACGTGTTCGGAAAGACCTCGAAAATGTTCCTTGGTGACGGTGGCAGCCTGATGCTGGGGACTGTGCTTACATTCTTCACTTTCTGCGCGTTATCATCCACTTCCCCTTGCGCGGCTTATGGTAGCGACGGCTTGTCGTTGGTGGCGTTGGCTTTGGCGATACTGGCCGTGCCGGTGTTCGACACTCTGAAGGTCATGATCGGTCGTGTCGTCAGGGGGCAGAGCCCTTTCCATCCGGATAAGACGCACCTTCATCACCTTTTCATCGAGATGAATTTCTCGCATCTGGCGACTTCCGAGATAATCGTGTTCGTGAATTTCCTGATCGTGGTGATTCTAATGCTGGCCTGGAACTTTGGCGCTTCGATCAATTTCCAGGTGTGGATGGTTATTGTTTTGGCGCTCTTGGTGACCTGGGGGTTCTATTACTTCATGGAGCATGAGAGACGTCAGAACGATGGTGAGGGATCGCCGTTTTTCAATCGTTGTTGCAATAGGGGAAAGGCTTGGAATTTCTCCACGACCAAGGTATGGCAGTTCCTCCGTCGCGCAGTGGACAGCAAGTTCCTGGGAGGGAAGGCACCCGCTCCGGTGGATGAGCCCTCGCCTGACGGGCCTTCCGGTCCGGCGAAGATCGATCCTCGCATTGGCTAACGCCGTTCGCCCTTGCTGGGCACTTTGTTTTTATCGTTGGCTTTTTGCCCTTGTGGCTGTTTTTTTGCCTTTAGCGCGAGCTTTTCGTCCTTGCCGTTGGCCTGATTCTGATAGACCGCTGCCGTTCCGGTGGCGGTTTTTTATTGCTGATTTAAAGTAATTGTAGTAAATTTGTTAGATTATTGCGGCCTCGGGCTTCCGCTCTTGGATTGGGGCGTCCCGGAATCAGAATTCCAAGACTGACTGGCCGCTTCCCGCCCCTGGGCCTTCCGGGGGAGGGGTGATTTGTGTAAAGTGTTGAATAAGAATATATGGTAGAACAGCCCAGAATTATACAATTGCCAAAGATTTCAGACCCACGGGGTAATCTTTCGGTTATAGAGGAGTTAAAGGACATTCCTTTCAAGATTGAGAGGACGTATTGGATTTATGATGTGCCAGGCGGAGAGGTACGTGGAGGTCATGCTTACAAGGAGAACCAGGAATTGATCGTGGCACTCAGTGGTAGTTTTGATGTGGTGTTGGATAATGGCAAGGAAAAGAAGGTTTTTTCGCTGAACCGTTCATACATTGGGCTGTATGTGCCTAAAGGATTGTGGCGCGAGATGGAGAATTTCTCTACCAACTCTTTGGCGTTAGTTCTTTCTTCCACCAAGTATGATGCAGAGGATTATATCCGAGATTATCAGGAATTTCTAAACTTCATCGCACAATGAGTAAGACCCCAACCGTCTACGACTGCTCGTTCATTGAGTTGCCAAAGATCTCTTTTCCGGAGGGCAATTTGACGTACATCTATAATGATGTGCACCTGCCGTTTGAGGTCAAGAGGGTATTCTATAGTTATGATATTCCCGGAGGTGAAAGCCGGGGTGCTCACGCTCATAAGCATTGCCATCAGTTTATTGTGGCGGCCAGTGGCGCTTTTGAGGTACTGTTGGATGACGGACATAATAAAAGGACTGTCCTATTGAACCGTCCATTCTATGGGCTACACGTTCCTCCTGGAATCTGGGCTGCAGAACAGGGCTTCTCCTCGGGCAGTATCTGTCTGGTACTTGCTTCTCATGGATATGAGAAAGAGGACTATATCAGGGATTACGACGATTATCTGCAATACATTAACGGTTAATATGGCTAACATTCATCCATTGGCGGACTGCAAATCGCGGGATATTGGTGAGAATACCAATATCTGGCAGTTCTGTGTTATTTTTAAGAATGCCAAGATTGGGCGCAATTGTAACCTTTGCGCCAATGTTTTGGTTGAGGATGATGTGATAATTGGTGATAACGTCACCGTAAAGTCGGGGGTTCAACTTTGGAATGGTGTGAGAATCGAAGATAATGTGTTCATTGGGCCAAATGTGACATTTACCAATGATTTTGTTCCGCGTTCCAAGCAGTATCCAGACCATTTTGAGAAGACGATTATAAAAAAAGGCGCTTCTCTGGGCGCAAATTGCACTGTGGTTTGTGGAAATACTGTCGGTGAGTATTCTCTGGTTGGAGCAGGAAGTGTAGTAACTAAGGATATTCCACCCTACACTGTTTGGTATGGCAATCCCGCAAGACAGAAGGGATATATTACTTTGAAAGGAGAAATATTGGACATGGCGTTTAAAGATAAAAATGGTGTAAAACACGAAATTGAAGGATTATGATTCCATTTCTTTCTTTAAAAGATGTGACTGCCCTTCATGGTGCGGAGATTAACGAGGCTGTATCCCGCGTGGTAAATGGAGGCTGGTATCTCCAAGGTAAAGAGAACGAGAAATTTGAAGCAGATTATGCCGCATATATCGGCACTAAGTACTGTGTAGGATGTGCCAACGGTCTCGACGCACTGATCTGGATATTTCGCGCATATATCGAAATGGGCGTGATGCGGCCGGGTGATGAGGTGATTGTTCCTGCCAACACCTATATTGCTACTATCCTTTCTATCACTGAGAATGGCTTGAAGCCGGTATTGGTGGAGCCTAAGCTCAATACGCTTGAGATAGATGAGGAAATGATAGAGGAGACCATTACACCCAAGACTAAGGCTATTTGCATTGTCCATTTGTATGGACGTATTGCCTATACAGAGAAGATAGGTGCTCTCTGCAAGAAGTATAATCTTAAACTTGTTGAGGATAACGCGCAGGCACATGGTTGTCGGTTTACGGATGGCTGTCGCACTGGTAATCTTGGCGATGCGGCCGGTCATAGCTTCTATCCAGGCAAGAATCTGGGTGCATTAGGTGATGGTGGAGCTGTGACGACCAATGACCCGGAACTGGCTGCTACTATCCGTGCATTGGCAAACTACGGCTCTCAGAAGAAATATGTCTTTAAGTACACTGGTCGTAACTCCCGTCTGGATGAGATTCATGCAGCAGTGCTTGATGTGAAGTTGAAGTATCTTGATGAAGACAATGCTCACCGTCAGCAGATGGCGCGACTGTATTATGAGGGTATTAATAATCCTTTGATTATTCTGCCTGATAGATTGGATGATGAGCAGAATGTTTATCATATTTTCCCTGTACTGTGCGAGAAACGCGATGAGTTGCAGGCTTATCTGAAGGAGAATGGTGTGGGAACGGTTATCCATTATCCTATTCCTCCTTACAAGCAAGAATGCTATTCAAATGCGGAGTGGAATATCCCGCGATTAGTCCGTCCGATTACCGATAAGATTCACAAAATGGAGTTGAGTTTGCCAATGGGACCAGCGATTATTGCGGATGAGGTGAATCGAGTGATAGAAGTTATTAACGCCTTCAAATAGATAGATAATTCGTGGGCTCCCAAGAAACGAATGCCAGTCAGTCGGTCTATCGCGGTATCTTTAAGGCGACGTCTCTTTTCGGCGGTTTGCAAGTATATCAGATACTGGTAAATGTCGTAAAGAGTAAGTTTATTGCTGTCTTATTAGGTCCGCTTGGTATAGGTATTCAAGGCTTATATACTTCAGCGCTTCAGTTTATTCAAGGGCTGACATCTATGGGGTTGTCATCCAGTGCCGTCCGGGATGTGTCTGAGGCTAATGGCACTGGTGATATGGTTCGTGTCGCCGGAGTAGTGAAGACATTAAGGCGTTTTGTTTGGTGTACGGGATTAATAGGATTGCTTGTCGTTCTTTTTCTTTCTCCGGTATTAAGTAAGACGTCATTTGGAGATAGTAATCATATTGTCGCATTCGTTTGCCTTTCAGTCACACTTTTGATTGATCAATTATGTGCTGGACAGAAGGTTGTTCTGCAAGGTACACGGCGCCTAAAGCAATTGGCTAAAGCGTCCGCAATAGGCTCTACGGTCAGTTTATTTGTATCTGTTCCTTTGTATTATCTTTATGGAATAAAGGGTATAGTTCCTACTCTGATTCTTAATTCTATAACTCTGCTCCTCTTGTCATGGGTTTATGCGCGGCAGGTCTCTTTGCCCAAAGTTGAGTTAACAGCAAAGGAAACTATCCGGAATGGTGCGGGGATGCTTAAGATGGGATTGGCGATGAGTTGGAGTAGTATTTTAGTGTTGGCATGCACGTATGTTCTTAGATGGTTTATCAGAACAGAATCCGGAGCAGAGGCAGTCGGCCTTTATACGGCAGGTTTTACGATTATTAACACCTATGTCGGAATGATATTTACGGCGATAGGTACTGACTATTATCCAAGGCTTGCGGCGGTTAATTCCGACAATAGCAAGATGAAAACATTGGCGAACCAGCAAGGAGAAATCGCGGTCTTAATACTTGCGCCACTTCTATTAATCTGTATGGTTTTTATGCCACTTATCATACAGATTCTATATTCTAATAGTTTTTTGGAAGCAGCTGACTTTGTTGTCATTGCCGCGGTAGGTATGATGTTCAGATTAGGGGCATTTCTAATTGCACATCAGTTTATAGCCAAAGGAGATTCAAGACTCTATGTGATCAACGAAACAATAACCAACATCTATTTCCTGGCGTTTAATCTTATAGGATACAAGTTTCTTGGATTAACAGGATTAGGTTTAGCGTTTGCTTTGAGTTATCTGATCTACTTTATTCAGGTGTTCCTAATCGCCAAGAGACGGTATTCGTTTAGTTTCTCTTCCGAATTCCTACGAATAATGATTGGTCAGACAGCATTAGTTCTGTTATGTTTTGCACTGGTCATGATGCATAGGCGGGTTATTACCTATGTTTTTGGAACCATTTTTATATTAATCTCTGGATTCTTTTCTTTAAAAGGGTTGAATATGAGAATGGATCTAACAGGGGTTATAAAACACAAAAATAACTAACCCACACCGACGGCAGATGATGCGAATTAAAGATGCGATAAAGACTCAGAATATACTTAGGGAAGACATTCAGACTTATTATAAAAAGGGTCAGTATGAACAATTCCTTGAGTTAGTAAATACCTTTGCGGAGTTCACTACGCACTTTAATCATGAAATGGCAGATGGAACTATAGAAAGTTTGCTTCAAGATTTTGCCTGCCAGCAGATTGGTGTACGGAGCGTTGCAGAGAGCAATGAACCGAACAATACGGTCGTGTTTTATGACCAGATAGGTACTACGATATGTCTCGGTGTACAATACTTGAAGGGGCTTGTCGCTTCAGGTTTTGATGTCTATTATGTTTTTGATTCCCCCTTGGTTGACATAAATCCTGCTTTAGAGAAAGTATTATGTGAGTTGAAAGTCCACGTTAAGATATTCGACAAGAGGTATTTCCACAATGATTGCATTTCGAGAATTTGTGGCGTTAGGGATTATATTGCCGGGACAAGAGCAAAACGACTGATAGTTCATTCGCCTGCAGCCAACAGTTATAGTAGCGCGGTACTCTATGCTTTAAATAATATCGTGAAATATCGAGTAGTGCCAGGAGACCATCATTTCTATACTGGTGTGAATTGTATTGATTATTTCTATGAGTTTCGTGAGTATGGGGTTGGCATAGCTAATATGTATCGGCACATTTCACTAGATAAAATCATCAAGTTGCCTTATTACCCTATAAGTGAAACATTTTGTGATTTTCAGGGATTCCCGAAAGAAGCGGATGGAAAAGTGATCATATTAGCGGCTGGTTCGGAAAGCAAATTTTATGGCTCTGACTTGTTTTTTAATGTCAGTAAACAATTATTAAAGAAGTATTCGCAAACCGTCATTCTGTATATTGGCAGATATACAAAGAAGTTCGTCGATTTTGTGAAGGAAAAACATTTAGAAAGGCGTTTCATCCTACTAGGATATAGAAATGACTTTAACCATTGTATGTCCCATTGTGACATACTGTTGGGGAGTTACCCCATGGCAGGGGGGCTCGTTTCGCAGATAGCGGCACTATATAAAAAACCCATAATCGGAATTAAAGAGAACGAAGACTTGGCGATGTTTAATAACCTTGAGGCGATTATGGGAATAGGTGAAGATCTCGGGATCACTCATAATGTCAACGAAGACCTATTTGATTATGCCGATAAGTTGATAACCGACGAGGAATACAGGAAAGCATGCGGAAATAGGTTGTTCGAATTAATGTTTAGAGAGAGAGAGTTCTCCATGCGATTAAAGGCAACTTTACTTAATCCAGCCGAGTACACTCATGAAACCTACAGGGAAGATATAGTAAAAAAGAATAAGGAGCATTTTTCAAACTATTGTCTGAAGCTTCAGAACGAGAGGAGACCGAACAGTATCGCACCGTTGTACAAATTCTATGGGATTTTATTTTTCATTAAATATCCATACTTCACGCGTGATTGTTTGCGCCTTATGATACAGCATCTGATGGATAGAATAGTTTAGTGGGCAGAAAGCTTATATGCTTATTATTTATTTCATATTGATAGTTTTATTCATTCTTGTACTTCGATATAAGAAGAATAATTATTTGGCATTTGTTGTTTTTAGTATAGCATGGGTGCTATTTGCCTACAATTACGACAATGCCGATTACGAGAATTATGTGGCCCGCTTCGATGCTGTCTTTTCTTCGCTTGGAGGAGGAACGCAAACTATTGCAGAGCCCGGATTAGCATTGGTTATGCGATGGTTCTGTTTTCTAGGGGTTGAGAATTATGAGCAATTCAAGTTTTGGATCGCGATGATATCGTTGGGGCTATTTTTATTCTATGGAATCAAGCATGTAAAATACGTCGCGACTTGGGCATTCATATATCTTGTGTGCTATTCTACTCTAGATGTTACACAATTTAGAAGCTTTATCGCTTTTTCTTTTGTCCTACCGTGTATTCCTCTGCTTCAACAGAAAGGATTAATTCCCAAGGCGGTATATGTCATGGTCACTTTGTTTGCAAGCTCAATACACTTCTCAATGTTGTTCTTTCTTGTATTGCCACTTCTATTTATTAAGAATACGACAGTTAAGTTGTCCCTTATTCTTTTGGCGATTGTTATAGTCTATACATTGAGAGGATTTATAATTAACTCTTCTTACTTCGCAAAAGTTGAAAACTATTCCCGATCTTCAGTCTTAGGAGCTATTGTAACCTCATCTATAATTGTTGGCAACTACTTTATGATGGTATTTATCCGGTGGAAATATAAAAAGATAAATATTAATCATCCGAATAAAACTGTAGCGGTAATAGCCTCGGATTTTGAGATAGGAAGGAAAGTCGCATTGGCGATGCTTCTTTTTATCCCGTTTGTTTTCATCAATTCAATGCCTTTAAGAATCCTTCGATTTATGAGTTTAGTGGAGATTGGATATTTGCTGAATTATGCGGCCATATTGCCAAAGCGAGACAGCCGAATTATTCTGGCATTGTGTTTTTTGATTGGCCTTTTCATGTTTATTTGGGTGGCGAGCCCCGCACTGGAAGGATTAACGCAGAACTATATACTTGATTTCTTTCTATAGACAATTATGAATATTGCCTATTCTTGTAACGACTATTATATTCCACAAACAGGTATATCCATTATTTCGGTTTGCGAGAATCATAAGGACGTTGAAGATTTAACTTTTTACTTTATCGCGAAAGATGTAGCAGCTGATAATATTCAAACACTTCGTGAAATATGCGGTAAATACGATAGGGCGATTATTGTGATTCCATTCGAGGATATTGCTTTCGATTTGAATATCTCCTCTGTTGGTAGGCATATTGAAACTATTTATTCGAAGGTGTTCTTTTCCCGGATAGAGAATGTGGACAAGATGATTTATCTTGACAGCGATACAGTTGTGGTTGGTTCGTTGAAAGAATTGTGGAACGAGGACCTCGAAGGTTTTTATATGGGAGTGGTAGAGACGAACCCTACGAAACTCTCAAAAGAATTAGGACTTCCCAAAGGAGATCGGTTCTTTAATGACGGTATGGCTATTGTGAATGTGGATTACTGTCGTAAGAATGACCTCATACGTCAGGTCATTCAAGTAGTTGAAGAGTTTCACGGTGATCCTCCAACATTGAGCGAGGGTGCATTGAATAAGGTCTGTTACAACAAAGTTAAGTATATTAGTTTAAGATATAATCTTATGGCTGGGTTGCTCTTTATGAGGAATCTTAATGCCGACTATCTTGCTTCAGTGCTGCACTACAGTAAAGAAGAGATTGAATATTCTTGCGATAATCCAATTGTGATTCATTACTTGTCAGCATTCTATAACAGACCTTGGCTGATACCTTGTACACATCCATATAAAGACGAGTACTTTAAGTATCAAGCTCTCTCACCTTGGAAAGATACAGAACCAAAGTACCAGCCGCTGCCTAAGCGAATCATAATGATAAAAAAGTGTTATGAGCTTTTAGGTCCGAGGCTGACCAACGCTTTCAGAAAAGTAATAGGTGCGACCAATTAAGACACAGACAATGTACCGTATTTATATTATACTTGCTTTGTTGTCTTTGCCTCTAGGATCAATATATGGAAGGACCATCTCGCTAAAATCCAATATTCCTATTGAGAAACAGTTGGTCTATCCGAACACAATGTACGTGGTTAACTCAAGCATTGATTGCGGAGGGAAAGTGATTGAAATGCCCGCGAATTGTGTCTTGAATATCAAATCGGGCGCATTGCGGAACGGGTCTATTTCCGGGAACAAGACAAAGCTAAATACGTGTTCAGATAAAGGCATCGCAGTGATTTTAAAAGGGAGTTGGTTGGCACCCGTTATAAATGATCTTTTTTTTGACTCGTCTGTGCTTACAGATGATCAAATAATCGGGAATATTAATACGCTCCAATCTGATGATATCAGCAATTCAATCATTATTGGCACGAAGGATTATCACTGCACAATCACAAAGTTGAATGGTGCCGCCTTGGTATTACGCAGTAATACAAAGTGTATATTAAAATCCATCATAACATTGCTTCCCTGTGCTTTCCCTAATTATCAAATTGTGCAGATATATGATGTTCATGATGTGGAGTTCAAAGGTGGGAAAATAGTCGGGGACTTGTTAGACCATCCATACACGTCTGGATCTTCTCACGAATGGGGGCACGGAATCTCTATAAAGAATGCGCAACGGATTAAGGTGACATCAGTTTTTGTTACTCATTGCATAGGTGATGGTATAGTTGTCGGAGGCTGGCAGGAACCGAACACCAATGTGTATGATAAGGCCGCTAAGCAGGTGAGACTAGAGAATATCGTTTCGGACGATAACCGGCGTCAAGCTATGACTATAAGCCATGCTGATGGGGTGGTTGTTAATAATTGCAGATTGACCAATACCGGGAAGACCAAATTCACAGCACCATCTGCCGGTCTAGACATAGAACCCAATTCAGAAGCTCCTTGGAATCAGGGCGTTAAGAATGTATTGATAGAGAACTGTTTCTTTGCGGGAAATAAGTACCGCCAGTTTTTAAGTCACGGTTATCTCAATAGTGGAGACGAGGATAATATACAAAATGTGACCGTAAAGGGTTGTACCTTTGAAGGGAATTGTGATGTCCACACAGGGGGGATTACCTTTGTTTCCTCGACGATGGAAAGTGCCACATTCCGTGGCGGCAGGGACAAGATTCGAAGGGTGGATTTCAATGGTTGTACTTTCACTGGAGAAAAGCCGCTGATGTTTCAGGGGACAATGTACAAGAATGGTAAAGGTAAACCGGCAGGCGGGGATTTCGGTATCATAAGCCTGAAAAAATGTGTAATATATTCCAGGAAATCTAAAGAGGCTTTGCTAAGCTCAAATTCGTCTGAAATAGGGGAATTGAATGATCTTGTCTTAGACAATTGCACGATAATCAATGACAAAGAGACAAATAACAGGTCGATTGTTTCCAGAAAGTTTAAAGGCAGAGTTATAGAGAACAATACAAGAAGAATTCCTAGAAAATAACTATTCCAAGCTACTAGACATGAGATTGTTGTACTTAGGAGGCTTTGACCTTCCTGACAATAATGCGGCTGCGCAACGGGTGATCTCAAATGCGAAAGTGTTTCGGGAGCTTGGTTACGAAGTGAAGCTGATGGGGTTAGATAAGACTCCCTCGGTTCTGGAATATGCTGGGTTCCAATGCGTTAACTTGAAATATCCAGTTAGTTTCAAAGAGTGGTGGGAGTATGTCTTCACCCTGAATTGGTACAAGAAAGAGATTGATTCTTTCCGTCCTTCGATAGTGGTTGCTTACAATCATCCCGCTGTGGCTCTCAAACATATTCATAAGTATTGTCAAAAGCTGGATATCAAGGTTTTAGCTGATTGTACCGAGTGGTATTCTCCAGAAGGGTCATTCTTACGGCGTCTTATCAAAGGCTGGGATGTGAAAAAGAGGATGACAAAGGTCCATCCCGGTTTGGAAGGGATAATCTCTATAAGCAAGTATTTGCAGGATTATTATACTTCTAAACGGGTCAAATCCATTCAGTTACCCCCTCTGGTTGATCTTGAGGAAGAGAAATGGAAGGTTAATGAGTCTTTGGCCGAAAGGGGCGATATTATCAAACTCATTTATGCTGGGTCTCCTGGCCATAAGGATTGGTTGGACAAGGTCGTCAGCATCGTTTCTGTTGAGCGATTTCGCGATCGGGTTTCTATGGAAGTTATTGGACTGGATGACAATCAGTTCCAATCTTTGTACTCATATTCGGAGCCGGTGCCCGGGAATATTCGTTTCGCAGGCCGCTTGCCTCATCCGGAAGTGATTAGAAGGCTGAAGGGCTCTGATTTTCAGATATTTATCCGTGAGGACAACCTGATGACAACGGCGGGTTTCCCGACAAAATTCGTGGAATCCATTTCTGCCGGGGTTCCTGTTTTGACTAACCTGACAAGTAATTTAAGCGATTACTTGCGAGATGGTGCCAATGGGTTTGTGCTCCAGAATGAGAATGAGAATGCGCTGAGAGAATCCATTGATAGGGTTTTGTCTTTATCACGAGAGGAGATTGACGCTATAAGAACATCCGTTAATCGCTCTACTTTTGACTATAGGCGATATGTGCCAAAAGTGAGTGAGTTTTTAAGTGATATTTAATCGTGGCATACAGAAATCTTAGCTTTAAAGAAGGAACATTATTCCTTGTTACCGGTGGTGCCGGATTTATCGGATCAAACCTTTGCGAGGCTATTCTCGGCATGGGCTACAAAGTTCGGTGCCTGGATGATCTGTCGACTGGCAAACAGGCGAATGTGGACATGTTCATTGGCAATCCGGACTATGAGTTCATCAAGGGGGACATCAAGGATTTTGACACATGCCGTAGAGCGTGTGAGGGTGTTGACTACGTGTTGAATCAGGCGGCGTGGGGGAGTGTCCCTCGTTCGATTGAGATGCCTCTGTTCTATTGCGCCAACAATATCCAGGGAACTCTGAACATGATGGAGGCAGCCCGCGAATGTGGAGTGAAGAAGTTCGTTTACGCTTCTTCAAGCTCGGTCTATGGCGATGAAGCCCAACTTCCTAAGCGTGAAGGCGTTGAAGGGAATCTTTTGAGCCCCTACGCACTCACGAAACGCTGCGACGAGGAATGGGCAAAGCAGTACGCCAGGCATTACGGACTTGACACTTATGGGCTTCGATACTTCAATGTCTTCGGCCGCCGCCAAGATCCCCACGGAGCATATGCGGCTGTCATACCGAAGTTCATCAAGCAGCTTCTGAATGATGAGCGTCCTACCATCAATGGTGACGGGAAGCAGAGCCGCGATTTCACTTACATTGAGAACGTGATCGAGGCGAACCTGAAAGCTTGTCTTGCTCCCCATGAAGCTGCTGGAGAGGCATTCAATATCGCTTATGGCGGAAGGGAATATCTGATAGGTATCTACCATGCTTTGACCCAGGCGCTCGGTAAGGATATTGAGCCCATTTTCGGACCTGACCGTCCCGGGGACATCAAGCATTCCAACGCTGACATCTCAAAGGCTCGCAGGATTCTGGGCTACAACCCTGAGTACGATTTCGCCCGAGGATTGAATGAGGCGATTGAATGGTATAAAGAGAATTTATAATCAATTACTTCCATAAATGAAAGAAACAAGGATCTGCGTCATAGGATTGGGCTATGTCGGCCTGCCGCTGGCAAGGTTATTCTCGACCAAGTATCCGACGGTCGGTTTCGATATGAACCAGCGCCGAGTCGATGCCCTCATGTCTGGTCATGACTCCACTCTCGAAGTCGGTGATAATCTGCTTAAAGACGCCATCGATAACCATGGCTTCAAGTGCACTGCTGACATCGAGGAAATCCGCGATTGCAATTTCTATATAGTCGCTGTGCCGACCCCTGTTGACGCTGACAATAATCCCGATCTTCGCCCTCTCTATGGAGCTAGCACAACTGTCGGGAAAGTGATCTCCAAAGGAGATGTTGTTGTCTATGAATCAACTGTTTACCCAGGAGTTACAGAAGACGAGTGCATCCCGGTTGTGGAGAGCGTTTCAGGGTTGAAGCTTAATGTGGACTTTTATGCCGGATACAGCCCTGAGAGGATCAATCCCGGGGATAAACTCCATACGGTCGAGCACATAAAGAAAGTGACTTCGGGATCGACTCCAGAGATTGGAGAATATGTCAACGAAGTATATGCGAGCGTGATTGAGGCAGGGACTCATCTGGCACCCTCGATTAAGGTCGCCGAGGCGGCCAAAGTCATCGAAAACTCCCAGCGTGACATCAATATAGCTTTCGTCAACGAGTTGTCTAAGATATTCAACAAGATGGGTATAGATACCCTTGACGTGCTTGAGGCGGCTGGAACCAAATGGAACTTCTTGCCATTCCGTCCCGGCCTTGTCGGAGGTCACTGCATCGGAGTGGATCCATATTATTTGGCACAATGCGCTAAACGTTATGGGTACAATCCTGAGATCATCCTCGCCGGTCGCAGGATGAATGACGGGATGGGGGAGCATGTCGCTCTACAGACCATCAAGCTCATGCTCAAGAAAGGAATACAAGTTCTTGGTTCAGAGATTCTTATCTTAGGTTTTACTTTCAAGGAAAACTGTCCAGATGTGCGTAACACCAAGGTCATTGACATCTATCGGACCCTTGCGGAATATAACCTGAAGATCACTGTATATGATCCCTGGGCAAATCCGGCTATTGTCGAGCGGGAGTACGGCATTCCTGTCGTCAATGAGGTGCCGGCCAATAAGTTCGACGCTTTGATCGCCGCGGTGGCGCATAAGGAATTTCAGGGTCTTGACATCCGGAACCTATTGAAAGACAAGCATGTGGTGTTTGATGTCAAAGGCACCCTGGATCGGTCATTGATTGAAGGACGTCTATAATTGATGAGAGGTTCGATACTCATATTAATCAATCACATCGGTGGCCTATTCGTTTTCCGGAAGGAGGTTGTAAAGGCCATTGTTGACAATGGGTTCTCAGTTGTCATCTCGGCGCCTAATGATGATTCTCGAGCGGAATATTTCGTATCTCTCGGTTGCCAGATTATCAAATCACCTTTGAACAGAAGGGGGACGAATCCTTTAGCTGACATTAAACTTCTGGCTCATTACCGTAAGTTGATCAGGACTTATAATCCGGTCGCCGTCCTGACATACACGATCAAACCAAATGTTTACGGGGGGATCGCTTGCAGGTTGACGAAGACTCCGCAATTGGCGAATATTACCGGCTTGGGTGACGCTATCGAAAATGGTGGTTTGCTGCAAAAGTTGACATTGTGGATGTATAAGAGAGGCCTCGCTAAGGCAAAGACCGTGTTCTTCCAAAATGCCACTAATCAGAAACTGTTCATTGACAATAAGATAGTAAATGGAGAAACCGTTCTTCTGCCTGGTTCTGGCGTCAACGTTGATTACCATCAGACGCAGCCATATCCTTCAGAAGATGGCTCGACAGTTTTTCTCTTCATAGGCCGCCTGTTGAAAGACAAAGGAATCGAAGAATTGTTCCAAGCGACTGAATTTATCAAAAGCAAGTATCCTTCTACTGAATTCCGGATTCTGGGAGACAGTGAAGGGGATTACAAGGGCCGTTTGGATTCATTGGTCTCGAAGGGTATAATCAATTATCTGGGTACTACAACAGATGTCAGGCCCTATTTTACTGGTGTTCATTGCTCCATAATGCCATCGTACCATGAGGGTATGTCCAACGTGAATCTAGAGAGCTCCGCTAATGGCCGTCCTGTTATTACTACAGACGTGCCTGGCTGCCGTGAGACTGTGGATGATGGTATTACCGGATATATTGTCAAAGCACGTGATTCCCAGGATCTTATTGCTAAAGTCGAGTGCTTTATCAACCTCCCTTATGACGAGAAGAAAAAGATGGGAGAGGCTGCTCGTGAGAAGGTCGTCAGGGAGTTCAATCGTGATATCGTTGTCGAAGCGTACCTGGAAGCGATAAAGTCCATTGCCAATGTATAAGCGTTTTATTAAGCGTGTTCTTGATTTCGTGATCGCTCTGATCGCTTTGGCGCTGGTCGGGTGGTTCCTGGTCATCGTGGCGATCTGGTTGCATTTCGCCAATAAGGGTGCGGGTGCGTTTTTCCTCCAGGAACGGCCGGGGAAAGGAGAGAAGATATTCAGAGTCATTAAGTTCAAGACAATGACTGACGAGCGGGACGCTGATGGGAATTTGCTTCCGGACGAGGTTAGACTGACAAAAGTCGGCAGATTTGTGAGATCCACTTCAATTGATGAACTGCCTCAGTTGGTAAATGTTCTGAAGGGGGATATGTCGCTTATCGGGCCGAGGCCGTTGCTGGTCCAGTATCTGCCTCTATACAATGCGGAACAACGCCGTAGGCATGAGGTCCGGCCAGGAATCAGCGGATGGGCGCAGTGCCATGGAAGAAACACGATTAGCTGGGCCGACAAGTTCAAGTACGATGTCTGGTATGTCGACCATTGCACTTTGTGGACTGACATACAGGTGATCTGGAAGACTATAGGGAATGTTTTGAGAAGGGAAGGCATCAGTGCGGACAACTCCGCCACGATGGAGCCCTTTAATGGAAATAATTGATATGAAGGATATTGTAATATACGGTGCCGGTGGTATGGGCCGTGAAGCCGCATGCCTGTTGCGCTTGATCAACAAGAATGAGCCGCAGTGGAATATTGTCGGTTTCCTGGATGATAACACCAAATTGCACGGTTCTTCCAATGAATATGGGACAGTGCTTGGTGGCTCTGAATGGTTGGAGCATCGCTCCAAATCGATCGCGGTTGTGATTGCCGTTGGCTCTGCCGTGGCGGTGAGATCGATTGCCGAGAGGATAACCAATCCTGTGGTTGAATTCCCGAATATTATAGCTCCTTCCGTGTGTTTCCTTGACAAAGACAGCTTGCGTATCGGAAAAGGAAATATAATATGCCATAACTGCCTCGTTAGTTGCAATGTGCGAATCGGTGACTTCAATTTGTTTAATGGCTATATTCCCATTGGACATGATGTCACTATCGGAAGTTTCAATGTCGTTATGCCGTCTTGTAATATCTCCGGGGAGGTTCAGATCGGAGATGGCAATTTCTTTGGTGTGCAGTCTGTTGTTCTCCAGGGCATTAAGATCGGGAATGACACACGGATCGGAGCTAATAGTGTCATAATTAGAAAAACCAAGGACGGGAACCTCTATCTTGGGAATCCGGCCACTCGAATGAAATTCTAAATTATTAAATATTAAATTATTATGGTGGACGAAAAACAATTTCTGCAGAACTTCGCTGACCAGTTTGATGACGAGCCTGAAGGATTGTCTTTGGAGACTCTGTTTCGTGACATAGACGGATGGTCATCAATTGTCGCACTGTCTATTATGGCCATGTGCGCCGAGGAATATGATGTCATTCTCTCTGCGAATGAGATGGAGAACGCGAATCGTGTCTCTGATATCTATAATATTGTAAATGAGCGAATCGAGCAGTAATATGTATAATCCATATTCACTTGAGGGGAAAACGATCCTGATCACTGGAGCCGCTTCCGGGATCGGGAAAGCCACCTCGATAGAAAGTTCCAAGCTTGGAGCGAAGATTGTCGCGGTTGATTTGAATGGAGAGGGGCTTGAGAAGCTTATGCCGCAATTGGAAGGGGATGGCCACCTCCAATTCACCGGCAATCTTTGTGATGAGGAGTTCCTGAAGAATCTGGGAGAGGAAAGCCCCGCTCTGGATGGAGTGTTTTTGTGTGCCGGTGTGTCAGACACTACCCCAGTCAAGTTTATCACGGAAGAGAAGCTCAAACGTGTGTTTGATGTCAATCTCACCGCTCCTATTTTGATGCTTAAACAATTGTTGGTCAAGAAGAAGATCAACAAGGGCGGATCCCTCGTTTGGATGAGTTCATACGGTGCCGAGAAGGTAGAGCCTGGTCTTGGTATATATGCGGCTTCAAAATCCGCGGTCAACGGGATCATGCGTGCTTATGCCAAGGAACTTGTCTCTCGGAAGATCCGCTCGAATTCTATCATGCCGATGATGATCCGCACAGAACTATTGAGCACTCTTAACAGCATATCAGACAAAGACTTAGAAAAACAAGAGGCCATGTATCCTCTGGGGTTCGGATCTCCTTTGGATGTGGCTTATGCGGCTATTTATTTATTCAGCGATGCCAGCCGTTGGATCACTGGAACTCAGATCCGGATGGATGGTGGAAGCAACCTTTAATAATTTCGTATGGCAATTATAAAAACAAATGGGATCGGAATCTCCGCTGTCTCGGCCTGTGTCCCGAGTAAGGTGGAGCGAAACTGCGATTTGGAGTATCTGATGCCCAGATCTGAGATAGATAAAATAATCAATACTATCGGTATCGAAGAAAAAAGACTTGCTGATGACAAAGTCTGTTCTTCGGACCTGTGCTTTGCGGCTGCTAAGAAATTGTTGTATGACAATGAGATAGAGCCTGAATCTATAGGTGCCCTGATATTCGTCAGTCAGACTCCTGACTATCGCCAGCCGGCGACAGCCCCTATTCTACAGCACAGGCTTGGCCTTCCGAAGACCACGCTCGCATTTGATGTGAATCTCGCTTGCTCAGGTTTTGTTTATGGCCTTTCGATCGCATATTCATTCGCATCCCAAGCGGGGATTGATAGGGTTTTGCTTCTTGTAGGAGAAACCATGTCGAAGATAGTTTCCCGATATGATAAAGTTAACACTCCGCTTTTCGGGGACGCGGGAACTGCCACACTCATCGAAAAAGGCGATTTCGGGAATGCTGTTTTCTCTTTAAACTCTGATGGAAGTGGATATGAAGTTATGATGGTTCCTTATGGTGGATTCAGGAACCCAAGTTGCGAGGAAGGGTTGAAGTTGGTTGAGGATGCCGCGGGAAATCGCAGATCTGAAGAACATTTCAGGATGAATGGCATGGATGTATTTAATTTCGGAATGAGAGTCGAGCCGAAGGACATTGGCTGTGTTTTGTCAGAGTCTGGAGTCTCTATAGATAATCTCGATCTTCTGATATTCCACCAGGCGAATAAGTTCATGACTGATTTTTATACAAAAAGGTTGAAATTGTCCCCCGAAAAAACTCCATACAGTTTACGATATTTCGGTAATACTAGCTCTGCTTCAATACCGTTGACTATTGTCTCTGAGTTGAAGAATAGTTATCCAAACCGTGAACGTGTTGTTTTATCCGGATTTGGAGCCGGCCTCTCATGGGGCAGCGTTTTGTTGGATTTGCGGCAATGTCGAATTTCTGATCTTATTGAATATTAAGTGTTTCTAGCCATATGATCGATCTATTCGTCCCCGGCAGGTTATGCCTCTTTGGCGAGCATAGTGATTGGGCGGGAAAGTACCGTGCCATGAACTCGGACATCGCGCCAGGAGTCGCCATTGTCACCGGAATCAACCATGGCATTTACGCCACCGCGGAGAAAAGCCCATTCTTTGAAATCACCTCCGAATCTCCGGAACTAGCTGATATTTGGGAAGATTTCTCATGTAAGATGGATCTCCAGGATCTGAAGAATGTCGCTCGGAGCGGATCTTTTTTCAGCTATTGCGCCGGAGTCGCCAGCTACATGTTGGAATGGTACAGGGTCAAAGGCGGATGTCACATCCATGTCACCAAGATGGACATGCCGATCAAGAGTGGCCTGTCCTCAAGCGCGGCGATATGTGTCTTGGTCGCAAGGGCTTTCAATCAGCTTTATGACCTGAATCTCAGCACGATGGGCGAGATGAATATCGCCTATTGGGGTGAGCTCAGAACTCCTTCTCGGTGTGGGAGACTGGACCAGGCTTGCGCTTTCGGTCCTCATCCAGTGACGATGACTTTTGACGCTGAGGAAGTCGAGGTCGAGCGGTTGAACATCAATCGTCCATTGTATTGGGTGTTCTCCAATCTGGATGGCAAGAAAGACACGATAAAGATTCTATCTGACCTGAACAGGGGGTATCCCTTCGCCCAGACGGAGAAGGAAGTTAATGAGCATAAGGCTCTTGGCGAGATCAACCAGGATATAGTCTCTCGTGCGGTGGAATATATGAGGGAAGGGGAGACTGAGAAACTTGGGCTTCTCATGACAGAGGCTCAGGAGGTTTTTGACTCCTATGTCGCTCCTATGAGCCCTTCGCAATTGAAGGCTCCGGCATTGCACAAGATATTGAAGGATCCTGTGGTCAAGTCTCTTTCTTTCGGAGGGAAGGGAGTGGGAAGCCAGGGAGATGGCTCCGTCCAATTCCTGGCGAAAGACCAGGAATCCCAGGAGAAACTTGTCACATATTTGAAAACCAAGGGCTTAGCCGCCTACAGTTTCACGATTTCGCCCACCCATAAGATCACCAAGGCCATCATCCCAGTCGCCGGATTCGGTTCAAGGCTTTATCCCGAAACACGATTCTTGAGAAAGGAGTTTTTCCCGATAGTCGATAAAGACAATCTGGTAAAGCCCGCGATCCTGATTCTTCTTGAGGAGTGCCTTGAGGCCGGGATTGAGGAGATTTGCCTGGTGCTTGGAAGTGAGGAGGAGCGTGAGATGTATCGCAACTTGTTTGAGAGGCCGATTTCCCCCGAACATTTATCGAAATTGTCCCCTGAGAAAGTCGAGTACGAATCGCGTCTGATGGAGATTGGGAAGAAACTGAGCTATGCGTATCAATATGAGAAAAAGGGATTTGGGGACGCTGTCTACAAGACAGTTGAGTTCGCCGCCGGCGACCCTGTCCTGCTACTGCTGGGAGACACCTTGTACGAGAGCTCGATAGGGAAGTGCTGCGCCCTCCAGTTGATTGAGGCTTATGATAAGTACCAACAGGCCATGATGTCCATTCATGAGACACCGCTCTCGAAAGTGAGTTTCTATGGCATCACAAGTGGTACTTGGCTTGATGCGAAGGAGCAGGTGCTGAACATGTCGAATATCACCGAGAAACCCTCCATCGCTTATGCTGAGGAGTATCTCGGAGTCGAATCATCCAGAGCCGGCAAGAAATATTATTCTGCTTTCGGCTCCTATATCATTACACCTGAGGTGTTTACGGAACTCGGAAAGATGGTTGAAGACAATGTCGTCAGCCAGCGTGGTGAGATCGAGTTGACAACCGCTTTGGAGAGGGTCAGGGAGAAGTATGGACTGCTTGGCCTCAGGATCCAAGGACAGATGTTTGACATCGGCGTTCCAGACGAGTTCAGAAATACTGTATTCAATTTCAGGAGACAAGATTGATTTCTATAGATGAAGTTCGTTTTCCGCAATAACACTCTTGAGCCTTTCTTCCCGAAAGGATATTCATTCTCTGGGTACGATGATATCTCGTTTATACCCGAGGATGCTGAAGAGTATGTCTGGTTCTATCAGGCTCCGGTCCATGCCAACGTAGAGGCTAACTGTAACGAGATAACCGCTATCCCTCAGAAATTGGAGTATGTTCTTGAAAGGATACCGGAAGGGAAGTCTGTGATCGCCTTGACGATGGATGTCTTGTATCAGGTTCCGTTGACGGAGGATGACGCGAGACTGGAGGAGGCTGTATATTCATACAATTCATTCTTGTGGGACGCTGGGCGGAAGCGACAGAATCTCAAGGTTATAGATTTCTCGGAATTCACCAGGATGTATCCCCGGGCTGACCTCATGGACTGGAGGTTTTATCTCATCAGTCAAATGGGGCTTAACCCTAAGATAGCCAAGGATTTCCAGGCATGGTGGAACAAGAAGACGGAGAGTGTCGCACTGAGGCGGAAGAAGTGCCTTGTCCTCGACCTGGACAATACGCTTTGGGGCGGAGTTCTCGGCGAGGATGGCGCTGGAGGAATCAAGATCGGTGGCGATTATCCCGGAAAAGCATTCCTGTTTTTCCAGGAGGCATTGCTCGAGTTGTCGAAGTCGGGGGTGATTCTGGCAATATGCTCTAAGAACAATGAGAGCGATGTTGACGAGGTCTGGGAGAAGAACCCTTTCATGATCCTTAAAAAGGACCATTTCGCGGCTTCCAGGATCAATTGGGACGATAAGGCGACCAACATAAAGGAACTCGCGAAAGAGTTGAATATAGGCCTTGATTCTTTCGTTTTTGTGGATGATAATCCTGCGGAGAGGGAACTGATCCGGCAGATGCTTCCTATGGTGTCGGTTCCAGAGTTCCCGACCCAGCCTTACGGCCTGCCCGATTTCTTTAAGAGCTTGGTTGATAACTATTTCAAGGTATATTCCTTGACTGAGGAAGACAAGAATAAGGCTGCTCAATACAAAGCCAACGCCGAGCGAGCCAAGGCTCAAGAGTCTTTCAGTGATTTCGGCGCCTTTCTGGAGAGTCTTGACATCCGGCTTACCATCCAGCAGGCGAATGAATTCAACATCCCGAGAATCGCCCAAATGACGCAGAAGACCAATCAGTTCAACCTTACCACCCGCCGTTATACCGATTCGGACGTCAAGGCTTTTCTGGCCTCTGGCTGGAAAATATGGTGCCTGAGCGTTGCCGACCGTTTCGGTGACAACGGGATCACCGGTGCTATCATGGTTAACGGTGATGAGATTGATTCCTTGCTTTTGAGTTGCCGGATTCTGGGCAAGGGGATTGAGGTAGCCTTTGTGAAAGCTGTGCTCTCTATGCTGAAAGAGCAGGGATTAAAGACTCTGCGGGCGTGTTATGTTCCAACGGCAAAGAACAGTCAAGTCCATGACTTCTATGATCGTTGTGGTTTCACACCGTACTCCGTGGAAGACGGGGTAAAGAAGTATGAGATAAACTTGGAATGCGCTGATTTACAGATCGAAAAATATTATCATTTAAATATTCAATAGAAATGGAAGAGAAGGTCCTGGAAATACTCCGGAACTTGTTTGAGGATGAGACACTCGACAGTACTTGTTCCCAAAAGAATTGTGAGAAGTGGGATTCGATGGGACATTTGCGACTCGTAGTCGAGTTGGAAAGCGAATTCGAGGTAACTCTCGAACCCGAGGAAATTGGCGAGATGGTGAGCTATGAGGACATTATCCGAATACTCAAATCCAAAGTCTCTGTCTGTTAGAGACACCGTTCTGACCCTGTTGCGTCTAGGCTTGGGGATTGATGCTTCCGCACCAGTCTCCAATGACTGGGCGGAAGTGTTTGATGTCTCCTCTATTCAAGGGGTCTCAACGATTGTCTTTGATGGTGTCCTCAAGATGTTCGGTGCCGGTGATTCTGTGCCCGGGATGTCTGAGAATGAGCGGATTTACTGGCTGGCAAACACCTATCGGCAAGAGACTTTAGAGATGGCGCAGAGGAAAGCCGCATCCGATCTGGCCGAGTTGTTCGCCAAGAATAATATTACAACTTTCGCTTTGAAGGGATTCGTAGTCTCAGAGTGTTATCCTGTTCCTTCTCACCGCCAAGCCGTCGACTTCGACTGTTTCTTGCGGCCTTATCCCGGACAAGATTTCGACGCCTACGAGAAAGGTAATGTGCTGATGGAACAGAACGGTTTCGAGGTGTCCAGAGATTTCTACAAGCACAGTCATGCGACCGTCGGCATCCTTCAGGTTGAAAACCATTGTTTTCTGACTCCCTTCAGAGGCAATAAAACCCTCAAGCGGTTCGAGATATATCTCCAGAGCCTTTTGAAGGCTGATAATGGGGCTGACAAGATTGATGGAACCGAGTTGAGCCGCCCTCCAGTTTTGTTCTCAGCACTATTCCTCCTGGAACACTCCTACTCACATTTTTTGTTGGACGGGATAGCGTTGAGACATATCACTGACTGGGCTTTGTTCATCCGTCGACATAAAGATAAGATAGATTGGGAAACACTTGAGCGTCAAGTGGATGAGTTCGGTTTCCGGCGCTTCTATGACGCTTTATGCCATGTGGGGGAGTATGTCTTAGGGGAGCGAGAGTATGTTTCTTTGTCGGATCCTGAGAAGCGGATGATGGAGGGTGTCTGGGAAGGTCAGTTCGCTGATGAAACCGAGAATCTATTCAAGTCGAGAATCAACAAGGCTCGGAATATATTCCAAATGGGCTGGCGATATCGTCTTTTCTCCTCGATCTCGATGCCAAGGGCCCTGTGGATTAAAATTAAAGGCGTTTTGTTTATCGGTAATCCCAAGTTGAATTAGCTTCAATGGCTTCTCCATTCGCCCATAAAGCACTTGTATTCTCTCAGCGTCACTTTTCGGCGTTACTTCGTCCCGTACAATCTTGTGTCGCGGCCGCGCAATGTTGCCTTCTGGATCTGTGGTGGGCCATTAAAGGTTACCGGAAACCATCGGACGAGGATGTCCGTCTCGTGTCTGATAATGTGACTTTTATCTTCAAGTCATTTGAAAGGCAGAAACAGGCAAAGGCTCTGTACCGTAGTATACAGAAATATTACCCCGGGACCAGGGTTGTGATCGCGGATGACAGTTCCAAGCCTTTGGATTTGACTGGAGATGGCCTGACAGTCATCCAGATGCCCTTTAATTCTGGTTTGAGCAAAGGGTTGAATATGGCCTTGGAGAAGGTTGAGACGCCTTTCCTAGTTAGGATGGATGATGATGAGTTGTTGACCAGGCATATTAACATCGCCAATGAATTTCGTTTTATGGAAAATCATCGTGAGGTGGATTTAGTCGCGTTTCCCTGTGTTTCGGCGATGAAATCTCTTTCTGTGAATAGTTATCTGAAAACCTTTTTCTCCTACACCATGAAAGAGGCACCGTTGCCGTTGATTATACCTCATGGCACCTATATCGATCAGAGGCATGTGGTTTTGGGCAAAGTTCCGAACAGATTTCTTGCTCGAACAGAAATGATAAAAAAGGTTGGCTGGGACGATAATATACGTATGTTGGATCATTACGATTTTTATTTCCGGGCAGCGGGAGTCTTGGTCTCAGCAGTAGCTTTGGATTGTATTGTCTTCCATAATCACAACTTCTTCCGGCCAAACTACAACAAGTACCGCTCGGACTGGAAGGGTGACAGGTTTTATATTCATAAAACAAGACTGCGCAAGGTTTCTAATGGGTGAGTCTAAAACAATCGATTCTTTTTTCGCATTGGTTCGAGCCGGTCTATGGGAAAAAGATATCCAGATATCCCAGCTTGGGTCGCTTGACTTTGTGGTACTGAAGAAGCTTGCGGTCGAGCAGACTGTATTAGGCTTGGTCACTGCTGGCCTTGATCACGTTGTTGGCTGCAAGATCACTAAGAGTGATGCTGTTCCCTTCCTGAAGGAAGTGATTGCTATTGAGGCGAAAAACTCATCCGTGAACCATTTCATTGTCAAATTGGTGGAAAAGTTGCGGTCAGAAGCGATCGCATTTGTTCTAGTCAAGGGTCAAGGTGTCGCGCAATGCTACGAAAGACCTTCTTGGCGTAGTATCGGCGATGTTGACCTTTTCTTTGATCTGGACGGATATAAAAAGGCCCAAAGCGTTCTAGGCCCGATCGCATCTAAGGTCGGTCATGAAGATAAGATTAAGAAGCACATTCCTATGACTATCGATTCGTGGATAGTCGAGTTGCATGGCGCTCTTCACTCAAATGTCTCTGAAGATCTGAATAATGGCGTAGATGCTATTCAGCGTGATATTTTCGAGAATGGTGGGACTCGGATCTGGAATATTAATGGAGTAGTGGTTCCTCTTCCAAGTCCGGATAATGACGCCGTACTTATATTCACTCATTTCCTGGGCCATTTTTATGTTGGAGGCATAGGCCTGCGACAAATTTGCGATTGGTGCCGACTGCTTTGGACATATAGGGAAACGATTGATAGATCATTACTTAGAAAACGCCTCGAGAACATGGGGGTGATTTCGGAATGGGAGGCTTTCGCCACATTTGCGGTGTCTTACCTGGGGATGCCTGAGGAAGCGATGCCTTTCTATGTCGATTCACCAGCTCTTAAGCGTAAAGCCCGCCGTATTCGCGATCTGATTTTGGAGACAGGTAACTTCGGCCATAATAAAGATGATAGTTACCATCGTCGGTATTCAGGTATGTCAAGGAATCTTATGGTTGTCTTACATCGTTTCATCGAGTTCGTGAGACTATCAACAGTATTCCCGAAGAACGCCCCCCGGTTCTTTATGACTTACATTTCTAGAAAAAAGAGGGCAGCGATGATGTAAGGTTATGAAAAGGCTCGACTCTAACTCCGAAATATTCTTCGCTTTGGTAAAGGCTGGCCTCTGGGGGAAGGTGGTTCGGCTTTCAGAGTTTGGCAAGCCTGATTTCAAGAGAATCCATCTGATGGCGAGGGAGCAATCTGTCACCGGATTGGTCACGTCAGGTCTTGAATATGTTTCTGATATCCAGATAGATGAATCAGATTCGACACCTTTCTTGCAGGAGATTCTGATGGAAGAAGGGCGTAATTCCAAGATCAATCGATTTGTCGCCAAGTTGTTCGGCTATCTCGCCGAAAATGGTGTTGAAGCTGTCTTGATCAAAGGACAAGGTGTCGCTCAATGCTATTTGAAGCCTTTGTGGCGGACGGTAGGGGATGTTGATTTATTCTTGGATGAGGAGAACTACCAGAAAGCCAAAGCGGTGCTTGTCCCCACGGCAAATCATGTCGATCAGGAGGTCGAGAATAAAAGGCATCTCGCGATGATCTTGGGCTCACACGCTGTAGAACTCCACGGTGTAATGCACACCTATGTGTCAAGAAGGGTTGATGCTGTCGTTGATGAGGTCCAGAAGGATATTTTCTCAAACAGTGGAGTCCGCTACTGGGATGATGGCGGCACAAGTATTCCGCTTCCGTCACCAGATAATGATGTCATTATCATATTCACCCACTTTATCGGGCATTTCTATGTGGGAGGGATGGGATTACGTCAAATATCTGACTGGTGCCGTTTGCTCTGGACATATACGCCGTGGAGTTGCTCGATATGCCCGCCGAGGCGATGCCGTTCTATAATGTCTCGGCAAAGAACACAAGACGAGCGCTGAGGATCCAATCGTTGATGCTCCACACTGGCAATTTCGGGCATAACAGGGATGAGAGTTACCGCCGGAGCGCTTCTAAACTGATCGTGAAAATCAGAGTGTTCTTTCATCGCTTTGGCGAGTTCATCCGGCTTTTCACTATCTTTCCTTCCAACACTCCAAAGTTCTTTGTGACGTATGTGATTGATCGGGTTAAAGGGGATTGACAATTAAGTAAGCTATTTTGATAATTATCAAATAAATGAACGAAAACAAGAAGAGGATATACCTGTGCCTGGCGCACATGAGCGGCAAGGAGCAGGGTTTTATTAAAGAGGCGTTTGACACTAACTGGGTGGCTCCGCTTGGCGCTAATGTGAACGCGTTCGAGGAGGATTTGAAGGCCTTCGTGACGAAATTAGATTCTTCGGCTTCGCCTCAGAATGACAGGGAGGGCGCACTGAACAACAACACTGTCATCCTGAACGAAGTGAAGGATCTCAACAGGGAGGTGGTGGCACTGGCGTCGGGTACCGCAGCCGTTCATCTGGCTCTTATCGAATGCGGAGTCGGCCCTGGCGATGAGGTTATAGTCCAGAGTTTCACCTTCTGCGCATCCTCGCACCCGATTACCTATCTCGGGGCTACACCTGTATTCATCGACAGTGAGAAAGATTCCTGGAATATGGATCCTGACCTTATGGAAGAGGCTATAAAGGATCGTATTGCGAAGACAGGCAAGACTCCCAAGGCGATCATTCCGGTTGCCCTATATGGAATGCCTTACAAGATTGACCGGATCATGGAAATCGCTGACAGATACGGGATTCCTGTGATTGAGGATGCGGCGGAAGGGCTTGGTTCCCGCTATGATGGGAGAGTCCTTGGCACTTATGGAAAGTTCTGGGTGCTGTCATTCAACGGCAACAAGATGATCACGACCTCCGGTGGTGGCGCTCTGATATGTTCCAGTCCCGAGATGAAGAACAAAATCCTGTGGTACGCTACCCAGGCTCGCGAGGCCTATCCATATTACCAACATGAGGCTATCGGGTACAACTATCGTCTCTCGAACATTTGCGCCGGCATCGGTCGCGGGCAAATGACAGTGCTTGAGGAGCATATCGCTCATCACAAGCATGTGAAGGAGTTGTATATAAAGTTGCTGGCGGATGTTCCCGGAATAACTGTTCATGATAATCCTTCAAGCAGGGATGACAGTAATTTCTGGCTGAACACGGTAACAATTGATCCTTCTGTCAAGGTCAAGGGTCAGGAGAACGCCTATAAAACTGTCGTGAAGGGCGCTGTTGGAGGTGCCGCAGGTGTTGTCCATGCTGTTGATAATCCTCGGACCGAGTGCGAGCCGAATGATAATGTCGAGGCTCTCAGGGTCTATCTTGATGCGGCCGGGATTGAGGCCCGTCCTCTCTGGAAACCGATGCACAAGCAGCCGGTCTACAAGAATGCGCCCGCATATGTCAATGGGGTGTCAGAGTCTCTTTTCAAGGTCGGAATGTGCCTTCCGAGCGGTCCGCTCGTGACCGACGATGATGTCCGTTATATTGTGGACAAAATCAAGGAAGCTATTGTTTGATTTAGGATGAATGAGTTTTTCCTCACATTGCTGTTGATGGGTGTCCTTTCCACGGGAGGGCCGCTTCCTTTCTGGATGACTTCAAACCAGTTCGGCTTGATGCCGGAGACCTCAGGGGCTTTGGCTCTGGCGAGGATGGGAACTGAATATGACCCCTCGAAGACAGTCCAGTGGCGCTGGGGAGCCTCTTTGGCCGCCAATTATGGCGGCTTCTCCGCCACCCCTGTCATCCTGAGCGAAGCGAAGGATCTATCCGCAAAGGATCTACGCCCCATGGTCGACGAGCTTTATGCCAGCCTGAAATGGAAGGTCTTTTCTGTTGACCTTGGTATGAGACGTTTTGATCTTGATTATTACGGGGCCGGAACCAACACTCTCGGTTCAATGTCCACCACCGGCGGTCATATAATCTGGAGCGGCAACGCTCGTTCTCTCCCGGGCTATTCGGCAAATCTGGACCCTGTTTCGATTCCGCTTACGAAAGGTAGGGTCAAATTCTTCGGCAGTTTCGCTGATTATCGTACCACTGATAACCGCTACATGAAAGGTGCCTTGCTCCATAGGACAAAGATGGGGCTTGATATCCAGATCACGGAAAGACTTGATTTTCATGGGGTTTTCGACCATTTTGCCCTTTGGGGAGGCAAGAATGACGCACTCTCAATGCCAGTGACTCTCGGTAATTATTTCCGGGTTATCACGTCGAGAAAAGCTTCCACGGCCGGCACTCAGAGCGATCAAATAAATGTTATCGGTGACCAGAGAGGCGCTGAGACATTCCGCTTTAACTGGCGTGGAAATGGATGGAGGCTTTCATTACAACACGATATTCCGTACGACGACGGTTCAGGCATGGGCTTCCAGAATTTCCCGGATGGTGTCAACACGATCTGTCTTGGTTTTGAAGAAAAGGATCAATGGGTAACGGATATTCTTTATGAATACCAATACACCATGTTCCAGTCAGGGACCAGGCATGACCGTCCGACCACAGATGAGGAAAAAGCGCATCTTGATCCATCTGATGAATTCCATTATTACAGGCATATCGTTGGGGGTGGGGATAATTACTTCAATAATGGAGAATACAAATCCGGCTGGACATATTATGGTCATACAATAGGCAATCCGCTCTTTGTTCCTAAAGGCACTCATGCCGGCACATGGACGGGTAGGAATACAGTTCTGGGGGTGGAGAATAACCGTCTGAAAGCACATCATTTCAGCATCGCGGGTAAACTATTCAGGAAAGCTCCTTACAAACTGATGTTGACTTATAGCCACAATTACGGGACCTACGGGATACCTTACAAAGGAGAGTCACAGTGGCTCAAAGACTGGGGCACAGTCAAGGAAACTCCTCTGAATCAGGTGAGTGGAGCGTTCGTCGGAGAAATCCCCGGCCTTTTGGAACACTTTACTCTGACTTATGGTCTATATGCCGACAGAGGAGAGCTTCTTCCCGACAACTTCGGCGCCACCCTCGGCATCCGTTATTCATTATGAAGATCCTCTACGTCACCACAATCTCAATGACTCTCGATTACTTCCTGAAGGGAGTCATGACTGACCTTGTGAAGGCCGGGAACGAGGTTGTCGCCGTCTCATCGCCGGGGGAGTGGATGCCCTCTGTTAAGGCTCTGGAAGGCGTCAAGGTGATTGAGGTTCCGATGGAGAGAAGAATATCCCCGTTTAAAGACCTGCGTTCGCTTTGGAGACTTTACAAGGTAATTCGCGCTGAAAGACCGGATATTGTCCACAGCTTCACTCCGAAAGCCGGATTGCTGGCTATGATGGCTGGAAGTTTGGCTGAAATAAAGATCAGGGTGCATACTTTCACTGGCCTGGTCTTTCCGACCTCTACGGGGCTCAAGAAACGCTTGCTGATGACCACTGACAGAGTCACTTGCTCATGCGCCACTCATATTATCGCCGAGGGGCAGGGGGTGAGGAAAGATCTTGTTGACGCCGGAATCACTCGGAAGGACGTGAATGTGCTCGGCCACGGCAATATACGCGGCATAGACATGAACTGGTACGACCGCTCAGCTGATGTTATGGAACTAGCTGATAGACTTAGGGTTCCTGGTGTTTTCACCTTCCTGTTTGTCGGCAGGGTCGTGCGTGACAAGGGTATCTCGGAACTCGTCGAGGCCTTTAAAGGATTGGCTGCCGGGAATACTCGCCTGGTTCTTGTCGGCCCGTTCGAGGATGATGTGGATCCGGTCCCGGAAGACGTCAGGAAGTATATCCAGGAGGCCCCGGAAATCATCACTACCGGCGAAGTGTTAGGGAAGGGCTTGCTGGCTTGGTACGCCGCGTCAGATTGCTTTGTGTTGCCTAGCTATCGGGAAGGTTTCCCTAATACTGTTTTGGAGGCTGGAGCCATGGGACTTCCTTCCATCGTGACTGACATCAATGGGTCCAGGGAGATAATCTCCGATAGAGTCAACGGTTTGGTCGTCCCGACCCACAATAGTGAGGCGCTCCTTGAGGCGATGCGTAAAATGCTGATAGATGATGACTTCCGTACTGGCGCGGCATCAGTCAGCCGTGAGATGATTTCCTCAAGGTTTGAGCAGGGATATGTCCGGAAATGCCTCTATGGATTCTATAAAGCTATACAGACAAAATAGCCTATAACGATTTTTTTACTAACTTTGTAAGTTGTATATGAAGAACGTCAAGGACATAGTCGATTGGTATTTTTCCAAGCAGGCCCTCCCATATTGGGTAGTGCTTGTTATCGACTGCCTTCTCATTCTTTTCTCGGCCTACCTTGTCTTCTGGGCTTTCTACAGGGTAATGGCCACGCTGGCCTCGTTCTGGCCTTTGTTCAGAGTGATGGTGATATATATTGCCATTTGCATCGTGTTCTTCAGGATATTCAAGACTTATGTCGGAATCATAAGATATTCATCCTTCATTGATTTGCTCCGTATAGGATTCGCGATGGGTAGCGCTTATATCGTCTCTTTCGGTTTGCACTATCTCATCAATTCGGTCCCTGAGCCAGTCCTCGCACACCTGACCGCGCGAGTTTTATTCTTCATATTCGCATTGGCCACTATTCTGATGTGGAGTGAGAGGATTTTGATCAAGTTCGTGTATGACAGTTATTTCCGGTCAGACGCGGCGATGAGGGTTTTTATTTTCGGAATCCGGTCCGGCGGGATTGGACTCGCCAAATCCATAAAGGGAGAGAAGCCCGCCCGCTTCAAACTTGTCGGCTTCATTTCTCATGATAAGGATCTCCATGCGAAGGGCACACGTCTAATGGGAGAACCGGTCTACGACGCTGACGAGACTCTTTCGCATGTCCTGACAGAATGTCACGTGCAGGCTGTTTTGGTCGCTCCAGGAAGAATTGAACGATTCAGGGAGGATACCGCGCTACAAGATCAGATTATCGCCAGTGGCGCTAAAATATTCTTCTCCCACGATGCGATCGAATGGGATAAGGACGCCTTGGTAGGCCCTACAAGATTGAAGGAGGTCAGTGTCGCGGATCTGTTACCCCGCAACCAGATTGAGATCGACCTTGATTCAGTCGCGGCTGACCTTAAGGGCGCCAGAGTGTTGATCACAGGGTCAGCTGGCAGCATCGGCAGCGAGCTGGTCCGCCAAGTGGCGATATTCGGGCCTTCTGAAATGATGCTGATTGATTCAGCCGAGACCCCTCAGCATGACATAAGGCTCATGATGGCCAAGGAATATCCTTCCGTCAAGTCCACGACTCTGGTTACCAGTATCACCAACGCGGAGAGGATGGAAGCTGTTTTCCGTGATTTCCAGCCTGAGTTTGTCTTCCATGCGGCAGCCTACAAGCATGTTCCGATGATGGAGGATAATCCTTCTGAGAGTATCCATAACAACGTTTATGGAACAAAGGTGCTTGCCGACCTGTCTGTCAAATACGGAGTCAGGAAGTTTGTCATGATTTCGACAGACAAGGCTGTGAACCCGACGAATGTGATGGGGTGCTCGAAGAGGATTTGCGAGATTTACGTTCAGAGCCTGAACAAGGCTGAAGTCGAAGGGAAGGTAGAAGGACACACTCAGTTCGTCACAACCAGATTCGGTAACGTGCTGGGTTCCAGCGGTTCCGTAATCCCGATTTTCGAGAAGCAGATAAAGGCAGGCGGCCCTGTGACCGTGACTCATCCCGATATTATCCGCTATTTCATGCTTATTCCTGAGGCTTGCAAGCTTGTTCTTGAGGCCGGGACCAAGGGTAATGGGGGAGAGATATTCGTGTTCGACATGGGCAAGCCCGTCCGTATCGCTGATCTCGCCAGAAGGATGATTGAGCTCAGTGGAGCAAAGGATGTTGAGATTAAGTACACCGGGCTGCGTGACGGTGAGAAACTATACGAGGAACTTCTTAGCGAGAAGGAGACGACAAAGCCTTCGTTCAACGAGAAGATCCGCATCGCTGAAGTTCGTGAATATGATTTCGCCGAGGTTGAGAAAGCCGTCAATGAGCTGATCTCTATCTCTCATGAATATGACGACTTCAAGACAGTCGCTGCGATGAAGCGTTTGGTACCTGAATATGTGAGCACGAACTCGGCGTTTTCTGTTTTGGATAAGTAATTGATATGTGGCCATTTTCTAAGCGTTTGACTCTAACATCATCCCAGATCTTTGAGGGATTCACAGATTGCCATTCCCATATTCTTCCTGGTGTAGATGATGGTGTCAAGCACATTGAGGAGTCGCTGGATATCCTGAGCCGTTATGAGGAGATGGGATTCAAGGCTGTATGGTTTACTCCTCACATCATGGAGGATATTCCTAACACTACAGCTGATTTGAGGGAGCGTTTCGAGGCGCTGAAGGCCGAGTATCACGGGCCGCTCGAGCTACATCTCGGAGCGGAGAACATGATTGATAATCTGTTCGAGAACCGATTGGCTGCCAATGATTTCCTTCCCATGGGACCGAAACTTGATCACCTCCTTGTAGAGACTTCTTATTTCACTCCTCCTTATGGTTTTCATGACACTCTGGAGAAGGTCAAGGCAGCGGGCTATTTCCCTGTCCTGGCCCATCCGGAGAGATATGTCTACATGGGATCAAAGGATTATGACCGCTTGAAGGAGATGAAGATCCTCTTCCAACTTAACCTGTTCTCTTTGGCTGGATACTATGGTTCTTCTGTCCAGCACACGGCTGAGGCGCTCCTGAAGAAGGGGTATTATGATTATGCCGGTACAGACATCCACACCGTAACGATGCTGGATCGCTGGCCTCTTCGTCCTATCGTCCCAAAACACCTCCCGGAATTCCGCACTCTTTAGCTTAAAGCTGCTTGTTAAGGCGGCGTATTATCCGATCCACGTCGGACTCTAAAACCGTGCCTTTAAGGGCCACGACAGTCTGGCCATAAAGGATTATGACAAGGTCAGACACATGCGCGCCATCCTCTGAGACCTCGCCATAGGTCTCATCAAAAGCGAAAGATCCTTCGCCGTTTCTCCTGACCAAATTCTCTGGCCTCAGGTTGCGTTTTACGGCCGTTTCTATCTCGTCCTTCAGTTCCGGCCGGCTGTCACCGTAGTCAAGCATATAGACCACGCCGACCCTCTTGAAAGCCTTGGCCACTTTCCTGGTCCAGGCACTTCCCGCTTTACCGACCGTTTTACCCATTGTCATTGCGACGCGTCCCAGTTTCATCAGCGACACGTTGCCGCGGCCGTCATAGTGTTCCATAAGGGCTGTGATGTTCTCGAATCCTTCCTGGTAAGTCCCATCAAAGGGAGTCTCAGCTGGGGCCGCAAGCCCGGATAAAGGCCCCTGACCGGGAATCTGGGCATTGGCCCGTATTCCTATAGCCAGGAGCGTTGTTAATATAGCTAAATGTAATAACCTCATATTCGGTTCGGGCTAAAACAGATTCTTTGAGGCTCCGGCAACTGCCTCTTCAACATCAGATCTTTTCATCAGGCCGTCTATCCCGATGAAGACAGTCTCTCCATCATCCTTATTGAATATCGTGAGCAACAGACTCTTGAGGAACTCCTCATTGCCGAGGGATAAGATGTTGACTTTCTGGCCGCCATCCTTCACTTCCATCAAAGTCTCGAATTTCTGGCCTCCAACGACCTTGTTGACATCTTTGGATATTTTTTCGGCCAGGGAACTGTCCTCTGTCCTGAGCAGATAGAAACCTGTCATAGACTTGATCATCGGGCCGAAATCCACATCGCTGTCCTCAATCCTGACCTCGGGAACCTTCCCGATCATCTTGAACATGGCTGGTGAGATGTAGACGGCGGTGATGCGATCATCATCTGAATACTTCTGATACAATGACTTATAGTCCTGGGCGACCGCTGATATAGTCAATAATGCGGCGGCGAGTGTTATTATGATCTTTTTCATTTTGTCAAAGCGTTATTAAGTTGTTCGTTGATTGTTCCGGACACGGAAAGAAGAACCCTTTCCACCTCGGCATAGGCCAAGGCCGGGTCATCGAAGGTGTCTTGCAGCTGAGGTGGCCTGAGGCTGATAGCCAGACCAACGACAAGGAGTAGGGAAGCCGCTATGCCGCAGATCCAAGGGATCATACGCTTACGGGAACGGGCGTATAACGCCTGTCCGATTCTGTTCTCAAGACCATCTGGGACCTCTATCGAATTATCTAGCGAGATCCTCTCGAGTTCATCGAGACTCAGTTTCTCTATTTCATCTATTGTCTTCATCTGCGATCATTTTCTTTAAGTTCTTTCTGGCGTTGCTGAGTTTTACTCTCACATTGGTTTCGGAGAGTCCGGTCAACAGCGCTATCTCCGGGTAAGATTTATTGTCGAAAACTTTCATTTCCAACACCTTCCGTTGTTTGTCAGGGAGCCTCGCCAAGCATTGCTTGATTCTTTCAAGGTTCTCTTTCCTGATCAGAATCGTGTCTATTCCGTCTGAGTTGTCTTGCACTTCATCCAAAGTGTCTTGAGCTTTGATGTCTCGCTTGGCAAGCGACGAGCTCCGGATCTTGTCCAGACAGATGTTTCTTATAACCGTGATTCCGAAGGCCGCGGGGTTCTTTATTCCGCCAAGAGTAGAGCGCATATTCCAAAGCCTGACCATCAGGTCTTGGACGGCGTCCTCGGCACCGGATTGATTCTCCAGGATGTAGTAGGCTACCCTGTAGAACCGTTCGGTAAGTGGAACCCAAATCTCCTTGAACTCAGCGGTTGTCATAATTTACTTAGACTTCGATTCGAGAAAGGTTGCCATGTCCTGGACATTGACTTTGCCTCTGACGCAGATGAGGGCACCGCTTCTGGGGGCGTTGATAATCAGGTCGGAGATATTCTCTCCGTCATCATCCGGGATAGCGAATATCTGAACTTTCTCGCCGGCGTCTTTGGCTTCGACGAGGAGGAAGTCTTTAGTCAGCACTTTTGAGAGCCTTGACTCGAAACGGGACCTGACATCGGGGTCGCAATCAGCGAAACTGGCTATCGTGACTTGCTTGACATCTTTCATTAAATCAAGCAGTTCCAACGCGTCTTTATCTCCGCTTTTCCTGATGGCTCGTTTAACTATCGCCAAGCCAAGGCTGCCGAGATTCACGCATTGGAAATCCGAGTTAATTGAATATTCCTTCATCAGCGAGGATACCCGCTTGCCATAGTCAATGGACGGGGTGGCAGCCTGCGCGGGCGCTCCAGCGGCGACTGACGCGAGGAAGATCAAAAAAGCGATTACTGTTTTTCTCATGTCTGCGAAGTTAATGATTTTTCCAAACTCCGCTATAAAGACGAAAGAAAACCCGAATTGTAACGCTAACCTGCAAATTATTATTAAAGTCTGTTATTTATTGGTCGCGTCTACTTTTTCCCCACCAATGACCCGCTTGCCAACCCACCGCTCTGCTTACAGTTATTCTTACTGCCATCATACAAACCTACCGGTCTGTTTACTGCGAGGGAAAAGAATACGGCATTTTCTTGCCCTTGCAGTAAAAATTTTACTCCCAGGTCACGTAAAGGGTGGTTTTCTTGCCCTGAGAGTAACAGAAACACCGGTGAATGAACGACTTAAAGTGCGAAAGCAGGCTCAAAAAAGTTTTTTCTTTGTTTTGTAAGAAAAAGTGTTTCTGTTTTTGAATCAATGGAGAGGCTTTTTTGATTACATTGCTGGAAAGAAAAACTTTAACTATGAATCGTGTTAAGAGATTTAAGAAGTGGGCTGAGTACAGGACCTGGCCAATGGGTTACTATCACCTTGTTGTTGAGTCATTTGAGAAAGGAGAACTGTTCAATAATGATTCACAATTCGTTGCCGGAATGAACACTGTGGCGTTAGTTCAGTTCGTTTTTAAAGTGGTTATCTTGGTTTTTGACTTGATGGTTAACCATGCCCATTTCCTGGTTCGATGCACCGGCTCATCGGCTGTGGACTTTTTCATCTCTTTTAAGAAAAGAATTAATTCCGTCCTTGTCGCTGACGGGTTCCCTCCACTACCAGATGACCTCGGATTTAAGCTCATTCCCATTGATGTGAACGATCCTTATCAGCTGAAAGATGTGGCGGTCTACATCCCTCGTAATCCATACAAAGCTAATAACAGGATAACTCCATCAGGTTATATCTGGAGTTCCAATTATTTGATTTTCAGTGATCTGAGTAAGCTTATAGAGAAAAAGCCTTTGAAAGATTTTCCGGCCAGCAGAATGCGTAAGGTGCTGAAATCGAAAACTGTTTTGCCAGATGATTATCTTTTCAATGAGAACCTGGGAATAATCCTGCCGGAATCTTATGTCGCTACAACTGATGTTGAACGTGTAATAGGCACTTCTTGGAATTACTGCGATAGGATTGTTCGAAACATGGATGCTTATGTAAGGATAGCTGAAAAGATAGGGGACAGGATCGTTATTAACGATAACGAGTTAGGCACAATAATCTATTCAATATGTAAGAATAAATACGGTGTCAAGTCATATCTTGAATTAAGTTTAAAGGATAGGTGCTCGTTGGCGGTAAGGTTAGCTAAGGAATATCACATCGAACCTAAGAGAATCTGCCGTAAACTCTCTATCGAGAGGTCTGTTTTAGAGGATTTGTTACGCTAAACCTGCGATCTGTTACTCTGCGGCACAGAAATGATACGTTTTCTTGCCCTTGTATTAAATAATTTACTCCCGGGTCACGTAAAGGGTTATTCTCGTGTCCCAGGAGTAACTGAAAGCCAGGGACTGGCCCGGGAAAAGGGGACTACGCTCTACAAAGCTTCGAGTTCGGTGATCCAGAGGCGGACTTTAGCGTCGGATGGCATGCGGAAGTCACCGCGGGGAGAGAAGCTGACAGGGCTGATCTTTGGTCCGTCAGGCATGCAGGAACGCTTGAACTGCTGACTGAAGAACCTCCAGTAGAACTTCTTGAGCCACTTCAAGATAGTCTCCTTATCGTATGTGTTATGCGCCTGCGGCAAGACCGCCCCTGACGAGCATTTTCCCGGGTAGGGCGCGGAGCGTAGCGAGGCAGGAGCGGTGCTTGCCGCAGAAGAATCAGCACCGAACGCCCGGCAGGCCAGGAAGTAGATCTTGGAAGGGGAGTAGCCATGAAGCATGAGATTGTAAATGAAGAAGTCATGCAACTCGTAAGGACCGATCAAATCCTCTGTCTTTTGCTTTATCTCACCCTTCTGGTCGGCAGGCATAAGTTCCGGACTGATAGGAGTTTCCACAATGTCAATAAGAATCTCGGAAGCGGGTCGTCCACCTGAAACCGCAGGAGCGGTGAACACATTCTTCGCCGCCCAGCGGACCAGATGCCTGATCAAAGTCTTGGGAACAGAGGCGTTAACTCCGTACATCGACATGTGGTCCCCGTTGTATGTACACCAGCCGAGAGCCAGCTCGGACAGATCGCCTGTACCGATCACCAGGCCGTTCTCTTGATTGGCTATGTCCATAAGGATCTGAGTCCTCTCACGCGCCTGCGCGTTCTCATAAGTGGAATCCATGACCGTAGGATCATGGCCTATATCCTTGAAATGCTGCTCGACAGCCGGCACGACGGAAATCTCACGAGAAGTCACGCCAAGCGCCTCCATCAAGTCGACGGCGTTGGATCTGGTCCGGACTGTAGTCCCGAGTCCGGGCATGGTTATTCCTATGATCCCTGAACGATCATACCCCAGTTTGTCGAAAGCCATCGCGGTGACAATCAGGGCCAGAGTGCTGTCCAGGCCACCAGAGATGCCGATTACGGCCTTCTTGCAGCCAATATGCTCCATGCGAGCTGCCAAGCCGGTCGACTGGATCGCGAGGATCTCCTGGCAAGCCTCAGCCTCCTCGGCGGGATCATCTTCAGGAAGGAAAGGATGCGGTTCAACCTTTCGGTATAAACCATCTGAGAAGTCAGTCGGAGCGGGATCGCCGATCTCAAAGCGGCAATAAAGGTTCGAATATTCACAAGCCGAGGTCCCGTCAGGAGCCATGCCCCTGAAGGAGTTCTTTTTCTGACGGTGAACCCCTATCTTCTCGATGTCGATGTCAGCGAATGTGATCGAGTCCTCCATCTGGAATCTCGCATTCTCGGCCAGCAACTCTCCGTCCTCGCAGATAATCGCTGACCCTCCATAGACAGTGTCCATAGTAGACTCACCGTAACCCGCTGAGCAGTAGACATATCCAGAAACAGTACGGCCAGACTGGTTGATCACGAATTCCCTGCGCTTGTTGTGCTTTCCGGCCACCTCGTTGGATGCGGAAATATTCACTATAACCTGAGCTCCGGAAGGAGCGAGGAATGAGGACGGCGGGACAGGAGTCCAGAAATCCTCACAGATCTCGATACCGAAAGTCGTCCTGCCGATCGAGAAAAGCAGGTTGGGCGACAGGTTGCAGCGCTGTCCGCAATACCTTGTGACAGAGTCGAAGCCGTCACGGTAGTGATTCCTGCCGTCATCGACAAAACGCCCAACACGGGTATTGGAAGGGGAGAGGAAGTCGGAACCGGAGGCGAACCACCTGCCCTCGTCGAACTCGGCGTAGGTCGGAAGATATATTTTCGGAACAATTCCCTTAATGCCTCCGTTGCGAATCACCACAGCGCAGTTATAAAGACGTCCGCGGTAGCGTACCGGAGCTCCCACAACCACTGTGGCGTGCTTGCCACGGGTGTGATCGGCGATCTTCTTGACCGCTTCCTCTGAGGCTGTCAGCAGCAGGCTCTGTCCGAACAAATCAAGACAGGTGTACCCTGTGACAGAGAGCTCAGGAAAGACAACCAAAGAGGCTTTCCGCTCCTCAGCCTTGTCTATAAGCCTGATTATCGAGTCGCTGTTGAATTCCACATCAGCGATCTGCACGCGCGGCACGGCGGCCGCCACCCTGAAGAATCCGTAATCCATTTTAAATGAATATAATTAGGCGTTGGCCGGATCGTTGTTTTTGTCCTGGGACTCAAGGTTTTCCCTCTCAGCGCGACGCTTGGCGTTGACGGTCAAGGTTATTCCCCTATAAACGAAATAGCAACCGATCAAGAGGATAAGAATATTCGCCCAGGTCTTTCCGGACCCATTAACCACAGCGGCGACGCCGAAGGCGATGATAAACGCCGCGACAATGAAATAAATGATATTAAGAAACTTAGGCATATCCTATAGTGATTCGATAAGTTTAACGAATATGGAGCACATTCTGTCTGCCGCGGCATCCGCGGCCTTGATCACGTCGTCCCCGTCATTCTTGTAGTCCTCCGCATAGTCGTCATGGGCCTCGTTCGTGACCACTGACATGCCAAATACGGGAATATCCGAATGGCGGGCGGTAATGACCTCGGGAATGGTCGACATTCCGGTCACATCTCCACCGATGATCCTTATATATTTATACTCGGACGGAGTCTCGTAAGTGGGGCCTGTGCCGCCGAAATACACACCCTTCTTGAGAGGAATACCCAAGCTTGCGGCGATTTCCTCCGCCTTGGCGATCAAACCGAGATCGTAGGGCCTTGTCATGTCGGGAAAACGGGGGCCGAATTCGTCCATGTTTGGACCGATCAATGGGTTAGGCTGCTGGCAGATGTGGTCTTTGATTATCATGAGGTCGCCGACTTTATAGTCGTAATTGACTCCTCCGGCGGCATTGGACACAAACAGATACCGGATGCCGAGTTTGACCATGACCCTGGTAGGAAGAGTCACCAGTTCCATCGGATAGCCCTCATAATAGTGGATGCGGCCCTGCATCATAATGGCTGTCTTTCCACCAACCTCTCCGACAAGGAAATTTCCCTTATGGCCGATAGCTGTGGAGACAGGGAATCCCGGGATATTCTTGTAAGGAATCACGATGGGATCCTTAACCGAATTGGCGAGCTTGCCGAGGCCGCTGCCGAGAATGATTCCGACAACAGGCTTCAGGTCACCGATCTGTTTCTGAATATATTCGGCGGCAAGATGGATTCTTTCTATTCTTGTATCCATTTGATTATGAATTATTTCTGATATTCGCGATAAAACTCAGCGCCTCCCGGCCTCCCTCAAGTATCTCCTCCTCGCCGGGGACGGTCCTGTCCCTCATGACCAGCCGGCCGCCGGAAACCAGCGAGCTGACGCAATCGCTGTGGGCGGAATATACCAGATTCGCGAGGAAGGGAGCGGGGGACAGGAAGAATGTGTTGTCCGTGTCAATTATCTGGATGTCCGCGTCCCAACCTTCTTCAATCCTGCCGGTCTTGACGCCAAGAGCCTTGCCACCGTTAACTGTGGCCATGTCAAGCAAATCCTGGAGCGGCAGGGAAGTGGGATCCCTTCTCCAGCCTTTGGAGACTATCGCTGTGGTCTTCATCGCCTCGAGTATGTCGAGGTTGTTGGATGAGGCGCAACCGTCAGTACCGAGGCAGATATTCGCTCCAGCGTCCTTGAGTTCCTTGCAAAGGAATCTTATGCCGGAAGCTAGTTTGAGATTGGAGTTGATATTGTGTACGCAGCTGACACCTCTGGCGCCAAGGATCTCCACATCCTTCTCACTGAGCCAAAGGGCGTGAGCGGCTATCACATCGGGCCCCAGAACCCCAAGGGAGTCAAAATATTCCACGGGACTTAAACCACCGTGATTGGCCTTGCAATCAATTACTTCCTGTTCAGTCTCGGCGACATGGAGATGGATTCGAAGCCCATTTTTCCTGGCATATTCAGTGACCCAGAGGATCAAGGGTTCGCTGACCGTGTAGACGGAATGGATGCTCACCGCGAACTTTTCACGGGCTCCCCAGCCCCTGGACGTCTCATGGATTATCTGGCATTCGTCCTTCTGCTTCTCGGCGGTTTCCTCGTTGAAATTGTCGAGGAAGGTGTAGGAGATAAGGCATCCGAGTCCGGCTTCCGCGGCAGCCAACCTTGTCATCGGAGAGTGCCAATACATGTCGTTGAAGGTGGCTGTTCCGGTCTTTATCATCTCAAGGGCGGCCACCCTGGAGGCTCGCAGTACAAAAGGCTCGTCAATGTGCGCCTCAATGGACCAGATGTGGTCTAGCCAATCGGAAAGGACCAAATCAGCGCCAACGCCTCTGAGGAGGCTCATGGCGGCGTGGGTGTGCATATTGACGAATGCCGGGGAGGCTGTTTTGCCGGTGCAGTCGAGAATCTCTTCCGTGATCGGCTCAGGGAACTGGAGCCCGGCGGGGGTGATTTTGCTGATCTTCCCTCCGGCGATCATGATGTCGACCTGCTTCCCGTCGAGTGTAATATTTCTAAGGAATAAATCTCCCATATCAAGACCGATTTTTCAAATATAAGAAAAAATCGCTAATATTGTTTAGAATTAATAACCCTGAAGCGATGAAGAACATCCTGAAAGCATTCTCCTTACTGTTGATTTTTATTTCCGCATCTGCCGCGGCGCAAAGCTCTATCGGATCTATCGAACAGAATTTCAAAAACATATCATGGGGACAACCGATCGGTGTCTACTGGTATTGGGTTGGCGGGAATATGAGTGAGGAGGGCGTTGTCAAGGATCTTCACGCGATGAAGGACGCCGGGATCACAAGGGTGCAGATCGGCATGATCGGAGACGGGCAGGGGATTCCGCTGGGACCGCTAAAGATGTTCACGGATGATTGGTGGAGTATTCTCCACACCATGTTCAAGACTGCCGGAGAGCTTGGGATCGAGGTCGGTTTATTCAATTGTCCGGGATGGAGCCAGAGCGGTGGGCCTTGGGTCAAACCATACCAGGCAATGCGTTACCTGGCCACGGTCAAGGACACTCTTGCCGGACCTGTGAAGTATCATGCAAAGCTTCCTGATGTCGGAGAGAACTCGCAGGATGTCAAGGTGTTGGCTTATCCGTTGATAGAGCCGAAGACGAACCTTTCTTCAGGTGATGCGAGTTCTTTAGATGTGATAAGGCTTAGGTCCGAGTCTCCTGTCAGTGTCAGGACTGTTGTTCTGGAGTTTGTTCCGAAGACTGGGGAAACGGATGTGGAACTGTTCGCCGATGGGAAGCGGGTTATGAAGACCTATGCCGACAGGAGCAACGCTGGTGTCAATGTGGGTTTTGATCCTTATGCTCCAGTGGTTGTCTCAATCCCGGAGACGGTCGGGCGAGAGTTTGTGATCAAGTTGGAAAAGGCTGGAGTTATCAGCAAGGTCACTCTTTCGGATGTGCCTGCGGTCGAGCGCTATCCCGAGAAGACTTTCGCCAAGATGTGGCAGACTCCGCACCCGATGTGGGACGCTTATATGTGGCCAGATCAACCGACAGATGAGGCCGGATTAGTCGTCAAGCCTTCGGAAGTAATTGATATCACTGAATATATGTCATCTGATGGCACGCTTGACTGGACAGTTCCCGCCGGGAAATGGGTCGTGGCCAGGACCGCCATGTTGCCGACCGGATCAATGGATGGTCCGGCTCCGGTGGAAGGCCAGGGCCTTGAGACTGACAAGATGAGCAAAAAGCATATCAGGGACCATTTCAATAACTACCTGGGAGTCATTCTCGACCGGATCCCGGCCGCGGACAGGAAGACTTTCAAGGTCGTTGTGGAGGATAGTTATGAGACTGGCGGCCAGAACTGGACTGATGACATGATCGAGGACTTCAAGAAAGCCTACGGTTATGATCCGACGCCTTATCTTCCGGTCTACAGCGGTGTCGTCGTGGGAAGCCGTGATATTTCAGACCGCTTCCTTTGGGATGTGCGCAGGCTGGTCGCTGATGAGGTCTCTTATAATTATGTAGGTGGGCTGAGGGAGATTAGTAATGAGCATGGCCTCACTACTTGGCTGGAGAATTACGGCCACTGGGGCTTCCCTGGTGAGTTCCTCCAGTATGGAGGCCAGTCTGACGAGATAGCGGGGGAGTTCTGGAGTTTCGGTGACCTGGGAGATATCGAGAACAGGGTGGCTTCTTCCTGTGGCCATATTTATGGAAAGAAAAAGGTTTGGGCTGAGAGTTTCACTTGCGGCGGGCCAGACTTCACCCAGTATCCAGGGCAGATGAAGCAGAGGGGTGACCGTTTCTTCACGGAGGGCATAAACTCCTCTCTGATGCATGTTTACATCCAGCAGCCTGATGATCGGGTTCCAGGTTTTAACGCTTGGTTCGGCAATGAGTTCAACCGCAACAACACCTGGTTCTCACAGATGGACGTATTCAGCGCTTACCTTAAGCGTTGCAACTATTTGCTCCAGCAGGGGCGCTATGTGGCCGATGTGGCTTATTTCCTGGGCGAGGACGCTCCGAAGATGACCGGAACCAGGGATCCCGAGATTCCTGAGGGATATTCCTACGATTTCGTTAATGCCGAGGTCTTGATGACCGCTTCCGTCAAGGACGGGAAATTATTGTTACAGAGCGGGATGGACTATTCAGTCCTGGTCCTTCCGAACATCCGCACGATGCGTCCTGAGCTTCTCGCCAAGCTGGAAAGACTTGTGGCTGATGGTTTGACTATCCTCGGGCCAGCTCCTGAGAAGTCTCCGAGTCTCGCCGGATGGCCGCTCGCTGACTTGAAAGTCAAGGAGATCGCTGCTAAGATGTGGCGGACCACGGAGGAGCCTTTTGCCACGTGTTTCGATTATGGCAAAGGCAAGGTCTATGGGTCCGGCTCACTTGAGAGCATATTCGCTGAGAAGGGGATAACCGCTGATTTTGTGGCTGACGATCCGACGCTTCCGATTCAGTTCATCCATCTGACGCAGGAAGACGCTGATATCTATTTCGTTTCCAACCAAGGTGAAGAGCCGGTTTCATTTGACGGTATATTCCGGGTCAAAGGCAAGGCTCCTGAGCTTTGGAACCCTCTTACCGCTGAAATTCGCTCGTTGCCCGAATTCAAATTCCTCTCAAAGACCACTAAGATTCCGATTAAGCTTGATTCGTTTGAGAGTTCTTTCATTGTATTCCGCAAAGATGCGTTGTCCGAGGCCGGTGAAGGCATGAATTATCCTGTGGAAACTGTTGTGGCTGAGGTCAATGGGCCGTGGAAGACCGCATTCCAAGAGGGGAGGGGCGGTCCTGAGGCTCCGGTTGTTTTCGATGAGCTGACCGATTGGACAGAGTCTTCAGATCCGCATATCAAGTATTTCTCCGGCACGGCTGTTTATTCTTCTGAGTTCAAGCTCAAGAAGGTGCCATCAGGGCCAGTATACATTGATCTTGGCAAGGTCATGGTTATGGCTAAGGTGAAGGTGAACGGGGAATATGTCGGGGGAGTCTGGACGGCTCCTTATCGGTTGAATGTGAGCGATTTCCTGAAGAAGGGGAGCAATAGTGTCGAGGTCGAGGTGGTTAATTGCTGGCGCAACCGGTTGATCGGTGAGAAGGAGGTCATTCCGGAGTCCGAGCGCTTCACATTCCAGACTTCCACGTCTCTCGACAAAGACTCAGAGCTCCAATCCTCCGGTCTCCTCGGCCCCGTCCGCATCCTCTCCATCAACTATAACCTCCTATAACATTCTCACCAATCTGCGGTTAGCTCCTGTATATGGGAAGGTGATGCACACCACCACGGAGGGCTTCGCGGCCTTTGGCCGCTCCGTACCCTCCCACTGTCTCCTGCGCCATCGCCTACGGCGATAACTTGTATCCAGCGGGCCCCGTCCCTCTTCCCGTGGCCGAGGGGGGCCACGCCTCCGTGGTGGTGTCATCACCTTCCAAAAGGGACGCAAAAAGGGCCGCTGGTGAGCGGCCCTTGTGCGTGTGGTTAGAGAAGGATCTATTTAGAGTAAGTCTCCTTGACGAAATCGGAGCCCAGCAGATAGTCGGCGCAAGCCTTGATGCTCACATCCCACTCACCCTTGGTGAAGCCCTCAAGCTCCACGATGTAGTTCTCCAGACCGGCGACATCGGCGTTTTTGAAGATCGCGTCGAAGCCGACCATACCGCTCTCACCAAGCTCATAATGATCCTTGATGTGGAGCATCCTGAAGCGGCCAGGATACTTGCGGAAGTACTCGACAGGATAGGCGCGGCCCATGCAAGCCCAGTACACATCCATCTGGAAGAATACATAATTAGGATCAGTGTTCTCGAGCATGAAGTCATAGACGACCTTATCCTCGACCTTGTTGAACTCATGGGAATGGTTGTGATAACCATACTTTATCCCGGCCTCAGCGCACTTCTTGCCAATGGCGTTGAAGTAATCGCAATAGGTCTTGAGGTCCTTAAGGTTGTCAGGGATAGGGAAGCTGGGGGTTACAATGTAAGAGCAACCAGCGGCCTTATGGGCAGCGATCGCTTTGTCCCACCATTTCATTGACTCGTCGAAATTGCCGGTCGCCAACTCCTCAGGAGAGAGAGAATGACCGACATGGCTGGACATTGACTTGAGACCAGCGGCCTCAAGATCAGCCTTGTACTGCTCAGGAGCGACTCCATAGAGCAAACCCTGCTCACCATCATAGTTGGCAGCCTCCACGGCCGTGTAACCCATCTCGGCCAGAGCCTTGAAGACCTGCTCGTGATTGGCGGCATACTTCTCGGCGTTACCGATGACGTTCCTGATGCTGTAGAGCTGGAGACCGATATCCTTCTTCACAGGCTCCTTGGCCTTGGGCTGGCCACATCCCGCCATAAGCAGGAGAGCAGCCATAAGAATCAAACCGCTTCTCATTTAGTCAAGGATTTTCACGCGAATATTACGATACCACACATCGTTGCCATGATCCTGGAAACCGATGTAGCCCTCGTGGGCGTCGCCACCAAGGTTGTTCAGCAGCTCGAAAGCGAGCGGCCAAGCCTCCTGGGAGAACTTGCTGGCCTGAAGCATCTCGGTCCACTTCGGAGTCCAGAGATGATACTCGAGGACGTTCTCGCCATTCTGGGCGTGAACCACAGTGCCCTGGTAGACCATGATGCTACCTGTGTTCCACTCGCCGAAAGGATTCTGGTTCTGCGGTTTGGCAGGGATCATGTCATAAAGGGAAGCGCTCTGGCGGTTGCCGTCATGACCGAGCTTGGCATCCGGATGGTTGGCATTGTCAAGGATCTGATACTCAGGGGATGAGATGTAGATAGGCTCATACTGGACAGCACCTGTCTCCTTATTCTTGGTCGTGACCTCACGGGCGAGATAGAAGACACCGGAGTTTCCACCCTTGGAGATCTTCCAATCAAACTTCAGCTCGAAGTTCTTGAACTTCTTGGTGAAGATGATGTCGCCACCGTCTCCGGACTGGGACTCACCAGCACCGGTGCCGGTGAACTTGAGGCAACCGTCCTCGATGGTCCAGCGGGCGGGAACCTTATCTTTCCCATAGCCCCTCCAACCATTGAGGGATGTACCGTCAAAGATCACAATGTAACCCTCGTCATCAACGGGGAAGCCAGCCAAATCAACCTGCGCGTTCTCAACAACCTCGTAGGCGGGTACGCCGTTGTCCTCAGCAGTGGCAGCGGCCTTCTTGTTCTTGCATGCGGAAAGTGCCAGGACCGCCGCGGCGCAAGCTACGATAACTAAGATTTTCTTCATAATGTAAATATTAGATTTAAGGATTATTCGGGCATATCAGGGAGCTTGTAACCAGCACGGTACTCACGTTTGATGAGGCCGGCGGCGAACTCACGGGCGTTCACAGGATCCGTGTAGGTCTTGTTGAAGGTCGGGTGACCGTCCTTGATGGTGAAACCATCGTGGATCTGGAACCTGATCTTAGCCTCGGCAGGGATGTTGGTGAACTTCATGTTCGGGCCATCCCACTCGAGGATCTGGTTGAGATCCTGGAGCCTGACAGCGGCGACACCGAGGTCGACCATCTCAACGAACGGACCGGCCTGGCTGAAGTCAGAAGCTGAACGGGTGAAGTTGTCAGGATCGACCATGCACTCCTTGCAAGCGCGGATCCAGTCCTGCTGGTGGGAAAGGGTAACCTCGCGGACAGCGTGAGGAACCTCAGGCTTGCGGCCGGACACAAGGTAAGGCTTGTTACCATAGCAACCGACAACCATGATGTCCTTGGTGCCGTAGAAGATGCTGCAGCCACCATCGGTATTGAGGTTGACACCCTCAGGAATACCCTCGGGACGCTCGGGCTTGAAACCACCGTCGTACCAGCGGACCTCGACCTCAGGAAGAGCGAGCTTAGGCAGGTTCTCACGGGCAGGGAAGGTCAGCTTGATCATCTCAGCGCTCGGGCAGCAGTCGGTGAGGACCGGAGTGGAGCTAGCCTGGGCCTTGATCGGATAACCGAGCTTAAGACCGACAAACGGGACATGCATGATATGGCAAGCCATGTCACCCATAGCACCGGTACCGAAGTCCCACCAGCCGCGGAAGTTCCAAGGATGGTAGATCTCGTTGTAGTCACGCATCGGGGCGGGGCCGATGAAGGCGTCCCAGTTCAGGGTTGAAGGGATAGGCTGGACCTCTGAGGGTTTCTCAAGTCCCTGAGGCCAAATAGGACGGTCTGTGAAGCAGTCAACGCGGGTGACCTCTCCGATCTCACCGTTCCACAGCCACTCGATAGCCTGGCGGGTGCCGGCGCCGGAAGCGCCCTGATTACCCATCTGTGTGGCCACCTTGTACTTCGCGGCAAGCTTGGTGAGGAGGCGGGCCTCATAAACAGTCAGGGTGAGGGGCTTCTCGCAATAGACGTGCTTCCCGGCGGCGATGGCCTGGGCGGCGATGACGGCATGGGTGTGGTCGGCGGTGGCGATCATGACGGCGTCAGCCTGATCGAGCATCTCGTCGAACATCACACGGTAGTCATTGTACTTCTTGGCGTTAGGATATCTCTTGAAAATATGGTCAGCATACTTCCAGTCGACGTCGCAAAGTCCGATGATATCCTCGGTCTCCATCTCACGAAGGTCGGCGGCTCCACGTCCTCCAATACCGACACCAAGAATCTTAAGCTTCTCGGGAGGAGTCACTTTTTTCTTCTTCTTGTCAGCCTTGGGGGCCTCTCCGGCCATCATGATACCAGGTGCTACTGCCAGTCCGGCAGCCATCGCTGTTCCCTTCTTAAGGAAAGAGCGTCTTGACATGTCGTTGCTCATTGTTTTTTGGAATGTTTAATTATGTGTCGCATAAAAAAAATTGTTGCACTATAGCTCCTCGAAATCCACATCTGTGAAAGAAGTCTCGCCTGGGGAGGGGGCGGATCCTTCTTCCTTTTGAGCCTCGGAGGCTCGCCAGGTCTCATAGGTGTGCTCGGGTACGTCCTTCAAGAGATTGCTTTTCATGTAGGCGATGACCTCTTCAAGACCTTCCCGGAACTTGTCGAAATCCTCTTTGTAGAGGAAAATCTTGTGTTTGTCGAAGGAAAAGCTGCCGTCAGCTTCTTGCCTTCTTTTGCTTTCTGTGATGGTCAGATAGTAATCGTTGTTACCTTTTGTTGTCTTAACATCAAAAAAATAAGTTCGTTTTCCCGCGCGGACAGGTTTCGACCACACGTCATCAGAATTGCGGTCGGGATAGAAGGACCGCTCGTTTTCGTCTTTATACATCGGCGATATAAGTTTGTAATCATACAAATGTAAGAAAAATCTCAAATTGTGTGTTATATTTGCATAAAAATATCGCGTTTATCATGCTAAATAGAAGAATCCTGCGGATTAAAGCATTCAAAGTGATGTTCAGCTATGCTGAGAACCCGTCAATGACCCTTGCCGAAGCCGAATCACAACTAGAGACTTCATGCGAGGCCACCAGGTCTCTCTACTTGTTCATGCTGTCTATTATCCCTTATGTCACTAAGGAGGCGGCGAGGAGGATAGAGGATGCCCGCGGGAAGTTCAATCCCACTGAGGAGGAGAAGAATCCGAATATGAAGTTCGTCCAGAACGCTATCGCGCCTTTGCTCGATAACGATCCGGATTTCACCAAACTCCTGTCTAAAAGGAAGTTGTCATGGGAGCCTTTCGACGCTTTCATCAGAGACACTTATGACTCGATGACCAAGAAGGACTACTTCAAGGCTTATATGGCGGATCCTGTCCGTTCGGTCAAGGCGGACGCGGCGTTGTTCATCAAGATGTTCGAGGAGGAATTCGTCGACTCAGAGGCACTCGCCAATATCCTGGAGGATCTGTCAATCTGGTGGAACGATGATTTGGCATATTCCCTGACCGTATGCTGCGACACGATGAAAACCCTTTCCAAGGGCCTCAGATGGGAATTGCCGCCCCTCTACCGCAGTGATATGATTGTCCCGAAACCGGTTGAAAGCGACAAGACCTTTGTCACTAAACTCCTCAGGACATCTTACACTTACTATGACAAGTATTTCCCTCTGGTGGCCTCCAGCACCGACCAATGGCAGGAGGATCGTCTGTTCATTACGGACACCGTCCTGATCGTCATGGGGCTCGCTGAGGCCAAGGCTTTCCCTGACCTTCCACTACGGGTCACGATAAATGAATATGTCGAGATTTCCAAGTATTACAGCACTCCCAAGAGCCGTTCGTTTGTCAACGGACTGCTCGACCGCCTGGCAAAGAAACTGATTGAGGAGGGAGAGATTGTGAAGACCGGGGATTTTGATTAAATTAGCGGACATTAATTTTTGTTGAAAATGAATATTCTTACAATCACTTTGCTGCAGGCCCAGGCCGGTGGCGCCCAAGCTCCCGCCGGAGCCGGTGGAACGTTTTGGATCATGATTATCCTGATGTTTGTTGTCATGTGGGCTTTTATGATCAGGCCACAGCGCAAACAGCAGAAAGAATTGGAGAAGTTCCGCAATGAGCTCAAGAAGGGTGACAAGGTGGTCACCGCAGGTGGCATCTACGGCACTGTCGACGAGATCAAAGAGCGCTCAGTCCTCATCAAGGTTGACGGGGACGTTAAACTCCGCGTCGATAAGAACTCCATCGTCAGGGACTTCACAGAGGACACGCCGAAAGCGTAGATAGATGCGGAAAGAAAAGCTGAACAAATTGCCGGGAAGGGACATCGCGGTTTTTTTGATGTCCCTTATGCTGGCGTTTGGCATTTGGCTTATCCATAACCTTTCCCTCCAGTATTCTGAGACTCTGTCTGTTCCGGTGGTTGCCGAGTGTGACATCCCGGGACATTCGAATGTGTCGGCCAATTCCAGCACCATAGCTGCCAGGTGCCGCACATCAGGATTCTCTATCCTAAGAGGACGCCACAAGGCCAAGAAAGATGCCATTCATGTATCTTTCAACTCAAAGGACATGCACTATGCTGAGAAGGACATGTTCTACATCTCCGCCGCTGAGCTAAGCAATTATGTCTCAGACATTTTCGGGGAAGGTGTCCAGCTGGAGTCCTTCCTCTCCGAGTCAGTCCAGTTCCGTTTCCCTGTCGAAAACCACAAAAAGGTGCCGGTCCATGCTGTGACTATTATTTCATTCAAGCCACAGTACACGGCTCTCAGCCCGATCAATCTCAAACCGGACTCGGTCCTCGTCTATGGCGAGCCGTACCATTTGGAGAACATCAACATGGTCTACACAAAGGCGATCGAGTTGTCCAATTTGAAATCCAGCGCCCATGGTTCCGTGAAACTTGAGCCTGTGCAAGGTCTGAGAATGTCTGAGCAGGAGGTCGGATACTCCCTCGAGGTGACCCGATATGTGGAAATCTCAACGGAGGTCGCGGTGACCCCGAGAAACGTACCCGCGGGAATGAAGTTGTCGGTGTACCCGTCCACGGCCAGAGTTGTCTACAAATGTGTTTTCCCGTTGACCCATGATCCTTCTGACGTTGTCAGTTTCAATATTGATTACAACGACTTCCAGAAATCGATCGGTGGCCGCTGCATTGCCAACCATTCCAAGATGCCAGACGGGGTGATAGAGTATTCAATCGAACCGGAGGTGTTCGATTGTGTCGAGGAGAGCGCGCGATGAGAACAGTAGCTGTCACAGGTGGAATCGGTAGCGGGAAATCAACCGTCTGCTCGATATTGTCGGCCAGGGGAATTCCAGTGTATGATTCGGATTCCGCCGCAAAGAGGCTTTACCGGGATGATGATTCCCTCCTGGACGCTATTGAGGAGGCATTCGGCAGGGGTGTGCGCCTTCCCGACGGATCTCCTGATTTCCGCAAAATCGCGTCGATAGTTTTCTCTTCTCCTGATCAGCTCCGGATCCTGGAATCCATTGTACATCCTGCGGTATTGCGGGATTTCCGGCGCTGGGAGGCTTCCAAGTCAGCCCTTATGGAGGAAGTTGAGCCAGGGACGGTTTTCTTTGGGAACAAGCCCTTCTGCGTGCTTGAGTCCGCGATAATACTGGAGAAGCCTGAGTTCCTGGAATATGTCGACAAGGTGGTTCTCGTCGACGCTCCTCTCCAGACTCGCCTGCGCAGGGCATGCGAACGGGACGGTGCCGAGCCCGCGGATGTTATCAAAAGGATGGGAGCTCAAAGATTTGACATCTCTAAAGTTGACTCGATATTGCATAACGACGGTTCATTCGAGGAGCTTGAATCAGAGGTCAAGAAAACATTCGGAAGCCTCTGGTAGCGATAATCTCAAGAATAATTATTAAATTTAACGAATATGAAAACAGATCTTACTAAAATTCTCTCAATCTCGGGCCAGCACGGGCTGTTCCTCTATCTGGCCCAGGCGCGTGGTGGCGCTATCGTAGAGTCTCTCTCCGATAAGAAAAGGACTGTGGCTGGAGCGAGCAATCGCATCACCACTCTCGCTGATATATCTATTTATACCACAGAAGAAGAGGTTAAATTACAGGAAGTGTTGCTTAAGATGAAGGAAGTCCTCGGGGATGCCCCGGCTCCGTCACCGAAGGCAGATGCCGCCGAGCTTAAAGCCCTCTTTGAGAAGGCCCTTCCGAACTATGATGACAGCCGTTTCTATGTCTCGCACATGAAGAAAGTTGTCGAGTGGTATAACGAGATCAAGAACTACGCCTCTTTCGACTTCGTCAACCCTGACGAGGAAGAGGAGGAGAAAGCCGCTGAGGAATAGTGAAGTCACTGCAGGTCATAACGTTGGGATGTTCTAAGAACACCGTCGACACGGAGCGTCTGCTCGCCCGTCTTGACGGTGTGTATAACTTGATTCCGGAGAGCCGTCCGGAGCCGGTCGATGTCCTGCTTGTGAACACCTGCGGATTCATAGGCGACGCCAAGGAGGAGTCCATCCAGGCCGTCCTCGAGGCCGCCAACAGGAAGAAAGCCGGAGAAGTGGGGAAACTCATCGTGTTCGGCTGTCTGTCCCAGCGATACATGGCCCAGCTGCCCGACCTTATTCCCGAGGTGGACGGGTGGTTCGGAGCCAGGGACCAGGAGCCTCTGGTCAAAGCCCTTGGAGGCCGTCCAGAGGCCGGCAACGGCCGTTTCAGGACTGACTCGAAGGCATATTCCTACCTCAAAATCTCTGAAGGATGCGACAGGCGCTGCGCCTATTGCGCCATCCCTTTCATTAGGGGCCCGCACAAGTCGGTTCCTATGGAAGATCTTATAGAGGAGGCTGAAGAGCTGGCCAAGAGTGGGGTCAAAGAATTGATCCTGATAGCTCAAGACACTACTTTTTATGGACTTGATCTGTACCGTGAGCGCAAACTAGCCGAGCTGATACGCAGGCTCTCCGCTGTGGATGGGATTGAGTGGATACGTATCCATTATTCCTATCCCGCTGATTTCCCGGAGGATGTGCTCGACGAGATGGCGTCCAACCCCAAGGTCTGCAAGTATCTCGATATCCCGCTGCAACACATCTCTGACAAGGTTCTTGGGATGATGCGCCGCCAGGTCGACGGAGCATGGACTAGGGAACTGGTGCGCAAGCTCAGGGAGAGGATTCCCGGTGTGGCGCTCAGGACTACCATGATTGTAGGCCATCCCGGGGAGGGCAAAAAGGACTTCGCCGAGCTTCTGGACTTTGTCCGGGAAGCCCGTTTCGAGAGGCTCGGGGCCTTCGCGTATTCAGAAGAAGAAGGCACTTATGGGGCGACGAATTACCGTGACAGGATCCCACGCCGGGAAAAGCAGGCGAGACTCTCCGAGCTTATGGATGTCCAGAAGGATATCTCACTGACATTCAATCAGTCAAGGGTCGGAACCATGGAGCGTGTACTCGTCGATGACTATGCCGACGGGGTTCTGATCTGCCGCAGCCAACTTGAGAGTCCCGATGTCGATGGGGAGATTATTGTGCGATATGAGCAGGATTTATTCGGAAATATTCCCGCGACCGAGCTTCTCGGCAAGTTTATTGATGTGAAGATCACAGGCGCCGACGAGTATGATCTCGTCGCCGAGCCGGTCAAAAGATAAACATATTATGGAAAAGACTTCATTTTTAAGAAGATTAGCGGCACTCGCGCCGGTATTGCTGGCGCTTGTGTCTTGCGCTCCGCAGGCTTTTGTGATCAGGCCTGAGATGAGGACAGCCTCCAAATCGGGACTTAACCTCATGGGAAAGAGCATGGGTGTGGTCTATCTGACTGGGAAGGAAACGGCTGTGAATGAATTCAATGAAGCTATAGCTGATGGTTTCGCAAGCCGTCTTGAAGAGGATTATTTCGGTGGCCAACAAGAGATCGGATTATTCAAGATGCCCGCTATTGACGGTGCCGATTATTCCGTGAAAGACAGTCTTATCAAATTGGTTCTCGAGTCCGGGAAGGATGTCGTGTTCTTGTTCGATGTCCCTACGATTGGAGAGCCTGTGTTGGGAAAAACCCTGAAAGTCGGAGGGAGGAGGGTTAGCCCTGACTCCGCATACGTTACCAACGTGACCTCTCATTTCCTCACTAAGGTCTATGTCTATGACTCGATGAACAAACAGGATCAAGTCCTGGCTTTCAACGGTGATAAGAGCCTTTCCGCGGATGTCTACAGTGGTGGTTCTCCAACGAGGAAGGAGGTCATGACCAGCCTGCCGGCGATTGGCTACAAGGCTGGTATCCTGGCCGCCAACACTTTCCTGTCCGGTTGGAAGCAGGATTATTTCCAGGTGATTTATTATGATGGAGCCGAGTCCGCATGGAACAGAGGAGCGGAGAAAGCCTTTACGTTCCATTGGGATGAGGCGATAAAAGAGTGGATGACTCTCTTGAACAGCAAGAGCGCCGAGAAGCGTTCCTGCGCGGCTTACGATATAGCCCTCGGCTGCTTCATGAGCGGTCTTCCTGATCTGGCCCTGGAGTGGCTCGACAGGTCCGACAAAGACATGCCGATCAGTCTTTCCAAAGACTTGAGGAAGAAGATTAAAGATTATACTGGACGCTGATGGAAGAGTTCGATGTCATCATAATCGGAGGAGGAATAACAGGAGCTGGAACCGCGAGGGATTGTGCCCTGAGGGGCCTGAGTGTCCTTCTCATCGAGCGGGATGACATCGCCACCGGAGCGACCGGCCGTAATCACGGACTGCTTCATAGCGGCGCGCGTTATGCGGTGACAGATAAAGAATCAGCCTCTGAATGTATAAGTGAGAACATGATCCTGAAGAAAGTGGCCCGCCATTGCGTGGACGACACTTCAGGTCTTTTTATTACTCTGCCGGAAGACGATCTTGGATATCAGGAGACCTTTGTCAAGTCTTGTCTGGCGGCCGGAATCAAGGCCGAGGTCATAGACCCGAAGGAAGCCCTGCGTCTGGAACCATCTGTCAATCCGGACATTATCGGAGCCGTAAGGGTTCCGGATGGATGCGTGGATCCATTCAGGCTCTGCGCCGCCAATATGGTCGACGCGAAGCTTCACGGAGCAAAGATCCTGGTACGTTCAGAGGTCACCAGTTTCCATATTACCGGAGATACCGTAAAGGGCGTTCGAGTCCTGGATCACACAACTGGCCAGGAGTCTGATTATTACGCCAAGATAGTCGTCAATGCCGCTGGAATTTGGGGGCATCATATCGCCTCGCTGGCCGGAGTCAACGTGGGCATGTTCCCGGCCAAGGGTGCTCTGCTGATTTTCGCCCATCGAGTTAACGGAATGGTGATAAACCGTTGCCGCAAACCGGCGAACGCTGACATTCTCGTTCCTGGCGACACTGTGTGCATTATAGGAACCACTTCAACCAGAGTGCCTTACGAGGAATGTGACGATGTTCGTGTGACTCCCGACGAGGTCGATCTTCTCTTGACCGAAGGAGCGAAACTCGCTCCCAGTCTGATGCACACCAGGATTTTGAGGGGATATGCCGGAGTCCGCCCGCTGGTCTCCGCTGACAATGATCCTTCAGGCAGGAATATCAGTCGAGGCATTGTCTGTCTGGATCATGAGGTCCGGGACGGAATAAAGGGATTCATCACAATCACTGGCGGCAAGCTGATGACTTACAGGCTTATGGCCGAGATAGCGACCGATGCTGTTTGCCGCAAGCTTGGTGTGGTTGTCAAGTGCGTGACCGCTCGTGAGCCTCTTCCCGGATCCGAGGGGGGCGGAATAGAGCAGATCGCTAAAAAGATTTTCGAATTCCCGACTTTAGCGCAGAAGGCATCCATCGGAAGGATCGGATCCAGCGCCGCTAAACTGGATTTTGACGAAGACAACAGCGGAGTCGTTTGCGAATGTGAGGAAGTCACTGTGGCTGAGGTAGATGCCGCTATTGAGAATCTTGAGGTCGGGAATCTGGTTGACCTCCGTAGAAGGACTCGTGTCGGTATGGGACCATGTCAGGGTGAGCTGTGCGCCTGCAGGGCCGCAGGTCGCTTGGCTAAAGCCACCGGCTGTGCCTCCAAAGCCCGGGAAGACCTGAAATCTTTCATGAGAGAAAGATGGAAGGGAATGTACCCCGTGGCTTGGGGCGAGACCCTTAGGGAGAGCGTGTACACCCAGTGGGTATATTCGGAAGTACTTGGTTTGAACGAAGAAAGATGAGGTTTGACACAATCATAATCGGAGGGGGACTAGCCTCTCTCGTATGTGGCATCAAAGCGCAGAGGGCCGGACAGAAATGCCTTATTGTCTCGGCCGGACAGAACGCCCTTCATTTCTCGTCCGGCACTTTCGGGCTTCTCGGCAGGCTTGAGGATGGAACAGAGGTCAGTGAACCCCTGAAAGCGTTGTCTTTCCTCCCAAAGAATCATCCATATTCAAAGATCGGAGTCGAGAAGGTTTCTGAATATGTTTCCGGCATTCCGGAGTTTTTCGACTCATGCGGGCTGAAACTTCATGGCTCTCCATCATCGGAGCCGGAGTTCCCGAGAAACGGTTTCAGACTCACTCCGATGGGTTCTTTCATGCCGGCCTGGCTGGCTATGGAGGATGTCACTTTACTTCCATCAAAAGATGAGATAAATTGGAATAAGGCATTGATTGTCAATTTCCGTGGCTTCCTTGATTTCAATGCTGGATTCATAGCTGAGGGACTGGAAAAGAGGGGAGTTTCCTGCAGAGTAGAGACCCTGACTATAGCGGACGTTGAAAGTCTCCGGTCCAATCCGACTGAGATGCGTTCTGTCGGAATCGCCAGGATAATGGGCAAGGAGTCGAACTGGAAAGAATTCGGCGGGAAAGTAAGGGATCTTGTCAACGGGGAGGATCTGGTGATTGTCCCTGCTGTTTTCGGGTTCAACCAAGCGGTTGTTATCGAGTGGCTTAAGGAGATGATTCCGGCCGAGGTGATGTTTGTCGGAACCATGCCTCCCTCAGTTCCCGGAATCCGTGCCCAAATTCTTCTCAAACGCACTTTTGAGTCCGCTGGAGGCACTTTCCTTGCCGGTGACACAGCTATCGACCCCACTTTCGAGAATGGGCTTGTGACCGGAATCCACACTGTCAATCTCGGCTCGATTTCTTTGACCGCCGACCAATATGTCCTCGCGAGCGGTAATCTATTCGGAAAAGGGCTTGAGGCGACACCGGACACTGTCCTCGAGCCGGTGTTCGGACTTGACACCGATTTCCCGGCTGACAGGGCGGAATGGTGCGCTCCTGACTTTTTCTCCGAGCAAGGTTACGCTTCTTTCGGAGTGATTACTGACGATTCCTTCCGTCCCATGAGAAACGGGGCTGTTGTGGATAATTTGTTTGTGATAGGATCAGAGGTCGGAGGCTGCAACTCTCTATACGAGGGGAGCGGGGCAGGAGTGGCCATAATGACAGCCCTGAGTGTGGCTGACAGTATAATTGAAGGTAAATAGCCATGCAGGAGAAAAACGTCAGTTTCAATAATTTCGAGCAGTGCATCAAATGCACGATCTGCACGGCATATTGCCCTGTGGTGGCTGTCAATCCGCATTATCCTGGACCTAAGCAAGCCGGACCTGATGGTGAGCGTTTACGCCTCAAGAACAAGTTCTTCTTCGACGAGAACTTGAAATATTGCATGAACTGCAAACGATGCGAGGTCGCCTGTCCTTCGGGGGTCAAGATCGCTGATTTGATCCATTCCGCCAGAAGGCGTTACGGTCATGATATTCCCGAACTCAGGGATCGTATCCTGGCCAGTACTGATTTCATGGGCAAATTCGCCCGTCCTGTGGCTCCTTTGGCCAACTTCATCGCCGCGTCTAAACCTGCCAAAGTCGTGATTGATGTCATGATGGACATCGACCGAGGAAGGACATTTCCCAAGTACCAGCAGAAGGGTTTTATCCGGTGGTTCAAGAAAGAGGCGGCCGATAAGCAGGACAATTATTCCAAGAAAGTGGCGTTCTTCCATGGTTGCTCGACTGAGTTCCAGCATCCTGAGGTGGGGAAAGCTTTCGTGAAAGTGATGAACGCTATCGGATATGGAGTCGAGCTTCTCGACGAGAAGTGCTGCGGGGTGGCGATGATCTCGAACGCGATGTGGAACTCTGCCAGACGTCATGCCGAACACAATGTCAAGGTGTTTGAGAAGGCTGTCTCTGAGGGACTTCCGATAGTGGGAGTGTCTTCCACATGCATATTCACGATGCGAGATGAATATCCCGATGTGCTTGATGTGGACAATTCCAGAGTAAGGGACAGCCTTACCATGGTCGAGAAATTCCTTTTCGAGTTGGTTGACTCCGGGGCCGTGAAACTTGTCTTCAAGGAGGACTATAGGGCCAGGATCGCCTATCATGTGCCTTGCCATAATGAGAAACTGGGGTGGGGCATATTCACTAAGGCTCTTGTCGGGATGATCCCAGGTGTCTCACTGACTGTCTTGGACAGCGCCTGCTGCGGCATGGCCGGGACATACGGCTTCAAGAAGGAGAATTACAAGTATTCCCAAGAGATCGGGAGCAGGCTTTTCGAGCAGATAAAGTCCTTGGCTCCGGATTTCGTCTGCTGCGAGTGTGAGACATGCAAGTGGCAGATCGAGATGTCAACCGGCTACACAGTCCTGAATCCTATCGTCATTCTGGCTGACGCCCTCGACCTTGAGGCAACAGTGGCAGCCAACCACGCATAGTCAATCTTTTTTATTATCTTCGCGCCACAAATAAGGTGGGGCGATCCGCCGCGCTCCGGAGCTTCGGTTCCGGGGTGAGGAAAGTCCGGACAGGGAAGGGCACCTTGCTGGGGAAAGCCCAGGCGGGAGAGATCTCGGGCGGCCGTGACAGAAAACAACCGCCGCTTCGGCGGCAAGGGTGAAAACGCGAGGTAAGAGCTCACGACGCTTGGCTGGTGACAGCCGGCGGGCACGGCACCAGGGCCTGCAAAACCAAATATACTGGCAGATGAGGGCTGCCCGTCCGATGCCAGGGGGTAGGTCGCGCAGATAAATGGCGGATTTAAAAACAGAAACCGGCTTACGGCTCCACCTTTTTTTGTTTTGTTACCATGCCGTCTAAAAAGAAAGTAGAAGCGATGTTCGACAGCATAGCAAAGGACTATGATTCCTTGAATCACGTCCTGTCGCTGTCGATTGACAAGTCATGGAGACGGAAAGCGATTAACAAGATTATCGACGCGGGGGAGAATCCTGATATCCTTGATGTGGCATGTGGCACAGGAGACTTCTCGATCGCTATCGCCAAGGCTATCGGGAAATGCCATATAACTGGAGTTGACATTTCCAAAGAAATGCTTGAAGTGATGCGCCAGAAGGTATTGAAAAACAAGCTTGAAAGCATTATTACAGAGCAGATGGATGATGGCGAGGATCTCAGTTTTGCGAGCGGGTCTTTCGATCGTGTCGTCAATGCTTTCGGTATAAGGAATTTCGAGGATAGGGACAAAGGTTTGAGAGAGGCCCTGCGAGTCCTAAAGCCAGGCGGCAGACTCGTTATCCTGGAACTCTCAATGCCTGATAACAAAGTGATCCGCTGGTTCTATGATATTTATTTCCTTCGTATTCTACCTGTAATCGGAGGAAAAGTCTCGGGCGACAAGGCGGCTTACGCTTACCTTCCCGCATCCGTCAAGGCTTTTCCCCGCAAGAATGAGTTCATGGAACAAATACGTAATGCAGGCTTCAAAAATGTGACACACAAGTCTTTCTCTTTCGGCATCTGCCGCATGTACTGCGGGGAGAAGGAATAACTTGGAGTGATTTTTGATTATATTTGTGGTTTGGACAAAAGCTTGTTGTGACTATGCGCTGGAAAACATTGATATTCTTCATATTAGCCACTTTGGTTCTGTCGGGGTCATCCTGCGACGCCAAGGTAAAGGAATATAAGGTCAAGGTCGTGAAGGAGTATCCCCATGACGAAATGTCTTATACCCAAGGTCTTTTCTTCCAGGGAGATAAGATGATCGAGACTACCGGTCAGTACGGAGAGTCGACTCTCAGGGTAGTTGATCCGGCGACAGGAAAGGCTCTCAAGAAACTCGGGTTCGAGAGGAAATACTTCGCTGAAGGCTCCGTGGAGCTTGACGGAAACATATTCATTCTCACTTGGCAGAACAAGGTCGCGTTCATCTACGACGCGAAGACTCTGGAATACAAGCAGACTTTCAGCTATCCGAGGGAAGGATGGGGCTTGACTACTGACGGGAAGCGCTTGATCGCCAGCGACGGATCAGCCAGGCTATACTGGATGGACACTCAGTACCGCCAGCAGAAGTCATTGACAGTCAAGCTGAACGGCAGGCCGATCAACCAGCTCAACGAGCTTGAGTGGATTGACGGGAAGATTTGGGCTAATGTCTACATGACAGACATGATCCTGATTATCAACCCTGAGACCGGTGCGGTGGAAGCCACTGTGGATTGCGCCGGTCTGCTCCCGAGGCATCTTCGCGACGAATATACCGACGTTCTTAACGGTATAGCCTATAATCCTCAGACAAAACAGATATTCCTGACCGGAAAATACTGGAAACGTCTCTATGAGGTGGAACTTGTAGCGAAAAAATAGCTATATTCGCGTCTGAAATAAGCGGGGGTACCGGACATGAAAGCCCGTCCGGTTGAGATCATACCCATTGAACCTGACGCGGGTAATGCCGCCGTAGGGAAGCATAATCTCATAACGCCGGACAGGCGTCCCCTCGCATTAATAATGATTTATTATGCGAGTTTTTCTTTTTTCCGCGGTCATTGCCGCGACCTTTATCCAAGCCGGGGCGGCGTTAGCCCAGGCGCCCGGAGACACAACTAAGGCAGAGTCTTTGGAAGCTTCTATGGTCCAAAGTGTCAGGGCGTCTAGAAACGCCCCGTTCGCTGTCTCAAACGTCAACCGCAAGGCTCTGGGCGATTTCTCAAAAACAGGTAAGGAGATTCCATTTCTGCTTTCTTCAACCCCAGGCGTACTCTCCTGGAGTGAGAATGGAGTGGGCACAGGAACGACTTATCTCAGAATCAGGGGAGCGGGCGATTCCAGGATCAATGTGACTATCGACGGAGTGCCTTTAAACTCCCCGGAGGATCAAGCGGTTTTTTGGGCTAACATGAACAGTTACAGTCATTTCCTGGAGAGCATCCAGATCCAGAGGGGAGTGGGAACGTCGACCAATGGTGACGGGGCTTTCGGAGGTAGCGTGGCTCTCCGGACGAAAGCGATCTCATACAATCCGTCTGTGATAGTTAGCGGCTCATATGGCAGTTTCAACACTTATAACACTGGCTTGACACTGTCTTCCGGCCTTATCGGGAGGCATCTTATCTTGGACGGGGCCTTCCACACCACCAGCACTGACGGCTATATCCATGGCACGGCCGGAAAGTCCGGATCCTGGTATGGTGGCTTGACATGGCTTGGCAGATCCGTTATCCTTAAATACAGGAATATCGGTAATTACGAAAGGACCGGCCAGGCTTGGAACGGGATAACCGCCGGGAACGGCGATTACAGCCTAATGGACGGAAGTTACGACGACGGATCATGGAGTTATACCGCAAAGACCGGGATAAAGACATATAAGGATCTCTATGACAAAGGATTGGGTCAATTCAACAGCCTTTACGAAAGGATAGTCACCGGTGATGACGGGCTTTTCTTGACGGATGCGAACGGCTACGTGACGCAAAGATACACGATGCGTGACGGGACTCTTTGGCCGAAGACCACTGACAATTTCTGGCAGGACCACAATATCCTTTCCGCCGCGTTCAATCTATCAGACAATTGGAAGGCCAACTTGGCCGCTCACTATACCCATGGGCATGGCTATTACGAGGAGTTCCGTCCGGATAACAAGCCAAAGAAGTTCGGAATCACTGATGAGAAGGTGAAAAGGACCGATTTCGTCAGGCGCAAAGGCCTCACCCAGGACACTTATGGCCTTGTCGGAAATATCTCATATTCAGGGAATAACATCGACTTGATCTCTGGTTTTTCGGTTCAGAATTTCGACGGGAACCACTATGGCTTCCTCACATACATAAAGGACCAGGCGATGTCTGACCGTCTACTTTCCGGAGGATACTATAAGTATTACGATTCTGACGCCACTAAACTTGACGGAAGCGCCTTTGTCAAAGGAACTTATCACATAGGGAAGAATTGGGAAGCATTCGCCGACCTGCAGTACCGCCATGTTGGTTATAAGACAACAGGAATCAACGATAAATTCTACGATGAGGGAGGCCGCTGGTACAACCAGGAGCTGAACGTTGATGAGAACTATGACTTCTTGAACCCCAAGCTTGGTCTCAGCTGGATTTCCGGCCCTAATCACGCCTATGTCTCAGCGGCGATGAGTCACCGGGAGCCGTCGAGGGACAATTTCACGGACAACTACAAATATCCATTCCCGGTCGCTGAGAGCGTCATGGATTATGAGATTGGTTATCAATTCACTTCCAAGCGTTTCCAGGCTGGAGCCAACATTTATTACATGGATTACGACAACCAGCTGGTGCAGACTGGGGAACTCAGCGAGATAGGGGAGCCGCTCACGACCAACATCAAAAGTTCTTTCAGGACGGGAATTGAGTTGACGGCGGCCTGGAGCATACTGCCTTACCTTACACTTGAAGGGAACGCCGCTCTCAGCGAGAACCGGCTGAAGGATTTCACGGAGATGGCCAGCTTGGACTGGGATGATTCATTCAGGCCGATACACTACGACAACGCTCCTCTGGCCTTCTCTCCAGCAGCCATTCTGAACGGATTCATCAGGTTCGAATCCAAGGGGTTCAAGGCCGTATGGCACACGGATTACGTGTCTAGGCAATATCTGGACAACACAGGGAACAATGACCGATCCCTGCCGGCATATTCATTTTCCGACATCAATCTCTCTTATACACTGAGACTTCCTAAACTACTTATCCAGGAGGCTGTGGTAGGACTCAATGTCGGGAATATATTCAATGCCAGGAAGGCCACCAGCGGGTGGGTGTATTCCTCAATTCTTGAAGGTTACGGCCATCCCGATTCCAATCGTTATTACCAGATCGGCTTCATTCCGATGGCAGGCAGGACAATCATGGGCAGCATCAGTCTGAAATTCTAAATATTGTGCTATATTTGTACGATATTTGGTTTTTATGGCACTGCTGCTGACATTCTTATTCGGAACTCTTCTCGTCTCGTTCCTCTGTTCTATCCTTGAGGCGACCTTGATGTCAACTCCGCTGTCTTTCATCACGATGAAGAAGGAGCAGGGTTACAAGCTGGCGGATAAGTTCCTCGATTATAAGACTGACACCGAAAAGCCACTGGCGGCTATCTTATCACTAAACACGATCGCCAATACGATTGGCGCCGCCGGTGTCGGCCGCCAAGCCACAATCATTTTCGGCAGCACATGGTTCGGAATCATCTCCGCCATAATGACTCTTTTGATCCTGGTCTTCGCCGAGATCGTACCAAAAACCATCGGAACCTCATACTGGAAACATTTGATGGGCTTCGCGACAAGGATGATCTCGCTTCTGATCGTCTTGATGTATCCTTTGGTGCTCTTGGCCAGCCTTGTCGGCAAGATTCTCTCCAAGGATGAGGATGAGGCCGCCGTCAGCCGCGAGGAAGTCACCGCGATGGCCAATATCGGCGTGGAGGAGGGTGTGATCGACTCTGACGAGAACAAGGTTATCCAGAATATCATGAAGTTGGACAATGTGCCGGCTTATGAGGCGATGACGCCCAGAATCGTGGCTGTCACCGCACAGGAAAACATGATGCTCAAGAACTTCTACAAGAACGACCAGTATCTCCATTATTCCAGAATCCCTGTCTACGGCGATTCCCCGGAATATATAACAGGCTACATCCTTCTTTCAGATGCTCTCGAAGGTCTTGCGGATGATGAGTTCGACAAGAGGCTCAAGGAGTTCAAACGCCCTGTTTCCTTCTTCAATGAGGAGGATTCATTGAGCAAGGTTTGGGAGGAGCTTTTGAAAAAACACGAGCAGATCGCTCTGATCATCGATGAATATGGATGTTTCCAGGGTATTGTCACGCTCGAGGATATTATCGAGACAATCCTTGGACTCGAGATCATTGACGAGAACGACCAGGCTATCGATATGCAGCAGTTCGCCCGTGAGAGATGGGAGCGTCGCCAGAAGCGTTTCCGCACTATCAACTTGCCTCAGGAAGAAGAGAAAACCGCTGAGGATTAACTGATTACTTTTTCCCTTTGTATTCGACTACTTTCAGAGTACGCCTTCCCGGCATGCTCTTATAGGCCTTCGACATGCCGTACTTAGTGATCTGTATTGTCTGGTCGACTGCCCTGAGGGAATCCGAGAGAGAATGCTTGAACAGCCACTCGTAAGGCTCTGACATATAGAATACCCTGCCAAGATAAGAGTGACTTACCCCCGGATGGAGGTCGTAGCGAAGAAGGTCAGCTGGACCGGAGGCTTTCATGGCGTCCACAACAACCTGTGACCTTTTCCATGAGACCGCGGAGTCCGAGGTACCATGAATGATCCAAAGCGGAACCTTGTTCAACCCTGAAACGTCCTTGATGTCAGCTCCGCCGCACATAGCGATCGCCGCCGCTACTTTATCCGGGTAAGTCCCTGTGAAATCGATAGTTCCATAGCCACCCATACTCATGCCGAAGACATAAATCCGGTTAGTGTCGACAGGGTAACGGGCCTCAGTCCAATCCAGAGTTTTCTTGACTCTGGAAGGGCTCCATCCACCCTGTGACTGAGGAGCCAGGACTATGGCATCAATCTTACGGCCGAATTTAAGGGCTTCAAGGGGGCCATATTCCCGGACTTTCTCAAGATTGGTCCCAGACAGGCTTTTTCCATGGAGAAACAAGACTAAAGGAAGCTTTGTGGTGTCTTTAGCTGCCCTGTCTTGAGGAACATACACCCAGAAATCATAGCCTCCCTTCACAACACCGTGGTGCGAGATAAGTTGAGCTTCCGCTCTGACAGCGAAAGCGAAAACAAAAGCGGTTATCAGAATAAGCTTGGGTCTCATACCAGGAAGTCCTGGAGCTCATCGTAGAAACGCTGGGTAGGGAAGCCCATGACGTTATAGAAGGAACCGTCGATAGATGTGATGCCGACGTAACCTATCCATTCCTGGACTCCGTAGGCACCCGCCTTGTCGAAGGGATGATAATTGTCGATATAATATTCTATCTCCTTGTCTGACAATTCTTTGAATAGGACAAACGAAGAGACGGAGAACGTCTTCTCCTTATGGGCGTCACGGATTGTGACAGCTGTAATGACCTGGTGCTCTCTTCCGGAGAGAAGCTTAAGCATCCGGATAGCGTCGCTTTTGTCCACAGGCTTGCCGAGGATCTCCATTCCGCACAAAACCATCGTGTCAGATGTGACAAGGATCTCATCAGGACCAAGAGGACGATGGAAACCATGTGACTTGCCTTCCGACATCAGCTCCGGAACCTTTGTATGAGGCGTGTCTGGGGAGTAAGTCTCGACAAAAGAGGTGTCCGTGTCACTGATGAAATCTATGCCCAGGCCGGCCATAAGTTCCTTACGGCGAGGGGAGTTGCTGGCGAGGATTATCTTCTTTCCGTTAGTGTCCATAACGCTAGAACTTATTCTTATAAAGCTGGACATCAAAGTTCCAATGGCCCTGGGCTTTCATGACGTCCTCGAAGTGTTTCCTGACACAGCCTTTTCCTCCCGGACGGTCAGAGATAATATCAGCCGCCTCTTTCGCCTCATCCACGGCATCAGAAGGAACAACCCCGATTCCGGCGGCAAGAAGCACCGGAATATCGGGAATGTCATCTCCGAAAAACATCACCTCAGAGCGATCCAGACCATGTCTGCGGCAGAAATCGTCGAAATCAGTGATCTTGTCGCGCGATCCGAGATATATGTCCTCAGGAGGGATTCCATTGCCTGAGAAGCGGGCTCGGACACTTTGGGAACGAGCGCCCGTGATGACGGCGACAGGGTAGCCGTTCATGTTCGCCATCCTGACAGCGAAACCGTCTTTGGCATCAAATGTCCTGTATAGCTGTCCTTCAAGGTCAGCCAATATGCCTCCGTCCGTCATCACTCCATCGATGTCGAAAGCGAAGGCTTTAATATCCTTTAAATCAGTCATCTGATTATGATTTGGCTCCGCCGGGGCCGAACTGGGGAAGGTCGCCGAGGTTGAAGGTGCCACCCTGCTGCTGGGGCTGGCCTCCAAGTTGGATAAGACCGAACTGGGACTCGTACTTGGTCACATTGTCCATGAGGGCGTTGAGAAGCCTCTTAGCGTGTTCCGGGGTCATCACTATGCGGTTACCGATGTCCGGCTTGGGAAGACCGGGGAGCATGGTGGCGAAATCAATGATGAATTCGCTATGGGAGTGGGTGATGATGGCGAGGTTCGAATAAGTGCCTTTCGCGATCTCAGGCTTGATCTCCAAGCTTATTTCTTTTTTCTCTTCCATGATACTCTTGTTTATGGGGCAAAATTAGTGAAAATTGTGTTATATTTGTGATTCTGGAACAAAGTAAATATTGAATAAAAGAAAGATATGAGCGAGAATAAGGAGCTGTCCGCGAAATACAATCCGTCGGAGGTTGAGGACAAATGGTATTCCTGGTGGCTGGAACACAAGTGTTTCCGTTCCGAGCCTAACGAGAAGGAGCCTTATACCATCGTTATCCCGCCGCCGAATGTGACCGGTATTCTCCACATGGGCCATGTGCTCAACAACACTTTGAACGATGTCCTCATCCGCAAGGCCCGCATGGACGGGAAAAACGCTTGCTGGGTGCCCGGCACCGACCATGCCTCTATCGCTACTGAGAGCAAGGTTGTCGCCAGGCTCAAGGAGAAAGGAATATCAAAAGAGGATCTGACCCGCGAGGAGTTCCTCAAATACGCATGGGAATGGAAAGAGGAGCATGGTGGCATAATCCTCAAGCAGTTACGTAAGCTCGGCGCCTCATGCGACTGGGACCGTACGCGTTTCACAATGGAACCTGCTCTGTCTGACGCTGTTATCGCCACTTTCTGTTATTTCTACAAGAAGGGCATGATCTACAGGGGAGTGAGAATGGTCAACTGGGATCCCGTGGCTTTGACCGCCATCAGCGATGATGAGGTAATCCACAAGGACACAAAGAGCCATTTCTATCACCTTAGATATTATATCTCAGACGGTAACGGTAATCCTACCGACCAGTATCTGGTCATAGCCACGACTCGTCCGGAGACGATTATGGCCGACTCGGCGATCTGCGTCAACCCCGCCGATGAACGTTATCATTGGCTCAAGGGAAAGAAGGTGCTTATCCCGCTGATCGGCAGGGAGATTCCCGTCATCGAAGACAGCTATGTAGAGATGGACTTCGGGACAGGCTGCCTAAAGGTGACTCCTGCCCACGACGCCCACGACTATGAGATTGGACTGCGCCATAACCTCCCGATAATCAACATTATAGATGACCATGGCAAACTCACCGAAGAGGCTGTCATCCTTGTCGGCGAGGATCGTTTCGTGGCCAGGAAAAAGATTGTCGGGATGCTCGAGGAGGCCGGTAATCTTGAGAAAGTCGAGGAATACATATCCCCGATCGGATATTCAGAAAGGACTGACGCTGTCATTGAGCCGAAGCTTTCCGCGCAGTGGTTCCTGAAGATGGGAGACCTTGCCGCCATGGCTCTTGACAGTGTGGAGTCAGGAAAGATTAAGTTTATCCCCGACAAGTATCGCAATATTTACCGCCACTGGATGGAAAATGCCCGTGACTGGTGTATCTCCCGTCAGCTATGGTGGGGCCAGCGGATTCCCGCATACTATCTTCCTGACGGACAAGTGGTTGTCGAAGAGACTCCCGAAAAGGCTCTGGAGGCCGCGAAGAAGATCAACCCGGCTTTCACAGCCGCTGATCTAAGGCAGGACGAGGATGTCCTCGACACCTGGTTCTCAAGCTGGCTGTGGCCGATTTCGGTATTTGATCCTGAGATGCCCGGACATCCGGATCATGTCCCTAACAAAGATCTGGCGTATTACTATCCCACAAGCGATCTTGTGACCGCTCCGGACATCATCTTCTTCTGGGTGGCCAGGATGATTATGGCTGGAGGGGAGTTCATGAAGGACATCCCGTTCAGCAATGTGTATTTCACGGGAATTGTCCGTGACAAGCTTGGCAGGAAGATGAGCAAGACCCTCGGAAACTCGCCGGATCCGCTCGAGCTTATCAAGCAATATGGCGCTGATGCAGTGAGGATTGGAATGCTGCTGTGCTCATCAGCCGGCAATGACATCTTCTATGATGAGAGCCAGGTCCAGCAGGGCCGCAATTTCTGCAACAAGATTTGGAATTCCTTCCGCTTGGTGCAGGGATGGATGGTTGATGAATCGCTTCAACAGAGCGATGTCAACGCATTGTCAGTCAAGTGGTTTGAGAATAAGCTCAGCCAGACTATAGCCCAGGTCGAAGACTACTATTCAAAGTTCAGGATCTCTGACGCTTTGATGGCTATATACAAGTTATTCTGGGACGACTATTGCTCTTGGTACCTCGAGGCTGTCAAACCTGCCTTCGGCCAGCCGCTTGACAAGGCCACTTTCGAGGCTACCAACGTGTTCCTGGAGAAGCTTCTCAAGTTGATCCATCCTGTGATGCCGTTTATCAGTGAGGAGCTCTGGCAGTCTCTCGCTGAAAGGAAGGATGGAGAGACCATCATGTATCAGCCAAGTCCTGTCGCCGGAGAGGTCGATCCGAAGGTGATCGCGGATTTCGAGGCCGCTAAGGAAGTCGCCGGTGGCGTCCGAGGAATCAGGCAGCAAAAGAATATTCCTCCCAAGGAGGCACTTGAGATCAAAGTGAAAGGGGAGTTCCCGATGGAGATGATGCCTGTCGTCGCTAAACTCGCCAATGTCAGCTCAGCTGAGAAGGTGGCTGATTTCGGTGATGAGAGCGGTGTGTCATTCATGGTCGGGACAGTGGAGGTCTTTGTGCCTCTCGGTGGTTTGGTTGACGCTGGTGAGGAGATCGCCAAGATGGAATCCGAGCTCACCAGACTCCGCGGTTTCCTCGAGGGAGTGCGCAAAAAGCTCTCAAATGAGGCTTTCACAGCGCATGCCCCGGAAAAAGTGGTCGAGTTGGAGCGCAAGAAAGAGGCTGATGCCCTACTTAAGATTGCGAATCTTGAGAACAGTCTCAAGGCACTGAAAAACAAGTAAAGAAACAAAAAAGTTTAGTCATAGAACATTTTTGTTATGGTATATTCCGAGACATTTTTCCCGGTTAGGTACTACGAGACGGACCAGATGGGCATCGTCCATCACTCGAATTACATTCGTTATTTCGAGTGCGCCCGCAACAACATGATGCGGGAGTTCGGTTACCCGATCGAGAAGTGCGAGGAAGACGGGGTGACAGTCCCGATTGTCTCGGTTGAGTGCCACTACAAGCATCCGGCTAAGATGGGGGATGACCTGCGGATTGTCGCCATGATCGATACGCCCCCTATGGCTAAACTCCGGATCAAGCAGGCGGTTTATAACCAGGACGGCACATTATGTGTGGATGGTGAAGTCACGCTTGGTTTCCTCAATAAGGTGACGGGCCGCCCTACCCGCTGCCCGGAAAAGCTGCTTGAGGCTATAGAAAAGCATATTAACGATAGATAAACCTTTAATATTCAAGAATATGTTAACATTTTTCCCTTTAGGTGTCGTCGGACCTTGGCAGATAGTCATCATCGCCCTTGTCATCCTTCTCCTTTTCGGAGGCAAAAAGATTCCTGAGCTCATGCACGGCCTTGGTAAAGGAATGAAGAGTTTCAAGCAGGGAATGAACGAGGTCGAGAAACAGATCGGGGACATCGAGAATGACATGAACGCTCCCGCGAAGAGCCCCGACAAGATCGAGAAGAAAGATGATTACCAGAAGTAAGCGTGACTGAGGAAGAGAAGAATGCGCAGGAAGTGGGCGAGATGTCCTTCTGGGACCATCTCGAGGTATTGAGAGGAACAATATTCCGCTCATTGCTAGCTGTTTCCATAATCAGCGTCGTAGTTTTCTGCTTTAAGAAGTTCGTGTTTGACGACGTGGTCTTGGCACCAACCAGAAGTGATTTCTGGGTCTACAAGCTGCTGAACATGGATGTCAACATGAACCTGGTGAACCTTGAGATCTCGACACAGTTCTTCGTCCATCTCAAGGTTGCCTTCCAGCTGGGCTTTATCCTCTCTTTCCCGTTCATTGTATGGGAGATATGGAAATTCATAGCTCCCGCCTTGTACCAGAACGAGAAGAAGACTGTCAGGGGAGTATTCCTGGCAGCCTCTTTCCTGTTCTATCTTGGTCTTTATATCGGATATGTGCTGATTGTCCCTATTTCGCTTAACTTTTTCCTTGGGTACAAGATCAGTGACGCCGTGGTCAACACCATCTCGCTGAACTCATACATATCCCTATTCACTTCGACAATCCTAGCCTTCGGTATAGTGTTCGAGTTCCCGGCTGTTATTGTGATCCTTAACAAGCTTGGCATGGTCTACAAAGACACTATGAACAAATACCGGAAGCACGCTATTGTGGCTATCCTTTGTATTGCCGCTATCATCACTCCCGCTGATCCGTTCTCGATGATTATAGCCGCAGCACCTCTTCTTTTGCTATACGAGGCAAGTGTGATCTTCTGCAAGCCCCGGCAGGCTGATGAAGAAATAGAGGAGGGTGAGCCTGAAACAGCTCAGGAATGATATCCATCAACTCATTGACTGTCGCGTTCGGCGGATTCACCCTGCTGGACAGTATTGATTTTCATATCAGTGAAAATGACAAGATCGGCCTCGTAGGAAAGAACGGAGCCGGGAAATCGACAGTCATGAAGCTGATATGCGGATTGCAGAGTCCCACATCGGGTTCGATCGACAAACCGAATGACATCAGGATAGGTTATCTTCCCCAGATCATGGACCACCATAAGGGCAGGACAGTGATGGAGGAGGCTCTGACCGCATTCGACCAGGTCAACGCCATCCAGGAGGAACTTGATGAGATCGGAGTGACACTGGCTTCCAGAACCGACTATGAATCAGAATCTTATATGAATCTGATCAGCCGGATGAACGACCTTAGTGACGCCTTGGCATTCTTCCACTCGGAACCTCCGGAGGTGCTCGCCGAGAAAACACTTCTTGGTCTCGGGTTCAAAGACTCGGACTTCGGAAGAAAGACGGAGACCTTCAGCCAGGGATGGAACATGAGGATCGAACTGGCTAAGATACTGCTGTCCGATCCTGATGTGCTGTTACTTGACGAGCCGACCAATCATCTGGACATCGAATCCATCGAGTGGTTGGAGGATTACCTGAAAAGCCGCAAAGGATCACTTCTACTGGTTTCTCATGACAGGAAGTTCCTGGACAATGTCACGAATCGGACCGTAGAGATCATGCTCGGTCATATTCATGACTACAAAGTCCCTTATAGCCAATATGTTGAGCTGAGAAAGGAACGCCTCGCACAGCAGACGGCCGCCTATGAGAACCAACAGCGGATGATTGAGAAAACGGAAGATTTCATCAACCGATTCCGCTACAAACCGACCAAGTCCAACCAAGTCCAGTCCAGAATCAAGCAACTCGAGAAATTAGACAGGATCGAGATCGACGAGACTGATAATGTGCGTCTTACCGTCAAATTCCCTCCGGCGCCTCGATCTGGTGACATTGTGTTCAAGGCTTCAGGAATCACTGTAGGCTATCCGGGAAAGGTCGTATTCACTGATGCTGACATTGAGGTCAAAAGAGGGGAGAAGGTCGCCTTGATCGGCCGCAATGGCGAAGGGAAGACAACCTTGATGAGAGTTATCGCAGGGGAGTTGGATCCAATAAAAGGGGAGGCCAAGCGTGGTTACAATGTCTCGCTGGGATATTACGCCCAAAATCAGGAAGATATTCTGGACCAGAAACTTACGGTCTGGGAGACTCTTGACAACATAGCTGTTGGAGACATCAGGACCAAGCTTCGGGACATATTGGCGCAGTTCCTGTTCCGAGGTGAGGATATCGACAAGAAGGTCAGTATCCTGTCCGGTGGCGAGAGGGCCAGGCTCGGAATGGCCAAATTCATGCTCCAGCCATATAATCTGCTGGCCTTGGATGAGCCCACCAACCACATGGACATCAAGTCCAAGGAGATTCTCAAGCAGGCTCTGAAAGCATACGATGGCACATTGATTGTTGTGTCTCATGACCGTGACTTCCTCGACGGGTTGGTCGATAAGATGTACGAGTTCCGTGACGGAAAGGTTAAAGAGCATCTCGGAGGCGTCTCCGACTTCCTTGAGAAACGTAAAATAGAGAACCTTAGAGAGTTAGAGAGAAGATTCGGACCGACGAGCGCTAGTTCCCAGGCAAGCCCCGCAAATGCGAAAGCTGTCCCGGTGACAGATAAAGATAGAGCCAGGGAGGATTTCGAGAAGAGGCGGAGCGAGTCGAAAGAGATTGCCAGACTGAAGCGTCGTGTGGAGTTCCTCGAAAACGAGATAGGGAAGATTGAGGGGAAGATGAAGGAGATTGAGAAAGTGTTGTCGAACCCCAGTAAAGAGGATGACATTATGGAGTTGACAAGGACTTATCTCGAGCACAAGAGAGACCTTGACCACAAGACAGCCGAGTGGGAGTCATTAATGGAAAAATTGGATGAATAATTAGTTATATCGATGATTATGAAAACTCTGGTTAATAATTTGTTAGTTATTGCCATTTGTATCATGGCATCAACTGTTTGCGCTTCCTCGCAGACCAGATCAAAGGAGCATTCTCTCTCTCCGTTCGAGGGAATAGAAGCATCCGACGGGTTCAGGGTATCGATCACTAAGGGCGACACCTACAACGCTAAACTTACAATGGATGACGCGCTAGAGAGCTATGTTGAGTGCTATGTCAAAGCCGGTGTGCTCCATCTCGGTTTGGACGAGAAGAATGTCCCTAAAGATCTTAAGAAACAATACAAGGGCAAGAATTCACCGGAGCGCACTTTAGTGGCAGTAATAACTATGCCAGTCTTGAAATCATTGACCCTGAACGATGAGTCAGAGTTTTTCTCTGCCGCTGACCTGGCTGTTGGTGATTTCGCGATTACCATGACCGGTTCATCTTCTATCAATAACCTTAAGATATTCGGAAAGAGCCTGGATCTGAGCGTCTCGAAGAACGCCCGCTTCTCGAATGCCGGTGTGAACGTTGAGAATGATGTCAAGGTCACTACTGACGGAAAAGGTGGAATAGCGATGGAATGTCATGCGGCTAATATCGGCATCACAGCTGCCGGAGCATCCGAGATAAACATTAAAGGGAGCGTAGATGAGAAGATAACTGTCTCTCCCACTGGAAGTTCTAAAATAACTGTCGCCGGGAATTCCAAGGTTCTTGAAGTCAATGGAAAGGGAACATCATCTAAAGTCGACGCATCAGCGCTTGAAACTGAGGAGGCCACCTTGGCGGTAACGGGAGTTGATGTGGATGTCTGGGCTTCCAAGTCACTTGAACTTGATCTCGGAAGGGGGGCAGAGGTAGTTTTCGCCGGAGAACCCGCGATCAAGATAATCAAGATCCAAAGCGCTTCAGTACTTAGGAAATAATGTTTGTCCTTGACACTCACTGTGATACGCCGACCCTTCTGATAAAGGGAATGGATCTGGGGAAAGGTGCCCCAGACGGACAGGTGGATCTTGCCAAGTTGAAGGCAGGGGGAGTCGACGCCTCTTTTTTCGCCTTATACACATCAGCAGAGCTCTCTCCGGAGGCGTCGACGACCAGAGCGCTGGAGATGCTTGCGAGCATTTATGACGCTGTAGGGCAGTATCCTGACCAGGTAGCCATCGCGACATCTCCGTCAGAGGCATTGGCGAACAAAGAGAAAGGTCTAATCTCAATATTAATAGGAATAGAGAACGGCTCTCCAATCCAGAAATCATTGTCGCTGCTTCGTTTATTCTACCGCTTCGGTGCCAGATACATGACTCTGACTCATAACGGGGACAATGAGATAGCTGACGCCGCTATGGAAGGAAAACGCTGGGGAGGCCTGAGTCCATTCGGCAGGGAGGTCGTCTCGGAGATGAACCGACTTGGAATGATCATTGATATGGCACACGTTTCCGACTTGACATTCAATGATGTACTGGCTTGTTCAAAGTCTCCGATCGTCTCCACGCATTCATGCTGCAGAGCCATTGCCAACCATCCGAGGAATATGACTGACGATATGATCCGGCGCATGGCAGACAAAGGCGGTGTGATACAGATTAATTTTTATCCGGTCTTCCTCTCCGACTCTTACGCGAAGGCTTATGCTGAGTCAGGGGAGAAAGCGACACCCAAGCCGACAGCCGAAGATGTTGTCCGTCATATTGACCATGCCGTCAATGTCGCTGGTATAGAACATGTCGGAATCGGAACAGATTTCGACGGGATCGAGGTGACTCCGGAAGGCTTGGAGGACGTCTCAAAGCTCCCGATAATTTTCGACCTTTTGAGAAGAAAAGGTTACTCGGAAGACAAGATTGAGAAAATTGCCGGACAAAATTTCCTCAGAGTCTTTAATGACGTGATTTCCAATTCGTTATAGCAACTTTACCGCAAAATAGTTAGGGCATATAACAAAGTTGTTATACACCCTAACTATTTTGTTTTATAATCTTTGAATCAAGACTTTGAGTCTTGAAGGATATAAAGCCTTAATTCATCGAGTGCGGCTGATGTAAACCTCTCAATATTCCTCTTTCTGTCATTTTTATAGACACGCCTGGCAGTCGTTGTACCGTGGGGTCCAGAGACTCCGATCCATACTGTTCCGACAGGATTCCGCTCATCACCGGCGGGACCAGCCAAGCCTGTTGTGGCGACTGAATAGGTGCTTCCGGTGAGTTTCCGGACTCCCTCCGCCATAGCGGCCGCGACTTCTGAGCTGACTACACCGTAAGTCTCAACAACGTCATGCCCGACACCCAGAACAGCCTCTTTCACAGCCACAGCATAAGATGTCACAGAGCCTAGGTAATATTCAGAAGCACCTGGAACTGAAGTTATTAACGAAGAGATCATCCCACCTGTGCAGGACTCGGCCGCGCTGAGAGTCTTTCCAGTCCCCCTGAGAAGCGCCCCCACAGCGTTCTGGAGAGTGTCATCAGAGTAGGAATATATCTTATCGCCTAGAATTGGCTGCAGGGCAGCGAAACGCTCATCAATACGCCTTTCCTCATCTTCTTTATTACCGCCATAAATGGAGAGCCTCAGGCGTACACCGGTGAGCTGGTTGGGGAGATATGCAAGATGCATGTCTTCCGGTAGACTATCTTCCCATGGCTCAATAAGTTTGGAAAGGGCAGACTCAGCGAGCCCGGCGACCATGACACATTTATGGAAAATGTCAGTCAGGGAATTATGGTTCTTTATATCCTCGATAACATCAGGCAAGGCTCCGATCGCCTCAAAGGGCACTCCGGGCAGGGAATAGAGGGTGGCGGGATGGCCAAATTTCTCTTCAGGGAACCTGAAAACCATAATAGGAGCCGTTCCCAACCGGTTTGGTATCACCTCACATGTGTCCGGGACAAGAGCCTGGGCCTTATTGATATCCAGGATATCGAGCCCTCTGGAGCGGAGAATGTCGTGGATTATTTCCATCTGGACGGGATTCTCCACATAGGCATCGCTGCCGCTCATCTCGGCCAGAGCCGACTTAGTGATATCATCCTTCGTGGGGCCGAGGCCTCCGGTGGAAATAACTATATTGCTGATTCTCAGCTCATTCTCGAGGTTTCCGATTATCTCGCCACGGTCATCCCCGATGGAGAGAGTCCGGCCGACCTTTATTCCGATCTCCTCAAGGGAGCGCGCGATCGCCGCTGAATTGGTGTCCACAATCTGGCCTATAAGAATCTCGTCGCCGATTGTGCAAATCGAAGCTTCTATCATTTCAATCCTTTAAGAATCTTTTTCACGGCACCGGGACCCTCATAGATGAATCCAGTGCATATCTCAATCAGGGAGGCGCCGGCATCAAGCATCTGACGCGCCTGCTCAGGTCCCATTATTCCCCCCACACCGACTATGGGCAGCCTGCCGAGAGTGTGCTCGTGAATATGCTTGACCAGGGCCAGGCTTTTCTCGAACAAAGGTGCCCCTGAAAGGCCTCCTTTGCCGATTTTATCCACTTTATCCTTTGGCGTGACCAATCCTTCCCTGGATGTGGTGGTGTTGCCGGCTACGACACCGTCGACGCCGGACATCATGCAATAATCCAGGATCTCGTCCAATTCCTCCAGAGGAATGTCAGGGGAGACCTTGACCAGTATAGGTCTGTATGAGTCATAGCATATTCTCATATCTAGCAGAGGATCAACAACATCTGATAGATAAGACACATCCTGCAGATGCTGCAAACCCTCCACATTGGGGCAGGAGACATTGACGGTGAACATATCCACAAAATCATAAAGGAGGGAGAAAGACTTTGTGTAGTCACCAATTATATCACCTTCAGAAGCGGAGGTGGTGTTCTTCGCTATACTGGCGCAAATAATAGTCTTAGGATGGTCTTGTTTGATACGCTCGATAGCGTAAGAGACTCCTTTATTATTGATTCCCATCCTGTTAATCAATGCCTTGTCTTTGGGAAGACGGAAAAGACGAGGGCGGGGATTGCCATCCTGGGGCTCAGGGGTGAGAGACCCGATCTCCACAAAAGAGAAACCGAACCATGATATTTCGTTGTAATACTCGCCATTTTTGTCGATTCCAGCCGCAAGACCGACAGGATTCGGGAAATCAAGGCCCCAGAGCTCACGACGAAGTGAAGGGGTCTTGCAGCGATATAAAAGCTTAAACAGAGAGGCGCAGAAAGGGATTTTGCGAGCGATACGCAAAAGACGGAAAGTCAGCCTGTGGGCCCTTTCCGGTGATAGACAAAACAAAAGCGGTCTGATCAAAAGCTTGTACATACCGCGAATATAGCAAATTAGACGATTTCCTGGAAAGTGCCGTTGTCGTAGAATATGACAACTTTCACGATTTTAGGCTGATCAATCTGCGATTCGATGGATTCGGGGGTGTTTTCGAATATATTATCCGCCTCCTGAACGGGAATCTCAGGCTCTTGTCCTGTCACCTTGTACATTCTGCCACGCCCGTTTATAAGCCATTCCAGATTCAAATTAGGGAATTGACGGGATAAACTCTCTATGAAGTCATAGCCAGGTTTGTTACGTCCGGCGAGGATATGAGAGACGCTCGCTTTAGCGACACCGAGACGATCGGCGAATTGTGACTGGGAAATATTCTCGGCATTGAGAAACTGCTGTAGACGCTGGTTCATGGGACGAATTCTTTGTTCACAAATTTAATGATAAAGTTTGTAATTCCAAAGGGTAAGTTTATCATAAGTATGACAACGTAATTTAAATAAGGAGCAATAAAATACCTAAATTTAAGTTAAGTTAGATACATGTAAATATCTGACAAATAGCCATATAAATGTATCATTATTTATGATTAATCGCAAATACCGACAATAGGGGAGTCTTATTTACATATTTTCTTCAACTATAAAATTAATTTATATTAGCTAATTATCTGATAATGAGTTAATTACAAGTTTAGATTAACTTTATTAAAATTTTCCATTTTCACTTTTGTAAACCACCGTATATTTGAAAACGAATTTCACATTTTTATAACCGCATTTAAAATAAATGAACGCTTGGTGATGATAACACAAGGCTGTTTTTTCGCTTTCGCTCGATATCGCACGAAATGATTAAATTCGCGCTTGAGTTTATATTTGTACTGTAATTTTGAATTGTCAACGATGATTCCTTCGATAAAGATTGAAGACTATTTCTATGAACTGCCTGATGAGAGGATCGCTAAATATCCCCTCCCTGAGCGGGATTCATCTAAATTGCTTCGTTACGTTGACGGCAATGTCGACGAACATATATTCAGAGATCTTCCCGGCCTGCTGCCGAAAGGATCACTTATGATATTCAACGACACAAAGGTAGTCCCGGCCAGACTTCATTTTCAGAGGGAATCCGGAGCTCACATCGAAGTGTTCTGCCTTGAGCCAATTGATCCGCCAGAGTATAACACGGCATTCGCATCTACTTCCCATAGCGTGTGGAAGTGCGTGATTGGCAATGCGAAACGCTGGAAAAACGATCTCTTGAGCATTTATAATCCTGATTCCGACCCGGTTGTCGCGTCCCTTAATTTGAAAGCCAGGCTGATCGGAAGAAGCGACCGGACTGGGGAGGTTGAATTCTCATGGGAAGGCGGGCATCCTTTCTCGAATGTGCTGGACATCTGCGGTTCAATACCGATTCCACCATATCTTAACCGTGAGACAGAAGCCATCGACGCCGAGCGCTATCAAACCCTATATGCCAAGATAAGAGGCTCTGTAGCCGCTCCTACGGCCGGTTTGCACTTCACAGACAGGGTACTGAAAGGCATTAAAGAGAAGGGAATCGATATTCGGAATGTCTGCCTTCATGTCGGTGCGGGCACCTTCCTTCCCGTCAAATCCTCTGAGATTTCAGGGCATCCGATGCATCGCGAGCCTTTCGTTGTCGGCCTTGACCTGCTCAAAAGGATAAGGGACAACAAAGGCAAGTTAATAGCTGTAGGCACGACTTCGGTCCGTACCTTGGAGTCGCTCTATTATGTCGGAATCAGTTGCATAGAAACAGGGAAACCTGAGGATGTGGGACAATGGGCTCCATACGAAAGAGACTATCCCTATACTGTCACGGAGGCCTTGGATGCCATTATCAATTATTTGGAAGCCAATAACTTGACAGAGTTGAAAGTCGGGACCAGAATCATAATAGTCCCTGGTTTCAAGTTCCGTCTCGTTGACATCCTCGTGACCAATTTCCATCAACCGGAGAGTACCCTTATCTTGTTGATATCAGCATTTGTAGGAGGGGATTGGAGGACGATATATGATTTCGCCCTCTCGAATGGATTCAGATTCCTTAGCTACGGCGACAGCTCCATTCTTTTCCGCAGGGATATTGCGAATAGCTGCGAAAATATTTAAATTTGTCAGTTAAGAAAATAATCAGCCATGGCAGACAAGACTGAATTTGACAATATATGTCCCTACAATGACGAAGAGGCTGTAAAGGCCCTTGGGAAGGTAGCGAACCATCCCGCGGTTTTCGCCATTTCGGAATATCTGTTCCCGGACAGGCCTGTGACTTACCTTAGGGACGCGCTGCGTTCCGTAAACAGCATAGATGAATTCCAGGAGAAAGTAATGAATGAAGCTGTTGGCTGGTGCATAGACAACACCATCCACAACTTCTCTTACGATGGAATAAGCTATATCAAAGGGATAAGGGGCAAGTTCCTCGCCATGTCCAACCATAGGGACATTATCCTTGACCCTGCCATCACTCAGATGGTATTCTTCAGAAATGGGATTCCACTGACGGAGATATGCGTTGGTGATAACCTCATAAAACAAAGTAAGACAGTCGAATACCTGCTTCGATCTAATCGAATGATTAAAGTGATTAGAGGAATATCCGCCAGGGATCTATACCTCTCCTCGCAGATGCTTTCGAAGTACATCCGTCAGACTATTACCTCCGGCAAGGCATCCATCTGGCTCGCCCAGAGGCAGGGACGCACCAAGGACGGAATCGACACGACCGAGCAAGGCCTTCTCAAGATGCTTGACATGAGCGGAGAGAAGTCTTTCCAAGAGAATTTCATGGAGCTGAATATCATCCCGCTCAGCATCTCGTACGAGTATGAGCCATGCGATGTACGCAAAGCCCGTGAGATATTGATTTCCAGAACCAAGAAATACGTGAAAGGTCGTCACGAGGACATGCATAGCATAGTGATGGGAATACGCCAGAAGAAGGGGAACGTCCATCTCAACTTCGGTCTTCCGCTCACTTTCGATGAGATCGAGATGGCCAGCAAGTGCGACAAGAACGACCGTTACCAAGCCATCAGGCATGCTGTGGACAAGAGGGTTATCGCCGGTTACCATCTCTGGAAGACCAATTATATAGCTTACGACCAAGTCTGGAACACATCCAAATATTCAGACCTTTATGACAAGGAGGATGTGGAGAAGTTCGAGGCTTACACTGAGCACAGGCTCGACAAAGTCGAGAAAAAGCTGGACAGGAACGAGCTCAGAGACATATTCCTACGCATCTACGCGAATCCTGTCCTTTCAAAGGAGCGTCTCGCTTCCGGTGAACCTTTAAGGCAGGAATAGCCGATGATCTGCGACATCCTCATCCTTCTGGGCGGGCTGTGCCTTGTGATTCTGGGCGCGGATTGGCTGGTCGATGGGGCATCTTCTATCGCCCGGAAAGCCGGGTTAAGCGAGTTTCTAATTGGAATGACCATCGTGGGCATCGGAACCTCCATGCCCGAACTGGTTGTTAGCCTTACCGGTGCTTTTAAAGGCAGCGCTGATATAGCGATCGGTAATGTCGTCGGATCCAACATATTCAATGTCCTGCTGATCCTTGGACTCACGGCATTCATCACTCCCATCGCTATCACCTCAGAGAACAAAAAGCGGGATATTCCACTGAATATCATTATCTCACTGCTGCTGATCGGTTTCGGTTTGCAGCATACCCTTTTTGGACTCGGCCATGATGACACGATCAACCGTTGGGAGGGAGGCCTGTTCCTTCTTCTATTCGCGGTTTATATGTTCATATCATTCAAGCATGGCAAAGTTGACCAGGAAGAAGAGGTACAAGACGGGGGAAAAGTGACTAAAATCTGGGTCGCTATTCTGATGGTGCTTGCCGGATTAGCCGGGCTTGTGTTCGGAGGGAATCTTTTCGTGGATTCGGCTTGCCGGATTGCGGAGGCTGCCGGTCTTTCACAGAAGTTCGTGGCTATCACCATCTTAGCCGGTGGGACCTCGATGCCGGAACTAGTGACATGTGTAGTCGCGGCGGCGAAAAAGAAAGGCGCTCTCGCGCTCGGGAACATCATCGGATCGAATATTTCCAACATCCTTCTCATCCTCGGAGCCTCGGCAGTGGTATGTCCATTGTCGTTCCAGAATATGAAGGCGGTGGATCTGGGGGTACTGGTGGTCAGCTCTTTCGCTATTCTCGCCAGCGCCTGGACAGGTCGTAACAACAAGATCGGGAGAGGGGACGGAAGCGCTTTCCTGTTGATATTCATAGCTTACATGGCATATCTGATAATGACTATTTAAAATTACAACAATATGAAATTCCAAGCGACAGATTACAGACTCATGAATGTCGGGACCGGAAGGGTCTTCGATGACGCCGGTTGGACTCTGGCTGATCCTGAGGCTCAGTCTCCCTCTCTTGTGAGGGCGGTTTATTCGAATGAAAAGTTCACCCCCAGGGATGACTTGAATGGGCTTTACAGGTATGCTGAATGGCTGCCTATCAAACGGGTTCTTCGCAAGTCACACGCTCCTGTGACCTATAAGAGCAAGGGACTGGCCGATTTGCTCGGCATGGAGAATCTCTATATTACCCTTTCCGGTTATGTTCCTAAGAAAGGTGCCAAGATGGAGACCGGTTCCTTCAAGGAGACCGAGGCTTTCTCCGTGTGCGCGAGGCTTCCGAAGAACGACAAGCATATCCTTGTGGTCCAGTCGGCCGGCAACACCGCGAGAGCTTTCGCCAGGGTCTGCTCGGACAACGATATTCCGATCGTGATCTGCATTCCTAACGATAATATATCCGATCTATGGTTCACCAGGCGACTTAAGCCTTGCGTGAAGGTCGTGGCCACTCCTCACGGGACTGATTATTACGATGCTATCGCACTTGGAGAGAAGCTTTGCAAGGATCCTCATTATATGGCTGAGGGTGGCGCTAAGAATGTTGCCCGCAGGGACGGTATGGGTACAACTATCTTAAGCGCGGTCGAGGTGATCGGGCGCATCCCTGATGCCTATTTCCAGGCTGTCGGTAGCGGCACTGGAGCCATAGCGGCTTGGGAGAATGCTTGCAGATTGGAGAAGGATGGCCGTTTCGGAGCCAATAAGATGAGAGTCTACTGTGTGCAGAATGCTCCTTACACCTTGATGTATGACTCATGGAAGGCTGACTCTAGGGATCTTGTGCCGATTAGCGCCGAGGATTCCAGGAAGAACGCCGAAGTGATTTTGGCGAAGGTCCTTTCCAACAGGAAACCGCCGTACAGCCTCGCCGGTGGTATGTTCGATGTTCTCAAGGCATCAGGTGGAGATTTCTTCAAAGTCTCAAATGACGACATCGTCTACTGGATGCTTCAGTTCTACAATAAAGAGGGATTTGACATTTTCCCCGCGGCCGCTTCCGCTGTGGCAGCTTTGAAGAAGGCGTTGGATGAGGGGGCTGTCAAGAAGGATGAGACGGTGATGTTGAATATTACCGGTGCCGGGATGTTGACCGCGACTGCTAAGGGTTTCGAGCTCAAGAAGCCCGACCTTATCCTCAGCCCCGACCTCTCCGCCGAAGAAGTCATCGCCTCCGTCGACCGCCTTTTCTAATCACTTATTCTATTTCAATAGTATTACATTCGTCCGATGGTCGCTCCCCTTCGGGGTACCACGTCGACTGAACTACTCGCATCGGTCATGCTCGGCCGCTCGCTAACTCGGGCCTGACGGCCCTCAGACAGACGCTCGCCTTTGGCCGGCCTGACCTTCGCTCGCTACGTCCATTCTCCTAGGCCCCCTTCGGGGACGCCATCGGACTATTGGCTACTATTTGGTAATAGTGACGGGGAGCCATCCCTTGGAGGACCTGTCCACCCTCGGTCATGGGCAGGAGGAGGGGCCGACGACAGCAAGTCTGAGCGAAGCGAGTTCAGGGAGTCTGAGGGGAACGCCCCTCAGTCCCCCATAGGGGGTGCAGGGGGGGAAGACTATGGCCAAAGTACTACGCTTATGCGTAGTACTTTGGCCAGCAGGTGCGTAGGTAGGCTTTGAGGCGGTCTTCGTGGGGGTTTGGAGCGGGCTCATAGAAGACGGTGCCTTCAAGGCCTTCAGGCATGAATTCCAAATCGACGAAATGCCCCGGATAATCATGGGCATATTTATACCCATCAGCGTACCCAAGATCCTCCATAAGCTTCGTAGGAGCGTTCCTTAAATAAAGCGGAACAGCCTTAGTCCGGTCTTCCTTTACCTTCGCGAGCGCCTTCTCCACAGCCAAATAAGAAGCATTACTCTTCGGAGAACTCGCCAGATAAACCGTGACCTCGGCAAGCGGAATCCTTGCCTCGGGCATGCCAATCTGATGCACAACCTGGAAACAGGCATTCGCCAGCAGCAGAGCGTTTGGATTGGCCAAACCGACATCCTCAGAAGCTGACAAACACAGGCGCCTGGCGATGAATAAAGGATCCTCGCCACCGTCAAGCATGCGGGCAAGGTAATAGACCGCCGCATTTGGATCCGAGCCTCGGATCGACTTGATAAAGGCGGAAATGATGTCGTAGTGCATCTCGCCATCCTTGTCATAAATGGCTATATTCTCCTGGACACACTCCGTCACAATCTTATTGTCGATAATGATTTTCCCTGGCTTCCCAGCGAAAGAATCAACCACTATCTCCAAGACGTTCAATAACTTCCGAGCATCACCACCACTGAAACGGAAAAGCGCTTCAGACTCCTTGACCTCGATATTCTTCTCCTTTAAAAGAACATCTGTCGTCAAAGCCCTGTCAAGAAGGACCTGAAGATCCTCCACATCAAGAGACTTCAAGACAAAAACCTGGCAACGGGACAAGAGGGGAGTGATTACCTCGAAAGAGGGATTCTCGGTCGTGGCACCGATAAGAACTATGGTGCCGTTCTCGACGGCTCCAAGAAGGGCGTCCTGCTGGGCCTTGTTGAAACGATGGATTTCGTCTATGAACAATATAGGAGCAGCGCCTTGGGAGAATACAGAGCGACCTTTAGCCCTGTCAATGACATCCCGGACATCCTTGACACCGGCACTGACAGCGGATAAGGTGTAAAAGTCACGATGCAAAGATGAGGCGATAATACCAGCGAGAGTGGTCTTACCGACGCCGGGAGGTCCCCAGAGAATAAAAGAACTGAGGTTGCCGCTCGTGATCATGTTCCGGAGAATGCACCCCTCACCGACAAGATGCGTCTGCCCAACGTATCCGGCCAGGTCTTTCGGCCTCATCCGTTCGGGAAGGGGAGGGAGCATCGAGCTTTGAACCACATTTTGATCGTCAAATGCCATTATTATATAAATAATTAATAATCAATAAATAAAACAATATTGTTAAATCTAATAACAATTTTGTTAACAGCCTTTTCCCACCAATTCAACGCACAGCCGAATACAAATTTAACAAAAAGAGGAATAAGTTCAGTATATTTGTGGAACCAATAAAAATGAGCCATGAGACTGACAGAAAGAATTCGCTATGTAGGAGTCGATGACATGAGGACGGACCTCTTTGAGAGGCAATGGCCGTTGCCTTATGGAGTAAGTTACAACGCCTATTTAGTCGTGGATGAGAAGGTGGCGCTGATCGATACCGCGGCCGCCGGATTTGAGGATGAGTTACTCTCAAACATAAAGAATGAGATCGGGGACAAGAAGATCGACTATCTTGTTGTGAATCACATGGAGCCTGACCACAGCGCTCTCCAGAAAGTGATACTTGATGAATATCCAGAATGTGAGATCGTCACTAACGCCAAGGCGGCCTCGATGATTGAAGGTTACTATGGTATTACCGATGGTATCAAGGTGGTGAAGGAAGGGGAGACCCTGCCTCTGGGTAGTGTCAGCCTGCGTTTTCACATGATTCCGATGGTGCATTGGCCTGAGACTATGGTCACATGGTGCGAGGAAGAGAAAACCCTCTTCAGTGGAGACGCTTTCGGCACCTTCAAGGCGGTGGACAAGAACGTAACTGACACAAAATCAGGTATTTTCGAGGATTATAAGGCCGAAATGACCAGGTATTACGCCTGCATTGTGGGCAAATACGGAGCTCCGGTCCAGGCCGCGCTGAAAAAGCTTAATGGACTGGAAATCAAGAGGATATGCTCAACACATGGTCCAGTCTGGGAAAACAGCATACCCGAAGTGATCGCCTTGTACAACAAGTTAAGCCTTTATGAGGCGAATCCCGGAGTTTGCCTGGCTTATGGAACAATGTACGGCAACACGGAGAAAGCGGCTCTTGCCTTGGCTGAAGCTATCAGGAGCCGAGGAATCCAGTGTGCCGTTCACGATCTGACAACTGAGAATTATTCGTTCGCTCTGAGAGACGTGTTCAATTATGACACGCTGATTCTCGGATCACCGACATATAACAATGGCATATTCCCGCCGGTAAGGCAACTTATGGAAGCGGTCGTCGATCGTATGGTTAAAGGACGGAAGTTCATCGCATTCGGTTCGTTCACATGGGCCGCGGCCAGTGTTAAATCGCTCAATGAATTAGCTACAGCCGCCGGATTCGAGATTCTCAGCGAGGGAATGCCATTTAAACAAGGTTATTCAGATGACAAATTCGACGCTTCAGGCCTCGCTTCACTGGTATAGCCCTTTTGTTACACAATTTATATTATGTTAACTTAGATGTAGCTTGACGCTACCCTGCCCATGTCTAGGAAAAAAGTCGACATCCTGCTGGAGAACGTCACTATCGAAGCTTGCGCCGCTGAAGGCAAAGCTTTGACTCATTGGGACGGAGCTGTCGTATTCGTTCCGTTCGCCGTTCCTGGAGATATCGTGAATATCCGAGTAACTCGCAAGCACCATAATTATTATGAAGGTTTTGTCGCGAAGATCGTCCAGCCTTCGCCTGACCGAGTTGAACCGTTCTGCCAGCATTTCGGCACATGCGGAGGTTGCAAATGGCAGCCGCTACCCTATCATCTTCAGCTTGAAGCTAAACGCCAACAAGTTGAAGATCAATTGGTTAGACTCGGGCACCTGAAAGTGCCGGAAATCAGGCCCACACTCCCCTCTGATAAAACGGTTTATTATCGTAATAAGCTGGAATTCACATATTCCAGCAAAAGATGGTTTGAATGGGGCGTTGATCCGGAGACCGTACCTCCCGAAGAAAGAGTCGGCCTTGGTTTCCATGTCGGAAAGCTATTTGACAAGGTCCTTGACATCAAGCGTTGTTACCTCCAGAAAGATCCTTCTAATGACATAAGGCTTTTCTGCAAGGAATATGCTGTCTCCCATGGACTGGAGTTTTTCAATATCAGGGAGAACAAGGGATTCATAAGGAATATGTTCATCAGAACTACCGACACCGGCGACCTTATGGTCATCATCTGCTTCTTCTATGAGAACCGGAAAGCGCGAGAGGCCATGCTTGACGCCGTCGCTGAAGCCTTTCCTCAAATAACTTCACTTTACTACGTTATTAACAGGAAGTTAAATGATTCAATTGGCGACCAGGAATGCATCCTTTACAAGGGTGAGGAAACTATTCGTGAGATGATGGAAGGGCTTACTTTCAGGATAGGCGCCAAGTCATTTTACCAGACCAATTCCGGCCAGGCACTTAAGCTTTACACAGTCGCCAGGGAATTCGCGGAACTGACCGGAAATGAGATTGTCTACGACCTCTACACCGGAACCGGGACTATCGCCCAGTTTGTGTCCGGCAAGGCTGCGAAGGTTATCGGAATTGAATACGTACCCGAGGCCATTGAGGATGCGAAGGCCAATGCCGCCGCCAACGGGATAACCAATTGCGAGTTTTTCGCCGGTGACATGAAAGACGTTCTGGACGCCAGATTCATTGAAGAGCATGGCCAACCTGATGTCATCATTCTCGATCCTCCAAGAGCCGGCATACATCCTGATGTCGCGAAGGTCATTCTAGAGGCCGCCCCGGAACGGATCGTGTACGTCAGTTGCAATCCCGCCTCTCAGGCGCGTGATTTGGCGATACTGTGCGAGAAATACGAGATTACGGCTGTCCAGCCGGTTGACATGTTCCCCCACACCCAGCATGTGGAGAACGTCTGCGCCTTGCGGCGCATTTAATCCTAGAACGGATAGCCTACTCCGAAATGGAGGGCGAACGAGTCTTTTCGCTTCCAGTCTGAGGGACCGAACCAACCGCCAGTCTCAATGGTTGGATCGTACAGCTTGACACCCATGTCAAGACGCAGAACCAGGAAGGAAAGGTCAACCCTGACACCAAGCCCCCAGTCCGCGGCGATGCTCTTCAGGAAGTCGTATCCGATATAGCCTTCATCGCCCCAATCCGTTGAATACCAAATATTTCCCACATCCATAAACAGAGCTCCGGACAATTTCCAGAACAAGGGAAATCTGTACTCGGCGTTTGCCTCTAGTTTGATGTCTCCAGTCTGGCTGGGGATGATCATCGCCTCTGCCCTCTTGGAACGCCCAGGTCCCAAGGTTCTGACTTGCCATCCTCTCATGCTGCTGGCTCCACCGCAATAGAACTGCTTCTCTAGAGGTACAGTGAATGAGTTGCCATAGGCAAGGCTATAGCCACCCAAAAGCCTGTAAGCGAAGGATTGGTTGTTGTCTCTTCCGAAGAACAGGGTGTGGCCGAGAGTGAGCTCAGAGCGGATGTACTGGGAATAAGGGATTCCCCAAATCATCCTGTGCCCTCGCCTGTCTTCATCCATCCAGCGATTGAACAGGTTTAGGACATTTCCAGACGCGTCAAGCTGGAAACGAATGTATTTGTAGTTGTACCTAGGGTTGATATCAGCTGAAGTGGAATAGTAAACCATACCACCAGATCCGACATCGAAGTGGTCGATATAGGCGTTGAACAGGAACTGGTTGCCGCTGAATTTCCCATAGAAATCCGTGTCCATGTCATGGAGCCGGACAATCTTCGCCTGAATGGGATAAATCTGGTATAGGAACCTGCCCCTGGAAAGAGCGCCGGCGTAACCCAAGGACGCTGAGATCATAGTCCTGGAGTATTCCGGACGGTCTTGGTAGGTATACGAGGCCTTGATCTCGGTTCTGGGAATATTCTGACCCGTGAAGAGGGAATTCGGAAGTCCAAGGGACTCGGGAAAACTCAAGCCGACCGAGGCGCCGAACTCGTTGGACCTGATGCTCCTGTCATCCCACATGAACTGGAAATTGCCCAGGAAACTAAGGTTCAGCCACTGTCCACCATGAAAGATATTCTTGTGGAAGTAGCTGACTTGAGGCGAGTTACCGATAAGACCACTGGAGTTGGTTGAAGCCTCATAATTCACTTGGAATCCCTGGATTCGGGATGGGGTGAGGTTGATTGAGCAATCCACCACATCAGCGGAATCCCTGGGATTGAGCTCGATGTTGACACCGCTGAAAACCTTCAGAGCGGACATGCGGGAATATGTGTTCCTCACTTCCCTCTCGTCATATAATGAACCGGGACGGATGGTGTTCATTTCCCGAATCACCCGCTCATTGAACCGTAAATCTTTATCCCAAGAGACGCTGACATCTCCGAATGTGTATTTGCGGAATGGCTTGGCCGTTTCTGGTGATTGGTTCCTGGTATATTCCTTGATAAACATCACAAGGTCGGCCGTGTCTTTCTTGACCAGCGTGTCCGCCTCAAAAGAATAATAGTTCTTGTTGAAACCGAACCAACCGTGACGTCTCATCCATTCGGCGGAACGTTCAGTCTCCTCTTCCAAAACAGATTCGGCGAGGTAATCCCCCGGTTTGATCATGACATTAAGAGTGTCGGCATAGAAATCCTCGCTGAACTCCCCTTCCGGGACTGAATACTCCAGTTTACCGATCTTATACCTTTTGCCGGGTTCAACAGTATAAAGCACCTTCACCTTCCGGCCATCGTAATTAACTGAGCTGCTGACCTTTGAATTATAATAACCCAAGTACTCGAGATGCCTTCCGATGTTGGCTACTGAGGCATCCACAGCCCCGGGCTCAAAGACTACCGGAGCGACTCCGATCTTCCTTGCCAGACGATTCCCGAACTTGGTGGTGTCTTGACCGGAAAGATTGTAAATGTTAAGAAAAGGATTCCAGCCGAAAATGAGGTAGCTATTCGACTTTTGCTGGACATATTTCTCGAATTCCCTCGGTGACAGCTTCTTGTCCCCAAGGACCTCCACCTCGTTGCCGGCAAGCCTGTACCGTCCGTCGGGGAGCGACCGTGTCGAGCTGCAGGACGAGAGCAGCGCGACGAAGAGGACGATCAGAATGGCTTTCGGCGTTTTTGGCATCATGGTTCCACAAAAATAAAAAGAATATTAATATATTTGTTTAATTTCCACATGATGATTTTATGAGCATACCCGTCTCCAACAACGAAATCAAATTCGTCAAATCTCTCGAGCAAAAGAAATTCAGGGATTCCAACGGCATGTTTGTCGTGGAAGGAGAGAAGATGGTCGAAGAGGCGCTTCACTCCTCATTTGAGGTTTTCCGTTATTACAAGATCTCTGAGGTCGGAGTCACGGCGATGTCAAGGATGACCATGCTGGCCTCGCCCTCCCCTGCTCTCGCCGTGCTGCGTAAACCATCTGACATCGAAATACAGGACCTGTCCTATTTCTCGTTGCCTGAGAACGGGCTTTTCCTGGCGCTTGACGGGATCCGTGATCCTGGCAACATGGGAACCATTTTGAGGATCGCTGACTGGTTCGGGATTGACGCTGTCTTCGCATCAATGGACTCTGTCGACATCTTCAATCCGAAAGTTGTCCAGGCCACGATGGGAGCCATTTTCAGAGTCAAGTTCCACTATTGCGACATAGCCCGGCTAAGCCGGTTCATTGCCCTCTCAGGAGGAGACGCCTATGGCACCTTCCTGGACGGGACTGACATATACAAAAAGGAACTGAACACCGGAGAAAAGACCAAATCATTGATAGTCATAGGGAATGAATCAAATGGCATCTCCCTGGAGGTTGCCTCTACCTTGACGGAACGTCTCCTGATCCCCCCTTACCCGGAGAACGACCGAGGGTCCGAATCCCTTAACGCGGCCGTGGCTACCGCTATCACTGTCGCGGAGTTCCGAAGACGACTTAACAACAATCAAGAAGCATGAACGAAGAATCATTGATGCGCTCCAGAATCAGGAGAATCCTGATGATCTGCAGCAACTATGACGCGTTCACCCTCGAGGAGGATGGGCGTATAGAGAGCCAGATCGTGAGCGAATACAGGGAGTTGAACCTGAGCAATCCCCCGACCTTCATCTGGGCGAACTCATCAGTCGAGGCAGGCAAGATCCTCGAGACCGACTCGGAGATTGACATGATAATATGCATGTACAACGACCGGGACAAGGAGGTCTTCGAGTTCGCCGCCAAGTTGCGCGGAGAAGGATCCAAGATTCCGTTCATCATGCTGATTCACTACTCCAAGTCGGTCAGGCAGAGGATTTTCGAGAATGACCGCTCCGGGATTGACTTCGTGTTCAGCTGGCAGGGCAACGCCGACTTGATTCTCGCCATTGTCAAACTGATCGAGGATTCGGTCAACGCCGAGAACGATGTTTTTGAGGTCGGAGTCAGGGTGATTCTCCTGGTCGAGGACTCAGTTCGTTATTATTCCACCTATCTACCTGAGTTATACAAACTTCTGATCACACAGAGCCGCGAGTTCCTGACCGAGTTCCTTAATGATGACCAGAAGAAATACCGCAAGCGCTCCAGACCGAAAATCCTCCTCGCGACATGCTATGAGGATGCCTTGGCGTATTTCGAAAGATACAAGGAGAACCTGATGGGAGTCATCTCCGATGTCGGGATGGTGATCCGTAAGGGAGACAGCAGCAAGTCCGAGAAACTTGACGCGGGGCTTGACCTGGTCAGGATCATCAAGGAATACGATCCGCTGATGCCAGTACTTCTGCAGTCCTCGCAAGGGAGTATTGCCAAGGTCGCCGAGCAACTCGGAGTCGGGTTCCTCAAGAAGTTCTCCAGGACCCTGTTCATGCAGCTTGGAGACTATATGAAACAGGAATTCGGCTTCGGTGACTTCGTTTTCAAGGACGCAGATGGCACGGAATACGGTCGCGCGGCCAGCCTTACAGAGCTGGAAGATATAATCGGAGATATTCCGGATGAGGTTCTCGTCAGCAACACCTCAAGGAATATGTTCTCGAAATGGCTTTACGCGAGGGGGCTGTTCAACCTGGCGGAAACATTTAAGGCTGAGCACCATACGGTAGCTTCCGAGTTCCGCTCCTTCCTGCTGGAGCAGATCAACAAGTACCACCAGATGATCGGCCAAGGAGTCATCGCGGATTTCAAGGAGGACACTTATCAGGACTATTTCTGGTTCGCGAGGATGGGAGAAGGCTCCCTCGGCGGTAAGGCCAGAGGCCTTGCTTTCCTCAATCATCTTGTCCTGAAATATTCACTCTCAGACAAATATCCGGGGATGAGCATATCCATCCCACGCACTATTGTTGTGACCACCGAGTGGTTCGACAGGTTTGTGCTCGAGAACGGACTACAGCATGTGATCGATTCCGAGCTTTCAGATGACGAGATCTTGTCAGAGTTCGTCGCCTCGATCCTTCCGGCTGAACTGTTGCAAAAGCTGAGGGCGTTCGTCGCGACCTTGGACAGCCCCGTGGCTGTCCGGTCCAGCTCTAAACTGGAAGACAGTAATTATCAGCCGTTTGCGGGAGTGTATTCCACATACATGTGTCCTTTTGTCGAGAACAAGGACAGGATGCTCAGGGAGATCTCCAAGGCCATAAAGAGCGTCTATGCCTCGACCTATTTCGCAGGCAGCCGAGCTTATATCCAGGCCAGCGGGAACCTTATCGGAGAGGAGAAGATGGCCATCATCATCCAGAGCATCTGCGGCACCAGACACGGCGACGACTATTATCCGATGCTATCCGGCGTGGCCAGGTCGTCCAACGCGTATCCGATTGGTTCTGAGAAACCTTCGGACGGAATATTGAACGTGGCCTTTGGCCTTGGAAAGACTGTGGTTGATGGAGGACGCACCCTCAGGGTCAGTCCTAAAGCTACCAAGAAGATATTGCAGCTCTCCTCCCCTTCCCTCGCCATGAGGGACACCCAGACGGAAATGTATGTCCTCGACACCAGTCCGGGGGCTTTCAAGATCTCCAAGAACGACGGTGTCAACCTCAGGAGAATACCTGTGACTGAGGCACTTGAGAAATATGACAGACCCGAGTTGGTCGTTTCCACCTACGTGGCTCAAGACGACCGTATGCAGCCAGGAATGGGCGTCAGAGGTCCAAGAGTAATCTCATTCGACGGGATATTCCAATACGACAGGTTCCCTCTTGCCACTGCCCTATCGGATATCATGGACATTTGCCGGAACGAGCTCATGTCAGAGGTCGAGATCGAGTTCGCCCTCGATCCAGTAAAGGGCACATCCGGGCGCGAGGCCGCCCTCGAGCTGCTCCAAGTCAGGCCGGTATCGGAAAGCACTTCTTTCCAGAACACCTCAATGGAGGAGGTTTCCAAGACATTATCCACAGTCCTGGTAACTAGCGACAACGCCCTCGGCAATGGATTGTTCCAGGACACTGACCTCATTGTGGCCATACTCCCCGGAGTTTTCGACAAGCTGAAGACAAGGCAGATGGCTGACGAGATCTCAGCGATAAACTCCCGAATGCTTAAGGAAGGCAAGTCATATTTCCTGATCGGCCCGGGAAGGTGGGGCTCATCAATTCCCACATTAGGAGTCCCCGTGAGTTGGACGGACATCTCAGCCGCGAGGATGGTGGTTGAATACGGGATGGAAGGGTTCAGGATCGAGCCCAGCCAAGGAACCCACTTCTTCCAGAACATCACTTCCCTCGGGGTCGGCTACCTTTCAGTTGATGAATATGCCGGATCCGGATCGATCGATTTCAAGGCCTTGGAGTCGTTGGATCTTGAATATGAGGGAGAATTCGCCAAAGTCTGGTCATCCAAGGATCTGAGAGGATTCATCGACAGGAATTCCGGGAAATCGATAATCGGCCTCAAAAATGAGTAAAACGATTGTCTACCAGATGTTTCCCCGCCTTTGGGGTAATCCCGTCACCGACCCTGTCCCTGATGGTTCCCTTGCGGAGAACGGTTGCGGTAAATTCAGTTCTATAGACGATAAGACTCTAATCTGGCTTAAGGAAAAGCTCCGCGTTACCCACGTCTGGTATACCGGAGTTATCAGGCATGCCACGATAGAGGTTTTTCCCGGATGTCTCGCTTCCGCCCAAGCCATCGTCAAAGGTAAGGCAGGTTCCCCATACGCCATTACCGACTACTTTGATGTTAATCCGTATCTAGCTGATAATCCAAAGAATAGAATATCCGAGTTCGAGTCTTTATTAAAGAGAACTCACATTGCCGGATTAAAGGCCGTCATAGACTTTGTCCCTAATCATGTATCCCGTGATTACGGCAAGGTCGGCCAAATCCACAGACCATCTTCCGGAGTACTCGGTGAAAATGACGACCGTACTTTCCATTGGCGGCCGGAGAATGATTTTTACTACTATCCGGGCCAAGCCCTAGTTCTTCCTGACAACGGACAATATTACGAGAACCCGGCCAAGGCCTCCGGCAACCGCTTCTCCCCCGCCCCTGAAAAGAACGATTGGTATGAGACTATCAGACTGAATTACTGCGACTTCCACACTCCCACCTGGGACCGGATGCTGGAAATTGTGAGATACTGGTGCCTTAAAGGGGTGGACGGGTTCCGCTGCGACATGGTCGAGATGGTGCCCTGGCAGTTCATGAAATGGCTTATCACCGGAATCAAGGCTGAGTTTCCGGATGTGATATTCATCGCCGAGGTCTACCAGAAGGATCTGTACCGGCTTTATATCGAGGAAGTAGGATTCGATCTCCTTTACGACAAATCGGGCTTGTACGACACATTACGCGCCATTATCGAGGGCAATGGCCCGGCAAAAGGAATAACATGGAATTGGCAGTTCCTCGGAGACTTGCAGCCCAGAATGCTCAACTTCCTCGAGAATCATGACGAGCAGCGTTTCGCCTCAGACTTTTTTGGGAAGAATCCTCTCAAAGCCGCCGCTCCCCTATGCGCCGGACTGCTGCTCAACGATGCTCCATTTATGATCTATTCAGGCCAGGAAATCGGTGAGTCCGGGATGGAAAAGGAAGGTTTCAGCGGACTCGACGGACGTACCACGATATTCGACTGGTGGAGTGTGGCCTCATTGAGAAGATTGTACTCCTATATTCATGAGGGTAAGGGACTTACCCTGGAAGAAAAGAATGTTCTTGGAATGTATGAAGGTCTTCTCGCCCTGGCCGGAGACCCTCAAATTGAAGGCTCCGGGACATACGACTTGGGTTATTGTCAGACCCGGGATAATGGATTCGATCCGGACAGGCATTTCGCCTTCCTGAGAGGGGGAAACGGAAAAGCCAGGCTCTTTGTTTGCGACTTCTCAGACGAAGACGCGTCGATGGATATCTTGATCCCTGCTGAAGCGTTGGCTTATTTGGGGACAAACAAAAAGGAGACGCTCAAGCTGAGCGTCTCCATACGAGCCTTCGGATACTCTGTCTTACCAGTTTAGTATCTTCTTGAAATCATATTCCTCAGGATTGGCGACGAAAGCCTTGGCGGCCTCGTAGTCATTGGGAGTGATGTAGTGGCAAATGTGGAGATAATAGTTCCTGGCGATGCCACCGTCAATGTTGACCCTGCGAGGAGGGATCTTTCCTTCCTCATTCTGCAAATCCTTCAGATAGAGAGGCTTGGGATCGCCATTCTTGTCCACATAGACCATGCAACCGGTCTCACCCTTCGAGTAAAGCTCATAAACACCCATCGCGAGCTCCGTGCAATAGGAAAGATCGTAAGCGACGGGATCCTGGCAACGGACATCGTAACCGATCTCCACAGGACGGGTCTTCATCTTAAGCCCGATCTTCTTGAACTCCTTCTCGAGGATGTCATTGAAGAGGACGGCCTTGCTGATCTTGCCAAGCTCCGGATGTCCGTGCTCGTCGTAGGTCATAGTCACACCAGCGTTCTTGATCTCCTCAGGGTCAAGGTCGTGGAACACACCTTCAGCGACAACCACCGTGCCGTAAGGGATACCCAAGATCTTGCGCTTCAGGATGGCTGAAACAGCGAGCTTGACAATCTTGTCAAGGCAAATCGGAGTCTTGTTGAACATCTCGGGGATGATGGTCATCGAGCAATGGGTAGCCTCGCCGATTCCAAGAGCGAGATGGCCGGCGGAACGACCCATAGCGGAGATGAGGAGCCATGTTCCGGAAGTGCGCGCATCCTCATAAACTGTCCTGGCGATATGAGCGCCCTCATTCTTGGCCGAGTTGAAGCCGAAGGTCGGAGCGTTGTCCGGGAGGGGCAGGTCGTTATCGATAGTCTTGGGGACATGAATATTGTGGATCGGATAGTTCTTAGCCTGGAGGAACTTGGCGATCCTGTTGGCGGTGGAAGCGGTGTCGTCACCACCGACGGTGACCAGGAGCTTTACGTTATTCTCCTGGAAAAGAGGGAGGTTGAAATTCTTCTCAAAGTCCTCGTCAGTAGGCTTGAAACGGCTCATCTGGAGGTAGGAACCACCCCTGTTGAAATAAGCGTCAGCCTTGAAGAAATCGATGTCCTCGATGCGGGGATTTTTGTGGAACAGTCCGCTGTAGCCTTCGTGGAGTCCAATGACTCTGAAGCCTTTATAAAGGAAAGTCTTGGCGACTGAGAACACGACAGTGTTCATTCCGGGCGCGGGGCCGCCACCGCAGAGGATAATGATTGAATCTTTCATGATAGTTATTTTGTTGAATGATATTCCTTTCCGGATAGCGGACACAAATTTAATCCATTTCTGGAAATTATCGGCAATTTTCGTTAAATTTGTATTCTATTGTCAGATTTCAAGAAATGGATCGGAACCAGGCGGAAAAGAGAATACTTGAGCTTAAGGAAATCCTCTGGATCAACAGCAGGCGGTACTACGTCGAAAACGCTCCTACAATGAGCGATTTCGAATATGACCACCTGATGCGCGAGCTTGAGGACCTTGAAGCCGAGTATCCCGACCTGCGCTCTCCTGACTCCCCTACCCAGAAAGTCGGAAGCGACTTGGACAAGGGCTTCGCGCAGTATCCCCATCGCTACCCTATGCTCTCGCTCGGGAACACCTACAACATCGGTGAGATCGAGGATTTCGTCCGCCGGGCTGAGAAGGAGCTCGGGGAGGCGAAGTTCACATATTCATGTGAGCTGAAGTTCGATGGTACCGCTATCTGCTTGACATACAGGCACGGGAAGCTTTTCAGGGCTCTGACCCGGGGCGACGGTGTCGTCGGTGATGACGTGACCACCAATGTCAGGATGATCGGAAATATTCCTCTGTCTCTGAAAGGATCCGGATGGCCTGAGGAGTTCGAGATCAGAGGGGAGATACTTATGCCCTACGAGTCCTTTGACAGGCTCAACAAGGAACGCCTTGACAACGAGGACCAGCCTTTCGCCAATCCCAGGAACGCCGCATCCGGCTCGCTCAAATTGCAGGATCCCAAAGAGGTGGCGAAGAGAGGGTTGATGTGCACCCTGTACCATATTCCCGCCCAGAGCGTGGCATTCGCGACCCATTCCGAGGCCTTGGACGCCGCCGCCTCATGGGGGCTACCGGTCTCTTCGGAGCGCCGGGTGGTTACTGGGATAGACGGGATTGAGGAGTACATATCCTATTGGGACAAGCAACGGAGATTCCTCCCATTCGCGACGGACGGCATAGTCATAAAGATTAACGAGCTGGACTACCAGAACACCTTGGGATACACCGCCAAATCGCCCAGATGGGCAGTGGCGTTCAAGTTCCAGGCCGAGGAGGTTTTGACCAGGCTGGTCTCCATCGACTACCAGGTCGGGCGCACCGGAGCCGTGACCCCTGTGGCGAATCTCTCCCCTGTCCAGCTGGCAGGCACGGTCGTAAAACGGGCCACTCTCAACAATGAGGACTTCATGTCACAGATGGACATTCGGGTCGGAGACTGGGTCAAGGTCATCAAGGGCGGCGAGATAATCCCGAAAATAATCGATGTGGACTTGTCCAGGAGGCCGGAAGACTCGGTCAAGCCAGCTTTCCCTTCCGTCTGTCCTGATTGCGGCACTCCTCTGGTGAAAGACTCGGACGAGGCCAAATGGTTCTGTCCCAATAGCGACGGATGCCCCACACAAATCAAAGGGAGGTTGGTGCATTTTCTTGGCAGGAAGGCCATGAATATTCTCGCGGGTGACGCGACCGTCGATCAGATGTATAACCTTGGCCTTGTCAAGACTCCCGCTGATTTCTATACCCTTACCAAGGCTCAGCTTATGATGCTTGAGGGTTGGAAGGATCGTAGCGCGGAGCGGTTCCTCGAGAGCTTGTCCGTTTCTAAGACTGTTCCGTTTGAGAGGGTCTTGTTTGCTCTGGGTATCCGTTATGTTGGCGAGACGACCGCTAAAGAGCTCGCGAGGCATTTCGGAGATATAGATGCGATAGCCGAGGCCAATGTTGAGAAATTACTGGAAGTCAGGGATATAGGCGACGTGATTGCCAGAAGTGTCTATGATTTCTTCAGAGTCCCGAAGCATATTGACGAGATCGCCAGACTCAAGGAAGCCGGCCTGAGATTCTCTGTCGAGGAGCCGGTCGCAAGTTCCGATTCCCTTGCCGGGAAAACAATCGTGATCTCCGGAAACTTCTCTGTCTCAAGGGACGAGATGAAGCGTCTGATAGAGATCAACGGAGGCAAGAACAGCTCCTCCGTGAGTTCCAAGACCAGTTTCCTTCTGGCCGGCTCGAAACCGGGTCCGGAGAAGATCAAGAAGGCCGGGGATCTTGGAATCAGTATAATCGGTGAGGAGGAGTTTATGGCAATGATCCCCTCCCCTGGAGCGGGCAAGCCCCAGGAGAAAGCCGAGGATGATGTTGAACCAACTTTGTTTTGAGCGATATGGGTTGGTTCGGCGATATGGTTTTCAAGATCAAGAGTTACATCCGGTGGATCAGCAAATTCATCGGCCATGACATCTGGCATTTCAATCTCAACGAGCTCTCAAAGGCCAAGGCCAGGGTCATCATGGACATCAAGGTGGTGATCGACGCTTTCAAGAATTTCGCTGACGAGAAGATAGGTTTCCAATCTGTGGCTCTAAGCTATTTCTGCACGCTGGCATTGGTCCCGATGGTCGCTGTCGCTTTCGCGGTCACCAGCGGATTCGGGCTCGAAAACGTGCTTCGGGACGCCTTGTATTCCGCCGATATCAACCAGACCGTCATCGACACCTTGATGAACAGCGCCTCGAATATCATTGACGCTTCCAAGTCAGGCGTGTTCGGTGCCATCACGGCTCTCTCCTTCGTCTGGCTCGTCATCTGGATGATGAACAGGGTGGAGAAAGTGTTCAATAATGTCTGGCATGTCAGGAAACCCCAGAGGAAAGCGCTTAAGAGTTACGGGATAGATATCATAATCATGATACTTATCCCGTTTATCGTCTTGATATTCTTCGCCGGGACTGTCGTGTATTCCCATGTCCTCGACCTGATTCCAAACAGTTTCGGAATCTCCAACAGAATCAAATCCTTCTTGAGCTGGGCCATATTCGGTGGTGTGGCTATCATGACTCTCTCCGCGATGTACAAGTTCATTCCAGCCACAAAGGTCGAGTATCGTTTCGCTCTTAAAGCGGCGCTTTGGGCGGGTATCATTTTCACCCTGCTACAGTATCTATATCTTGAGACACAGGTTCTCGTTACCAATATAAACGCGGTCTACGGAGCGGTCGCCGCCCTGCCTCTCTTCATGATGTGGCTGAGGTTCGGATGGCTGATCATCTTGTATGGAGCGCAGTTCTCTTATTCTTTCCAGATGCTCCACCAACAGGAGGTCGAAGCGAGGAAATCTGCGGACATATTAATAGAAACAACTGATAATAAAGGGATTGAGGCATGAGTTTCTCCAAGTTCACAGAGCAGGATTACGAGGTCATCCGGGAGAGTTACGCCAAACTGAAAGAGGCGGCCCGAAAGAGATGCGCCAACCAGGAGGAACTGGATGTCGTCCAGAAGGCGTTCGAGTTCGCGAATGAGGCCCATAAGAATGTCCGCCGCCGTTCGGGTGGTCCATACATAATCCATCCTATAGAGGTGGCCCAAATCGTGGTCTCCGATATAGGCCTCGGTTACAAATCAATAGCCGCCGCTCTCCTTCATGATGTTGTGGAGGATACGGACTACACGGTGGACGACCTGCGGAACTTGTTCGGAGACAAGATCGCTAGCCTTGTGGATGGCTTGACAAAGATCAAGATCGTTCTCGACAACGAGGACAGGTCCAAGCGTTCGGACAACTACTCAGAAAGTCTCCAGGCTGAAAACTTCAAGAGGATTCTCCTGACTCTCAACGACGATGTGAGGGTCGTGCTGATAAAGCTCGCTGACCGGTTGCACAACTGCCGGACTATAGATTCGATGCCCGAGTACAAGAGGGACAAGATCTTGAGCGAGACGATGTTCATATTCATTCCTCTAGCCCACAGGCTCGGACTGTACGAGATCAAGTCCGAGATGGAGAACATCTGGCTCAGATACAAGGAACCAGACGCCTACAAGGAGATTTCCGGACTTGTCAGCAAGAATATCAACGACCTCGAGATACATATCGACGACTTCATCACTCCTATTGACGCCGCCTTGCGGTCCTCCGGATTCAACTTCGAGATCAGAAAGAGGGTGAAGACCCCCTATTCGATCTGGCATAAGATGCAGACGAAGAACATCAGTTTCGAGCAGGTTTATGACCTATACGCCCTGCGGATTGTTTTCACTCCGGACGCCGGGACGAAAGAGACTGAGAGGGACCAATGCTACCATATTTTCTCCATCATCACCGGCATTTACCGATACAAGCCAGACAGGGTAAGGGATTGGGTAAAACACCCGAAGAGCAACGGCTATGAGGCTCTCCACTGCACCCTGATGAGCAACAAGGGAATATGGATCGAGGTACAGATCCGTTCCAAGAGGATGGATGATATAGCCGAGAAGGGAATCGCCGCCCATTGGGCATATAAGCAGGAAGGCTATCTGAGCGAGAATGACAGCGAGATGGACAAGTGGCTGGCCAAGGTGAAAGAGATTCTGGTCAGCCCTGACGTGAACGCTCTCGAGCTCCTTGACATAATCCATAACGACCTGACCAGCAGCGAGATCACCGTCTTCACGCCGAAGGGAGAGCAGAAATCCATACAGAAAGGGGCCACAGCCCTTGATTTCGCGTACAGCATCCACACCGAGATCGGAAACAAGGCTATTGCCGCCAAGGTCAATATGCGGCTTGTCCCCCTGTCCCATGTTCTCAGGACTGGAGACCAGGTCGAGATCATCACCGCTGAAAACGAGCATCCGAAGAAGGATTGGTTCCAGTTCCTCCAGACCAGGCATGCCCGTAACGTAGTAATAGACTACTTTAAAGGTAACAAGAAGGAGCTGGTGGAGGTCGGAAAAGCATCCCTTTCCTCCCAACTCGAGACTTTGGGCTACAAGCTGAACAGTGATTCCATAGAGATCCTCTGCCGCCACTTCAACATCCCCGGGAAGAATGCGGAGGAATTGTTTTTCAGAGTCGGTCTTGGACTTGTCAAAACAGACTCTATAGGTGATGTGCTTGTCTCGGCACTTCCAGCCAAGACCCACTCATGGCCATTCTCCTTATTCAGCAGATGGAGAGAGAGCCAATCAGCCGGGAAAGAGAAAGAAGCTTATATCATCGCACCTTGTTGCCGGCCAATTCCCGGAGACGCTGTCGTCGGAATCAAAAACCCGGACGGCACGATCACGGTACACAAAAAGACTTGCCCTGTGGCCGACAGTCTGGCCTCCAAGCATGGAGACAGGGTTGTCGTGCCCCAATGGGAGACCGACGGAGAGAAAAAGGCATTCCCGGCGAGAATCGCCTTAAAAGGTATCGACAGGGTCGGCCTGCTTAACGAGATCTCAAGGTATATCTCTCTGGTGATGGGAGTGAATATGAAAAAGGTGCTTCTCAGCACAGAGGAAGGCATTTTCGAGGGATATATTGACCTCAGTGTCCATGACAAGACGGCGCTCGAGAGGATGATCCGGAAACTCTCGTCGATAGATGGCATACAAAGTGTAGCTAGAACCGAGTTATGAGAAAGTTTTTGACGAGATATTTCCCTCTCATCCCAGCCCTTGTGGTGATTATCCTATCCGTGTTCTCGCATTCGTGCGCGAACACGACCCAGGCTCCGAAAGGCGGCCTTAAGGATACCATTCCACCGGTCCTGGTCAAGGTCACTCCGAAGCCTGGCTCAACTGGTATCCCTGTCAAAGGGGCCCAGATCGAGTTCACATTCAACGAATATGTGACTGTGAAGGATCCTAAGGGACTATATCTCTCCCCTCCCCAGAAGAAAGCCCCGAAATTCAAGCTGAAAGGTAAGAGCGTCATAGTCTACTTCGAGGAGGAACTCCTGCCTGACCTGACGTACACTTTGGATCTCACCGGAGCGATAGGAGACAACAATGAGGGTAACTTGTTCCCTGGTTTCACCACTTTTTTCTCCACCGGTGACAGGGTCGATTCCATGTATATCACAGGATCCGTCTACGATTGCACAAACCTGAAGCCAATAAAAGGAGCGACTGTCATGTTGTACAAGGATCACAGGGACTCCGCGGTGTTCCTGCAACGCCCTGTGGCGGCTGGAAGGACTGACGACTGGGGGTTCTTCTCTATCAGGAACATCCAGGACACCTTGTACAGGGCATACGCTATCGTGGACGCCAACACCAATAACATTTACGATCCGTCCGAAGACAGGGTGGCTTTTATCGATTCCTTGGTCAGACCTGTTCACATCATTGGAGATTCTATCCCTGAACTTATGAAATACGACATGAAGGACACTGTCGGTTGCCTTTCCCGCCATTCCGACATCAGCCTTAATGTGTTCAAGGATCGTCCTTCAAAGCAGATGCTGATGAACAAGAAAAGGACTGGAGACCGGTCCGCCTACGTGTCGTTCATGGCTCCGGACACAAGGATTGACTCATTGTGGTTCAAGGGTTTCCCTGCCGAGAAAGTCATAACTGAATTCAATATTCAGCAAGACAGTCTGCTTCTCTGGATTAATGATTCCAGAAGGATGCCGGACACTCTTCATCTATTTGTGAAATACTGGAAGACTGACACTTTGGGCGTGCTTCAGCCCGTCACTGAAGACTTTAAGCTGATTGACGAAAACAAGCCGAAAGGAAAGTCCAAAAAGCAGGTCGAGCATCAAGATACAATCTGCCCTATCAAACTGACCGCGACACCTGAGAACATAGAGCAGGACGGAATGACTCTTGAATTCACTGTTCCGCCTTTCCTGGGCTATTTTGACAGCCTCTCTTTCAAGTCCATCAATCCTAAGCAAGTGGAGCAGAAAGAAAAATTCAAGATAGAGAGGGATCCACTGAATCTTAGGCGGTATATCATTACTCCGCAAGTCAAGTTCCAGCAGGGCTACGACTATGTGTTCAAGGTTCCGCACAGGATTTTCAAGGATATTGACGGGCACTGGAATGACAGCACAGAGGTCAAAGTCACATTGCCGAAGGATGAGGATCTCAGCACCTTCACCCTCAATGTCACTGGAGTCAAAGAAAAGTACATTATCCATTTTCTTGACGAGAACAAGAACAATATCCTCCGGGAATACATAATCGACACTGACAAGAAGCTTGTTTTCCCTTATTTGAAGCAAGGCAAGTATTGCATCCGCATCATCGAGGATATCAACAGGAACGGAATCGTCGACACCGGCAACCTTCTCCAACACAGGCAGCCGGAGAAGGTCAAGTTCCTCAAGACCAAAGATAAAGACACATTTGAGATCCCCGAAAGGAGTGAGATAGAGCAGAATCTTGATATGAGGGAGTTCATGAAGGAATATTGATGATGAGGAAGTTATTAACCATCATATTGTTTGGAGTACTTGCCGGAACCGCGGCGAGAGCACAGGACGCGCCACCGGCTGACTCGTTAAAAAAGGTGTTTTCACTTAATGACTACACGATGGTCGGAGTCGAGTACGGAGCTTCTCTGAGCAGGATGCAGTTCAACCCGTCAAAGACACAGGGGAACCTGTTTGTCCCCCACACCGTCGGAGTATATGTCCTCAAATACGGAAAGCTTTTCGACGGGAGCCCGAATTTCGGATTGAAAGCCGGTGTCCGCTATGGGCATGAAGGCTATCAGTTCAAGATGAACAAAGAAACCGGCATCACTCCCACCTTGGAAGGGGCCGAAAAGGCGATAATCGATCTGGTGGAAGTCCCCATGATGGCTCATTTCCATGCTGATGGGCTTCACTTCAAAGTCATGCTGGACTTGGGAATATACGGTGGCTACAGGCTTTCTATTGAAAGAATAGGCAAGCGTGTCTATGACGAGTACCGTTATTCATTCATGGATTGGGATTATCGTATCGACTATGGAATCACCGGTGGACTAGGTTTCGGCTTGGTGTTCGATCCCATTGAGTTCCATGTCAATGCCGGAGTCAGGTACTCCTGGGGCTCACTCTACAGAGCGGATTACCTCAGCCCGGATTTCTACAGGTTCGCTTATCCCCTTGATTTCATGCTCACAACCGGATTATATTTCCAAATCACAAAGAGGACCGGAAAGACAAAGGGGCAAATCAGAAGAGAAGCATATAATCAAGTTTATAATCCAGGGAAAAATGGAGAGACTGGTGGCGAAAGCAGGTAATGTGTTGATCGGCGGAGGTGACCACATAGTTGTCCAGACCATGTGCAACACTCACACCTCCGATGTGGAAGCGACTGTGGATCAATGCGAAAGGCTTGCCAAAGCAGGAGCTGAGCTGATCCGGATCACAGTCCCGGGACTTCCTGACGTTGAACATATCAAAAGCATAAAGGAACGACTAAGAGGCATGGGGATTGATAATCCCCTAGTCGCTGATATTCATTTCTCATCCCAGACCGCGCTCGCCGTCGCTCCTATCGTGGAGAAAGTCAGGATCAATCCTGGCAATTTCCACAAAGACCACGACGAGGCCGTTCGTCAATTCAGGAATCTCATCAGGGTCTGCTCCGACAACGGGACAGCCATCAGGGTGGGCATAAACCATGGATCGCTCGGGGAATATATCACCAATCTTTACGGGAACACTCCCGAGGCTATGGCCAAGGCCGCCATGGAGTGGCTTGGAATCTGCCTTGAGGAGGATTTCACCAACGTTGTGGTTTCACTTAAGTCCAGCAACACGAGGGTGATGGTGGACGCCTACAGGGCTCTTTCAAAGTCGATGGAGGAAGAAGGGCACGTGTTTCCCCTCCATGTCGGCGTGACAGAGGCCGGAAACGGGGACAGCGGCAGAATGAAATCATGCGTCGGAATCTCAGCTCTCCTTTCTGAAGGGCTTGGGGACACTGTCAGGGTCTCTCTCACAGAGGATCCGGAGGCCGAACTCCCAGTGGCCAGGTACTTGTCCGCAAGATATGGACGTCAGATCGTATCAACTATGACCTCGGTATCGGTCAGTGGTCGTAAAGCCGTCGCGGAGTACCACTCCCCTTCCTTCGAGACACTTCTTCTGGATGTGTCTTGCGATTTCGGGAAACGACTTTTGGACAAGGAGTTGGACGAACTGGAACTAACCGGAGACTTCATTGACGAAGAAGGGAAAGCCGTATCAATCACAGAGTCCGGGAAAGGCTCATATCTCGTCGATGAATTGATGCAAGCCACCAGAAGAAAATTCTATCGTCCTGAATATATCGCATGCCCCGGATGTGGCAGGACCATGTACGATTTACAGGCGGCCTTGGCCGAGGTCAAAGCTAAAACCTCTCACCTCAAGGACACGGTCATAGCTGTGATGGGATGTATTGTGAACGGGCCTGGAGAGATGGCTGACGCCGATTGGGGATATGTCGGAGAAGGGAACCGGAAAGTTTCCATTTATAAGGGTAAAACGCCCGTCTTAAGACACGTCCCCGAAGAGGAGGCCGTGGACAAGCTTCTTGCTTTGATAGAGGCTGAAAAGGCTATTTGAGTCTAGCTATTTTAGTGACACTCGCCACTGTGAACTCCCCTTCCTTGACAAGTATCTCAGCGTCAAGCGGAAGGTAGATGTCTATCCTGGAGCCGAACTTGATTATACCGCACTGCTTCCCCCTTTCGACTTCAAGACCTTCCTTCGAATAGCAAACTATCCTTCTGGCAAATGTGCCCGCAATCTGCTTGAAGAAGACCTCCCCGTGAGAGTTACGGATAGCCGTCGAGGAGTGCTCGTTCTTCTCAGAAGATTTCGGAAGGAAAGCGAGAAGGTATTTCCCGGGATGATATTTATAGTAAGAGACTTCGCCGGTCACAGGCCAGAAGTTGGTGTGGACATCAAAGAAGTCCATATAGATGGACACTTGGATACGGTCCTCCTTGAAATACTCCCCCTCATAAGCACGCTCTACGACCACGACTTTACCATCAGCCACCGCGGTCACAAGAGTCTCATCTCCTTCAGGAATCTCTCTGTCAGGCACCCTGTGGAACCAAAAAACGAAGAAGGCGAAAACCAGCAGGAACAGAAGTATAGGGATAAGTGCCCAAAGAGGATGGATGAACAGTATCGCCAGCACGGCGAGCACAACACTCACTGTCCAGTAAATCGCGATCGCGTCCTTGGAGTCTTTATCTATAACTATTCGTTTCATTTTCAATCGGTTGACAATTATAGAAGGTCAAAGATAGCCAGGTAGATGGCACCAAATGGCATCGCCATAAGCGTGCTGTCAAAACGGTCTAGCAATCCCCCGTGGCCAGGAATTATATTACCGGAGTCTTTCACTCCGAATACCCTCTTCCACTGCGACTCGTAAAGGTCACCGTACACACCGGCGACAGACATAATCAACGCCAGAATCAAGGAATGGATGAGCGGGAACTTGAGGATTCCGACCTCATACAGCACGAACGCCGCGAGGACGGACATCACGACTCCACCAATAAATCCGATCCATGTCTTCTTGGGAGAGACTGTCGGGAAAAGCTTCTTGGGGAATTTCTTGCCCATCGTGATCCCGAATGCGAAAGCTCCGACATCAGAGCACCAAATGATGATAAAGAAGCAGAGCAGAAGATTTCCGCTGAAATTCCCGGCCTTGTCGAACGCGATCAAGTTGCCAAGGGCAATCGGGACAGCGATGTAGAGAAGGCCCGTATAGATGTTCGAGAATTTGCCATATTCCTCCTTATCCTTGACATAGAGGGAGTTGATCATGACGATAAACACCGGGATCATCGCCAAGGCGATGAAACGCATCGGGATGTGATAGGTCGACGCGACGAACATGACGCCGAAAAGGAATATTCCGGCAAGTATAGCCAGCACCTTTGAGAAAGTGTAGCTATGGCCCATAGTGATCTCGTAGAACTCGATCAGCATCACCGACATGATGAAAATCATCATTCCGGCGAACAGGAACTTATTGAACATCAAGCACGCCACCATCACAATGATGAAGGCGATGCCCGATATTGTCCTGACGGTCACATTATTCATCGGCAACGGTAGTTTCGGCTTCCGGTTCAGGTTCCGGGGCGGGATCAACTGGCTTGACCTTCGGGCCAAGTATCAACTCTATATCCTCGGCGAATATAACTTCTTTCTCGAGAAGGAGTTTCGCTATCTTGACGAATCCTTCCTGGTTGTCCACAAGGATCTTCCTTGTACTCTCATGGACTTCGTCAACCAAATCCCTGACCTCCTTGTCCATCACCTCAGCGGTCTTCTCGCTATATGGCTTGGTCAAGTCATAACCTCTAGCTCCGGTGGAATCATAGAACGAAAGCTCACCGGTCTGCTCTCCCATTCCGTAGAACTGGATCATGTTGTAAGCGATCCTGGTCAATCTCTCAAGGTCGTTGAGAGCACCTGTGGCAGGCTCGCCATTGATGATCTCCTCAGCCACTCGGCCAGCCATCAGGGCGCACATCTGATCCATCAAATACGACTTGGAGAGGATTTTACGCTCATCTGGCAGGTACCATGTCAGACCAAGCGCGTCTCCTCTCGGAATCAAGCTGACCTTGAACACCGGATCCGAATATGGAAGCAGCCAACCGACAGTGGCGTGTCCGGCCTCATGGTAAGCGGTCGTCTTCTTCTCGGCAGGGGTGAGGATAGAGCTCTTACGCTCAAGACCTCCGATAATACGGTCGACAGCGTCAAGGAAGTCCTGCTTCTCAATCTCAGTCTTGTTCTTTCTTGCGGCGGTCAAAGCGGCCTCATTGCAGACGTTGGCTATATCGGCTCCGGAGAATCCTGGCGTGTGACGGGCCATGAAACTGACATCAAAGTCCTTAGATATCTTCAGGCCACGCATGTGGACGAGGAATATCTCTTCCCTCTCCTTGAGCTCAGGAAGCTCCACATGGATCTGGCGGTCGAAGCGGCCAGCCCTCATGAGAGCCTTGTCAAGAATGTCAGCCCTATTTGTGGCGGCGAGGATGATGACTCCCGAGTTGGTGTCGAAGCCATCCATCTCAGTGAGCAACTGGTTCAGAGTGTTCTCACGCTCATCATTAGATGAGAAGCCCACATTCTTGCCCCTGGCGCGTCCGACAGCGTCGATCTCATCAATGAACACGATGCAAGGAGCCTTCTCCTTGGCCTGACGGAAAAGGTCACGGACCCTGGAGGCACCGACGCCGACAAACATCTCAACGAAATCCGATCCGGAAATCGAGAAGAAAGGCACGTTAGCCTCTCCAGCGACAGCCTTCGCGAGGAGGGTCTTTCCAGTGCCGGGAGGGCCGACCAGGAGAGCTCCTTTGGGAATCTTTCCTCCAAGGGATGTATATTTCTGTGGATTCTTCAGGAAATCAACGATTTCCATCACCTCTTCCTTCGCTCCGTAGAGACCGGCCACATCCTTGAAGGTGACATTTACCTTATCCTTGTCGGCCAGTTTGCCGGTAGACTTGCCCACACTGAATATTCCGCCTCCAGGGCCACCAGGACCGGCACCCATATTCTTGTTGAAGCCACGGAACATCCATATCCACATAAGGATCAATAAGATGGGGAATATCAGCCACTCCAGGATATCGACCCAAGCGTTGCTTTCGTTCTCAACGATTATCTTGACCTGGCCGGACGGCGGAAGCGCGGCGTTGAGTTCACCGAATTCCTTCTCCGAATCGAACTTGTCAGATACCAAGAAGATGAAATGCGGTGAGCTGGTAGGGACCTTGCCTCCGAACTTGTCGGCATATTTAGCCAACCTGTCGGGCTGGATGGTGATATCGCCTTTGTAATTGTTACGGATATACGTGATCTCTTTGATGTCACCTGCGGCGAACATCTCCTTCACCTCCGCCCACTCGATCTTCTGGGGATTGGCGCCACTGTTGTTAAACAGCAGCCATCCGATCCCGATGATCAGAAGCAGGTAGAACCAGGAGAAATTGAACCTTATCTTGACAACCTTGCGGTTAGGCTCATTGGCGTTATTCGGCATCTTTTTGTGTCTTTTTGGTTTTCGGCCTGTCCTTATACTCCTTCTGCGGGGCGTCAGCCCACAGCTCCTCAAGCCTGTAGAATTGCCTGTATTCGGTAAGGAAAATGTGGGCTACGATGTCACCGTAGTCCAGGATGATCCAGAAATTGTTTTCCATGCCTTGGGTACGGAATGGTTTCCGGCCAAGCTCACGCATCTTCTCTATGACATTGTCAGCGATAGCGTTGACATTGGTGGTAGAATCCGCGTTGCATATCATGAAATGGTCCGTGATAGCGGTACCGATCGATCTCAAGTCGACTCCAACAACATTTTGGGCCTTTTTGTCGAGCATGGCGTCTGCCATGACCCTCAGGTCGTGTGTGATCATATCAATAATCTTTCTTAATTTTGTCCTAAAGTTTACAAATATAGTAAAAAACGACAATTTCCGAGCCAATGGATGAGAAGGTTAATATAAGGTGGGTTGAAGAGACCGATTCCACGCAGGACGAGGTCAGAAGGCATATTCCGGAATATGACAATCTGTCAGTGACGGCCGCTGAGTTTCAGACGGCCGGGAGAGGACAGCGGGGAAACACCTGGTTGGCGAGGAAAGGAGAGAACCTGACTTTCTCTATGCTCATTAAGTTCGGAGGTGATGATTTCCCTCCCCTGAAGGCCGCGGACCAGTTCCTGATCACAAAGGCAGCCACCATCGGGGTCGCCGGATATCTGGAAGGAAAAGGGATCAACTGCTCGATCAAATGGCCGAATGATATATATATCCGCGACAAGAAGATCTGCGGGATGCTGATAGAGAATGTTCTCGAAGGGGAATACCTTGCCTACAGCATCGTTGGAATAGGCTTGAACGTCAATCAGCGGGAGTTCCCGCCCCAACTTATGAATCCGACCTCAATGTCCGTGGTTAACGGCCAGACATACGACACACATGAGGAGATGGATATTCTCGCCGGCAAGTTGGCATCAGCATTCCAGAGAGCTCTCGGATCCGGATCTTCAACTCCAGAGGTTGACAAAGAATATGAGCGCAGGCTTTACAGGAAGGATGAGTTCCATGAGTTCACAATCTGTCGGGACTGTTCTCTTCTCGAAGGGAGAATAATCGGTGTCACACCCGGTGGATTGGTACAGATCATTAATAGAAAAGGCGAACTTTTCCAGTTCGCCTTCAAAGAGATAAGCTATATTATCTAAAGTCTTAGATCAGCTATCGCTTGAGCCGGATCCTCAGCCTTGAACACCGAGCTTCCAGCCACCAGCATCGTCGCTCCAGCCTCTTTAAGAGCCCTGGCGTTCGATGAGGAAACTCCCCCATCCACTTCGATATCTTTGACTATCCCTATCCTTTCCATCTCAGCCTTTAAAGTGGCTATCCTTCCAATCGAATCCTCGATGAATTTCTGGCCACCGAAACCGGCGAAAACCGACATGATCAGGAAGAAATCAACCTCCGGGATATAAGGAAAGAGCCTCTCAACAGGCACGTCGGGATCAATCGCCAACCCGACCTTGACACCACAAGACTTCGCGATAGCGATATATTCGGAAACGTCCTTTCCGGCCTCATCAGCGGCCTCGAGATGGAAACTGATATAGGAAGCGCCGGCCTTGGCGAAACGCTCGATATATTTGTCAGGATTGACAATCATCAAGTGGACATCCAAAGGAATCGTCGCTATCCCGGCGACAGCCTCCAGGACCGGGAAACCGAATGACAGGTTCGGCACCAGGCATCCGTCCATAACATCAAAATGGAGAAGGTCAGCATGGTCGTTGACTATCCGCACATCCCTTTCGAGGTGCAGGAAATCGGCCGCGAGGATAGATGGAGCAATCTTTACCATGACACTACTTGAAAGAGGTAACGACGTCCACCAAATGATCGGTGAACTTGTCCAGGGAAGCGAGATCCAGTCTTTCACCTGGGGCGTGGACACCACGCAATGTGGGTCCGAAAGATATCATGTCCAGATCACCGAACTTCTCGCCGAAAAGCCCGCACTCCAAACCCGCGTGGATCGCTTTGACCTCAGGCTCACAGCCGAACAGCTTCTTGTAGGAATCCACACAAAGGTGGAGTATGGCGGAATCCACGTTAGGCTGCCATCCTGGATATTCAGAAGTATACTCTATCTGGGCTCCAGCCAACTGGAAGGCGGCTCCGACCTTATGCGCCATCATCCTTCTGGCCGATGCGGTCGAGCTGCGCTGGCTGGTCACGATCTCGATCAATCCGGCCCGACGCATACGCACGGAAGCGAGGTTAGTGGATGTCTCGACAAGACCCGGGATATCAGGACTCATGGTCTCAACCCCGTGAGGGCAGCAGAACAGGACCCTGATAAGCCTCTCGGCGACATTTGAATCAATAGGTTTCTCAGTGCAGCGGAAAGGGGCCGCGGTCAACTTGAGACCTGGATCCGTCTTTGAATATTCATTCTTGATATCCTCGGCGAAGGCGTTGAACCGCGCGATTGTCCCCTCTCGGTCAGGCACCGCTATGATAGCCTCACATTCGTGAGCGATGGCGTTATGCTTATTGCCACCTTTTATCACTATCAGTTGCATCCCGGAGCCAAGCTCACCATTGAGGAAACGGGCCATCAACTGGATGGTGTTCGCCCTGCCCTTGTTGATGTCGTCTCCGCTGTGACCTCCAAGGCCTTCCTTGATCTCGACACGCACTGGAGCGTTGCCAGGAGCCAGATCCTCGCACTTGTACTTGAAATTCGCCATGGTCTCAAGTCCGCCGGCGCAACCGATGAACATCTGCCCCTCATCTTCAGAATCGAGGTTGATCAGGGTCCTGCCGGTGAAGAAACCTGGTTTCATGCCGAAGGCGCCGTCCATCCCAGTCTCCTCAGAGACGGTGAACACGCACTCAAGCTTGCCCATAGGAAGGTCGCTCTGCAGCAAAGCCAGCATCGCGGCCACACCGATGCCATCATCGGCACCGAGAGTTGTGTCTTTCGCGACCATCCAACCATCCTCGATCTCATAATGGATCGGGTCGGTTGAGAAATCATGCGTGACACCTCCCCTCTTCTCGCAGACCATGTCTTGATGGCCCTGCAGGACAAGGGCGGGGACATCTTCCTTGCCAGGCGATGCCTCCTTGACTATACAGACATTTCCCACCTCGTCGACACGGCATTCCAAATTCCTGTCAGAGGCGAATTTCTGGAGGAACGCCTTCATGCGCTCCTCGTGTCCCGACTCACGCGGGATACGAGTGATCTCCTTGAAGATCTCAAGTACTTCAGCTGAATTCATCAGAGATATATTAGTGTTGGTCAATTATCTGGCTACTGGCACGAGCATCCTCTCGATGTCAGACACATACTGGCGGAACAGCTTGTCTGTGGACATCAGGTCGGAAACGGTGTTGCAAGCGTGAAGGACAGTGGCATGGTCCTTACCTCCCAACTCCATGCCGATGGTCGACAGGGAGCAGCCCCCAATCAGGTTGCGGCTCATGTACATGGCTATCTGGCGAGCCTGGACTATATTCCTCTTCCTGGATTTGGAGAGAAGGGTCTCGCGAGTAATGTTGAAATACTCACAGACGACATCCTGCACCTTGTCCATAGTGACCTCATCACGCTCCTCGCTGACAATGTTGCCAGTGACTTTCTCGGCAAGTTCCCGAGTGATTTCCTCATGGCAAAGGGTCGCGCTCGCTATCAGCGAGATCAAAGCACCTTCGAGCTCACGGAAGTTGGACCGGATCTTTGAGGCCAGGAGTTCAAGGACATCATCGCTCACACTCACACCTTCACGGGAGCATCTGGCTTTTAGCATAGCCAGTCTGGTCTGCTGGTCGGGCTTGTCAAGCTCCACTGAAAGACCCCATTTGAACCTGGAGAGAAGCCTCTCCTCGAAATTCATCAAATCCACGGGAGCGCGGTCGGAAGTGAATACCAACTGCTTCCCTGACTGGTGTAGATGATTGAAAATGTTGAAGAAGGCATTCTGTGAGGCAGGTCCGACAAGCTCATGGATATCGTCGACCACCAGGACATCAATCCTCATATAATAGGCCATGAAATCCGCCAGTTTGTTCTGATGGACGGCGTTCATGTATTGGGTCTTGAACTCGTTGCCAGTCACGTAAAGGACAATGAGATCCGGGTAAGCGTCGTGGATGGCGATACCGATCGCCTGCGCGAGGTGGGTTTTGCCCAAGCCGGGACCTCCGAAAACGAACAGAGGATTGAAAGGCGTCTTGCCAGGCTTTTGGGAGATGTTGATTCCGGCGTTGATGCCCATCTTGTTACACTCCCCTTTCACCAGGTTGTCAAAGCAATAAGCGGGATTCAACCTGGGATTGATCTTTACTTTCTGGAGACCAGGGAAAACGAAGGGGCCAGGATTACCAGAGGCCTGGAAGGTGTTAAGCGTCACAGCCTTGTTCTCCGGGACATTCCCGTGAGAAGCGCTGAAAACCATGGGCGCTTCCGTGCGGACAGGGTGGATCCGGTACATCAACTTGGCGTCCGGTCCGATAACCCTCCTGAGAGCCATCTTTATGATAGGGAGATAGGCGTCCTCAAGGTAACTGCGGAAGAAATCAGTGGGGACCTCTACAGTCAGAGTGGATTCCTCCAGGGAGACAGGAACAATGGTCTTGAACCATACGTTGAACTGCTTGGGATCCACGTTTTGCTCGAAGATCCTAAGACACTCGTTCCACACTGAAATATGTCTTTCCAGTTCTGCCATTAATTAACTAAAAAAATGATGTAGCCGGGAAGGTTTGTCCACTTGTTTATGGTACAAAATTGGAGGAAAAAAGCTTTATAAAAAAACTTTTTTATTATTGTTTTTGTTTTTTATTTTCCTTATATATAGAAGCCGCAGAAATCGGGTAAATCGTCATAAATTATTGATAATCAATAAAATACAGAAGGAGTCAAAAAGCTAAATGACGATATATTAATTACTTCCTAAAATGTGACTATTTGACCCTTGTCAATTCACCATTTTCCGACTTCACTATGAAGCTATCCGGATATGAACTTTTAACTGTTGAAAAGGACTTTTTGACCTCAGAAAGATCATTTGAACAGAGGATCAAATACTTAAACAATTTACCTGTTTTAAACCTGCGAAACTCGTAACCTTTGAAGAATGGATCAGAGGATTTCATCTCTCGGGAAGAGACCAAGACCTGGATGCCATACAGTACCGCATCCTCACTAACTACAGACTCTTTTTCGGCAGGCTTTGTCTCAACAGTATCGGCTGCCTCAGCCGGCTTTGTCTCTACAGGTTTCTTGGCCGGGGCCGGAGAAGTGGAGGCAGGCACTCCATCATATTCCTTTTTATACTTCACGAAGGCATCATAAAGGTCGGATGCGATCCTGTCTTTTCCTTTAGAGGTAATCAATGCCTCGCGATCCGTCGGGTTGGACATGAAACCGCACTCGACAAGAACAGCTGGCATGGCCGTGCGCCATAGGACGTAGAAAGGATCCTGCGAGATACCCCGGCTTGTCTTTATCGCTCCCCCTCTCATCTCCTCGTCCACGAACTTGGCGAACTTGAAGCTTTGCTCGAGGAAAGAATTCCGCATGAGGTTCATGAATATATATGACTCCGGATCGGAAGGATTGAAACCTTCGTATTTTGTGGTGTAATCGTCTTCCAGCATGATAACGGAGTTCTCACGGCGCACAACATCCATATTGCCGGCATAAAGGTCTTTCTTCTTGCTGGTGTATTGACCAAGGATGTGTACAGAATAGCCGTTGGGGCCGGTTCTCTTGCCGTCGACAGAATTGACATGAATGGATATGAACAGGTTCGCTTTGGCCTTGTTGGCTATGTCAGCCCTTCCCTGAAGTTCCACGAAAGTGTCGTCGTCCCTGGTCATGACCACATTGACATCGGGGCAACCGGAACGGATCTTCTCAGCGAGCTTAGTGGCGATATCCAGCACAACTGTCTTCTCCATTGTCTTGCCGCTGGGACTTATGCAACCGGCGTCTTTGCCACCATGCCCGGGATCGATCACGACAGTGGTGAGTTTAATCTGGGAAGACGGAGCCTGCCCAGACGCCGGGGAGGCGGCCAGAAAAGGGATTGTCGCGACGAGTACGGCAAGAAAATTGCGAATGATATCCAAAATTAGTCGTATATTTGTTCTCGCGAATTTAAGAATAAAATTGCATTTCAGAAGGCATACATATACTATAATATTAGCATTGCTTCTTGCCGCTCTCACCGGGATGTCCGTTTTTGGGCAGAACCCGAGGAGGAATCGTCGCCAGGGAGAGAACACTCAAGCGCCGGACACCACAAAGATCCAGGCTCCTGATTCCACCGCTGTCAAAGACACCGTACCGGTTCTTGATTCCCTTACACTTAGGCGCGACTCGATCAGACAGGCTAAAGCCGATTCCCTTGACCTTCTGAGCAAAAGCTCCATCTCCAAGCCTGCCTTCTCAGCTGCTAAAGACTCTTCAAAACAAGTGTTCGCGGACGGGCAGAGAAAAATGTTCTATTGGGGAGACGTCAAGGTTTCCTATGAGAACATAAGCCTGGAGGCCGACTACATGGAGTACGACATGAACACGGGGACCGTCTTTGCCAGAGGAACTTACGATTCTTTAGCCCATGAGTGGAAAGGGCAGCCTGTTATGACCCAGGGAAACCAGACCTTCAATATGGAGGAGGTCCGATATAATTTCAACACAAGGAAGGCGAGAATCACCAATATGATCACTCAGGAAGATGACGGAATCCTCCATGGCAAGAACATCAAGATGCTTCCTGACAGGTCGATTAATATCACTCAAGGCAAATACACTGTCTGCGACCTGGAACATCCTCACTATTACCTTAAGCTTTCCTCCGCTAAAGTCATAACCAGGCCTTCGCAGAAGACGGTGTTCGGACCTGCCCATCTGGTTGTCGAGGATGTCGACCTGCCTTTTGTGGCCATTCCGTTCGGATTCATTCCAAAACGTCCAGAGAGAGCCACAGGAATGCTTATGCCATCTTTCGGAGAGGAGAACGCCCGAGGTTTCTACATGAGGGACGCGGGAATGTATTTCGTGATCGGGGATTTCTTCGACCTTTCCTTGACCGGAGACTATTACACTCTCGGATCATGGGCGACAAACATCAACTCCCGGTATATGGTGAAGTACAAGTTCTCCGGAAACATGTCCTTCAACTATTCTGTGGACCAAACGGGTGAGAAAGGAAGCACAGACTTCTTTCAAAGCAAGAACTTCGGTTTGAAATGGTCTCACTCGCAGGATGCCAAGGCACATCCGGGGCAGTCATTCTCAGCCTCAGTCAACTTCTCCAGCCCTTCCAACAGCCGATATAACTCGCGTTCCGTATCCGAGGCTCTCCAGAACCAGATTTCATCATCCGTGTCATTCTCAAAGAACTGGTCTGGCAAGTTTAACCTTTCGGTCAATGCTCTCCATAACCAAAACTCCCGGGATAGCTCATATACCTTCACCCTTCCTAACGTCACATTCTCTGTGACAAGGTTCTATCCCTTCAAAATAAAGAACAGGGTCGGAAAGGAGAGATTCTACGAGAAATTCTCACTCGCTTACAACACGTCGTTCCAGAACAAGATCGGTTTTAAGGCGAGAGAATTCGGAGAACCGGGCTTTTTCGACAAGTTCAATAACGGAATGGCCCACAAGTTTAACATCGGTCTCCCGGATTTCACCTTGTTCAACTATCTCAATGTCACCCCTTCAGTCAATTACGGGATGAACTGGTTCTTCAGGGAAACAAACGCTTTCTTTAATCCCGAGACCAATAAAGTGGAGACTAAACTCGGATCGCCTTTCTCTTCTTTCGGCGCTACTCACGACTATTCCGGATCAGTCTCGATGAGCACCCGTATTTACGGTATGTTCAATTTCGGGAAATACCATAAACTCCAGGCTGTCAGACATGTGGTCTCCCCTAGCCTGAGCATGAGTTTCAGTCCCGATAAAGCAAAGGCCTTCAATGGCTACCGGACCCTTGAATATGTGGACACGCTCGGTCGCCAGAAGACATACGATTATAACATCTACCAAGGCCAGTTGAACTCCGTGCCTGGGAAGGGTAGTTCCGCGACCATGTCCCTCTCCATCGGAAACAACCTCGAGGCAAAGGTCCGTGACGCGAAGGACACCACCGGAACCGGCTCCAAGAAGATTAAACTCCTTGACCAGTTCAATATCAACACCGGTTACAACTTCCTGGCTGACTCCTTGAAAATGAACAATGTGGGTATCACGATGTCGACATCCATTTTCGGAAAGCTGGGCATCAACGGTAACCTCAATTTCGATCCATATGCCATCAATGAGCGTGGTGTGAGGATCAACAAATTCAACCTGGTCCAGACCGGTATCCCTTTGAGATTGACGAATTTCAGCGCTTCGATGTCATATTCGTTATCCGGCCAGGGACAGGTTAACGGAAATGACGGCAATAAATCAGGTGGTTCAGCGGACTATTACAGGAGGATTTATTACCATCCTGTGACCGGGGAATATATTCCGGGAGGTTGGTTGTATTACACCAACCCGAATGTGCCCTGGAGCCTGAACTTCAACTACACGTTGTCCATGAGCCGCTCTTACAGTTATGTAAATGAGCAGCTCTTCCAGAAAGACAATTACACACAGACCTTGGGTATTTCAGGTAATATCCAGCTTACCCCCAAGATGTCGGTACAGGCCCAGACCGGCTGGGACTTCGTGGCGATGAAGATGACGACCTCGCAAATGTCGTTCAAATACGACTTGCACTGTTTCAACATAGCTGTGTCGTGGGTGCCGTCTGGAATGTACCAGTCGTATTCATTCATTATCTCCGCCAACGCCGCCGCCCTCTCAGACCTTCTCAGGTTCAAGAAGAGCACGAGCTACTGGGACAATTAGTTTGTTTTTACCATATATTTTCATATATTCGCGGAGTCTTTAGAAAAGAAATCCCTTTTTTATGCCATACAGTTTATTCGAACTCACACAGATGAGCAGAGAGCAGCTTGAAAGCGCGGCTCAGGAATTGCAGATTAAAGTAACGAAGAAAATGACGGACGAGGATCTCTCGTACGAAATATTGGACGCGCAAGCCAACGCCGCGGCGTTGGAACCGTTCGAAAGGCCGAAGACCAAAAGAGGCAGGCCAAAGAAAACAGAACCGCAGCCAAAGAAGGAGGTCGCTCCTGAAGCTCCCAAACAAGAGGATAAACCCCAGCAGGAGGTCGAGACCAAGGCCGAGGAGAAACCGAAGGCAAAGCGTGGTAGGAAGCCGAAGAGCGCCCAGCAAACTGCTCCAGCAGAGGCTGAGGCCAAACCTGCCGAGACTGTTGAAATCGTTCCCGATGCTGCCCCCGTCGCTCCCCAGGCTGAAAAGACCTCGTCTAAGAGAGGACGCAAGCCGAAAAACAAACAGGCCCAGCAGGACACTCAAACCGCTGTCCAACAGCCAAATGAGGCTAAGCCGGAACCCGAACAGAAAGCCGTTCCCGAGACTGAGACTCCAAAACCTGTCGACGGAAAAGTGTTTATACATCAGCTATTCGACGATCTGAAAGACGATCCCGCCGCCCAAGCCGATCATGACAATTTCCAAAGGAAGAAGAACAAGTTCCAAGGAAAGCAAGGCGGGCAGAACCAGCCGAACCAGCCGAATCAACAGAATCAGAACAACCAGAACAACCAGAATAATCAGAATAATCAAAACAACCAGAAACCCAAGGCTCCTGTGATTGAGTTCGAGGGCACTGTTGAGGCGACTGGTGTTCTCGAGATAATGCCTGACGGGTATGGTTTCCTGCGTTCGTCCGACTATAATTACCTGAACTCTCCTGACGACATTTACGTCAGCCAGAACCAAATCAAGAGCAACGCGTTGAAGTCTGGAGATACGGTCACGGGCGAGATCCGTCCCCCGAAAGAAGGTGACAAGTATTTCCCTCTCGTGAGGATCAAATACATCAATGGCCGGACTCCGGATTATATCCGCGACCGTGTGCCGTTCGACTTCCTGACTCCCCTCTTCCCCGACGAGAAGTTCAACCTCCTTGGCCATGGACATCAGAGTGATGTCTCATGCAGGATCGTTGACATGTTCACTCCTATCGGCAAGGGTCAGAGGGGTCTCATCGTCTCCCAGCCGAAAACCGGTAAGACTATGCTTCTCAAATCGATAGCTAACGCGATCGCTGACAACCATCCGGAAGTTTACGAGATAGTTCTCCTGATTGACGAGCGTCCTGAGGAGGTCACGGATATGAGCCGCAGTGTAAAGGCAGAGGTTGTGGCTTCCACATTCGATGAGCCTGCCGAGAGGCATGTGAAGGTGGCCAACATGGTTCTTGAGAAAGCTCGCCGTCTTGTCGAGTGCGGACATGACGTGGTCATATTGCTTGACTCCATCACAAGGCTCGCCAGGGCTTACAACACCGTCCAACCCGCCTCTGGTAAGGTTTTGACCGGTGGTGTCGATGCCAACGCCCTCCAGAAACCGAAGAGATTCTTCGGTGCCGCCCGTAATATCGAGGGTGGCGGTTCACTCACGATCCTCGCCACAGCGTTGACCGAGACCGGATCAAAGATGGATGATGTGATCTTCGAGGAGTTCAAGGGCACCGGTAATATGGAGCTCCAGCTCGACAGGACCCTAGCCAACAGGCGTATATTCCCCGCGGTGAATGTCGTTCTTTCCAGCACCAGGCGTGACGACTTGCTTTACAGTAAGGATGTGGCCAACAGAATCTGGATCCTGCGCAAGCTCCTGGCCGACATGAATCCCACCGAGGCGATGAATTTCATGCTTCAGTTGATGGATGAGTACAAGACCAACGAGATGCTCCTGGACAATATGAATAAGGTCTCGCCACGTGACGCCAAATTCTACGATTCGTATTAATCCCTGTGAAAGAGAATAATACATTCACTTTTTTCAAGCCTGTTAAAATGAGTCCAAGGGGCTATTTGGCCTCATTTTTCAGGAACATGTACTATTCATGGCTTATCAAGACTGATAAGCCTAAAAGAGATGCGAAGAGAAAGCATCACATTTCTCTTTGCATCATGTTCAAGGACGAGGCGCCCTATCTTCGGGAATGGATAGAATATCACTTGATGGTCGGCGTTGACCATTTTTATATGTATGACAATAATTCTTCCGATGGATATAAGAGTGTCATCGAGAGTTATTTGGACGAAGGTTTGATCACGTTGATCCCATGGCCGGAAGAGCACGCTCAAGTGAAGGGTTACGAAGATTGCATAAGACGTTTTCAAGGCGAGAGTGACTGGATCGGTTTTATTGATGTGGATGAGTTTCTGGTACCGGTTGCGGAAGAATCATTGGTGACTTTCCTGGACCGTTTTTCCAACAGACCCGCCGTACTGGTTTACTGGAGGTTATTCGGCTCTGGCGGTTTGATTGAGAGAGACACGAAACGTCTTGTTACTGAAGATTTTGTGGTAGCGTCCGAAAAACTATACACGAAAGGAAAGTGTTTTTTCAATTCCAACTTCGATTATCTGTTTGACTCTCCAAGGAACAAGTCCATGTTCCATCACCTTTGGACTGTTTCTAAAGGCAAAGCGATTCCGCCTGTGGATGTTTTCGGCCGCACAACATATATTGACTGGTATCCAAACCGGAAAGCGAGGCAGATTCCGATCCAGATTAATCATTATACGCTCAAATCCTTCTTGGAGCACAAGGAGAAGGATAAAAAGGGTGATGTGTATTATGACCACCCTACCCATGACGACCGTATGTTTTTCCTAAGAGACAAGAGATGCTCCGTGGCGGATTATCATATATTCAAATACGTCACGGAACTCAAACTCAGGTTGGCAGCTAGGGAAAAGAAGAATTAATACTGATCCCAGGATTTGATCTGAATCTCGTCAAGCGAGGTATTGCAGAAGGAGCGTATGAAGGCTGTCGCCAAACGTGCGTTAGTGAAGAGCGGAACATTGAAATCAATGGCCGCCCTTCTTATTTTGTAGCCATTGGAAAGCTCCAGCTCGCTAAAGTCTTTAGGAATATTAATAACCATATCAATCTCCTTATTTTGAATCATTTCCACGGCTGGCTTAAAGCGACCCTTGAAGTTAGGATTATCGCACTCGCTGGGCCAGAGGACCTTTGTGGAAGGCACACTATTCTCAACCAGATACTTGTACGTACCGGCTGTGGCGAAGAGCTCGTAACCCTTGTCGACAAGAAGTTTGCACGCTCCTAACATATCGGCCTTCTGAAGCGGATCACCGGTGGAGAGAAGGATGCGCTTCTCCGGGATCCGCTGCCCGACAGAAAGAACAGACTTGAGGATCGCCTCGTTGAGATCATCTCCCAGGCAACCGACCTCTCCGGTTGAGCTCATGTCGACTCCGAGCATAGGATCAGCCTCTTCAAGACGGGCGAAACTGAACTGCGAGGATTTGACGCCGACATAATCAAGGTCGAAAGCGCTTTTCTGCGGCGCGGCGGGATGAAGCCCGAGCATAACCTTGGTGGCCAGTTCGATGAAATCGATCTTAAGGACCTTCGAAACGAAGGGGAAACTCCTGGAAGCCCGCAAGTTACACTCGATAACCTTAATAGCGTTCTCCTTAGCGAGGAACTGGATATTGAACGGTCCGGAGATCTTCAGTGAACCAGCGATTGCCCTGGCGATCTTCTTGATACGCCTCACAGTCTCGACATACAATTTCTGAGGCGGGAATTGGATTGTGGCGTCACCGGAATGGACTCCGGCATATTCAATATGCTCTGAGATTGCGTAGGCGATGATTTCTCCTTCGTCGGCGACCGCGTCGAACTCGATTTCCTTCGCTCGCTGGTAGAACTTGCTGATGACAACGGGATGCTCCTGAGACACCTCTGAGGCAAGAGAAAGGAAGTGCCTGAGCTTCTTCTCATCATGGCAGACATTCATCGCCGCACCTGAGAGGACATAAGAAGGACGCACCAGGACGGGGAAACCGACAGTCCGGATGAAATCCTCCACATCCTCCATCGTGGTGAGCTCCTTCCACTCGGGCTGGTCAACACCAAGGGCGTCGACGATGCTGGAGAACTTGTGGCGGTCCTCAGCCTTGTCGATGCTCTTCGCGCTAGTGCCGAGGATCGGCACGCCATGATTATGAAGCCTGAGAGCCAAGTTGTTAGGAATCTGTCCTCCAACCGACACAACCACTCCGTGAGGAGTCTCAAGCTCGAATATGTCCATTACCCTCTCGAAGGTCAACTCGTCGAAATAGAGGCGGTCACACTCGTCATAGTCCGTCGAGACAGTCTCGGGATTATAGTTGATCAGGACTCCCCTGTAGCCTTGCCCCTGGATGGTCTTCAGACAGGTGACCGAACACCAGTCGAACTCGACCGAGGAACCGATCCTGTAGGCTCCTGAGCCAAGGACTATCACGGATTTGCCATCCTGCTCAAAATCGATGTCGCTCTTGGTTCCGTTATATGTCAGGTAGAGGTAATTCGTCAATGCCGGGAACTCGGCGGCGAGGGTGTCTATCTGCTTCACCACCGGAATAATTCCCTTGGATTTACGATATTCACGGACCTTGTCCATGTTGGACGCCGGGCTCCCACCATCCTTCCATACAGCACGCTGGATCTGGAAGTCGGAGAAGCCTTCCTGCTTAGCCAAGCGGAGAAGACCGTCAGGCATATCCTCGATCCTGTCGTAGGAATGCATATCCTCATAGGTCTTGACTATGTTGGCGAGTTTGCCGAGGAACCACTTGTCAATCTTAGTGAGATCGTGGATCTGGTCGACAGACCAACCTGCCCTCATAGCCTTGGAAATGACGAATATACGGTTGTCAGTCGGCTCTCGAAGGGCTGTCTCAAGGTCGGAAACCTGAAGCTCTTTGTTGCCCACGAATCCATGGGCGCCCTGCCCTATCATCCTGAGTCCCTTCTGGATAGCTTCCTCGAAACTGCGGCCGATAGCCATGACCTCACCGACGGATTTCATAGAGGAACCGATCTTACGGGATACGCCATGGAACTTGCTGAGATCCCAGCGGGGAATCTTACAGACAATATAGTCCAGCGCCGGCTCGAAGAAGGCAGGCGTAGTCTTTGTGACAGAGTTCTTCAGATCGAAAAGGCCATAGCCCAAACCCAGTTTGGCTGCCACGAAGGCGAGCGGATATCCGGTCGCCTTGGAGGCGAGAGCTGAGGAACGGCTCAGACGGGCGTTGACCTCAATCACACGGTAGTCCATGGCGTCGGGGTCGTAAGCGAACTGCACGTTGCACTCGCCTACTATGCCAATATGCCTGACAATCCTTATGGAGAGCTCACGCAGGAAATAATAATCATTATTGGAGAGGGTCTGGGACGGAGCCACCACGATACTCTCACCGGTGTGGATCCCAAGAGGATCGAAGTTCTCCATGTTACAGACCGTGACGCAGTTGTCATAACGGTCACGAACCACCTCATATTCAATCTCTTTCCATCCTTTCAAGGACTTTTCGACAAGGACCTGCGGGGAGAATGAGAAGGCTTTCTCGCAAATCTCCTCAAGTTGCTCCTCGTTGTCGCAGAATCCCGAGCCAAGGCCTCCAAGGGCGTATGCCGCCCTGATAATCAGCGGAAAACCTAATTCTTTAGCGGCATGGCGGGCTTCCTCAATACTGGAAGCAGGCTGCGATTTGATGGTCTTGACACCGATCTCATCAAGCTTTTTGATGAACAAATCGCGGTCCTCCGTGTCCATAATTGCTTGGACGGGTGTTCCGAGAACAGTGACATTATATTTCTCCAAAATGCCGTTCTCATACAGTTCCACGCCGCAATTGAGGGCCGTCTGCCCGCCAAAGGAAAGGAGTATCCCTTGAGGACGCTCTTTGGCGATCACTCTCTCAACGAAGAACGGGGTAACCGGAAGGAAATAAATCCTGTCGGCGACTCCTTCGGAAGTCTGGACGGTGGCGATATTCGGATTGATCAAAACGGTCTCGATTCCCTCCTCACGCAAAGCCTTCAGGGCTTGCGATCCGGAATAGTCGAACTCTCCGGCCTGCCCGATCTTGAGGGCACCGGAACCGAGGATCAGAACTTTCTTTATATCAGTGTTTCTCATAACTTTCCAATGAATTCATCGAACAGGAAATTGGTGTCGGTGGGGCCGCTAGAGGCCTCCGGGTGGAACTGGACGGAGCAGAAAGGTTTGCTCTTATGGCGAATGCCCTCGTTGGTGCCGTCGTTCATATTCACGAACCACGGTTCCCAGTCTTTGCCGAGGGTCTTGTCGTCTACAGCGAAACCATGGTTCTGGGACGTGATGAAGCAGCGGTTCGTGCCGACCATCCTCACGGGTTGGTTGTGGCTGCGGTGGCCATATTTAAGCTTATATGTATTGGCTCCTCCTGCCCTGGCCAGCAACTGGTTACCCATGCAGATTCCGAAAATGGGCTTGTCGCCTTCCATGGCCTTCCTGAGATTAGCCACCGTGATATTGCAGAACTGAGGGTTGCCGGGGCCGTTGGAAATGAACAGGCCGTCATATTCAATGGTATTGAAATCATAGTCCCACGGGACACGGATGACCTTCACTCCCCTTTCCATGAAGCAGCGGAGGATGTTGTGCTTTACTCCGCAATCCACCATCGCAACCGTCTTGGGGCCATCACCGTAAACGATTGGTTCCCTGCAGCTTACAATAGCGATTTGATTGGCCAGGTTCGGATCGTCGACAGGGAAATCCTTGGCCACACCGTCAGGCACGATCATACCGAGCATCGAGCCACGCTCCCTTAGGATCTGAGTCACAGCCCTGGTGTCGATCCCGAATATTCCGGGAATCTTCTGCTCCTTGAGCCATTCGTCCAAGCTCTTGACAGCGTCCCAGTGGCTGTAGTCGAAAGAATAGTCGCTGATCACAAGTCCCCTGACCCAAATCCTCTCGGATTCGAAATTCCTGGAGATTCCTCTCTCGTCAGGCCCCTCCTGAGGAACGCCATAATTACCTATCAACGGGTATGTCACAGTCAGGATCTGCCCGGAATATGACGGGTCAGTGAGGCTTTCGGGATAGCCTACCATGGCAGTGGAGAAAACCACCTCGCCGTCGGTCGGGCCCTCATAGCCGAAGGAGAAGCCATGGAATTCCATTCCGTTCTCCAGTCTCAGCGTCGCTCCTTTTCTTTCTTTCATATGCTCAGTTCAAAAAAAACGACCATCTCAAATTGAAATGAAATGGCCGGCGATACAAATAAAGTGGCGAACAATCCCGTTCGCGCTTTTAGGCGCCTCGATGGTCAGTGGTAATCTGTTCTGTCGGGACATGGGGACGTTCATTTATCTTGGCAAATGTACGCATTTTTAAGTAAATTCGCATCAGATTTTTAAAGATATGGATTATTCCCTTTTCGATGACACTATCGCCGCTCCCGCGACTGTTCCGGGGACAGGTGCTGTCACATTGCTCAGAGTGAGTGGGCCTAAGGCCTTGCGAATCGTAAGCGATGTGGTGAAGTGCGAATCCAAGTCAATCGAGGAAACTCCTGCTGGAAGAATAAGATACGGGGTGGTTTACAACGAGTCGAAAGAGGTGGTTGACGAGGTCCTTGTAAGCGTGTTCAAGGCGCCACATTCTTACACTGGAGAAGACTCTGCTGAGATCACATGCCACGCTTCGTCTTTTGTCGCATCGGAGATATTGAGGCTTCTTTGCACAGCAGGCGCCAGGATGGCTTCACCAGGGGAATTCACCCGGCGTGCCTTTGTTAATGGCAAAATGGATCTCGCTCAGGCTGAGGCAGTAGCGGACGTTATTTCATCCTCTTCTTCAGCTTCTTTAAAGGTGGCGATTAATCAACTTCGAGGAGGGTTTTCATCAGAGTTGAAGGTTATTCGGTCACGTTTGCTGGAGGTCGCTTCGTTGCTCGAACTTGAGTTGGATTTCTCTGAGGAAGATGTAGAGTTCGCCGATCGTCCGAAACTGGCCGCCCTTCTGGACGAGGCGACTTCTCATGTCAATTCCCTCGCTTCTTCTTTCCGCCAAGGCAACGCCATAAAGAACGGCGTGCCCGTCGCCATCGTCGGTGCTGTCAACGCCGGGAAGAGTACGTTACTTAACGCTCTTCTCGGAGAGGAACGGGCCATAGTTTCTGACATCCCCGGCACAACCCGGGACACTGTCGAGGAGACTCTTGTGCTTGACGGGATTCTTTTCCGTTTCATTGATACCGCTGGACTTCGCGAGGCCTCGGACACCGTAGAACAGATTGGAGTTTCCCGCTCATACAAGAAGCTTTCAGAGGCTTCGGTCGTGCTAGCTGTCCTTGATGTCTCGGCTTCGGAGGAAGAAAATGAAGCTTCGATTTCTGGCATAGTCTCCAAGATTGATCCTTCGAGCCAGAAGTTGATAGTTCTGCTTAATAAAGCTGACATTTTAGGCGATAACATAAATGTTAGTTTATTAAACGAATCTGTTTTATTTACTGATAATAAAGTAATTAAGCTTTACATTTCGGCAAAGACTGGTTTTGGGCTTGATTCTCTCAGGAAGGCTCTTTCAGCGACTCAAAAAGACATTACTTTGGATTCTGACCAGACTATAGTGACCAATTTGAGGCATTTTCAGGCACTTTCCGAGACTGGATCAGCACTATCCAGGGCCCGCGCTTCCCTCTCCTCTGGTCTCACTCCAGACCTCATCGCCGAGGATCTCCGGGAAGCCCTCCACTACCTCGGCACCATCACCGGCGAAGTCACCCCGGACGAGGTCTTGGGAGAGATATTCGGAAGGTTTTGCATCGGCAAGTAAATGCTTGATAATCAAGTAGTTACAAGTTATGCAAAACTGTTATTTTTGTGCCAAAACTAGCTGAAAATGAACTCTTCTAAGAGTCATTTCGGCTAGTTTCGCTTTTTGGGCGTTTAATCTGTTTTCCGGTCATTTAAGAGCGTTTTGTCACAAGGTTTGTCACAAAATCACCTTTTGTGACAGAGTTTTGTCACAAATTTCTAAAAAAGTTACCAAACCCCGTGTTTTATGAAATGTTTTTGGAAAATTCACACGAATAAGTATCGGTTTTAAAACCGCCATAAAAGCGACTTAACTTAAACTCAATTACTTTGCTTAATTAGTTGAATATAAACTAGTTTATTGTTCAACTATATTTATTCAAAATTTGTTTGATTTTCTTTTGTAATTTCACCTTAAGCTATTATATTTGCGGTGGATTTGTCACGTGGCGCATTTGGAAAGTACGGATTTCCGGCGGCACATTAATGTTGAA
>CACZZF010000010.1 GCA_902785575.1 uncultured Bacteroidia bacterium | reverse complement strand
GCTGGGTTCAGAACGTCGTGAGACAGTTCGGTCTCTATCTGTTGTGGGCGTTGGAAGTTTGCGGAGGTCTGACCTTAGTACGAGAGGACCGGGTCGGACGAACCTCTGGTCAACCGGTTGTGGCGCCAGCCGCACCGCCGGGTATCCACGTTCGGTCAGGATAAGCGCTGAAAGCATCTAAGCGCGAAGCCGTCTCCAAGATGAGACTTCCTTAGAGGGTCGTCGTAGACCACGACGTCGATAGGCGGGAGGTGTAAAGCCAGCGATGGCAAAGCCGACCCGTACTAATAGCCCGAACTCTTTCCTCAAGAAAGAATAAACGCGAAGCGATACTGAGTGTGTGATCTCTCAAGTAAGATATTGCGGTGGTTAAAGCGATGAGGATCCACCTCTTCCCATCCCGAACAGAGCCGTTAAGCTCATCCGCGTCATCCGCGCCGATGGTACTGGCCCACCAGCTGGGAGAGTAGGTCGCCGCCGTTCTTCGGAAGTCCCTGACAGGAAATGCTTTCTGTCAGGGACTTCTTCTTTTTTCCTTTGTGAGTCGTCGTGTCGGGGAGCCCAGCCCCTGGAGGAACTCCGTTCGCTTCGCTCACTCCGGCCCCTCCCGTCGCCATCGTCGTCCTCGCTCCGCTCCGACTTGCTGTCGCCGGGCCCCTCCCCCTGCCCCTGTCCGGGGGTGGACAGGTCCTCCAGGGGCTGGCTCCCCGACACTCTCATCTTACTGGAAGAATAATGTGAGGTATTACGAAACGGGAGCATGGGGATGTGCCATACAGGCTGCTCTGAGGCTGTTTGGCCTGCGGAGCGCCGTGAAAAAATGGTGGGGTCCGCGGTCGAAAATGTCCCACAGCCTTCCCGGAGGCCGCGGGGCATGCTCTTGATTTGTAAATAGCTTATCAGGTTTGAGTTTTCCAGTTTATTTTTGTGGCAAGAGTATTGTCTCCAAAATATTTTTGTCCAGATGAGTCGCTCTGCCTAAAGCGCTGATTGAATACGTGTAGCGAGACGCCCACATCTTTTGGGCCACAAGTATTTTCTCTTTATCCGTAAGTCTTATGACATATTCTTTGCCGAACATCGCCCTGCCCAGATCCTTCGCAATGTGTCTAAGATCCTTCTCTCCCATGTCTTTGATAAACTCTCTCGCGCAAATCGCATCTTCCGCCATTTCTTTCTCCTTACTCTGATACATGAATGCCAGAACACCCTTTGGGGATCTGAATAAAGCCTCAAGTCGTTCATAATCAATGTAACAATCCGGCACTATGAGCCCACTTGGCCAGTAAGTCCAACTTATGGGCAAGTCGATTCTGGTGTGGAAGAGTTCTCGTCTTCGTTGGACTGTCAGATCCTTGATCATTAAACCGCTGGCTACTCTGGCATCATGGTCGGAAAAGAAGATATCTCCTAATCCTCCAGCATAGTGCCAAGGCATCCCAGCGTATCCGGCCGCAATAGGATTACGGTAATCGTACATAATCTTGTCTTTCAGCTTGTTCTCAGTCGTGATATCATCTTTCCTTACTTTGATTTTTGTTTTAACTCCCAGCTTGGAACGTCTCAAGTCCAACTTCCTTTCCATCGCGACCTTGAACCTCCATCTGTTAATGTCTAGTCCAGCGACCACTGAATGGAAGTGCGTAGTCATAGCTACTGCCATCAAAACTATCACATCGTTTTCCAAAGCAGTGATCGCGATCAAGTTGAGACCTTCGATCTTATTCTCATCAGTCTCAAATAGCACAGGAATATTTGTGCCGTCCGAATAGATGTGTGAGCAATCATTGACGGCCTTATCAATCCACTCCATATCTTTTTTCGCAAGTTTCGTTATTATTATCCGTTGAACAAAGATTTCAACGGATAAAGATTGAAAACGAGCTTACAGTAGTGCAGAGACGTGTTTTCTATTTTAATAAAAAAGTAAAAACAATCAAAAATAGATCAGTTCTCACGTTCTACAAGTCAAAAGCGTAACAACACGACTTACAGGCGACCGGGAGGCCGGTTGGTCCGCGGAGCCCTGCGAATAACCAATGGGGTCCGCAGCCGAAAATGCCCCACAGCCTTTCCGGAGGCTGCGGGGCATGCTTTTGATTTGTAAAATAGCCTTAGTTAATTAAGGGAGGGCAGGGGTGAGGATACGGGAGATGGCTTCGGTTTCGATGAGGAAACCGTCGTGGCCGTAAAGAGTTTCGATCTGGATGTACTTTGCCCCGGGGACCATCTCTGCCCAAGGCTTCATGTCCTCCGGAGGAAACAACTCATCTGACGACATGCAGACAAAAGCGCAATCAGCCTTGATGGCACGGAGAACCTTCTCCACGCCACCACGCCCGCGCCCGACATTGTTACTGTCAACCTCGTCGCATACATATAGATATGAATAAGCGTCCCAGTCTTTTATGAACTTCGAGCTCTGGTGTCTGTAATACGATCCGGCTTTGTCAGCGAACATTACATCGTCGGAATCCTCTATCTGTTTGAACAAACCCTCCTCGCAACGATAAGTCAGCAAAGCTATAGTCCTGGCCGCTTTCAAGCCATCCATTCCACCTTTCAGGCTCCGCCTCTCTTTGAAAGTAGGGTCGGCGTAAAGCGCCATCTTCATCGCGGCGTTGAATCCAGTCAGCCAAGGCGTTACCCGGGCGCCGGTCGCGATAAAGAACACCTTATCAAACAAATCCGGCTTCCATGCCAGCCAGTCGAAAGTCATAAAACCACCCATAGAAGTGGCGACAATCATGTCTATGGCCTTGATACCCAAGTGGTTCCGTAATAAGTCAAAGGCACGGACCGTGTCGTGGACAGTCACCCTCGGGAAGTCGAAGAAATACGGCTTGCCGGTAGCGGGATTGATCGACGCGGGCCCAGAAGAACCGCAGGCGGATCCCAGGACATTGGCGCAGATCACATAATACTTGTCGGTGTCCAGAGTCTTCCCAGGCCCGACAAGCGCAGGCCACCACTCTCCCTCCGCATCAGACGATGCCGTGAGGGCGTGGCAAAGCCAGATAACTTTCTTGTCGGGAGAATATTCCCAAGGCGAGGTATGGTAAACGACCTCTAGATTGTCTATGCTGCCGCCGGCCTCAAACTCAAACCGACCTTGATGTCTGTATACTTGTCTTATCATTTCGCCGGCTTGTAAAGTTTATCGACCCACACGGCGCTGACCAGATTGTCAGCCGTGTTGAGAAGGGTCGCCGGTATGTCCACGAGCGTGCTTATAATGAGCAGGGTGGCGGCGAACTCGGGATCCACCCCGAGTATCGCGCAGATAAGAATCTCCGCTGTCATGCCACCGACCGGGATAGCTCCGACCACGAGGCTCGCCAAGATGGCTATCGCCACAATTGAAACGCATCCGTATCCTCCCAAACCATAGAATGACACGACGAAAACTGTCTTCAGCACTGAAGAAACCACGGATCCGTCTTTGTTCAAGTTGATACCCAGCGGAATGACTGATTCGGCGACAGAGTCATCCACCCCCATTTTCTTGGCGGATTTTATTGAAGCGGGAATTGTCGCGGCGCTGGAACAAGTCGCTACAGCAAGGAGAGAAGGCTCAGTCATATTCCTCCAAAATGTGGAAAGGCCTTCCTTGCCGCCAGCTAGAGCGACATAGATTGAATTGACTCCGAAATACAAGATTCCGGTGACGACGAGGTACAGTAGAACGCAGTTGACAAAACTGCTCACGATCTGTCCACCCAGATTTCCGACAAGGTCAGCGAAATAGCACCCGAGGCAAAGGGGAGCGGCGTACATCAATATCCTCATGAACTCCATGACCACTTCCATCCCACTCTCAAGAAACCGTTCCATCGCCTCGCCCTTCTCAGAGCTCAGTGATGTGGCAGCCCCGAACAAGGCCGAGAACACAATCAAAGGAACCAGGTTGTTTTTACCTAGGAGCATGTGGAAGTCGCTCACTGTGAACATATTCTCAATAGTTTTGAGAAGATCTCCTCCTCCGATGGCGACTCCTTCTATAACTGTTCTCTCGGGAGGAATCTTGGTGGCATAGCCTCCAAGAGGGTTCCAGAACCCGCAAATGATCCAAGTAAGGAGTCCGGCGACTACCGATCCGGCGAGAAATACCAGCACAGCCCTGCTCAACACCCTCCACAATTTTCTTTCGGTCGTAAGTTTCCTTACGGAATTCGCGACGCTGAAGAAAACCACCGGCACGACGAGGACAAAGGTAAGGTTAAGGAATATCTCGCCGACCGGCTTCACTATCGACGCTGAAGGGCCCGCCATGGCGCCACATGCCGCTCCAATGGCGACTCCCAGCAGGAGTAATATCGTCTGGATATAGTTTCTCATGACCTCGCTAATCTCTTCAAAGAACAAATATACCGATTTGTTTTTTTAATTTTGTAGGGTCAAGACGCTTTTTGAACATGAGTCAATCTTATCCTTGTGGTGTCCGGATAGGCAACGGATACGATGTGCATGCCTTGAAAGAGGGCTTGCCGATGCGTTTGTGCGGAGTGGATATTCCTTCCGAGAAAGGCTTTGTCGCTCATTCTGACGGAGATGTGGCCATCCATGCCCTTTGTGACGCCCTGCTGGGCGCCGCAGCCCTTGGCGACATCGGCCTTCATTTCCCGGACAGCGACCCTCGCTATAAAGGCATCGACAGCACGAAGCTTCTGGCAGAGGTAGTCGCGATGATTTCTGGCTCTCCATCGCCAGCGGCAACCAAATACGAGATCTGCAATGTGGACATCACGATCGCTCTGCAGGCACCGAAACTCAGACCGTACATCGACACGATGCGGGAGACTCTGGCGGAAATAATGAATATCGACAAGTCCCAAGTCAGTGTCAAGGCCACGACAACCGAGAGGCTCGGCTTCGTCGGCAGGGAAGAGGGATGTGAAGTGTGGGCGACTGTTCTTATCGCTCGTAACGATATTTACCAATACTGATAATGACACCTTCAACCGTCATAATTACTGTCGCCGCCTATTTCGCGGTGATGCTCGCCGTGGGTTGGCTGGCCTCCAAAGGAGCTGACAATCAAGGATTTTTCAACGGAGGCAGAAAGGCTCCATGGTGGATAGTCGCCATCGCGATGATCGGCGCCCCAATGTCAGGCGTGACGTACGTATCGGTACCCGGAATGGTCGGGCTGGGCGGCACCGCCATGGGCTACATGCAGATGGTTCTCGGGTTTTTCGTGGGCTACCTGGTAATCGCTTTTGTCCTGACTCCCGTTTTCTTCAAGATGAAGATGGTCTCCATCTACCAATATCTTGAAGACAGGTTCGGGGCGGCCTCCCACAAAACCGGGGCTTGGTTCTTCTTCCTTTCCAAGATACTTGGTGCGGCTGTCAGGCTTTACCTTGTCTGCGTGACCCTCCAGCTGATGGTGTTCGAGCCCTTGGGCCTGCCGTTTATTCTGAACGTCATAATCTCCGTGGCGATAGTCCTGCTATACACCTTCCGGGGAGGAGTCAAGTCAGTCATCTGGACCGACACCTTGAAGACAATCTGCATGGTCACTTCTATTATCTTGGCTATAGTGTTCATAGCCAAGGATATGGGGCTTAACCTGAAAGGTGTGTCGCAGACCATTTCCGGCAGCGAATACTCCAGGATATTCTTTTTCGACGACGTGGCTCATCCCGAATATTTCTGGAAACAATTCCTTTCCGGTATCCTGCTGGTCGTGGCGATGACCGGCCTGGATCAGGACCTCATGCAGCGTACCTTGGCCAGCAAGAACCAGAAGGATTCCCGGAAGAACTTGATTACCAGCGGATTGCTTCAAGTTCCGGTAATATTCCTTTTCCTTTGCCTTGGAGTCCTTCTATATATATATGCGGCCCAGAAGGGAATAACTGAGACAGGAGACACCATTTTCCCGGCTGTGGCGACAAGCGGCTATCTCCCCGCTGTCGTCGGGATCTTGTTTGTGATAGGCCTTGTCTCCTGCGCTTATTCGGCCGGAGGCTCAGCTTTGACGGCGCTTACCACATCCTTCACAGTCGATATTCTCGGCACTAAAGGAAAGAGTGAGGAGAGCGTAGCTGAAGCCAGGAAGAAGGTCCATCTCGGGATGGCGGTCCTGATGGGACTGGTGATCATGGTGTTCTACATGCTGAGCACCAAGTCCGCGATCGACGCTGTGTATAAGCTGGCGAGCTACACCTATGGCCCGATCCTCGGTATGTTCGCTTTCGGAATATTCTGCAAGAGGAAGGTCCATGACCGTTGGGTGCCTCTGGTGGCGGTCGCGGCCCCGATTATTTGCCTGATACTCCAGACCAACTCACAGCGCTGGTTTGGCGGCTATACCTTCTCCTATGAGCTGATCTTGATCAACGCCTTGCTGACCATTCTCGGCCTGTGCGCCCTGATCAAGTCAAAAAAAGACGAATAATTTTTGCGGATTCAATATAAATCCCTATTTTTGCATTCCCGAAACGCGAATATGCGGCGAGGGGAACCATTGAGATATGGTGTAATGGTAGCACTACAGATTCTGGCTCTGTCAGTGAGGGTTCGAATCCTTCTATCTCAACTCAATGGGGACACGGCGGGGTAGCTCAGCTGGCTAGAGCGTCGGATTCATAATCCGGAGGTCGTGGGATCATGCCCCACCCCCGCTACTACCACAAACATTACGATAATGCCAAACGCGTTCCATTATTCGATCGGCAGGAAGTTCATCCAAGCGGTTAGCGGAGCCTTCCTGATTCTTTTTTTGCTCATCCATGTGACCATCAACTTCTTCTCGGTGATTGACTCATTCACTGGAAAGTTCGGTGTGGTCGCCGCTGACGACAAGCTGTTCTCCGCCGGAGACGGACTGTTCAAACTGGGTTGCGACTTCATGTCCACTCCTTTCATCTCAATCATGGTCCCGATCCTGGCCCTCGGTTTCGTTGTCCATATTTTCTATGGATGCTACCTGACCTGGCTCAACATCAAGGCCCGTGGTGGTGTCAAGCGTTACGAGTCCAAGAGCGTCGCCGCGGCTGATTCATGGTCGGCTAAGAACATGTTCGTCCTCGGAATCGTTGTCCTTGGAATCTTGTTCTTCCACCTTTCCCATTTCTGGGCTAAGATGCAGATGCCCGAGATGTTTGGTGTTGGAGAGTTTGAGAACAACCCTTACTTCCTTCTCTGCGCTACCTTCGGCAAATGGTGGATGCTTGTTATCTATCTGATTTGGTTCGCCGCTATTTGGCTGCACCTCTGCCATGGTTTCTGGAGCATGTTCCAGACTGTTGGTTGGAACAACCAGGTCTGGTTCAAGAGGCTTAAGGTCATTGGTGTCATAGTGGCCAGTTTGATCATCCTCCTCTTCGTCGCCACGGCGATCAACGCTTTCGTCCAAGCGAATTTTATCGCCTAAGTCTTGCTTTTTAGGATTTAATGTGTATATTTGCTCTTGGTATGAGAAATACAACGAACAATAACTTCTGGTGGCGCTCTTGCAGTTCAAAGCTGTAAGTCGTCCGTCGTGGTTACCAGGTTCGTGGATATTAGGTGGCACGCTGACTTACAGCGGGCCACCTTTCTTTTTGCCCGGAAAACAACAATAATTATTTATAAACCATTTAAAAACGAACAGCAATGAGACAGAAAAAGTTCTTGCTTCCGGAATCAGAGATTCCCACGCATTTTTTCAACATCCAGGCCATCATGCCCAACAAGCCCCTGCCTTTCCTCCATCCCGGCACCAGGCAGCCGCTCAAGCCGGAAGACCTCTATCCGATCTTCTGCAAGGAGTGCGCTGATCAGGAACTCAACCAGACAGATGTTTGGATTCCCATCCCCGAGGAGGTTAGGGAGCAGTACGCTTCCTATCGCTGCACCCCGCTTGTGAGGGCTTATGAGCTTGAGGAGGCTCTCGGCACCCCCGCCCACATCTATTTCAAGAACGAGAGTGTCTCGCCTGCGGGCAGCCATAAGCTGAATTCGGCTCTCGCCCAGGCCTACTACGCGAAGAAGCAGGGAATCACGAACATCACCACAGAGACCGGAGCCGGCCAGTGGGGAGGTGCCTTGTCGTATGCCGCCAAGAAGTTCGGTCTTGACTGTGCCGTATATATGGTAAAGGTGAGCTACAACCAGAAGCCGTACCGCAGGAGCATCATGCAGACCTTCGGTGCCGCTATCACCCCGTCTCCTTCGATGTCGACCAGAGCCGGAAAGGACATCCTGACCGTCAACCCCAACGATCAGGGTTCCCTCGGCTGCGCCATCTCAGAGGCTATCGAGCTTGCCGTGACCACCCCGAATTGCAAATACACCCTCGGCTCAGTGCTCAACCATGTCTGTCTCCACCAATCCATCATCGGCCTCGAGGCTGAGAAGCAGATGGAACTTGCCGGGGAGTATCCCGACATCGTGATCGCTTGCTTCGGTGGCGGATCCAACTTCAGCGGTATAGCCTACCCGTTCATGCGTCACAATATCCTGGAAGGCAAGAAGACCCGTTTCATCGCCGCCGAGCCATATTCCTGCCCGAAACTGACAAGGGGCAAGTTTGAATATGACTTTGGAGACGAATCCGGCTTGACACCGCTCCTTCCTATGTACACCCTTGGCCACAAGTTCAAGCCCGCGACCATCCACGCCGGTGGCCTGCGCTACCATGGCGCCGGTGTCATCATGAGCCAACTTTTGAAGGACGGTTTTATGGAAGCTGTTGATATCGAGCAACTTGACTCGTTTAGGGCGGGTGTCTTGTTCGCCCAGACCGAAGGTATCATCCCCGCTCCGGAGTCCTGCCACGCTATCGCCGCGACTATTGACGAGGCTCTCAAGTGCAAAGAGAAAGGCGAGGCCAAGACCATCCTATTCAACCTCTCTGGCCATGGATTCGTCGATATGAGCGCTTATGACCAGTACTTCTCCGGTGAGATGGTCAACTATCATGTCTCCGACGAGACACTTGCCGAGTATATCAAGTCAGCTGATGCGCTGAACCAGTAGATTCTTCAGTCGCCTTCGGCTCCTTCAGAATGACATGTGTCATTTAATGACATCATGTCATCCTGAGCGAAGCGAAGGATCCGGAAATAATTGATATATATATAGGTATAAGAAACCGGCGAAAAAAAGTGATTTTTTTTCGCCGGTTTCATGCAAGATTTCAAAAAAAGTGGATTTATAATAGTGAGGTTTATGAGTAAAAACGGCCCTGGAAAGGCCGCAAATGCGAAAAAACTTGGAAAAATATTGTATATTTAATTATTCGTGCTATCTTTGCAGGGACAAGTCAGCTTTTTTGGTGGCTGCATTGTGCGTGCCAATGAGCGGCTTTGTCGCTAAAGCAAGAGTTTATTGTTTAATCTAAAATACTTATTCGCAAGAAGAAAAGACAACGAACCGAAAATTATGTTTTTAACACTTTATTCAATTTTGTTTTAGTACTATGAACAAAAAATTCAAAAATCTGTTCCTTGCCGGGGCCCTCGTTCTGGGTCTCGCGGGGGTAGCCGTATCTTGTACGGACTACGATGACGACATCAACAAATTGCAGTCCGACCAGCAGGCCCTCAGCGGCCAGGTCTCTACTCTGCAGGGCACCGTCCAGGAGCTGCAGAATAGGATCAACAGCGGATTTGTGATTACGAGTGTCGCGCCTCTTTCAGGAGAGCCTGGTGGATGGAAGTTCACCACCTCCGATGGCAAAACTTACGATGTCACTAATGGCGCCAAGGGCGACAAGGGTGACAAGGGTGATCCCGGTGAAAACGGTAAAGACGGTAAAGACGGTAAAGATGGTATCTGGTTCACCCCGGATGCTGAGACCGGCACTTGGATCAAGCACGAGATCGTTGATGGCAAGGATGTCCCTACCGACACCGAGCAGTCAATCATCCCTAACGGCTTCATGAATGTCGAGTTCGACGCCGACACCAACACTCTTACCATCACCTGCGGTGATGAGGAGTTTGTTATCAAGTTGAACGGTAGCTCCGCCAGCTTCGTGTTCATCCCTCAGGCTGTTGTCAACGGTGTCAACGCCATGGAGATCAAGACCTTCGCTTCCAGCATCTACACTGGTGAGGATCTTGACAGCATCGATGAGATCTGGTCCGCTAATATCGAGGAGTCCATCGATGCCTTCCTTGAGTATGTCGATGAGAACAAGATCGAGCTCGCCGGTAAAGTCGGTTTTGAGGAGGGATATGGTCCTTATATTGAGTTCCCTGAGGATGAGGATCTCTATCGCCAGTGGGCGGTTGAGAATGGTTACATGGTTTACGAGTCCGTTCCGGCTGTCGCCACTTACCATGTCAACTATGACACTCCTCTTGATGAGACCTATGAGTACAAGCTCATCTACAAGGATGTTCCTGTCTACACCAGGGCTGAGAGCAGCGAGGACTTCTCTATGGCTGCCGAGTTCAAGGGCTATGAGGATGGTATTCTTTCCGTAGGTATCACCTACGTGGGCCGTCCCGCTACCGCCACTCAGGAGGACAACCACATGACACGGTTCGCTCTCCAGGTGACCAAGGGTGACAAGACCTACACCTCCGACTATGCCACCTTCGTTGTGAAGGATATCGCCCAGCCTAGGATCGCTGATCCTATCGATGTCGTGGAGGCTACTGAAGGCAAGAAGGCTAAACTCGAGGAAGATGATTACGAGGAGCACTACCGCAGAGGAACCGTTGGTATCAGCAACAACGATGAGGGTCAGTTTGCTGGTGATTACGTTGATAGGTGGCGCCACGATTATTTCGCCGATGGTTTTGTGGAGCCTTGGATTGAGGGTAACATGACCCTTGATGAGGCCCATGCCACTTGCGACACCGCTGTCGCTTACACCGAGACTTTGGATCTCAAGACCATCACCATTCCTCACTACTTCGCTGGTGGTGACTACTGCTGGCTGCCTAAGTGCTGCTACGATGGTCAGGAGAAGGTTCCTTACGAGTTGGAAGGTGTCAGGGTTCGTGCCGATTGGAACTGCTTCGAGATGTCCGACGAGGAGATGGAAGAGTTCGGCCTCCACTTCGAGTATGAGGTTGTCCAGAACTACAAGATCGGACTCCCTGAGACCGACCAGGCCAACTTCGTTGAGCACAACGATGAGTTCCAGATTGAGGATGGTATCTTCAAGCCCGCCGTTTACGATGTCAACGGTACCGCCGCTATCGGCCGTACTCCTATCATCCGTGTCAAGCTCATGCACGGTGAGGACATCATCAACGTCGCTTACATCAAGATCTTCATCAAGAAGGATGCTAACGCTACCTATCACCTCATTCCTAGAAGGGATCCTCTCGACAACACCAGCGAGAACGTATTCCACTTCTACTGCGAGGGTGACATGCTCATGACCACTGTTGAGGACATGAACAAGGAGCTCTACAACCCGACCAAGCACAGCAAGGATGACTTCCACGCTCTCTATGACAGCCTCACTGTCATTGTTCCCGCTGATGCGAAGGGTGACACCATCGGTACTGTCCGCGACTCTGTCGTGAACCCTGTCGAGGGTACCCACGTGATTGTTTGGGAGCTCGGTCCTGAGGATCTCTGGAAGTATGCTGGCAAGGATGTTTCCATCATCGCCCGCTACATCAGCAAGAACAACACTTCTCTCTATGTCGACGTGTTGCTGACCGCTTCTGTCGCTCCTCTTGAGAAGGGTGTCAATGTCAAGTCCGCTGATGGCGACTACATCACTGAGATGTGGACCTCCGGCTACAAGAGCACTCGTTACAACGTCATGCCTGCACCTAAGGATGACTCTATCGGACGTGGTGCCCAGATGGTAACCGATATCAACGCTTCCTTCGTCACCTATCCTGAGAATGACGCAAGGCGTGGCCAGCTCATGGTCGAGGCTGTTGACTCTGTGGTCTACTACTTCTGCAAGAAGGATGTCGAGAAGATCACCCAGATCGGTGACCTCAATGTCAAGTTCCTTGTCGATGATGAGGACGCTCTGACCGCTTGGAATCTCGATACTGAGGATGGCAAGTACAGCTTCCTCTTCGGTGAAATCCAGAATGCTAAGGGTAAGGCTCTCAAGGGCTACGAGATGCAGCCTGTCGCTGTGATCGTCAACGGTCACGATGACGCCACCGCTTATGCTGAGGATGTCTTCGCTGACAGCGATCTCCAGCCGTTCTTCAACAATATTTTCGTCTGGGTCAAGAATGACTGGGCCGGAAAGATTGAGGGTGAGAAGATCATCGCTGACACAACATTCCATGTTGCTGATACCCTCATCAACACTGGAGTCATGTACACCTACATCGCTGGTACCGCATTCCTCTGCACCGAGGGTGAGAGTGGAGTCGAGATCAAGTTCGACGGTAAGGATCACTTCCAGGCCGACATCGTTCGTCCTCTCGAGGTCAATACCGTTTCCACTAAGGGTTACATTGATGGTGTTGACTATGGTGAGGAAGGATCTTACATCAGCATCGCTGACCTCCTCAACCCTGTCGATTGGCGTAAGCGTACCTTCACCGATTATCCTAACTATTGGGGTTACTATGGCGTCGATGAGGATGGTGACGGAACCTATGGCTTCGAGGTCTTGATCGACACCCAGAATGTTGAGTGCGAGATCAATGGCAAGCGTCAGCACAAGCTCTCCACCATGTACATCTACCAGGTTATGGACACCACTTCCACTGAGACCATCAAGATTAACAAGAAGGATGTCGTGTGCTACAAGCTTGCTGATCCTGTCCGTCCTTCAAGGACTGTGTACATTCCTAAGAATGACTCTGGTTACCTGATGTACTTCAACAACGGTGACAACCTGCTCAATGACTTCAAACTCTTTGTCAAGGCTACCCTGCGTTACGGCTTCGGTTACTTCAACACTGATTGGGTGACTGTCCCTGTGGCGAAGACCATCAACCAGGATGTTGAGGGCGCTGGCGACGACGAGCCCACTGGTGGCGACGAGCCCGGTGGTGAGACTCCTGGTGGCGACGAGCCCGGCGGTGAGACCCCTGGTGGCGACGAGCCCGGCGGTGAGACCCCTGGTGGCGACGAGCCCGGCGGTGAGACCCCTGGTGGCGAGGAGCCCGGTGGTGAGACCCCTGGTGGCGAGGAGCCCGGTGGTGAGACCCCTGGTGGCGAGGAGCCCGGTGGTGAGACCCCTGCCACTCCTCCCACTGAGGAAGGCAACGGTGGTGAGTAATCCACTAAACCTCTAATCACAGGAGGGACGCCAAAAGGCGCCCCTCCTTTTTTTGTCTAATAATGTGAAATATGGCTCTCAGATGATGTTTCTTCATGTTTTTTGTGCTATATTTACATTATAATACCCAATTCATGAAGCTTGTTTCTCATCTGATATTAGTCTTGGTGGCTGTCGTCAGTTTGGTTTCCTGCAAGTCTACTGTCCGGAAGGACGGGACTCCGAAGCAGGCGTCGATCCAATTAGACTCGATTGACGCGAGGCTCGGTACGTTCCCCAGAAGCGCAAGCACCCAGAGTACTGTGTTTACATTCACTAATATAGGTGATGCGGATCTGGAGTTTCTTGACGTGGACTATAGCTGTGGCTGCATGAGCGCTGTCTATCCTGAGAAACCGGTGAAGCCTGGGAAAAGCGGAAAGATTGTGGTGACTTACAAAGGAAGGCTGAAAAAAGCCGGGAAGGTGTATCAGAAGGTTTATTTCGCGGTCTCTGGTAAGCCTTCCAACTTTGTTCTGCGTATTCACGGTCAAATGACGGAAAATTAATCGGGTTTCTTGCTCAATTAAAAAAAATATGTTAATTTAGCGACGTTAAATGCGCAATTAATATTCATAAGTATCATGAAACGTATAATAACTATTCTCGCAAGTGTCGCGCTCGTCGCCTCACTATCTGTAGCCAACGCGCAGAAGAAGGATTTTGACCCGTACTGGTTCCTCCAGCTCCAGGGTGGTGCTGCTGAGACCATCGGTGAGACCGATTGGACCAGCCTCATCTCCCCTTCAGGCGCCATTTCGCTCGGCTATCAGTTCTCGCCGGTTTTCGCCGCCAGGCTGAATGCCAACGCATGGCAGGGCAAGGGTGCCATCAATGATGGTCAGACCAGGGTCTACAAGTACAACTATGTCGAAGGTGCTATCGACCTCATGGCTGATCTCGCCGCCCTCTTCGGAGGTTACAAGTTCGATCGTACTATCAATCCTTACATCTTCGGCGGTGTGGGTGCGAACTACGCATTCAACAATGACGAGGCCAATGCCCTTTCAAAGAGCTTCCCTGCCACCAATTATCTCTGGGATCCCAGCAGCATTTCTCCTGCCCTCAGGGCCGGTTTGGGATTCAACATCAGGCTTTCTGATGCTGTGGCTCTGAACCTCGAAGGCAACACCAGCTTCATCAACGACCACTTCAACTCCAAGAAGGGTTCAAAGGCTGACTTCCAGATCAAGGCTCTCGCCGGTTTGACCTTCAGCTTCGGAAAGGCAAAGCCCGTTCCCGCTCCCGTGATTGTTCCTCCTGCACCGGCTCCCGCCCCTGTCAAGGAACCCGAACCCGCACCTGTGGTTGAGGAAGAGCCCGTCATCGTTGAGCCCGCTTTCGAGTCTCTCCAGCGCAACATCTTCTTCGTGATCAACAAGTGGGACATCCGCGATAGCGAGCAGCTCAAGATCGATGAGGTTGTCGCTTGCATGAAGGAGCATCCTGAGACCAAGGTCCGCATCTCCGGTTATGCTGATAAGGACACAGGTACCGCCAAGAGGAACCAGTTCCTCTCCGAGAAGAGGTCCGAGATTGTCGCCCAGGCTATTATTAACGCCGGTATCAGCAAGGATAGGATCATCACCGAGTACTTCGGCGACACAATCAATCCTTTCAACACTCCTGAGGAGAACCGTGTAGCGGTCTGCCTTGTGAAATAAGATTGAGACAGTCAAAAAGGGAAAAGAGGTTCCATAATGGAGCCTCTTTTTCTTTTTTGCTAATAATTCAGTATTTTTGTAGATAGATTCTTCACTTCGTTCAGAATGACAAAGAGGTTCAGAATGATAAGGTGGTTCGGAATGATAAGGTGGTTCGGAATGGCAAAATAGTTCAGAATGTCAGATAACGTTGGGTATATTTCGCAGATTATCGGCCCTGTGGTCGATGTCCGTTTCGCTTCAGCGAACGAGGAAGCGGCTCTGCCACGAATCCACGACGCGCTCGTCGTCGACAGGGAGAATGGTGGAAAGCCGCTAGTAATTGAGGTTCAGCAACATATCGGTGAGGAGACGGCGCGTTGTGTGGCGATGGATTCCACTGATGGTCTGCGTCGAGGGATGAAGGCGGTCGCTACCGGAGCTCCGATCTCTATGCCTGTTGGCGGGCAGATCAGAGGAAGGGTCATGAATGTTGTCGGTGATACGATTGATGGTCTCGGTGATCTGGATCAGGACCATTCGTTGCCGATTCATAGGGAACCTCCCAAGTTTGAGGATTTGGCTACTTCCCAGGAGGTTCTATACACTGGTATCAAAGTCATTGACCTTCTGGAGCCTTATCTGAAAGGCGGAAAGATCGGCCTTTTTGGCGGTGCCGGAGTAGGTAAGACCGTGTTGATCAAGGAGTTGATCAATAATATCGCAAAGAAACACAATGGATTCTCCATTTTCGCCGGAGTTGGCGAGCGTACCAGGGAAGGAAACGACCTGCTGCGGGAGATGATTGAGTCCGGAGTTATTAAATACGGCGAGGAATTCCAGAAAAGCATGGAAGAAGGGCATTGGGATCTTTCAAAGGTCGACAAGGTCGAGTTGGAGAAATCCCAGGTCTCGATGGTTTTCGGTCAGATGAACGAGCCGCCGGGTGCCCGCCAGAGTGTGGCGCTTTCAGGCTTGACTTTGGCTGAATCGTTCAGGGATTCAGACACTGGGGAAGGCCCAAGGGATATTCTGTTCTTCATAGATAATATATTCAGGTTCACCCAGGCGGGGTCCGAGGTTTCCGCCCTACTTGGGCGTATGCCTTCCGCTGTGGGTTATCAGCCCACTCTGGCCACTGAGATGGGTCAGATGCAGGAGAGGATCACGTCTACTAAAGACGGGTCAATCACTTCAGTACAAGCTGTTTATGTTCCCGCTGACGACCTCACTGACCCGGCTCCGGCGACAACTTTCTCCCATCTTGACGCCACTACTGTTTTGAGCCGTAAGATCGCGGAATTGGGAATATATCCCGCCGTGGATCCGCTGGAATCGACTTCAAGGATCCTTGATCCGAATGTGGTCGGGAAAGAGCATTACGAGATCGCTCAGAGAGTCAAGCAGATCCTCCAGAGAAACAAGGAGTTACAGGATATTATCGCTATTCTTGGAATGGACGAGCTGAGCGATGAGGACAAACAGACTGTAAACCGGGCGAGAAGAGTCCAGAGGTTCCTGTCGCAGCCTTTCTTTGTTGCTGAGCAGTTTACCGGGGTGCCTGGTGTGATGGTTGACATCGCGGATACGATCGAAGGGTTCCGAAAAATCCTTGACGGTGAGGTGGATTATCTTCCTGAGCAGGCTTTCCTTAATGTGGGCACGATCGAGGATGCGATAAAGAAGGGTGAGGCGATTCTAGCTCAGGTAAACTAGATTCTTCGCTTCGCTCAGAATGACAGTTCACTACGTTCAGAATGACAATCCATTTAGACATAATAACTCCTGAGGGTACGGTTGTCTGCCAGGATGTCGACAGAGTCGAGCTTCCCGGTTCCGCGGGGCGTTTTGTGGTCTTGAAGGATCATGCGGCGCTGATCTCGTCCCTGACGAAAGGTGATATCGTCTATGGCCAAGACGGAATAGTGCATATCTCTTCCGGTTTCGTGGAAGTTGCTGATAATCATGTTTTAGCGTGCGTTGAACTCTGATGTCGAGAAAGTTTCTCATATTTATCGTCTTTTGTCTGGCCGGATTGTTTTGCCCTGTCATCCAGAGCGGAGCGAAGGATCTTGAGGTGGAGTTGGACATGGATGAGTATCTCTATGGACATGTCAGGGACGCATATGACTGGCACATCACGACAATTAAAGGACATCACATCAGTATCCCACTCCCTGTCATAGTCATCAGCAAGACTGGCCGCGGAGCCCACATATTCTCTTCAAAACATCTTGAAGAAGGTGAATATGAGGGTTTTAGCATAGCGACTTCCGGAAAATACGAGAACAAGATAGTGGAGAAAGGCCCGGATGGAGCGGAGATCCGTCCATGGGATTTCTCTATAACCAAAAATGTTCTGGGCCTGATGATAAACAGCGCTCTTCTGCTATTCATCATTCTCGGGACAGCGAGATGGTATCGCAAGCATGACGCGGCTGAAGAGGCCCCGACCGGAGGAACGGGAATCATGGAAATGATGGTCACGATGGTCGAGGACGATATCATAAAAGATTGTGTTGGAGAGGATTACAAGAAGTATTCCCCATACCTTCTTACAGCCTTTTTCTTCATATTCATCAATAACCTTATGGGAATTGTGCCCTTCTTCCCGGGAGGGGCCAATATCACTGGCAATATCGCGGTGACACTTGTACTCGCGCTGTTCACCTTCTTCACGGTCAATCTATTCGGGAACAAGCACTACTGGAAAGAGATTCTCTGGCCTGACGTGCCGACTTGGCTGAAGGTCCCTCTCCCGCTTATGCCGGCAATTGAGATTATCGGCATGTTCACGAAGCCTTTCAGTCTCATGGTCAGGCTTTTCGCCAATATCCTGGCTGGCCATTTCATGATCCTTGGAGTGATTGCGGTGATATTCTTGACCGCCAAGATGGGGGCTGCCGTGAATGGGGGACTGACCGTCGTGGCGGTCGTTCTCGGCGTGTTTATGGACTGCTTGGAGCTGCTTGTGGCATTCATCCAGGCATATGTGTTCACGATGCTTTCGGCGGTCTTCATCGGATTGTCGAGACCAAAAACTGAAACTGATTAATTATTAATATTATAGAATTATGACACCTTTAATGTTTTTGCTTCAGGCCGGGGTTTCTCTCGGAGTTTTCGGAAAGGCTATCGGTGCCGCTGTGGCTGCTTTCGCCGCCGCTTTCGGTATCGGTAAGATCGGTAGTTCTTCTCTTGAGGCCGGTGCCCGCCAGCCCGAGCAAGCCGGTCACTACAGGATGACCGCCATTATCGTCAGCGCCCTTATCGAAGGCGCCTGTCTGTTCGCCATAGTGGTCTGTCTCATAGCTAAATAGCGATGTCACTCATCACTCCCGACTTCGGTCTTCTCGTCTGGATGACGCTGATTTTCGGCATCGTCTTCTTCGTGCTTGCCAAGTGGGGATTCCCTATGATCACAGACTCTGTCCAGAAACGCGCCGACCGGATCAACGAGTCGATAAAAAAGGCCAAGGAGGCTGAGGAAAGCCTTCGCAACCTGGCCTCGGAACAGGATGCCATAGTCGAGAAAGCCAGGAAAGAACAGGCAAAGATCATGAAGGAAGCTGCCGCTTCCAGAGATGCTCTTATCGAGCAGGCTAAGGTTCAGGCCAGGGATGAGGCCGCTAAGATCATTGATCAGGCCAGAACTCAAATCGCCGCTGAGAAGGAAAGCGCTCTGCGAGACGTCCGTAAGGAGGTCGCTATGCTTTCTGTGGCTGTGGCTGAGAAGGTTATGAGAAAGGATTTGGCTCAGGATTCCGGTCGGGATGAGCTTCTGCGGCGACTAGTCGATGAGATTGCGTCTTCCCGGGAACAAAAGAATTAGGTTATGAATACGGGGATCATCGCTTCCAGGTACGCCACCGCTTTGCTGAAGCTGGTTGATGAGACCAGCTCTTCGGCCGGCTCAGGACAGAGCTCCGGCGAGATTGTGGTTGCCCAGGCGCGTGCGATCCTTAATGCCTTGGAGACTCTGCCTGATTTGAGACGCGCCATAACTGATCCTGCCGTCCCGGATGACAAGAAGCTGTCGCTGTTGGAGGCTGCGGTGTCGGTAGATTCTTCGGTCGCTACGCTCCCTCAGAATGACAAATGTCATCCTGAGCGTAGCGAAGGATCTTTGTCGCCGGACCTGAGGCGCTTTTTCGAGCTTATGATCCGTAATGGAAGGATTGGGGATATCGCATTGGCTCTCAAGAGTTTCGAGGATCAGTATTATGAATCAAGGGGTATCATTCGCGGGAAACTGACACTGTCTTCTCCTCCTGATTCGGCCGCTAAAAAGCTCGAGGATGGGCTGAAGAATCTTATAGAGAAAAAAACAGGCAAGACTCTCCTTCTCACGACTGATGTTGATGAGTCCCTCATCGGAGGTTTTGTGCTGGAGGTTGAAGACAGGCTCCTTGACGCCTCTGTCTCCCGCCAGCTGGAAATCATCAAGAATCAGTTCGTCGAGAAGAATCGTAGAATCGTGTAGTTATATTCATTGAAATGGCTCAAAACAACAATATAAAGCCAAGCGAGATTTCGCAAGTGCTGCTCCAGCAGCTCAAGGACATCGACACTTCCCTTCATTTTGAAGAGATCGGCAAGGTTCTGCAGGTCAGTGACGGTGTGGCCAGGATGTATGGCCTGACCAACGCTGAGGCTGGGGAACTACTTGAGTTTGAGAGCGGTGTGATGGGTGTGGTGATGAACCTGGAGCAGGATAATGTCGGAGCGGTCCTACTCGGACCCACCGATGAGGTGAAGGAGGGGATGACAGTCCGGCGTACAGGACGTATAGCCTCCATCAATGTGGGCGAGTCAATGCTCGGAAGGGTTGTCGATCCTCTCGGTACGCCGCTTGACGGTCTGGGTAACATCGAAGGAGAATTGACGGAGATGCCTCTTGAGCGAAAAGCTCCTGGTGTCATTTACCGCCAGCCTGTGACGGAACCACTCCAGACAGGTTTAAAGGCTATCGACGCCATGATCCCTATCGGCCGTGGCCAGAGGGAACTTATCATCGGCGACCGTCAGACCGGAAAGACTTCGCTGGCCATCGACACCATCATCAACCAGCGTTCCTGCTTCAAGGATGGAAAGCCAGTCTATTGCATTTATGTGGCTGTGGGTCAGAAGGGTTCGACTGTGGCGAATATTGTCGAGACTCTTAGGGCATACGGCGCTATGGACTACACGATCGTTGTCGCGGCGACTGCGGCGGATCCCGCTGCGTTGCAGTATTTCGCTCCTTTCGCCGGAGCGGCTATCGGGGAATATTTCAGGGATACGGGCCGATCGGCTCTAGTGGTCTATGATGACTTGTCAAAGCAGGCTGTGGCTTACCGTGAGGTATCGTTGATCCTTCGTCGTCCTTCCGGACGAGAGGCCTATCCTGGAGACGTGTTCTATCTCCATTCAAGGCTCCTTGAAAGGGCGGCGAAAATCATTGACCAGCAAGAGGTCGCGGAACAGATGAACGATCTCCCCGCTTCGCTGAAGGGCAAGGTCAAGGCCGGTGGATCTTTGACTGCTCTGCCGATAATCGAGACTCAGGCCGGTGATGTTGCGGCATATATTCCCACAAACGTCATTTCCATCACCGATGGACAAATTTACCTTGAGTCAGGACTGTTCAACCAGGGACAACGGCCGGCTATCAATGTGGGTATCTCGGTGTCCAGGGTCGGTGGTTCGGCCCAGGTCAAGTCGATGAAGAAAGTGGCTGGCACCTTGAAGATTGATCAGGCGCAATATGGAGAGTTGGAGTCGTTCTCCAAGTTCTCTTCCGATATGGATAAGGTCACGGCGATGGCTCTTGACAAGGGACGTAAGAACAATAAGCTTCTCGTCCAGGCTCAGTATTCACCGATGCCGGTAGGGGAGCAGGTGGCTATATTGTATTGTGGGACGCATGCTTTGATGGGGGACATTTCTGTCGATCAGGTTCCTGAGTTCCAGACTCTTTTCCTGGACCGCATGAAGGCTGGACATCAGGATGTCTTGGATCTCCTCGGTGCTGGAAAGTACGATGAGTCAATTACTTCCGTTTTGGAAGAGACGGCTGGGTCTGTTGTGAAGTCTATGATTGGATAATGGCTTCTTTGAAGGAGATAAAGGGCAGGATCGCTTCTGTCAAGAGTACGCTGAAGATCACTTCGGCGATGAAGCTTGTGGCGTCGGCGAAGTTGCGTAAGGCGCAGTTGGCTATCACTAACATGCTGCCTTACCAGCGCCAGCTGCAGCGGATACTCTCTTCGCTCCAGACAAGCGATTGCGGTGGTGCCGAAGACCCATCCGGCGATGCCTCCGTCTCGAGGCCGTACTCAGCCGCGGCGAGCCTTGAGCTAAGTCGAAGGGTGACGCGGCCTGGGACAGGAGGCACGCCGGAGGCTAGCGTCGCTATTGTGGCCTTCTCCTCGAATTCGTCCCTTTGCGGAGCCTTCAATTCCAATGTCATAAAGAAAACCCTTTCGGTCATCGATGAATATCGTTCCGCAGGTTTTTCTGACGATAATATAGTCGTTTATTCTGTCGGCCGCAAGATGGCCGATGCTATGAGGAAGGCCGGATTCCCTTCTCCCGCGGATTTTTCAAAAATGGCGGAAACACCTGGTTATGAGGCGGCCGCGGCTCTCGCTCAGGAACTGATTGAAGGGCATTTCTCAGGTCGTTTCGCCAGAGTTGAGCTGGTTTACAACCACTTTAAATCCACTTCTTCCCAGCCGACCATCCGGGAAACCTATCTCCCTAATGCCGCTGATTCCGACGGCATAGCCGCCGTCCCGAGGCAATACTCAGCCGCGGCTAGCCCTGAGCTAAGTCGAAGGGCGGAGCGAGAATGGACGCTGCCTGGGACAGGCGGCGTGCCGTCGGAATCAGGTGGCATCATTATCGAGCCCTCTCGCGCGGCTGTCCTGGGTGTCCTTATCCCTAAAGTCCAGCGCCTTAAGATATACACAGTCCTCCTGGACAGCAACGCCGCTGAGCATGCCGCCCGCACAGTCGCCATGCAGACCGCCACGGACAACGGCAATGACCTCCTGGAGGCCCTTACCCTCGAATACAATAAGGGACGTCAGCAGAAGATAACCTCCGAGATACTTGACATCGTCGGCGGTTCCCTCCAGTAACGATTAAGTTTCGGGATAAAGGAGATAGGGGCGGCGGCGGGCCTTGAAGACCTTGACGTCATCTTTCCAGCTGTCCTTTATCTCTTTTGCCGACGCTCCGGAGAGGATCATATCCCTGATATATCCAACTCCGGCCAGTTTGTCGAAAAAACTAGTGAAGAACTTGTCTCCGATGCTAAGTTCGTTATACGCAGTGATGATATAGTCGAGATTGATGCCTTCTGCCCAGATATCCTCTAAAGGCTTGTCCCTGAGGTCATATCCGTGGCAAAGCTTATCTTTCAGTGGAGGATTCTTAGCTCCTGGAACACTCCGTGGAGTGAATGTGAACGGAGCTGACATGTCCGGGTGGCCGAATAACTCGAACGGGTTATCCGTGCCTCGGCCAAGAGATGCGATGGTGCCCTCAAAGTAACAAGTTGAGGCATATAGGTATATGGCTCTCATTGTTTTGAGGTTAGGAGAAGGCGGGACGACCAGTTGAGGCTTCATCGAGTGGTCATATCCAAGGCAAGGGATTACCTTCAGGTCGCATTTCAGACCATCAGAAAGCCAACCCTCACCATTAATCATCAAGGCAAGCTCACCGAGAGTCATTCCGTGGACTGTGGTTATCGGAAGAGCGCCGACACCTGACTTGTATTCAGGGTCCAGAATAGGCCCGTCGACATAGAATCCGTTAGGATTAGGACGGTCAAGGATAATGACTTCCTTCCCGGATCTGGCGCAGGCTTCCATCAGGTGAAGCATGGAGATATAGTAGGTGTAATACCTGAGCCCGACATCCTGAATATCGACAAGAAGGATGTCGAACTTATCCATATTGCTCTTACCCAGAGCGTCGCCTCCGCCATAGAGGGAGATTATCTCCACTCCTGTCTTATCGTCCACTTCGCTTCTGACTCTCTCTCCAGCGTCAGCAGTTCCTCGGAACCCGTGTTCCGGAGAAAAGATAGCCCGGACAGATATTCCTTTTTCTATTAGAACATCAACAAGGTGAGGCCCATAGCCCGACTCTGTCACCTTATCTCCGACAATTCCTGTATGGTTGCTGAACACGGCGACTCTTTTCCCATTTATCAAGGGGATATATTCCTCGAAACGCTCATCCCCGAGGATAATCCGCTCGTTTTGAGTTGGAGCGGAGAAACCCTGTATGCAGATCAATAGACTTGCCAGGATAGCATGTATAAATGTAGGTCGCATTAATGTGTTAAATCGCGTTTGGACAAATATATAAAAAAATATAACGGAAACGTGTCTCGCGACAGGTTTCCGTTTTTTTGTCCAATACTTATGAAATAACTATTGAGTCAGTTTTTGGTTTATGGGTAAAAAATTATGTCGCTTTAGGATAATACCATTTCCGTGCCAAAGGCGAAAACGATTGATGAATTTTTTAACTTTTTTTTGCTATATTTACGATATCAATGATTAAACACTGAAACATGGTACGTAGAGATTTCTTGAAAGCCTCCGCTATCGGAGCCGCGGGCATCATGATGCCCGCCGGTATTGTGAGTGCCTCGGCCGCCCCTAAGGCCCCGGCGAAAAAATCAGCTAATGGTATGATTAACATGGGCTTCATAGGCCTCGGCCAGCAGGCGATGTACCTGCTTAGCGGCTTCATGTCAATGAGTGATGTGAGAGTTGTCGCCGGCTGTGATGTGTATGATATCAAGAGAGACCGTTTCGTCAAGAGGGTCACTGATTACTATCAGGGCAAGGGAGAGAAGAAGGTTAAGGTTGATGTCTATGAGGACTATCAGGATGTCCTCGCTCGTCCGGATATCGACGCTGTCGTTATCGCTGCCCCTGACCATCAGCACGCCATCATAGCGATCGCCGCCTGCAAGGCCGGCAAGGATGTGTATCTTGAGAAACCGATGACCCTCACCATCTACGAAGGCCAGCAGCTTGTCAAGGCCGTCCGTAAATACAACAGGATCCTCCAGGTCGGTAGCCAGCAGCGCTCCAGCGACGAGTTCATACTCGCCGCGACTCACGCCCGTGAGGGAGATCTCGGCCAGATCAAGAAAATCAAGGTCTATGTCGGCCGTAACGATGTGAATCCGTATTCAGCGGCTCCCGTCCCTTGCAACCTTCCCAAGATGGAGGTCCCCGCTGGACTTAACTGGGACAAGTGGCTCGGACCTCTCCCGACATCCGTGTATTACCACTCCAATCTCGATCCTATCGTCGACAATGAGCATAATGAGCAGCTTTGGGGCGCATGGCGCTGGTACAAGCCCATGGGTGGCGGTCTCATGACAGACTGGGGAGCCCACATGTTCGATATCGCCCAGTGGGCTATCGGTAAGGATGGCAGCGGCCCTGTCGAGATCATCCCCGCCGGTTACAGCTATTTCGACCATCTCACCTATAAATATGACAATGGGATCATCGTGACTGAGGAACCTTTCGACGGTAGCACTCCTGGTGTGCAGATCTACGGAGAGGACGGTTGGATCAAGGTATCACGCGGCAAGTACGAGGCTTCCGACAAGAAGCTCGAGATGAAGGGTGCCGCTGGTGACGACTCGGTTCCTTATGAGACCAAGGTCGGACACCATAGGGCTTTCATCGAGGCTGTCAAGTCAAGGATCGATCCTAACGTCCCTGTCGAGGTCGGCCATTCTTCCTGCACTGTTTGCAACCTTGGTAATATCGCCATGGATCTTGGCAGGCCGGTTGTATGGAATCCGATCGTGCAGAAGTTCATGCATGATCCGGAGGCCACCAAGCTGATGCATTACGACTATCGTCCCGGCTATAAGCTTGATGTCTAATTATTTCCAAAATGAGAAAAGTTTTATTGGCGGCGTTACTCGCCGCCATTTCCATTCCAGTTCCAGCCCAATCTTGGCGTTCTTTGGAGAAGAAGCTGGCCAGGCAGCCTGAATTGTCCGGCAGCGACGCCGTCGTGCTGCTTGACAGCACAGGCGTGCGTTTCAAGGATTCCGGATCTGGCAGTTTCGATATCCGCCAGGTCATAAAGATCCAGACCAAGGCCGGAGCCTTGGCACATAGGGTCCTTAAGTATGACTATGACCCTCTTACCGCCTTGGCGGTGTTTGAGGAGATCAAGGTCTACAAGGCTGATGGTTCCGTCAAGGATATTGACCTCAAGACCGTCTGTGATTACGCCGCTCCAGCCAGAGCCATCTATTGGGGAGCCAGGCAAATCATGGCTGAGGTTGGAGCTCTCGATCCAGGAGATGTAATCGACTATAGGATCAACAAGAAGGGTTTCACTTATGCCCTTCTTACCTCTTTTCCGGATGAGGATGAGAGATTCATTCCTCCGATGAGAGGCAATTTCTATGATATCGTGCCTTTCTGGGTAACCTATCCGACCGTATCCAAGGTTTATACTTTGGATGTGCCAAGGGACAAAGATGTCCAGTATGAGTTCTACCAGGGCGAGTGCCACTCCTCTACCAGGGTTGACGGCGACCGGAAGTTGCTGTCTTTCAGTGTCTCCGACGCAAGGCCTTTCAAGAGGGAACCGAATATGGTCGATCTCTTTGATGTGGCTCCCAAACTTATGCTATCCTCGACCGACCGTTGGGAAGATAAGTCCAAATGGTTCAGCGGAGTGAATGAGGATTACGGCAGCTTCGTGGCGACTCCGGAGGTGGAGAAGAAGGTTCGTGAGATTCTCAAAGGTGTCACTAACGAGGATCGGAAAATATGGCTCCTGAACCACTGGGTGGCTGATTACATGCGTTATTCCGGAATATCCATGGGCGAGGGAGAGGGATATACCCTCCACAACGCCAAAATGAATTTCACCGATCGTTGCGGAGTTTGCAAGGACAAGGCTTCCATGCTCGTCACAATGCTCAGGGTCGCTGGTTTCGATGCGCATCCCGCCATGACTATGGCAGGATCAAGAATCGAGAGTATACCTGCGGACCATTTTAATCATTGCGTGGTTGTTGTCAAGCGCTCCAGCGGTGTCTATGAGCCTCTGGACCCAACCTGGGTGCCTTTCACTCGTGAGAACTGGTCAAGCGCCGAGCAGCAACAGAACTACCTTCCCGGCCTCCCGGAAGGTTCTCCGCTTCTCTTGACTCCGGTTTCCGCTCCTGAAAACCACTATCTCAGGCTTTCTATCAAGACTGTCCTGGACAAGGACGGAAATCTCACCGGGGAATATACGGTGACAGCTGAGGGCCAGTCCGACGCCTCAGTACGTAATCCATTCACAAAAGGTTATGTGGCCAATTGGCAGAAGGCTATGGAGAACGAGATTCTCTCTATCGATCCTGAGGCCAAGATGATCAGTGTCAATTATGGGAAGACGCCGGATTATTACCTTGACGCTCCGATCAAGATCACAGCCAAGTTCTCTATCCCGTCATATGCGGTCAAGACGGCTGACGGAGCCCTGCTTTACAAACCGGTATCCGGCCGCCTTTACAATAGGGTCAAGACTTTCCTGAGGGTCAACACCAGTATTCCTGAGAGGGAATTCGGATTCAAGGACTCTTGCTCCAGGCTGGTGGAAGCAGATGAGAATGTGACGGTTCCGAAGGGAATGAGTTTGGTTTCCGGCTCTGAGGACAGCGCGTCCAGCGAGGCGGCTGACTTCTCAGGAAAGATCTCTGGGAAGGGGAATACTGTCAATATCTCGTCTTCCATCGCTCTCAAGAAGAGGGTCTACGAGGCTGAGGACTATCCCGGATTCAAGAAAGCTGTCGATGGATGGAGATCCGTGGAAGAGAATACTATTGTGATTAAATAGGGTAAGCCATGAGAAAGACCATATTCACCCTGCTTTCAGGGATCATGATAGCCACAGGGCTTTTCGCCCAGAAGTCTGACGGAGAGTTCCTTGTCTTGAGGGAGAAATATACCATCGGGGCTGACGGCTCCGTCGTGTATAAGCAACATAAAGAACTGAAGGTCAACACCTTCTATTCCATACATAATCTCTATGGCGAGACTTTCATCGTCTATAATCCCCAGTTCCAGACGCTTACTATTGACGGTTGCCATACCGTGCAGGCTGACGAGACTGTGATTCCCCTTCCGCCGAACGCCCTCAATGAGGTGCTGCCGTCCTCGGCCGCTGACGCTCCGGCATACAATCATATGAAGGAGATGGTCATTACCCACACCGGTCTTGAGCCCGGCGCGATCATCTCGCTGGATTACACGATCGCCACCAAGCCGGGATTCCCTGGTTCTGGAGATATATTCAGGAGATTCAACGATGTATCACCTGTTAAGGATTACACTTTGACAGTTGAGGTTCCTGCCGGTAAAGAGTTGACTGTCAAGGAAAACATGGGCGCGAAAATCTCGAGGGCTGGGAATGTGTACACCATCAAGGCCTCGGGGATTCCTGGAAGAATAGCCGAGCCATTCACTCCAGCTGACGACGCTCCTTACATCTATGCTTCTACCGCTCCGGGAGAGGGTGCCGCATCGATATTCAAGTGCCTTCCCAAGGAGGATATGTCCGCTCTGGCGGCCAAGATATGCGAAGGAAAGACTTCCGATAAAGAGAAGATGGATGCGATCTCAATGTGGATGACCCAGAATCTCGCATTGTGCTCCCTTCCTTTCATCCAGGCCGGTCAAGTCAGGAAACCTTCCGAGGTCGTGGAGACCGCTTACGGTACTTTCGAGGAGAAGGCCGCTCTGATGCTGAGCCTTGCCTCGGCGGTTGGAATAGACGCCATCCCCGGGGTCATGTTCGACTATGGCTGCCCTCCTTGCCTCCAAACTCTCTCCACTTCTATTTGGATCAAGGCTTGCGGCAGATTTTACTCTCCAGCCGGGCCATTCTCCCGTGATGAGTCTGAGCTGGTCGGTCGTCTTCAAGTCCTATCTCCCGATGGCCCCGTTCCTGTGCCTGCGGCTAACGCCACTGTAGATATAAATGAGGAGATTACCTTGGATCCCCAAAAGGCTAACGATGCCGGGAACTACTTGATATTCAGTATTCCAAATGCCATGAAGGGATTTGACACGTGGGGGATCCGCTCCCTTAACTCATCCAGGAATTATCCTTTCGAGCTACCGTCCACCCTCGATGAGAAGGTTACTTACAGGATCACCGCAACGGAAGGTACGATAGTCTCAGAACCGTTCGTGAAGACCCTGTCCGGTCCTGCCGGGACTGTCAAAGTCAGTCTTACAGTAGATGGGAACAAGGCGGTCTATACAAGGGAAGCCAAGTTCAACAAGACGATTATCCCTGTAAAGGAATATTCATCCTTCAGGGCTCTTGTGAACTTGCTAAAAGACGACGCTTATAGAACGGTCGTGGTAAAGAAGTAAGTTTTTAATCTATTATAAAAGAAAGCATTATGCGGAAAAGTGTATTGTTTTTGATGGCGGTGCTGCTGGTTTTCGGAGCGTGCCAGAGCAAGAAAGAGAGCCCCAAGGACATCGCCGGACATGTGATAGTCATCGGCCTGGACGGATGGGGAACGTGGGCCATGGAGAAAGGCGACGCGCCCTTTATAAAGGCGATGATGAAAGAGGGTTCTTACACATTGTATAAGCGTACAGTCCGCCCTTCAGTCAGCGGTCCGAACTGGGCGGCGATGCTGAATGGCACCCCTGTGGAGTTCTCTGGCATTAAAGGCAATGAGAAGGATCCCACATTCAAGCCTATTGTTCTGACTGAGCATAACGCGCAGCCTACTCTCTTCCACCTTTTGAGGCAGGAGAGGCCGGATGCCGAGACTGGAGTCGTCTGCGAGTGGGGTGATGTCCGCAACTATGTGGATCTCCAGTGCGTTAGCTATGAGAAAGCCATCGATGACCCTTCTGGCCATCCTGAGGCCATAGTTGAGGAGAGCGCCAAGTATATCATTGAGAAAAAGCCGGTGTTCTGCTTTATCCACATCGATGCTCTTGACCATGCCGGCCACTCTTTCGGCCAAGGTTCTGATGAGTACTATGCTGAGCTGACCGCTGTCGACGGCCGTGTGAAGAGGATTGTGGACGCTGTCAAGGAGGCCGGAATATATGATGACAGTATTATCATTTTGTCCTCTGACCATGGCCATGAGGGAACCGGTCACGGTGGTGACACCACTAATGAGATTGAGACTCCGTTTGTCATCTGGGGCAAGGGCGTGAAGAAGAATCACGAGATCACCGAGCCGATGATCCAGTTCGACATGGCCGCCACAATCGCCAAGATATTCCATCTCCAGACCCCTAATAGCTGGAGGGGAGTGGCAATGGATGTGTTTGAATAGTGGAGAAGTAGCTGGCTTTAAAACACTTCGCGCTTTTTGGTCATGGACATGATGCCCAGGCCGATAGCGCAGCAAGCGACGAATCCCATCAGAATTTCCTTTCCGCCCTTCAAAGCTTCAACCGTCTTCGAAAGGGAAGAATTGTCCGTCTGAACGGGCCAGAATACCGCCAATAGCGTGAGCAGGCAACCGAGCACCAAGCCTAAGGCAAGTGCGATGACAAGTGCCTTCCGCCAACGGCGGTATTCGCCGTCCACGGTCTTCTTTATTCCTTCCACAGAGTCCATCCGGGCATTAGTCTCGATCAGGAACTGCCCTTCATCTGGAGTTTCCGGCACGTTTTCACGTAAAAACTGTTCTATATCTTTCATAATCGGATGTGCTTTTTAAGGTGGTCCCTGCCCACCGAAAGGTAATACTTGACCGTTCCGGAGGGGATCTGCATGATGGAGGATATTTCCTTGATGGAAAGATCCTCGAAATAATGAAGTACGATAGCTGTCCGCTCTTTTTCGGGAATCATTGTGAGAGCCCGCTTCAGTTCCTCATGTCGGAAAGATGCGTCTGAAGCGGCCGTATCCGGTACGTGCAAGGCCTCTGGCGAATCTAGCGATGTCGATGGTCCTGGAACCCGCCGCAGATTGTCGACAAAGCAGTTATAGGCGATCCGGAATAGCCAGGCCTTGAAATTGCCGATGAACCTGTCTGAGCTCACATATGCCCGGACCAGCGCTTCCTGTGCGATATCATCGGCCAGGGCGGCATCCCCGCACAGCGATGCCAGGAACCGCCTAAGCTGTCCCTGACATGCCCTTACTTCGGAGATAAACCGTTCCCGGGTCATGGTTATTTATTATCGAAGAGTTCTTTTTCCTCCGCTTCAATCTCCTTGGCCAGCATCTTCTTGCCGGCGAAGTAGGAGACGAACAGTCCGACGCTCACTGCCAGAAGCATTGCCGCGGCAAGGGGAAGGTAGTTGGCCATAAAGATTTTCATGTTCCCGAAGAGCATGAGGAAGAGGAACGCTAAGCCAAGCATGCCGGTTATGCAGGCTCCATTGAGCTTTTCCAAGAGATCTTTCTTTATCGACTTCATTTTATTACGGTTTGATTTGAAGAGATCGGGGTTGATTTCCGTGCCGTTTTCAATGGCTTTGAGCATGATTTCAGCCTTGCGGTTGGTTTCATTTTGTTGGACACGTCCGATGATCCAGACAATCAGTACAGGAAGTACGACGCAGACGCCAAGCGGGATAAGGAATTCATACGGGTTCATAATAATTATCTTTTAGTTGTTTAACATTCCCCGTTTCCGGGGTGGTTTCATAGATATAACGCAAATCCCGCCCGAAAGGTTGGAAATATTTATGACTTTTCACAAAAATAATCGATTATACTATATTTGTATAAACGATTCTTCTATCAATATGCTCAACAAAAAAGTCTTGCTGGCGATATTCATCGTCGCGATCCCGCTGACGGCGGCTATGGCGCAGGTAAAATCCGACACCAAGGACAAACCTACAGTCTACATGGTTTCCAACGCCCATTTCGATTCACAGTGGAGATGGACGGTGCAGACTTCCATCAACGAGTATGTGCGCAACACGCTTGTGCAAAACTTCGCGCTGCTCGACGAATACCCCGAATATAAATTCAGTTTCGAAGGAGCCGTGAAATACGCTTGGGCGAAGGAGTACTATCCTGACCTTTTCGAAAAGCTCAAAGGATACGTGGCTTCCGGCCGATGGCATCTTTCCGGGGCATCCTGGGACGCCAATGACCCCAACATGCCCTCGATTGAGTCAGAAATCAGGAACATCCTCCTCGGCCAGGAATTCTACATGAAAGAGTTCGGTAAGCTATCGACAGACATCATGCTCCCTGACTGCTTCGGATTCGGCTACCAGCTCCCTTCCGTCGCGGCGCACTGCGGGCTTATCGGATTCGGCACACAAAAACTCGGATGGAGATACCTTCCCTTCTTTGAGAACGGAATGAAGTTCCCGTTCTACTTCGGAGTCTGGAAGGGCCTCGACGGCGGGAAACTGATGGCGGCGATGGATGGAGGCGGTTATAGCTGGAGTCCAAGCGAGCCTGTCACCGACCTTGCCGACTTCAAGACACGTCTTGAAAAGACCGCGGTTCCGGCGGCATACAGATACTTTGGCACCGGAGACATCGGTGGCTCCGGCACCCCGACGGGCGTAAGGTTCATAAATGACGCCGTACACAATCCGGGTCCCGACTACAATGTGAAGTTCGCCACCTCAGATGAGATGTTCATGGATTTCCTATGGGACGAGAGACTTCCCGAATATGAGGGTGAACTCTTGATGGACACCCATGCGACTGGCAACTATACCTCTAAGGTGGAAATGAAGAATCTCAACCGACGCAACGAACGAATGCTCGGAGCGGCGGAAGGCATATCCGCGATGAACGAGATCTACGGTGGCTTCGCATATCCTTCATACACAATCGATGAGGGCTGGAAGAGAGTGATTTGGCACCAGTTCCACGACGATCTGACCGGCACCAGCCTTCCTGAATGCTACCAGTTCTCATACAATGACGAGTACATCAATCTTCGTCAGATGAACAGCCTTGTCGAGACGGGCGTCACCGGCATGGGCTCCGTGATGAACACCATGGTCAAGGGGACCCCGGTCATCGTATACAATCATGTGACCGCGGCCAACAAGGACATCGCCAGCATCAATATCGACTTGCCCGATCGATATAAGTCAGTTGACGTGTATGGCCCTGACGGCAAAAAGGTCAATGCCCAGATTATTTCCCGCGAGGACGGCCAGGCCACAGTACTCTTCGCTGGCTCGGACCCTTCACTCGGTCTATCTGTCTATGACATAAGGCCTTCCGTCAAAGCTGAGGCCAAGAATCCGGTTCTCAAGGCTTCTGGAAGCACGATTGAGAACAGAATCTACCGTGTGACCCTAAATTCCGACGGTGACATCGCCTCTATCATCGATAAGAGATTTGGCAAAGAGCTCGTCCGCCAGGGAGAAGCTTTCGGTTACGCCTTCTTCCCCGACAACAAATCTGACTCTTGGCCCGCATGGGAGATTCTGAAGGAGGTCGTGGATAGGGAACCCGAGAAAGTTGCCGGCAATGTCAAAGTCAGCGTGGAGGAATGCGGATCCCTGAGGGCTGTCCTCAAAGTCGAGAAGGAATACGCGGGATCTACTTTCGTTCAGAGGATAATTCTCACCGACGGTGCGGCCGATGACCGCATCGACGTTGTCAACACCGTGAACTGGGCCTCCAGGGCTTCACTTCTCAAGGCAAGCTTCCCTGTGGCATTTGACGCACCGGAAGCCACATACGACCTCGGAATGGGCAATATCAAGCGCGGCAACAATGTCCCCACCGCATACGAAGTCATCGGACAGCAGTGGGCTGACATGACCGCTTCAGATAACTCATACGGAGTGACCATTATGAATGACTGCAAATATGGCTGGGACAAACCAAATGACCACACTATCCGCCTAACACTTATCCATACTCCGACAGCATCCAGAGGCTATGGCGAGCAGGCCACCCAAGACTTCGGTGAGCACACCTTCACATATAGCATAGTAGGGCATAAGGGCGCACTCGACCCCGCACTTGCCGACATCGCCGCTGACGCCCTCAATCAGGACAAGATGGCTTTCTTGGCGGAGAAGCATCCCGGCAAGCTCGGTAAGACTGTCTCCCTCGTTTCTTCCACGAACCCTAACCTCCGTGTGAAGGCGTTCAAGAAGGCCCAGGATGGAGACGGATACATAGTCCGTGTATATGAGCTTTCCGGCAAAGGAGCGAAGGGACAGATCCTGTTCAGCACTGCCCTGACCGGAGCCGAGGAGACCAACGGCATCGAGTCTCCAAAGGGTGCGGCATCATTCGCCGGCAAAGCTCTGGACGTGGAATCTACCAAGTTCGCTCTCAAGACTTTCCGAGTTCATTTCGCCGCTCCTTCGGTAAAAATTACCACTCCCGTATTCCAGGAAGTCAAGCTCCCGTATAATATTGTGGGAATCACCACCGACAACTTCCCCACAATGGGACGTATCGGTAGGGATCGAGACTCTTTCGCGGCTGAAATCATGCCCGACAACTTCTCATACAGAGGTATTCCTTTCAAGTTCGGAGAGCCAGACTACAATGACGCCGTGATGTGTGCCTCGCAGACCATCGCGGTGCCGGAAGGCACCAAGACACTCCACCTGCTCGTCGCGTCTTGCCCGATGCCCAGGCGCAGGGGAGTGCCTCAGGAGAATGTGGAAGCGCCATCCGACAAACCCGCCAACGCGAGTTTCAAGGTTGGTGACAACACGATCGTAAAGAGCGTTTCCAATTACACCGGCTTCTACGGAGTGTATGGATGGCCGGGGTATTACGAGTCGGTGCTCAGAACTGACGACATCGCATACGTTGGCACGCACACCCACAACCCCAGCGTCCGAAACAAGGCATATGTATTCTCATATATGTACCTTGTGAGCATTCCCGTTGACGGTGCCAAGGAAATCCAGCTCCCGGAAGAGCGCAACATCATCGTATTCTCAGCGACAGCGGAGAAATAAAGGCGAGAGTTCAATAATACACGACTAAAGCGCGATTCCCGCATGGAAACCGAAGGATGGCGCGATACTTAAACCGAGGAAGATGTTGGACTTCCCCCACATCCTGATGGCGATACCGGGTTGCCAAGAGAAGTACCAGGACAAGCCACCGGGTTTGCTAGGAAACCACCAAAGCAAATGGCCTGTTTGGGGCGGATAATCTGTGGGGACCTCACTCCCGCTCATCTTGTATACATACATACCGCCGCCGATGATATCGCTGTAAAACGAGAACCTTTGCTTGTGCCCCAAAGGGATGTAATGCCGATGGTACAGGTAAAAGGTCAGGCGCTGACCATCAGGGTGACTTTCGGGGCCATAGATGAAGAATCGCTGCCCCCAACCGGTGCCGAGTCCGAATACCTTGTTCGGGCTTGTCCTTATGCCTCCTGTCAAATTGATTGATTCGTCCAAAAACATGACATTGGCTCTCAGACTGAATTCAGGTTTCCATTCCTTGCGTCCTTCAGCGGAAAGATGCGCCTTGACAATATCAAAGTAATTGTTAATGAGGACAGTAGGCTGTTCAAAATTTAGTTTCTTCCCCACGATGGCAGTCGTTGTATCGGCATTCTGCGCCATGGCCGACAAGGCGATGCAACCCGAAATAAGGGTAATGATCAGGTGTTTCATAATTTACTGCTTTTCAAACATGGAACGAAGGTCTTGGAGCGTGGCGGAGCCCTCTAAGTAGATCATCGTGATTATCCAAGCGTGATAATCGGTCGGTCGGGCCTGATAACATAGATATCGTCGAATACTCCCTAATGGTTTGAGTTGAACTAGACCATAGGTTAACAATTCCCCTGTCTTCTCGGTTTCCGCCGAATCTGCTGTCAGGGCATCGGCCTCCACCATGGCAGCGACTTTCCGTGCTGTCATTGTGTCGACCTGAAAATGGACGCTTCTATAGTAACTAAGCTTGTAAGTCGCCATGCCATCACCGCGGACTTCCGTCATGACCATCTGCTTTTCGGGAATCACTTTTCCCCGGAAGACGGGATAGCAGTTAAGTCCCTTCTGGGCAAATGCCGCTCCCGTGGACAGGAGCAGGGACATCAGGCATATGATTATCTTTTTCATCGCTCGAACAATTCAAACAGATTGGCCTCGGCAGGAGTATTACCAGTGAAGAAATCGGCAAGAGAAGATTCAACGGATTCCATAATCAATGCTTCGTCATTATCTTTGTTGCCATAGGTATAGCGGATACAGGAGTTGTGACTCTGATTTGAAAGGGTTAAGCCAATTGCTGTCACGATCGCGACGCTCGCTGCAGCCACAAACGAGAAGAACCGGACTGTCCGGAGCTTGTTCGCTTTTTTCTGACGGCCGATGGAGAGATATCCCAACACTCCTTGCAGTTCCTGGAATGCGGGATTAGCCGTCGATGCGGCAAACAAAGCTAAATCCTTCTCCTCCTCGGGAGAAGTCTCCGCATCAAAGTAACGCCGCATCAGTTCCAAGTATTTCTCATTGTCATTCATGGCTCAAACTGTTTCTTAGTATTTTCCTCGCTCTGGAGAGTTGCATCCTCACCGCGGCTGGTTCCATCTTCAGTTCTCTGGCAATATCCTCCAAAGTCCGCCCTCCGTATTCTTTTTCTTCCAAGATGTACTTTTGTGTCGACGTCAATTCACTGTCAATCTTCCGTTTCAGTTCATTGTATGTCCGTTCCTTCTCTTCCGCGTCCGGACTCTCATCTACAATATCCTTCTCCAATGGCTCTCCTCGCTTTCGCCTCTTCTCATTCAGGCTCGCATTCTTTACCGTCTTTGCCAACAACGCCTCCGCTTCTGTTTCTGACCGCAACGGATATTTCCTTCTCCATAGCCGTACGAAACTGTCCTGAAGGATGTCTTCCGCCCCTGCCGAATCCGCGATCAAGCGTCCGGAAACCACTCTCAGCTTATGTCGAAGCCGTATGAAAGCGTCGGTCAAAAAGTCTTGTGACATCGCTGCTTATTACCTCATCTATCGTGCTGTCTACTAATATAACACATCAATACCAGAATTGTAACGCACTAATGACAAGGATAAGGAACTATAAATGAAAAAACCTTACAGGAAGTCCTGTAAGGTTTTTTGCGGAGAGAGCGAGAGTGGTGCCTGTATTTCAGGCTTTCTCATTACAGCGACAAAAGCTCATTGTAGATGCTTACAGTGGGGTTTTTGAGCGCTTCTCCGTTGCGCTGACATCAATGCTAAATCGCCCATTAGATGGTGTTCTTCCTCTCCCGGTACAATTTTTTCGCGCCCCAAATGCACTAGCTCGTTTCACCCCTTCATAATAGGATCTCCACAGTATTTCTTCCTTGCGTAGTTCTTACACTTGAATCCTGCTCAAACGGAATCGAACTTCTTCATCCCGATACAGGCATCCGGGTTATCCCTTCCTTGAAGTGGGCTTCATCTGCGATGTACGGGGTCATGGTAATCAGAGAGAATAGAAGGTGCGGACGGATTCCTCCAAATCATAATCCTTGAAGGCATCCTGATACGTCAGGCATTGGCCCAGGACTTTGATTTTGTCCTCAGATAATTGATTGAGTCCCTCCGCAAGCGTATTGTATAACTGGACGTAGTCTTTGAACTTTAGATTGGCGTCTTCTAAAGAGTCCGGGAATTTGTACAGGATTTCACCCAGGTAGATGTCATAATCATCAAATTGTTTCCCTGCTACGGCATTCTTGACACCGAGGAAGTGAGAAACAATCTGCTTAATGCCTCCGGTATAGTGGAGCGTGCTTCCTTTAATGGGAGCCAGGTCTGAATAGGCCGGATTGTCAGGGCATTCTTCATATTTGAGCCCCATTCTTTCAAGGACGCCATCATGGCTCAGCCGGGCATATACCTTCCGATATACGTGGTTGGAAATGCCGCTGTACTTGCCCCAGGCCATGTATTCCGAGAACTTCGATTCCAGGAACAGGATTACCTTCTTGCCGGTCTGGGAGTCCTTTCCGTAAAGGACAACGTCCATATTGGAGTTGTGTTCCTTTCCAGTCTCATCGGTTCCCACCGGATTCTTCACCTCAAATTTGGATGACGTGAATGCAACCTGGTGCCCTTCAAGGTTGAGGTTTAGCGGCCGCTCCTCTGAAACGCCGTAGAAACACAGCAGGCACAGCAGGGAGGAAGAGTGAAGGGTACGAATTCGTCTTGCTTCCTGACCGTCCCCAGAAGTGGCCTGCAGATATTTGTCGGCAAAGATTTTCGGATTGAGCCCAAAGATACGCGCAAGGTCCTGCCCTGCGTCGACGCTCTTGATCGAGAGAGATGTTTGAGAGCGCTTCCCTCGGAATAGTGTTTTTTCAAGGGTTACGCCTGAGAGAATACGCTCGACGCTTTCATTATTGAAGATTTCGTACAGTGGCTGCGGTCCATTCTCAATGACCGACTGAATCAGTTTTTGATTGTATGTTTTTGTTTGTTTCATACTATATTAATACGAAAAGCCATTGCTAATAAGAAGGTAATAATTGCTAAAATCCGGGATTATGAGAAGAAGAAATACAAAAAGCGCCCCGAGAATAACCCCAGTGGCGCTTGCAAAAACGGTGGCAAATCGATATCGTCAGTGAATACTATTGAACCATCCGCCAATCTGGTTGCCGCGACGGATGGTTATCTTCATTATTTGTCTCTATATTATTGCCTCCTCCTGCGTAATGAAAAATGGTTTCATATCTCCCAATTCTTTCATTAACTGACGTAAATATGGATGCTTCTTGTTGATGTATTCAGAATGTTGTCTTCCCCCTAAAAATACTAATGGTGCTGGAGTGATAACAGCGTCTTGCGCACAAATATCATTATACTCTTTCTTAAACTTTTCGGAATCCAATTGTTTAAAATAGGTATATGCCTCCAATACGCATCTTAACATTGACTCCTTACTATCTCTTTTTTTTAACTCTAGCAAAAAAACCGTATTCCTATCATCAGATATAGAAACCAAATCAATTTTTCCCACACCTTTATCTTCCTTTGTTCGCTTCAAAGGAACTTGATAATCGAAAACCATTCCTAACCCTGCCTTTTTGTTTAGTCCAAGATTGCTTTTATTTAACAAGGTGATAGCTATTCTTTCTTCCTCGCGATTGGAAGATGAATCTGGTATTGTTCTTTCTTGGTGGGAAAGAATTCGATAGGGATTATTCCTGTATATCATAGAAATACTATCCAGACACTTTAAGTTCTTGAGGATTTCTGAAGCCACAACCTCTGTGTATAATTGCCTCGTATCTTTTGTGACCCCTTGGTAGTTCAAAATAGGATTTTGATAAAGATGATCAATATCAGAATACAAAAGACTTTTAATCTTTCTTCTGATGTAATCTTCTCGATATGACTTTGCCATAGTAAGTTGTGTGTTTATATGTTAATCTCTTTAAACCTTTCCACCTCCGTCCCATCCGGCAGCGTCACCTTGCTGAAGAAGATGTCGTAGGGCCGTACCCAGATCTGGCCAACGCCGTACAGAGCTTGGTAGATGACCACATCCTCCAGCGTCTCGGAATCTTTTCCAAAGCCGATAAGCTTGTATTTGCCACCCTTGAAGTGTTCAAAGTAGCGGGCTTTTGAAAGGCCGCGTTCCTTCAGCATCTTCTTCCACTGTGGCTCCTGAGCGGCCGGGTACTCTCCACCGGCAGCCAGGACATCGGCTATTACCTGCTTGACGATGGGCTTGGTGAGGGTCGCATTCTGTACACGGGCGTAGTTCTCCAGGCGGTTCACAGCTTTCTCCAAGGCGATGATGAAGGCATTGATGGTGGAAGAGGCCGTATTCTTGTGATTATATGCGGCCGGTGTCATGCGGCATTCCTGGTCGTCCCAGGCTTTAGGAGGGATGCTGAAGCCCATGGTGGTCTGGTACCGGTCTCCGTTAAATGACCAGACAACCCTTATAGGGGCCTCTCCGTGCTTGTTTTGGCGCTTGTCAAGATAGAGTTTTAGGGGCATAAAAAGTGGTTTCTACAAAGGTAAAAATTTGCTGGCGTTTTTGCAAGCGCCTTAGAGTGCTGCTAAATGCGGTTTTTGAAAAATATTATTCCGAAAAGTGCCATTTTAGGCCAAAAATCGCGGCTTTTTAAAATGCGACTTCGTATTGATAACTTGTAACTTTTCCTGACGAGGGGGTTGCCATCGAGTCTTTGACAAGTCTGATATCCTCTGAAAAAACGCGGCCTCCGGTACCATGGCCGTCCTATAATACGAACCCTAGTAAAACAAAGTTTCACACATGAATAATAAATTACTCCAAACACTGAACAGCGCCCTCGAGCGCACCAAAACCACCCACTATGCTCCGGTCACCATCGATGCCCTCCAGGCCCGCCTCAGCGAGGAACTGGACTGGCTGGACGCCGACCCCGGCCGCGAGTGCCTCATCCTCCTCCTGCAGGAGCTGGCCGCCAAGATGCGCAGCGCCCGGATTGTGGTCAGCCCCGGCTACAGCTACCTGCCCGATTCCTACCTGCTCTTCCTGACCGGAGTGACCAAGGTCAATCCTGTCGAATGGGACCTGCCCTTCAGTCGCTTCACAAAGTCCGTCCACGACGGCGCGGAAATTCCCTTCGAGGCCGGTTCCGGCTGCCTTGAAGTAGCCCGCAAAGTCCTCTCCAATCGCGAGAACGAGCTGGTCATCGAAACGGAGCCCGGCCTCTTTGAAATCACCTTCCTGGATTGGACGGAACTCCAGAACATCAAACTCCGCATCACCACCTACGCTGCCCTGGACCAGTTCAGCCGCACGCTCAAAGACGGCTGGCACCCGCTGGACGAGGCCACGCTCCGGCTTTTCAGCCGCGGGGCCACCGACGGTGCCATCTTCTTCGAATCCGACAAGATGCGTGAATGGCTCTTTGACTTCGACCCGGAGAGTATGTCCGACCTGGTCCTCCTGAACGCCCTCTACTGGCCCGGCCGTATTGGGCTCTTCCCGGAAATCCTTCGCCGGAAGCAGTGCAGAGACTACGTGAAAGAGTACCGCGACACCTACGGAGTCCCGGTCTACCAGGAACAGACTTCCGACCCCAGCCTTGCCCCCAAGGGCCATTTCATCGGCCGCACCATGATGGCGGTCGAGGCCCTCTGATCCTACCGGAACAAAACCAAACTTTAATGATGAAATCCATCAAAGACATCCCTTGGGAGTGCGGAAAAGGATGGTGGCCGATGATTGAGAAAATCGCATCGGCCATCGATTCCTTCAACGCCGCACACCCTGACTCTCCTGTCGAAGTCACCCAAATCAAGCAGAAGTTTGGCGGCCTCCGCATCTACCACTACAACGCACCAGAGGATATCAGACAACTCATAGATGAAGCAATAGAGGCCTCCTGGCAAACTTGCGAACGCTGCGGATCAATGGTAGGAGTTACAACCGACCACAAAGGATTCAGGTTCACCCTTTGTCCAGATTGTCGCAGTGAAAACAATCCAAGAGTACTTCTAAAACATAGAATAGTTATACGAAGAAAACGTACTATAAACTGTTAGAATTACCCTTCGGTGCATTTTTGGTGCAACTTTTTCAGGCGTGAATACAAGAAAAACCCCTTCTGAACATATCAGGAAGGGGTTTTTGGCCAAAAATAGTGCGGAGAGAGCGATACTCTGAACACTGCTGAATATCAGATTGTTAAATATAGTAGTCGCAAATAAGAGCTATTTGCCCTTCATTAACTCCTGCAACTTGCGACGGCTGACTACGAAGTTCTTCTTTGGCTTCGCCACCGTCTGTGGCGCTGATTCTGCAATCTCTGGTGCGCTGGCTTTCTTGCTCCTCTGTGGTGAGGTGATAATGATTCCCTTGCGAATGATACATTGCTTGCCGACGTACGGCTTATCAGGGCTAAGATTGAAGTTTTTAAGGTAGTTGTATGCCACACCAATGTCGTCCTTCGCCCAGTTGTCGCAGAGGGCTTTGAGATTACCATAGTAATAGTGTTTGCCGTCCTTCTCCAAATGGACGACGGCTCGTTCCTGCTTCTTATCTGTCATAATTCATGGGGGTTTACCAGGCAAATGTACAAAAATGTGGCTAATTTTCAAAAAAAGCACGAAAAATTTGCATATTTTAAAAATAAGCACTATATTAGCTATTGAAATAAGGATCAGCAATGAACGAGACAAAAACATACAACCGCACAACCCTCAACGGAGCAAAATGGCAAATTGAAGTGAATAAGTACGGCGCTGCCCTCTATCTCCACAATTATGGCAAGGACGGCTACCACTTCTCCGGGAACTATTTCCGCTCGCTTGCTGAGGCGAACGAATACCTTGACGGAATTGACGAGCGGACGAAGAACCCTATACGCTGGACGCCATGTTCTTTCATACCTTCCGATTACTACGGCGTTCCCGGACGCTACTACGGAGACTGAAACGCTGGTTTGCGAATCTGTCAAGAATCGAACTTCTAATATTACATTTATATCAACCATTTGCATTATGAACACCACCATTATCACTACTGCTACCAACAGCGCCCTCGTCGCTGCCCATATCACCCGTATCTCTCGCAGAACTGGCTCCTCCCTTATGGGAATGAGTAAAGCGCTGCTCATTGAGGAGGCAAAACGCCAAATGCGAGAAGGTATATGCCATTTCGTATTTCGTAAAAAAGACGGCTCCGTAAGGGAGGCATACGGCACGCTGAATCCTGCCCTGTGCGGCAAGCATATCAACGGGCGTGGAATCAGCCCCGAGTATCACGGCTGCACTTGTTTCTGGTGCGCAGAGAAGGGCGGCTTCCGCTCCTTCCGGTGGGAGAACCTGATAGCGGTTCTCTCGTAGGCGTACGGCAGAAAATGTAGCGGCGATCGCGCCGCTACATATTCCTCCGGGACAGGGGTTCACTGCTATGAAAAGAGAAACGAAGATTGAATACCAACGATTTACATTGAGACGATATAAAATTTGTTTCACTAACACCAAATAACGACAAAAATGAGCGCAAAACACTCTTATACTACCGCTGACTACATTCCTTGGGATACTGCAATGACACTGGTGCGTCGGCTTTACCGGGACGGCAATTACCGAATGTCCTTGCTGATTGGCTTGGGTTGTTTCGCAGGGTTAAGAATTGGGGATATTTTAGGTGTTTCGTGGAGTCAGGTGCTATCTGAGTCCGGAACCTTCGTGCTCAACGAAAAGAAAACGGGTAAGCGTCGAGAGATACGTATCAATCCCGGTTTCCAAGCCCATATACGGGACTGCCACGAAGCATTGAAAATCCAGGACGATAACCAGCCCTGCTTCCTTAATCGCTATGGCGGCGTAATCAGTATCCAGAGGGTGAATAGGGCGTTGAAGGAGATACGGGTTCGCTACCAGGTGAAAGTAAATAACCTTTCCACGCATTCTCTCCGAAAGACGTGGGCAAGGAAAATATACGAGAACGAGAATGTCGCTGGACGTGGTGAACTCGCTCTGTTGAAATTGAGCGAGATAATGAATCATAGTTCTCCGGCAATTACTCGTCGTTATATCGGACTTCGTCAGCAGGAACTAGGAGAGGTGTACGACAATTTATGTTTTTAAGCAAGAGTCGGATTCATCGGTAGAAAATGCTATATTTGTACAAAAGAAATTCACTCAAATGAAAAAATTGTTTTTTGTATTTGCGGCTCTCATGGGGAGCCTTGTATCTGTGCAAGCGCAAGACTTGATTACTATGAAGAATGGTGATGATGTCGAGGCAAAAATCATTGAAGTATCACCAAAAGAGGTTAAGTACAAAAAATTCAGCAACCTTGATGGTCCTACTTTCACGGTAAATAAGAGCGATATTCTTATCATTAGGTATGAGAATGGAGAGAAGGATATCTTTGACGAAGTGAATAGTCGTTCGGGTGCTCTTGGTGATGTATATGAGGGGATGAGATATCGGGATTATAAAAATCTTTACGATACACATTATTATATCCATGAGGCTGGTGATGCATATAGTCCCGGTTGGGCAGGAGTAGCTTCATTTTTTATTCCCGGATTGGGACAAGGCGTCGCAGGTGAATGGGGAAGAGGGTTAGGTATCTTCGCCGCTGATTTAGGATTATCTGCATTATTCTATGGTTCTGTGGCAACGTTAAGCACTTATGAGAATGAGACGACTGGTGAGATAGAAGGAGGAGGTGGCGCCTCTTTATTGGCGGTAGGTGCTATTATTGGAAAGGTTGTTTTGGATATTTGGAGTATTTGTGATGCTGTACATGTTGCTAAGGTAAAGAATATGTACCAGCAGGATATCCGTTCTCAAAGGGCGGCTTTTGACGTAAAAGTTGTGCCTTATCTTGCGAGTACGCAGACAAGTGTATCTGGCTATCAGCCTACGGCAGGTTTATCCTTGAAGGTTAATTTCTAACATAGAGACATACTTTTTTACGAGAGCGCCCAAGCAGTAATCAGCAGGGGCGCTCTTGCTTTTCTTATGTCTGATGTGAGATTGCCGAAACCTTTGTCGTTTTGATCATGAAGGTATTGCCAATTTTTAAAATGAGCCAGCATTGCCGATTTTAAAAATTAGCACGTTGTTGTGATCCTTCGGCAAGAAACGACTATAACATTATATCTTGTATCGTCGTCCCTCCTGCGTCAGCGTTATTTCGGCTAGGGGTTGCAGCCCAGCGTCCTCTCATAGTCTGGCTGATTTTCCTCTTGACAGAATCCGGCTTCGGGCGGTGAAGGTTTGGGTTGTCGCTGATTTTACGCTTTTGCTCGTCGTCCATTTCTCTATACTGTTTGAAAGGTTTATAGTTCTTGCTCTCCATATTTCGTTTTTATCAATAAATACTTGGTAGGTATGGAAAGTATAGTTGGAATCCAATATTTATTTCTGGAAAGATAATTCCCGTGCCGGGCTGTTTGTCGTGGGGAAAACTTGCCTCTTCGGAGGGAATTGATTGTTGAAAAATGCAAAAAATATCGGACAATTCACGCACAGAAGGGTGGTACAAAAAATCAACTATACCTACCCCTATGCCCGTTTTTTTTGTAGATTACACTGGCGGGAATCGGTTTTTTGGCAAGGGGGGATTTCTTCAATAATAACTCTATTCGGAGAGGCGGAGAAACTGGATAAAAATCGCTAACTTTCGGGTTGAAAAATGACTATATGCGCAAGAAAGAGACAAAACCGACACTGCTATACTGCGTCCCGGACGATATGCTTGCCAGAATCGTGGAGGACTATATGGATTATGTAATGAATCCATACCACGAATGGCGGCAAACGGAGGAATGGAGCGATAGGGCTTTTCTCAACGGCTTCACAATGGGAAATGTCCCGGCACCGAAACCCGTTGAAGTTCTGCCGGAGCGACAGCCGTTGAGACAGCGGAGCGAATACGACGGCAGGGAGCCAAAATTCAAACTTTCCCATAAGCCGAACCGGGATAAGACGGAATTCCATTTCCGGGCGCTGATTGATATGATATATCGGCGCTATCAGTCGTCCAAGGGTGGCTGGTTCGTCCTGAACAAACAAGTCCTTTCGCAAGTCTTTGACGAGGGCTACCCATATATGATTACCACCCTGTCCAGAATGGACGTTATTAGTGGGGAGGGTAGTCCTATGACGATTCCGCACCCGGATTGGTTCTCCTGTGGAGCATACCGCTACGCTGCGTCCGTCCTGCCATACAAATTGAAAGTAAATGCGCTCATGGCGCAGTATTACAGGAACGAGGAGCGAGTATCGGGATATGTCCAGCGGATACTCGGCGATCAGCCGAAAAAAAGCCCATTCTTGGAGCAGTACAGGAAGAATGTGTCATTGCTATCATTCACGGACGCTACAGGGTTGGAGCGTTATATGGGAACACCGGAGAATTTTAAATCTCCCCATACTTATCTTCACTATCAGGCATTCATTGACAAGGTGAATTTGGAGAGTGGGTATCTGCCGGCGGAGAAGAATATCGTTTCTATGGGCAGGAACGAGGATAGGATACCGATAGGAAGATTTTACCATATTGGCACGTCTCTCCCCAAAAAACTCAAAAAATATACGAATATTCAATATGGAATAGACGCTCATAACTCTCACCCTTTACTCTTTAATTATTTCATTCTGGACTACTTCTATACTGGTGGTTCTATTGGTATAGATACAGATTTCACTGGGCTCCCTAATACCTCTTTATTCTTCAAGGTATCCCATTTCCTCTCTCTTATAGACAACTTTTCTCTATACCATAATGTTAAGGAAAGTTTATGTAAGTATTTGAAAGAAAATGATATAATTCAAACGGATATAGATTTCGTCAAGAAACTCCCTACGGACGTACTCCGATATATCAGCGCAAGCAGCCGTGGACGAATATGGGACGATATCCAGCGACGTTTCCCGGACTATACCCGGAACCAGATAAAGGAGTATATGTTTCAGTACGTATTCTACTCGTATGCTACCCGAACGGGTTTCTATGACTTTCAAAATCGGGAGTATGTGTATCTGGACAGAAAGGAGTGGGTGGATATGTTCAAGGAGTGCTACCCGTCTGTCATGAAGGTGGTGAATGCTACCAAGCGAAAACTACACGAGGAATGCGAGAGGCACAACAAAGTTTCCAGTGCCGGGAAGGATATGGTTCAACTGCCGCACCTGCTTATGAGGTTTGAATCGGTGGTATTCACCCGCTCGCTTGCCGACGCATTTTGTGAGCGGATTCCCGTAATAGGAATCCACGACTGCCTTGCCGTAATTGACAATGCGGGAACAATCAATAAGCCTCAACAGGAGCACCTATTAGAAATCCTTCGGAATCGCTACCGGGAGGTTGGTATCGTTCCTTCCCTATCTGTGGAGGAGTATTGACGATGATCCGTGAACCAGCCCCAGCTGGATCACGGATCATCGTTTGCTACTGTCCTGTAATCTCGTCAAAAAGCACCTTATCAAGAGACAGCAGTCGTTGAAGTAATCTTATGGCGCTCTTGTGGAGAACTTGAACTTTGCGTAGCGTTTCGTCGTCTTTTCTATTTCGGCAGTCCCTCTCTTTTTTCTGGTGGTATTGAGCCCTGGTGAGGATACTGCTTACACATTTGTTATACGCCGCCCGATATGCGTCTTGATTCTCGTTGTCTTTTTTAGCGTCAATAGCTGGTTGATAATCCTGTCCTCGTATTCAATAATCGTTGCAGTCTTTGGCGCGCGCTCATTCTTACGGAATGCAGTTCTGTCCAAGTATGTATTGATAGCGTTATCGGCATTTCCCGGAAAGGCTGCCATAGAAGTGGCTTGGTTGTTCTGCGTAGGAACAAGTGCGGGTTGCAATTGAGCAACCTTGCTCTCCTGCTGAATGTCAGGTTTAAGTCCAACGGCGGCAGCAACCTGCTTCAATACAGTGCTCCTGTCCATAGCGGCATAGTACCTGATAGTGGTTTTGGAAGAAGAATGCCCGACAAGAGCAGCAATCTCGTCTGTGGGTACGTTGTTGTTGTTCAGGTAGCAAACATAGGTGGTACGCCCCAAATGGCTGTGCAACACTTTGTCAATGCCACAAACGTCTTGAATTTCTTTCAAGTAGGCGTTATATCGCTGGTTGGTAAGGACGGGCAGTTGGAAATCGTACTTTTCCAATATCGCCTTGGCTCCGGGAAGCAGAATGGAGAAAAAGGTTTCTCCTGTCTTCTTGCGCTGCTTCTCAACGTATAGTTGCTGAGTAGCGTCGTCCAGTTTGTAGTCCTCCCGTTGAAGGAGCGCCATATCGGCATAGGACAAGCCGGAATAACATTGAAATAGGAACAAGTCCCTCACCTTGTCCAACCGCTCCACGCCGAAGTCCTTGCTCTCTATCGTCGCCAATTCGTCCTCTGTCAGCCATACTATTGGCTTCTTCTTACCCTTGGCAATCGTGTATCCGGCATAGGGGTTTGCCTTGATTTTTCCTCTGTTGAACGCCAGCGTGAATGCAGATTGGGTACGGGCGTGGTAGTTATAAATTGTGGGCTGCAACAGTCCTTTGTCCCGAAGGTAGAACTGCAATCTGTGGATATGCTGAATGTCCACGCTTGCGGCAGGTGTCTCGTCCGTGAAATTGTTGGCAGCATTGAAAGCCCTATGTGCAAGAACGTATTTCTTGTACGTCTGCTCACCAATGTCTCCGGTAGTCAATTTTGCACGCTCGTTGTCCAGTAAGTCCCTCCATAAGTCTCCCAGCGAATACTGCATTGATACGTACCCTCGCTTCAGGCATTCACGCAGGTTTCCTGCCGTGCATTCCACGCCAGCGAATGCCATTTGCTGCACGTAGTCGTTTATCAGCGTCCTCTGGTTTTCGCAGTATGACTTTATGGGGTTCGTTTTCTTGGAAGCCATTGCCGTTTTGAATTCAGCGGGGTATTCCTTCCTTTGGAGCGTATGATAGTGCCGTTCTCCATTGATAATTATGGAAAGTTCGACAGGAGCTAGCCCATTTTTCCCTGCCTTGGACTGGCGGCAGTAAAATGAAATGTCAAAAGTTTGCCGTTGCACCATAGAAGTGAGACTGTGTTGTTCCGCCAGCTAATGTAAGCTATTTTAGTCGCACTTCCAAAACCTTAGTCGCAAATAACAGCTCAAATATAGTTGTTTTTGGGCTTATTATTGAGATTGTTTTTTAAGAAAAACCCCTTTCAGGTATACTGGAAGGGGTTTTAAAAAGATTTTTGCGGAGAGAGCGAGATTCGAACTCGCGATACCCTTTTGGGGTACACACGCTTTCCAGGCGTGCCTCTTCAGCCACTCGAGCATCTCTCCAATGTTTTCGCTGATTGCGGACTGCAAATATACGAATAATCCTGAAATCTGAAAATATCAAGGCGGATTTTTGCTATATTTGAATATGCGACTCCATCTAATTCTCGCCGTTTCACTGGCAGTTTTTTTACCAATAGTCTTACCTGCAAAGGATTACCATGTCTCTCCGAAGGGAAAAACCTTGGAGAAGGCCATCAAAAACATTTCTGAAGAGAAGGGAGATGCCCGGCTTATACTCTCTGACGGGGATTACTTCATTCCTGAACCGTTGGTCTTCAAAGGTCTCAAAGGAGGTAAAATCACGGTAGAAGCGGATCCCGAAGCTGAGCCCGTCATCCGTGGCGACCGGGTTATCAAAGGATTCAAGGCTCTGAAAGACAGGAATATCCTTGGTCGGTTGCCCGAGTCTTCCAGGGAGAAGGTGCTTCAAGTGAGTCTTTATGGCTTGGGCATAAAGGACTTAGGTGCCGCATGCGAAAAGGCAAAACTTACGGATCTGTATTGGAAAGGGGAGAGGCAGAGGATAGCGGCTTATCCGGATGAAGGTTTTTTGGTCGCCAGCGAGGCTGTAGGGCCGACCGTCGTCGATGACATCACTAGAAAAGAAGGTATATTCACATATAAGGATGAAATAATTGATTCTTGGGCGGATGAGAAAGATGCCTGGATTTATGGCTACTTCCGCTGGGACTGGAAGGATCATTACCAGAAAGTGGCTTCCATCAATCCTGGAACGAAAACCATTACCCTTGAGGCGCCTTGGCACATCTATGGCTATAAGGACTCGTTCAAGTTCAAGGGCGTGAATATTCTTTGCGGTCTGGACTCTCCAGGCGAGTACTACATCGATCGTGAAAAGGGGATGCTATATTGGTATCCTCCGGAGGAATATGCCCCGGGCGATGAGGTCACTCTCTCGGTTTGCGGCTCTGAGTTTATGATGGAAATAACTGATTGTGAGAATGTCACAATTAAGGGACTGGCTTTTGTCGGAGGCAGGCGCTCCGCTGTTGGAGTTTCTGATTCAAAAGAAGTTACTATAGAAGGGGTGAAGGCTTTCCGTTTCGGATCGGACGCCCTTCACGTCACTTCATCCCGCGATGTCCAGGTGACAGGTTGCCACTTCGGGACGCTCGGGCATAGCGGAATGAAACTCTACGGAGGTGACAGGAAGACCATCACTCCTTCCGGTTACGTGGTCGATAACACGATTGTGGAGAACATTTCCCTTTTCCAGCACACCTACGAGCCATCTGTCTTTTTCGACGGCTGCGGCCTTGTAGTCAGGCATTGCGATTTCAGCAGGTGTCCTTCATCAGCGATGCGTTTGGATGGGAGCGAGGTGCTTGTGGAATACAACTATTTCCACGATCTCGTCCAGGAGAGCGATGACCAAGGAGGAATAGACGTGTTCTATGACTACAGCCTCAGGGGACTCGTCATTCGCTACAATTTATGGGAGAACATCCTGGGCGGCTCGCTCCACGGGGCCGCCGGCGTGAGGTTCGACGATATGATCTCCGGCCAGCTGGTGTACGGGAATATATTCAATAATGTGGGCGCTATCCATTTCGGAGCTGTCCAGATCCACGGAGGAAAGGATAATGTGGTGAATAACAATGTGTTCTACAACTGCAACTTCGGGATCAGTTTCTCTCCTTGGGGGCAAGCGCTATGGGACGAGGCCCTGACCCGTCCGGAGGTGGTGAAGAAACTGTTCGAGGATGTTGACATCAACGGGGAACTCTATCAGAACCATTATCCTGATCTCGCGAAGGACATCCATGCCAACTTGAACCGTAACATCATCATCAATAACTTGATGGTCGGATGCCGAAGGATGTTCTATGACGATAAGGGCCAGAACTATATGAAAAACAATCACGGGATCTCTATCGGAGAGGATCCCGTGATGGAAAGTCTTGAGTATTACCTCAATCCGGAGGTTTTGTCAAGTTTTGGCCTCAAGCCCATCCCTTACAAAGAGATCGGGACCAAAACCTTCAAGCCGCTGTTATAAAGTGCCCTGTTTCAACTTCTCGACATAGGCGTCCAGTCTTCGCAACTCGCGGGGGATCGGGATGCTCTGAGGGCACTTGGGAATGCACTGCTTGCAACCGACACAGTGACTCGCCTGGCGTAGGGTCGGGATGGCCCTGTCGTAACTGACGAGGTAGGCCTTGCGGAGTTTCTCGTAGTCCTCCTGCTCCTTGTTGCGGGGCTGTATACCTCTGTTGACAGAATTGTTGTAGTGCATGAATATTCCCGGAATATCAATTCCGTAGGGACAAGGCATGCAGTACTTGCAGTCGTTGCACTCGATGGTCGGATAATTGGCCATGATGTCAGCTATGTCGGTGTCCAGGAATATCTTCTCTTCCTCTGTGAGGGGCTTGAAGTCCATGTAGGTCCGGAGATTATCCTGCAGGTGCTCCATATAGACCATACCGCTGAGGACGCTCAGAACTCTAGGATAAGACCCTACAAACCTGAATGCCCAGGAGGCCAGTGAGGCCTGGGGATCCTTCTCTTTCAGACGGTTCACGACACTGTCAGCAGGCTTGGCCAGACGGCCTCCCTGGAGGGGCTCCATAATCACGATAGGAATCTCCCTCTTGTCCAGTTCGGCGTAGAGGTACTCGGCATTGACATTCCTTACTCCGTCGGCATGCTTCCAGTCATAATAGTTCATCTGGATTTGTACGAAGTCCCAGTGGTACTTGTCATGGAGCTCCATCATATCATCGAAAGATGGCTTGTCTCCATGGAATGACAGTCCCAGCTGGCGGATCTTGCCCTTCTCACGCTCCGCAAGAAGGAAGTCCATGACTCCGTTGTCCTCGAAACGGGCCTTGAAACCATCAGCTCCTCCGCGTCCGAGGGAGTGGAGAAGATAGTAGTCTATATAATCGACCTGAAGGTTCTTGAAGGCGTTGTTATAGAGCTGCATGGCGACCTTGCGGTCGTTGCTCTGGAAGTTGGACATCTTCGTGGCTATGTAGTAGCTGTTCCTGGGATGCCTGCTTAGGGCTATTCCAACAGCCTTCTCCGATTGGCCCTGGAGGTAAACCGGGGCGGTGTCGAAGTAGTTGACTCCATGAGCGAGGGCATAGTCAATCAAGTTGTTGACATTATCCTGGTCCACGATGTCCTTTCCGTTGGAGTCTTTCTTCATCGTGAAGCGCATGCAGCCATAACCCAGCAATGACACCTTGTCACCGTTGCCAGGGTTGGTCCGGAGCTCCATTTTTCCGGTTTCCAGCGGATCTGTCCCGTCACCTGACACTACGGCTCCGGCCACAGCCTCGGCTGTCTTCTTTGGGGCGCAGGCTCCAGCCATTGCCACAGCACCGGCCAGGGCGGCACCTTCTCCTGTCTTCTTCAGGAATTCTCTTCTGTTGATATTCTTGCTCATGGTGTTAGGCGTTATGGTGAATTTGGTATCCGTCGACTGTGATGGCGCTGATCGGCCTGGAAGGGCAGAGATTCTCGCAAGCTCCGCAGCCGATGCACTTGCTCTCATCAACTGAAGGTATCCTGACCGAACGGGGATTGTTGGGCTCTTTCCTGACCATCTGGATCGCGCCAGTGGGGCAGTGTCGGGCGCAGTTGCCGCATTCCTCGACTGTCCCGTTATCGACAAGGCAGAGCCAAGGGGCGATCTTTGCGGTTCCGACCTTCCATTGGGTCTTCTCCTCGGGAGTGATCTTAAGGATCGCTCCGGCGGGACAGACTTCTGAGCATTTGACGCATTCGGGACGGCAATAGCCTCTCTCAAAGGACATCTCGGGCTGCATCAGGTGCTTCAGGTCTTTGGATGGCCGAAGGACATTGTTGGGGCAAACGGCCACACATAGCTGGCAGGCTGTACAGTGGCTGTAGAATGATTTCACGCTTTCAGATCCGAAAGGAGTGATCGAGACCGTGCGTTTGGGAGCGACCTTGGGGATGATGTCGGCGAATCCGCCTTCTCCTTCGATCTCGACAGGTGTGTCATCGGCCGGCTCTGTTTGCGCCAAAGCCTTGACGCTTGATAATGCGGAACCACCTAACGCTAAAGCACTTCCAATCATGAACGCCCTTCTAGTCTTGTCCACCGGAGCGGAAGGATTCTCGCTGGCCAAGGTGTTGTTTTGGAGCGAAGCGACGCAGGGAGTCTGAGGGGTCCGCCCCTCAGTCCCCCTTTGGGGGTGTAGGGGGGTGGATGAAGTATGGCTTTTCTTCCATGAAAAGCCATACTTCAACGCATCGAATCTGCAAGATTCGATGCAATTGAAGCAGTCCACGCAACGAGAGTAATCAATCTTCTTGCCCCCGTCGATATCGATACACGCCGCCTTGCACTTGTGCTCGCAAAGGTGGCAGCTCTTGCACTTCGAGGCGTCGATGACAGGACGGAACATGGCGAAGCGTGAGAAGAAGCTCAGCGTTGTGCCGACAGGGCAGATCGTATTGCAATAAGTCCTGCCGTTCTTCCAAGCCAGGATCACGATGGCGACCAGCGTGACAGCGGCAATGATAAACGTCGGAAGGCTCTTAAGCCAAACTTCCTTGGTGTAGAAGGCGTAGCTCTCATGCTTTTCGGCTATCGACGCGAACAGGTTGTTGCCCCACTGCCAGACGGGAGCCAGGAAGTTCTGTACGATCCTTCCCCAAGCGCTGTAGGGCGCCAGAAGCGCCACCAGAGAGTTGAGGCCGGCGATCAGGGCGATCACGAACAGGGCAAAAACTCCGTAGCGGAGCCACTTGAGTTCCTTTGAATACGAATACTTGCCTTTCTTCCCCTTCTTGCTCAAATTGGCCACACCGTCCTGGAACACGCCCAGAGGGCATATTACCGAGCAATAGATTCTGCCGAAGAGGATGGTCAAGACAAGCAAAGCGATGATAACCACCAGGTTGAGGGCCAGCACGGCCGGCAGGAACTGGATCTTTGCCACCCACCCGAGCCAGTGGTGGATAGCTCCAGTGAAGTCAAGGAAGAGCAGGGTGACGGCCACGAAAAAGAGGACCGCCAGGATGACTCTTATTTTCTTTAGCATATTTGATAAGATTATTGTCCTATTTGACAAATATAATCAAAAATGGTTAATCGACGATAATGAGTACCAATGATTTGTGAGAAAAATCGAGGTGGATGGTATCATCATCGGTCCGGTTGAGGGTGGCAGGCCACCAATTGTCGAAGATGACATTGTCGGTGGGCCACACAAGGCCTTTGGATTTAAGTTTCAGGGAATTGTCCGGGCTGAACAGGGAGATCTTCCTCCCTCGGCCGAGAATGAGGTCACAACTGTCCGTGACGACAAAGGCGGTGGAATAGTCGGAGACCATGTCGAGCTGGGGAAGAGATCCTTCGCTTCGTCCTTCGACAGGCTCAGGACAACGCTCAGGATGACAGGATGGAAGCGCGCGGGCGTATTCCATCAGCAGGCCGAGATTGCCGATTGTGTGGTCCTCCCGCTTTCCGGTGGCCGCCAGAATGTGGATTGTGTCGACATCGGGATAGTTATCCAGAATGTGGTGCAAGGCCTTGGTCTGGTCGTTGTCGTCCTGTTCCTCGATTTTGACTAGGAGGCTTGAATATTCCTTGGCGAGCTTCGGGGACATCGAGTCCATGTCTCCCACGATGGCGTCTGGTCTCCTGTTGTCGTTTCCGAATATGGCCTCGCGGTTTCGCAGGAAGGCTTTCAGGGCGTTGCCGTCGCAGCAGACTATGATGTCCGCGCGTCGGATGAGTTCGCGGGGATATGGCTTGCGGGGAAAGTCTCCGCCTCCTATGATAACGGCGGTGCTCATTGGGCGACCTTTGTCTTGGCGATCTCGGCTTTGGAGGTGCCGGGGGTGGTGGAAAATGTTTCCGGGTCACGGAAGCCCAGCAGGAACGCCTCGATACCCATCCTCTTCTTGCCGGCCAACTGCACTTCCTTCAACGAAATAGCTCCGTCTCTTGTCATAATCCACAAATACGACTTCCCATCAGAGATAATCTTGCCAGGTGTCGCTGTCATGGAAGGGACGGTGGGTGAAGGCCATGCCACCCTCGGCACTGTAAGAGGGGGGACCGGAGCGGCGCTTTGCGACGCGAGCGGTGGGGCCGAGCGGAGCGAGGCGTCTGAACCACCGTCCCTTCCTGACGGCAATTCATTGACGGGAGTCACTGGCTCGGCGGAGTAGATCTTGAGCTGGATGGGAGCGGAACCGTCTTTGACGAGCTCTGTGAAGGCCGCGGGATAAGGACTGAGACCACGGATGAGGTTGTAAACGTGCTTCGTGGAGTCGTCCCAGTCGATATGACAAAGCTCACGGGTGAGCTTCGGAGCCGGTTTGAGAACCTCGGAACCCTGGATGAAACTCTTCTGGACCCTCGTCTCGACATTCTTCTCGATGATTCCCTGGGTGGTCTGGACAACCATCTCGGCACCAATCTCCATCAATTTGTCGTGGAGTTCCCCAGCAGTCTCATCCTTGCCGATCGTGACATCCTGGCGCAAGATTATGCCGCCGGTGTCAATCTGCTTGTCGATCATGAAGGTCGTGGCTCCGGTCCTGAGCTCGCCATTGATTATGGCCCAGTTGATAGGGGCGGCGCCGCGGTACTGCGGCAGAAGCGAGGCGTGGAGATTGAACGTTCCGAGCCTCGGCATGCTCCAGACCTCTTCTGGAAGCATCCTGAAAGCGACCACGATGAACAAATCTGCCTTGAAGGCCTTGAGCTGGGCCAAGAATTCCGGATCCTTGAGCTTCACTGGCTGAAGGACAGGGATACCCCTTTCTGTGGCGAACTTCTTAACGGCGCTCTCGTTCACCTTCTGTCCACGCCCGCTGGGCTTGTCAGCCACGGTAACCACAGCGACAACCTTATAATTCTTGTCAAGCAATTCTTTCAGGGGAGCGACAGCGAACTCCGGAGTACCCATGTAGACAATCCTTGTCTTTCTGAACAGGCCCAGAACGGTACTCTTGGCCTTCCTCCACCAGTTCTTGATGGAGTCGACATTGGACATGTCAGTGTCGTGTATGGCCTTGGAAGTCAAGTATATTCCTATCGCTAGCATGACTACCGACGACATGAAAGCGCCTACCCAGGCGCTGACGCTACCGTCCCTCGCGAGCTTCACTCCGGTGATGTCGACAATGTAGTAAAGCACGAAGAACAATATAGCCACGATGGCTGAGACTCCGAGCCCGCCCTTGCGGATCAAGGCTCCCAGAGGGGCGCCGATGAAGAACATGATGAAGCAGGCGATCGCCTGGCCGTACCTGCGCAGGAACTCCAGGAAGGTCCATCGGAGCTTCACTGTATAGTCAAAGGCTCCATATTCATAAGACTGAAGGTTGGATTGGAGCTGTTGGGCGCTGTTGGCCGCCCTCTCCAAGGCTCCGGCATGAGCCGAGGGGTCCGAGAACACCATGAAGTCCTTGGCCTCGAAGTTATGGGTGATTCCCTTGGCGGTAGTGTCGAGCTGTGAGTTCAAGTTGAATAGATAAGTGGCCGCGGTCGCCAGCAGCTGATGGGACTTGACACTGTCCCTCTCGTTCATGAGCAGGACCTTGTTCTCCTTAAGTTGAGCGAGAGGCAGGGTCTTGACCTGGTCTCCAAAACGAGCGCTGTCGGATTTCTGGAAGGCGTAGTTCTCGAGGGTCACCAGCATCTCCTGCTTTCTGAACAGGATCTTTTGAAGCTGGAGGGATGTGTCCCTGTAGGCTTTCTCGTTGGTTTCCTGATAGTTGGTGCCGTCGTACATCTTTATCGTCAGGTACGACTTGTCCTTCGAAAGGCGGATCTCGGCGGAGTCGGCGATGGTTAACCTGGTGTTGCCCTTCCCGTTATGGTCGTAAAGCATCACCCCATGCATCATCCCTTTGTCGTCAGTGTTGTCGACCCTCAGCACATAGCCATCGACACCATCGTAGAATACTCCATCCGGAATCTTGATTTCATTCTTTGTTCTCTTGATATCGTCACGAAGGGTGTAGATCTGGTTGAATGCCACCGGAACCAATTCATTGATAACGTAATAGGTTCCGATACTGATAAAGACCGAAGCTATCATGACCGGAGTCATCACCCTCGCCACGGACACTCCGGCCGCCTTCAGGGCGATGAGCTCGTTGTTCTCGCCCATATTGCCCAGGGTCATCATCGAGGCCAATAGGGTGGCCAACGGGAGGGCCAGCGGCAGGATGGTGCAGCTACCCCAGAAGAGGAATTCGGCTATAACCTTGAAGCCCAAGCCCTTACCGACCAACTCGTCAATATAGACCCAAAGGGTCTGCATCATCAGGATGAATATGACGACCAGTAGGATCATGAAAAACGGTCCTATGAACGAGGTCAGTATGTACTTGTCGATCTTCTTCATTTACCTGGTGATAACCTCCACCAATTTATCCAAAGCTTCCTTCAATCCGGCCGTGTTCCTTCCACCCGCGGTGGCGAGGAATGGCTGTCCGCCACCTCCACCTTGGATGAACCGTGCGGCCTCCTTGATGTCGGCTGCGGCGTTGTGGCCGGCGGCGACAAGATCCGCTGAATACATCAACAGCAGCTGCGGTTTGCCGTCATGCTCGAAAGCCGCCGCAAGGGCGAAATTGGTCACCTCCTTCTGGAGGATGGCCGCGGCCTCGCGGAACATGTTCGGATCAACGTCGCGGTTGAAAGTCGCAATATTTATACCATTGATCTGCTCCGAATTCCCGGCCAGGACCCTGGCGAAGGCAGCGGCCTTCTCCTTTGCATATTCCTCAAGCTTCTTGCGGGCATCGGTGTTTTCCCCGATCATCTTTGTGACAGCGGCGGTCACGTCCGGAACGTTGTTGAACATCTCCCTGATGCCCTTTAGGGTGTCCGCGACAGTGTCGAAAAGATTCTCGGCGGCTTCACCGGTCAAGGCCTCGATCCTCCGGACACCGGCGGCGATAGCTGATTCGGAAACGATCTTGAAGAAACCGATCCTTCCGGTTGAGGTGGCGTGGGTTCCGCCACAAAGCTCGACCGAGGGACCGAACTTAACGACCCTGACACGATCCCCATATTTCTCACCGAACAGGGCGATAGCCCCCATTCCGAGAGCTTCGTCCATCGTGGCATCCCTCTTTTCCTCAAGATGGAAATCGTTGCGGATCATTGAGTTGACAAGATGCTCAACCTTGCGTATCTCCTCGTCCGTGACTTTTGAGAAATGGGAGAAGTCGAACCTGAAATAGTCCGGCCCGACGAATGAGCCTTTCTGTTCGACATGGGTTCCGAGCACTTGCCTGAGAGCGTTGTCCAGAAGGTGGGTGGCGGTGTGGTTGGCCGCGATCTTAAGGCGGCGGGCGCCATCGACCTTCAAAGTGAACGCTCCTTCGCAGTCCTCAGGGACACGCTCGGCGATATGTACTGTCAAATTGTTCTCTTTGACCGTGTTGAGGATCCTGATCTCCTCGCCGCTGGCGGAAATGGCCACGCCGGTGTCACCGACCTGTCCACCCATCTCGGCATAGAAGGGAGTGCGGTCGAAGACCAGCTGGATCATAGTCTTGTTCTTCTGCTTTACGGTGCGGTGCTTCAGAAGCCTCACTCCGTCAATCTGGAGACTGTCATATCCAAGGAAGGCCTCCTCTTCTCCATCCACGAAGACTGTCCAGTCACCGAACTCGTTGGCGGTGGCGTTGCGGGCCCTCTCTTTCTGCTTCTGGAGCTCGACATTGAAGCCGTCCATGTCGACAGTGTACCCGTTCTCGGCGGCGATCAGGCCGGTGAGGTCGATCGGAAAACCGTAAGTGTCGTAAAGGATGAAAGCGTCAACTCCGGGAATTGACTTGGTGTCAGCGTTCTTGGCCATATAGTCATCCATCATCCTGATACCCCTGTCGAGAGTCCTAAGGAAGGAAAGCTCTTCCTCACGGATGACGCTTTCGATGAGTTGGCGCTGTTTCACAAGCTCAGGATAGGCCTCGCCCATGTCCTCGATAAGCTGGGGAACGAGGGCGCAAAGGAAGGGTTCCTCGAAACCGAGGAAGGTATATCCGTAACGGACAGCCCTACGGAGAATCCTCCTGATTACGTAACCGGCCTTGACATTGGAAGGCAGCTGGCCATCGGCGATCGAGAAGGCGATCGCTCTGATGTGGTCAGCGATTACCCTCATGGCGACCTCGGTCTTGGAGGACTCGTGGTATTTATGCCCGGAAAGTTCCTCGATCTTGTGGATCATTCCGGAGAACACGTCGGTGTCGTAGTTGCTGGCCTTGCCTTGAAGCACCATGCAGAGCCTTTCGAATCCCATTCCGGTGTCGATGTTCTTGGCGGGGAGGGGCTCGAGGGAGCCGTCAGCCTTGCGGTTATACTGCATGAACACCAGGTTCCAGATCTCTATCACCTGGTCGTTGTCAGTGTTGACCATATCCCTGCCGGGGATCTTGGCGATCTCCTCGTCGCTCCTGAGATCGATATGGATCTCGCTGCAAGGTCCGCAAGGACCGGTGTCGCCCATCTCCCAGAAATTGTCATGTTTGTTACCATATACTATATGGTCTTCCGGAAGGTGCTTCTTCCAAGCCTCGAGAGCCTCGGAGTCCATCTCGGTACCGTCATCGGCAGATCCTTCGAAAACGGTGGCGTAAAGCTTGGTCTTGTCGATCTTGTAGACCTCGGTCAGGAGCTCCCACGCCCAAGCGATCGCCTCCTCTTTGAAGTAGTCACCGAAACTCCAGTTTCCGAGCATCTCGAACATCGTGTGGTGGCGTCCATCATGGCCGACGGCTTCAAGGTCATTATGTTTTCCGCTGACTCTGAGGCATTTCTGCGAGTCGGTCGCCCTTTTGGACTTAGGGGCGGAATTGCCAAGGAATATGTCCTTGAACTGATTCATACCGGCGTTGGTGAACATCAAAGTCGGGTCATTCTTCACTACCATGGGGGCCGAAGGCACCACCAGATGTCCCTTGGACTCGAAGAAATCCAGGAACTGTTGTCTTATCTCTTTAGCTGTATTCATCGTTTATCTGTCCCTTTTTGGCACGGAAATAGCAAAATTATAACATTTTTAGCGATTTATAGCAAAAAAGGGTATATTTGCGAGCTATGAGAAAATATATTCTCAATCCGGAGACCCTTCTCTATGAGATCAAAGACGTGTCTTTGAAATCGAAATTGATCAAGGGGCTCCTTCTCGTCGCCGGTAGCGTAGGGCTGTCGGTGCTATATCTGTGGGTATTCACATCGGTTCTTGGGATGGATCTTCCCAAGACGGCTCTCCTTAAGGCCGAGATGGCACGTTGGGACGCGCGTATTGATCTGATGAACTCCCGCCTGGACCGTTATGAGAGCAATCTGGACGCTTTGAGGATAAGGGACGACGATATCTACAGGTCCATATTCGGAATGAACGAGATTCCCGCCTCTATCCGCACCGCTGGTATCGGCGGAGTGGACCGGTACGCCTTCCTGGATGGGCTGGAGCCCACCAACGCTTTGAAAAACACCGCTTTGAGAATCGATAAGCTGACCAGGATGACCTATGTCCAGAGCAAGTCGTTCGATGAGGTGGCGGCGGTCTCCAAACGTGCCGGTGACATGGCGTCATGCATCCCGGCGGTCCCGCCGATCATTCCTGATCCTTCCAAGTACAACCTCTCCAGCCAGTTCGGATACAGGACGGATCCTTTCACGGGAGAGTCCAGGCTCCACACCGGGGTTGACCTCGCCATGAAGGTCGGCAATCCTGTTTTCGCCACTGGTGACGGAGTTGTCGAGTCTGTGGAATATGACTTCTTCGGTTACGGCAATTGCGTCAACATAGATCATGGGTTCGGTTACAAGACACGTTACGCCCACCTCGACAGGATGACTGTGATTGAGGGGATGAAGGTCAAGAGGGGAGACAAGATAGGCGAGAGCGGCAAGTCAGGAAGGGCCAGCGGCCCCCATCTCCATTATGAGGTGTTCTACAAAGGAGAAAGGGTCAATCCGATGAACTATTTTGATCTCTCGATGTCCAAACAGGACTATATCGCGATGACGAACCGTCAGGAGAAGGAGAATGAGACCATGCCTACCAGGCGTTCTTTCAGTGTGACACGCAGGTAGAGGCTTATGGCAGACGGTGAGAAATACGTGTTCGATAAAAGCCGGATGGAATTCCGGAAGGTCACTCGTTCCGTCTGGTCGGTGACCAAGAAGGCCTTGGGGTATTTCCTTGTCACGGCATCTCTCGCGGTGGTTTATTATGTGGTGTTTTCCCTTTTGGTCAGCACAGACTCTGAGCGCGCCCTTAAGAGGGATATCCAGATGTATGAGCAAATGTATGCCGAGATGCTTCGCAAAGAGGAGCTTGTCGGTGATGTTCTGGATGGGCTCAAGGAAAAAGACCGGGAGATTTATCGCCAGCTTTTCAACTCTGATTCGCCGGATCTGGGCAGCATGTATCCTGATGGACTCCTATCGGCGATTGATTCTGTGGAAGACAAAGATATAGTTGAATATGTCGGGAAGAAACTGGATTTGCTGGATATCGCTTCAGCCCGAGTCGAGAATAACCTTGCTAGGGTAATGGCGGTCCTTGATAGTGGAGGAGTGAAAAAGCTTCCCCCCATGACTATCCCTCTCGGTTCGTTCTCCTATGCTAGGACGGGAGCGTCTGTCGGCCAGAAGATCAATCCTTTCTACAAGGTGCCGGCCAATCATGGAGGACTCGATCTCATCTCCCAGCAGGGGGAGCCGGTCTACGCCGCGGCTGACGGAGTCGTGAAATATGTCGACCACTCTTCCAAGGGCCTCGGCAATGTCGTGGCTATCGACCATGGCAACGGCTATGTCACCAGCTATGCCCATTTGGAGAACACAAGGGTGAGCAGGGGACAGAAAGTCCAGAGAGGCAAGCAGATAGGACAAGTGGGAATGTCGGGCAACTCTTTCGCGCCGCATCTGCACTATGAGGTCAGGAAGGACTCATTGAGGATGGATCCTCTTAATTACATGTTCGCCTCTGTCACTCCCGAGGACTATATGGGGATGCTTTTCATGTCTTCCAACACAGGGCAATCAATGGATTAAATATATTATATGGAGAAATTATATTACACTATCGGCGAAGTGTCCGAGCTTCTGGGTGAGAGCACATCTCTGGTGAGGTTCTGGTCCAACTCGTTCCCGAAATACATCAAACCCAAGCGGAACGCCAAGGGCAACAGGTTGTACACCGCGGAGGACCTGGATTGCTTGAAGCAGGTCCATCTCCTTGTCAAAGAGCAAGGGTTGACCTTGGAGGGCGCATCCAAGAAACTCGCCGCCGAGAGGCAGAAAGTTGAGGGCAGGGTAAAGGTCCTGGACAGCCTTAAGGAGATAAGGAGCCAGCTTGTCGAAGTCAAGAAGTCGCTATGATAGTGAGAGATATCACATCGGCAATCCAGGAGTTCGCTCCTCTGCCGATCCAGGAGAGTTGGGACAACAGCGGGCTGATTATCGGCTCTCCCGACCAGGAGGTCAAAGGAGTCCTTGTAGGGTTCGACTGCACTCCTGAGCTGGTTGACGAAGCTATCGCTTGCGGCGCTGACATGATTGTCACCCATCATCCCCTTATCTACGGAGGAATCAAGACGATAGCGCCTGAGGATCCGGTCGGGCTCGCGGTGATCAAGGCGGTTTCCGCCGGAATCGCTGTCTATGCCGCCCACACTACCGCTGATAAGGTTATCGGAGGAGTTAGCGGGATTATGGCCAGACGTCTCGGCCTCAAAGATGTTGAGGTTCTTGACCAGGAAGCGGACGGGATTGGTTTCGGAGCAGTCGGGAACCTTCCTGGGCCGATGGGAGCCGAGGAGTTCATCGGATATGTGAAATCTTGTTTCGACCTGTCTTTAGTCCGTTGCTCCAAGCCGCTTGACATACCTGTAAGCAGGGTTGCCATGTGCGGTGGCTCAGGCTCTTCCCTGATCGGGAAAGCCATGGAAGCCGGCGCCCAGGCGTATATCTGCGGGGATATAACATATCATCGTTTCTTCACTCCTAAGAACTTTATGGTCATTGATATAGGCCATTTCGAAGGGGAAGTGGAAATTTGCGATGTATTATTTTCTCTCTTAAGGAAAAAATTTCCTACCTTTGCAGTCCGTACCAGCGAGAAGCTAAGGGCGAGCAATCCGGTTTTTTATTATTAGAACAGTCAGATTTCAAAGCTACTATGGCAACCAAGAAAATCAAGAAAGTTGAGACACCTATAGACGAGAGGGAGACTTTCGTCTCCTTGCAGAAGAATTTCGCCGACTCCGAGATTAGCGTCGAGGAGAAACTCAAGACCCTGTACGCTCTCCAGGAGGCCGATTCGGCAATCGACAGGATCGTCCAGCTCCGCGGCGAGCTTCCCTCTGAGGTGGAGGCTCTTGAGGAAGAGGTGGCGGACCTTAAGGCTCGTCTCGCCCAGGGTGCGGCTGTGATTGACGTGTTCAACCAGACCATCGCCGAGAATAAGCAGAATATCGTCGACTGCGACCTCCAGATCGAGAAGTACCAGAAGCAGTTGGATGACATCTCCAACAGCCGTGAGTACGACTCCATCAACAAAGAGATTGAGAATCAGGGACTTCTCCGTCAGATCGCCCAGAAGACCATCAATGACACCAGGACCGCTATCATGGAGAAGAAGGCGGACCAGGATAACCTGAAGGATTTCATCGCCATCCGTAGCGAGGACCTCAAAGCCAAGAAAGAAGAGCTCGCTACCATCGTCGAGTCCACATCGAAAGAAGAGGAGAAACTTGAGCAGAAGAGGAAGGAGTGTGCGGCCAAGATCGATCCCAGGACCATGAGCGCTTATGACCGTATTCGCGCCAGTGTCCACAACCACCTCGCCGTGGTCTCCGTGTACAATGGAGACTCCTGCGGAGGTTGCTTCAGCACCATCACCCCGCAGCGTCTTGTAGACATCGCTTCCAACAAGAAGCTGATCATCTGCGAACATTGCGGACGAATCATAGTCAATCCGGATTTCGAATAGACAATCACAGTTATGCCTGACCAGCCTGGAAAATCCTCAAGGAGAAAGGCCCAGGCAGTCAACCTGGACACTATAGGGCTTGAGATGGGGAACAAACCGCCTCAAGCCCTTGAAGTCGAAGAGGCTGTCCTCGGCGCTATGCTCATCGAACCCTCATCCGTCGACATGGCGCTTGAGGAGCTCAGCCCTTCATGTTTCTATGACCCAAGGCACAAGATGATCTACGAGGCGATGTCCGAGCTTGTCAACGAGCATACTTCGGTGGATATCGTCACTGTCAGCGCCAAATTGCGCGAGAAAGGTAACCTTGAGGCTATTGGCGGACCTGTCGTTCTTGCCGGACTGTCCGAGAAGGTCGGAGCTGCCGCACATATCGAGTACTACGTCAAGATCCTCAAACAGAAGAGTATACAAAGGGATCTTATTACGGCTTCATACGAGATTCTCAGGGATTCGTATGACGATTCCGTAAAGGTGGACCAGCTCATTGACGAGGCCCAGACAAAGGTCTATAACGCCATCCAGAACAACCTTAAGAAAGATGTCCAGGAAGTCGGCTCGATCATCAATGACGCCATGCGCGAGATCGAGAAGAACCAGAACATCCAGGGTCTCAGCGGAGTACCTTCCGGTTTCCCGACTTTGGACCGTGTCACGAGGGGATGGCAGAAGTCCGACCTGATCATTCTCGCCGCCAGGCCTTCCGTCGGTAAGACGGCTTTCGCCCTTAACCTTGCCAGGAACGCAGCGGTGGACCACAATATGCCAGTGGCTGTTTTCTCTTTGGAAATGTCTGCCCTGCAGCTGGTTATGAGGCTTATGACTACAGAGTCCGGCCTTCCTGCTGACAAACTTAAGGGCGGATCGAAACTGGATCCATGGGATTGGCAGCAGCTGGAGACCCGTCTCGCTGCCTTGTCGAAAGCGCCACTTTATATTGACGACACTCCTAGCATCCCGCTTATGGAGTTCCGTACCAAAGTCAAGAGGCTTGTCAAGTCGAAAGATGTGAGGCTTGTGATCGTTGATTACCTTCAGCTGATGCAGGGCCCGGTCGAGCTGAGAGGCCTGCGCGAGCAGGAAGTCGCGGCCATATCCAGGACTTTGAAGGCTACTGCCAAGGAACTGAATGTACCGATTATCGCTCTTTCGCAGCTGTCCAGGAACGCTGTCCAAAGGACTGGAGGCACTGGAAAGCCTCAGCTTAGCGACCTGCGAGAGTCCGGATCAATCGAGCAGGATGCTGATATGGTCATATTCATACATCGCCCTGATTATGTTGGCCTTGGAGAAACTCCGGACGGGAAGGAAACCACTCAGATCATCATAGCCAAGCATCGTAATGGCGAGGTCTGCGATATCGACATGCTGTTCAAGTCCGAGCAGGTCCGCTTCGTGGAGCCTGGCGATTCTCTCGCCGCTCAGGCTGAATCGATGGTCGGCACGGAATCTGCAATGAACAGTGAGTTCGACCAAAACACTGAATTCTAATGAGACTCGCTAGACTGATAACTGTTGTCGCCGCCGCCTTCCTGGCCGCGGGCGTAACGCTTTCCGCCGCCGACAACAAGAAATGCCTTCCTGTCAATCTGGCCAAGGATCAACTCGCGTTCAAAGGCGGTGAGAAATTGGTTTTCACAATCCACTACAAGTTTGGCTTGATCAACGCTGACGTCGCTCAGGCCACATTGAGACTGGATGAGACTGTTCTTAATGGTCAGAATTGCTATCACGGATCCCTGAAAGGTAAGACCCAGAAGATATATGAGTCAGTCTTCAAGCTGAAGGAGGATTTCGATTGCTGGTTCACTAAGGATGGATTCAAACCTGTGAAGTTCATTAGGGATTGCCGAGAGGGAAATTATTGGTGCACAAACCTTTACACCTATGCCTCTGACCATATCAACGCCCAGATCAACAATTCACGCAAAGGGGAGTTCACTGTCGAGTTGCCCAAAGACGAATGCACCTATGACATCGCCACGATGTTATTCCTCATCCGCAACATGGATCTCTCGAAATTGAGCGCCGGGGGAAGGTATCCTATGACTTACGCCATCGACCATCATATCCGGGACATATATTTCCGCTACTTCGGAGTCGAGAATAAGAAGATTCCGGGAAAGGGTACTTACAGGTGCCATAAATTCGGTTTCGAGATGCCGAAAGGCGAGGCTTTTGATGGTGAGAGCAGCCTTTACGCTTGGATTACTGACGACGGCAACAGGATTCCTATCTATTTCGTCGCCCCTTTGAAGATAGGCCAGGTCCGCGGACGCCTTTACAGCGCTGACGGATTGAAACATGAATTCTCAAGCGTGGTCCAGTAATGGCTGACGCTGTTTCCCATAAAGGTAGAATTGTAGCTGCGGACAAAGGGTCCGTCAGCGTGGAGATAATCTCTGAATCAGCATGCGCCTCCTGCCATGCCGCCGGGCTTTGTGGCCTCACCGAGTCGAAAAAGAAGACAGTCGTGGTCCCCGTCAGGGATCCAGGGGCTTATGAGATCGGTCAGGAGGTTGAGGTATGCCTCGGAACGAAGGCCGGAATGAAAGCGGTTCTGCTTTCTTATGTGCTTCCAGTGCTGTTTTTACTGATTTTAATATTATCTTTGTCAAAGATTGGCCTTGGCGAGCTGGCCACAGGAGGAATATCGCTTCTGGGTGTCGCCGGGTACTATCTCGTATTGTACTTTTTCCGGGATCGTCTCGCTGAAGGGTACGAGTTTTATATAAGGGAAAGATAAATCACCAAATATTATTTATGACAACAACAATTATCTGGACCATCGCGATCATTTCGGGTCTCGGCCTGCTGCTTGCGTTGACCCTCTACCTTGTCGCGCAGCGCTTCAAGGTCGTGGAGGATCCTCGCATTGAGCTGGTTGAGAAGGCTATGCCCGGAGCGAATTGCGGTGGCTGTGGTTTCGCTGGTTGCCATGCTTTCGCTGATTCAGCGGTGAAGGCGCCGAATCTGGACAATCACTACTGTCCGGTCGGAGGCAACGAGACGATGAAGAAGGTTGCCGAGATCCTCGGCTACGAGATCAAGGAGAAGGCCCCTATGGTGGCCGTGGTCCGTTGTAACGGCACCTGCTCCGTCAGACCTAGAACCAGTGAGTACGACGGCACCCTTTCCTGCAAGGTGAAGGCGTCTCTCTATGCCGGTGACACCGGTTGCTCTTATGGTTGCCTTGGTTGCGGGGACTGTGTGGCCGCTTGTAAGTTCGGGGCGATCTCTATGGATCCCGAGACCGGACTTCCTGTGGTGGACGAGGAGAAATGTACCGCTTGCGGCGCTTGTGCGAAGGCCTGTCCAAAGGCTATTATCGAGCTTCGCAAAAAGGGACCTCGCGGTATGAGGGAATATGTCTCCTGCGTCAACAAGGACAAGGGACCCGGGGTCAAGAAGGCCTGCGCTAACGCTTGCATCGGTTGCGGAATATGTGCGAAGACCTGTACCCACGACGCAATAGTCCTGGAGAACAATGTGGCTTACATTGACTTCGAGAAGTGCAAGCTTTGCCGTGAGTGTGAGGCGATGTGCCCGACCGGAGCCATCCACGGAGTCAACTTCCCGAAACCGATTGACAAGGATGCCATAAAGGCCCGTGTAAAGGAACGCCAGAAGAAGGCCCGTGAGGCAGCCGCCGCGGCAGCGGAGGCCGCCAAACCGGTTGGTGAGCCAGTCGAACCACCGGTCCTTCGACAGGCTCAGGAACCGGAACAGTTTAAAAAGGAGGAAAGCAATGGCTAAAAGAACATTCTCGATAGGCGGTGTGCATCCCGCTGATTCCAAGATATCCAGAGGCTGCAAACTGGAATACCTCCCGATACCCCCGACAGTGTATATCGCTCTGTCACAGCATATCGGCGCTCCGGCCAAGCCGGTTGTCACCGTGGGTGACAAGGTGAAGGTCGGTCAGGTCTTGGCCGAACCGGGCGGTTTCATGTCGGCATATATCCATTCATCAGTCTCCGGAACAGTCAAGTCTATAGGTCCGAGAAAGGATCTTTCCGGCAATAACCAGATGGTCGTCGAGATCGCTGTCGAGGGAGACGAATGGATGGAGAATATCGACCGCGGTGACACTCTCGTGACTGATATTCCCGATGATCCCAAGGCTATTATCGAAAAGATTAAGCTCGGCGGTGTGGTTGGACTTGGAGGAGCCACCTTCCCGACCCATGTCAAGCTTAGCCCGCCTCCGGGAAAGGTCTGTGAGATGCTGATTATCAACGGTTGCGAGTGCGAGCCTTACCTCACATCCGATTTCCGTACCCTCCTCGAGAAGGGAGAGCAGGTAGTTATCGGTACCGCCATCATCAAGAAAGCTCTCGGTGTCGCCAAGGCCACGATAGCTATCGAGGACAATAAGCTGGAGGCTATCGAGCACATTCAGAAAGTGGTCAACGAGTTCAAGTCCAAAGGTCCTGAATATTCCGGGATCGAGGTCTTGTCACTTATGAAGAAATATCCGGAAGGTGGTGAGAAACAGCTGATTGACGCTGTGATGCACCGCCAGGTCAAGTCCGGTGGCCTGCCTATCGATGTGGGTGCTGTCGTGGATAATGTCTGCACCGCCCTCGCTGTCTATGAGGCCGTCCAGAAGAACAAGCCTCTTATCGACAACTCGGTGACTGTCACAGGTGAGTGCTTCCCGAAACAGGCCAACCTGATTGTCAGGGTCGGTACTCCGCTTAATTATGTCATTGATTATCTTGGTGGTGTGCCCGAGGCCGCGGCTAAGGTGATTAGCGGAGGTCCGATGATGGGCAAGTCTATCGCCAATCTTGAGGCCGCCACGATGAAGGGCACCGGAGGTCTTTTGTTCCTCACAAGAGAGCAGACCAAGAGGATGCCTGAGAGCAACTGTATCCGTTGCGGAAAATGCGCTGAGGCCTGTCCTATGGGTCTCGAGCCTTTCCTTCTTAACCGTCTGGCGAAAGCCGGTGACACGGATGCCCTGGAGGCAAATGCTGTCCAGGACTGCATCATGTGCGGTTGCTGCTTGTACTCCTGCCCCGCCGGGATTCCGCTGCTGGACATCATCAGCCAGGCCAGGGGACAGGTCATGGGTATTATGAGAGCCCGCACGGCTGCCGCGAAGGCTGCCGCTGAGGCCGCCAAGGCCGCCGCTGAGGCAGCTAAACCTAAATCCGAATAGAGTATGGACAAGATATTGGTTTCCCCTAACCCTCACATCCATTCAGCGACCACAACAAAGGTCCTGATGAGGGATGTCGTGATCGCCCTGCTGCCGGCCGTCATAGTCTCGGTCGTGTTCTACGGCTGGAAAGAGCTGCTCGTCCTTGCGGTGAGCGTGCTGTCCTGCCTGGCGATCGAGTACCTTATCACAAGGTATTGTATGAAGAAGGCTTCCACGATCGGTGACTGGTCAGCCGCTGTCACCGGAGTCCTTCTGGCTCTCAACTTGCCTCCGACCACTCCCTGGTGGGTTGTGTTCCTCGGCGCCCTGGTGGCTATCGGGGTCGCGAAAATGACCTTCGGAGGTCTCGGCCAGAACATTTTCAATCCGGCTTTGGTGGGACGTGTGTTCCTTCTCATCTCTTTCCCGACCTATATGACCCATTGGGAGATTCCCCAGGGCCTGTTCGGGGTTGATGCCATCTCCGGAGCCACTCCTCTGGGAGCTATCAAGGAAGGCTTGATGCAGGGCGCCTCGGTACCTGACCTGATGGCCAGCCATGGTTACACATATTCCCAGATGCTCTTCGCCAATATAGGCGGATCGGCCGGAGAGGCTTGCGCGATAGCGATTCTAGTCGGTTTCATCTACCTGGTCGCGCGCAAGGTCATCAAGCCTTGGATCACCCTGTCGATCCTCGGTACCGTGGCCGCCGTGTCCTGCATCTTCTGGCTCGCCAATCCCGCACAGTTCACCGATCCTCTGTTCAACCTCCTCACCGGTGGTCTCCTCCTCGGTTCCTGCTTCATGGCGACTGACTACGTGACCAGCCCGATGAGCATTAAGGGTGGAATCATCTTCGGTATAGGTATTGGTTTCATCACATTGATGATCAGGTACTTCGGCTCTTATCCGGAAGGTGTGAGCTTCGCTATTCTCATCATGAACTCCACGGTTCCTCTTCTCAATAACTGGTTCCATCAGAAAAAATACGGGAGGGCTTAGAATATGGCAGCAAAATCAAATCTCATTAATATGGCCCTGTGCCTTACGGCCGTCTGCCTTGTCTGTTCAGCCCTGCTGGGCGGGATGTATGTCCTGACAGCCGAGCCGATCGCCAAAGCGAACGCCGAAATCCTCAAAGCCTCCATCGGAGCGGTTCTTCCCGAAGGTGGGGAACTATCTGAGGCTAAGCCTGTTGAGGTCGGTGGACAGCCTTCCGAATATTACGTCAGCACTTCCGGTGGGGAGGTCAAGGCCTATGCCGTCAAGTCCACTGTGGTCGGTTTCGGCGGCCCCTTGACCCTGATGGTCGGAATCACCCCTGACGGGAAAGTATACAACACCTCAGTCTTGTCACACACAGAGACGCCCGGACTCGGAGCGAAGTGTAACACGGACGAGCATTTCTACTCACAGTTCAAAGGTTTCGACCCTTCCTCCAAGATCCTGTCTGTCAAGAAGGATGGCGGGGATATTGACGCTATCACCGCTTCCACAATCACTTCCAGGGCATATACCCTGGCGGTTAAAAACGCTGTGGAGGCTTTAAAGACCATTAAAGGAGAATAGGCTATGAGCAAGAGAAAATTAGGCATATTCACTAAAGGCTTCTTCAAGGAGAACCCGACCTTCGTCCTTCTCCTTGGACTTTGCCCCACCTTGGCTACCACGACTTCAGCCATCAACGGTATGAGCATGGGTCTTGCGACCTTGTTCGTACTGGTGCTCTCGAACATCGTGATCTCGGCTATCGCGCCTGTGGTTCCGGACAAGGTTCATATTCCTGTCTATATTGTGGTTATCGCGACCTTTGTCACGATTCTACAGTTCGCCATGCAGGCCTATACTCCTGACATGTACAAGACCCTGGGACTCTTCATCCCGCTGATTGTCGTGAACTGTATCGTCCTCGGACGCGCCGAGGCCTTCGCCAGCAAGAACGGGATTGTGGACTCGGCCCTTGACGGGCTCGGGATCGGATTCGGTTTCACAATGAGCCTCACCGTCCTTGGCCTTGTCAGGGAGATTCTCGGAAGCGGATCCGCTTTCGGCTGGAAGTTCATCTCCGGCGACGGCATCCTGGTGTTCGTCATGGCTCCCGGAGCGTTCATCGCCCTCGGCTACCTGATGGTCCTTTTCAACAAAATCGCTAAAAAGAGCTAGGCTATGGAATTTTTCCTCATAATTATTTCGGCGATATTCGTCAATAATATAATGCTGGCCCAGTTCCTGGGCACATGTCCGTTCATCGGAGTCTCCAGCAAGGTCTCTACAGCGACCGGAATGTCCGGAGCGGTGGTCTTCGTCATCACTCTCGCGACTCTTGTCACCTACTTGATTAACAAGTATTTGCTGGTCGCTTTCGGCCTGGAGTTCCTCCAGACGATCGCTTTCATTCTCGTGATCGCTTCCCTGGTTCAGATGGTAGAGATCGTTCTGAAGAAGATCAGCCCCTCGCTGTACCAGGCTTTGGGAATATTCCTTCCGCTGATCACCACCAACTGCGCCGTTTTGGGTGTCGCTCTTAACGTCGTGACCAAGGAGTTCACATTCGGCGGAGGCCCCGCGCACATGCTCAACCTCGGACAGGCTATAGTCTACGCATTCGCTACGGCTATCGGCTACGGAATGGCTCTGATCCTCTTCGCTGGAATGCGTGAGCATCTTGAGCTCAACGATGTCCCGAAGCAGTTCAAGGGCGTTCCTATCGCTCTGGTGACCTGCGGCATCCTGGCCATGGCGTTCATGGGATTCTCTGGAATGGTGTAGATATGAAAAGAATTCTATTGGCATTAGCCGCGGTGGTGGCTTTTTCATTTGTGGCAGTTGCCCAACCTAGGGCTGTCGGGCTTCGTGCCGGCAACTACGGGGTGGATGTCAGTTACGAGAATTACGCCGGGGAATTTGACTTCCTGGAGTTTGAGCTCGGACTGGATGACGCGTTCAATACCAACGCCTTCCATTTCGACGGGGTCTATAATATCATGATAGCCCAGCCCGATTGGAGCGCTTATGGACAGTGGGGTATCTATGCCGGCCCTGGAGCCAGCGTCGCTGTCTGGACCAATGAGAAAGACGAGAATCTGGTCTATGCGGGACTCCTCGGGAACGTTGGGTTGGAATATATTTTCGACTTCCCGCTCCAGTTCTCCCTTAGTTTGCGGCCACGTCTTATGTTCGGAGACGGCAAGGTTCGCCGTAACGGCCTCCTGACCTTAGGTCTCGGAGTACGTTACATGTTCTAAGACTCATCACCTCTTTTTAAGGAGGCGGATATATGTCCCTTTGCTGTTGGAAGAATCGCTAACGCATTGGATATTCAGATAAGACAGCCCGAGAGGGCTGTTTTTCTTTGCCTTCAGGCGGGTCACGCCCTTGCCGTCACAACAGATCTCCACCCATTCCGGATCATATTTCAGCAGGAGGGTGTGCCAGGCGCCGGACGGAACATCGTCAGCTGTAAGGTCGGTGGAGAATTGGGCCTGTGACGCCACATATGGGTCGCATGGGTTGAACCAGCAGTCTGTCAGGTTGATCCGCATGGTGTCTTCGGCAAGGAAGAATCCTATCTCCACCTCTCCCTCGTGGCTGGCGGGAAAGTTCCACGTTAGCCCCTGGATGTCGTTGAACAGGCGCTCGTCAGGATATTTCGATAACTGCAGGACGTCAGAATAGCCTCCTTCCGGATCGGGTACGAGCAACGCTCCGTTGGTGCGATTCCAGGCGCAGTGGCCATTTCCGACATAAGCCTCTGCTGAACCTGAAATGCTTTTGACATACACGAAGGTGCTTAGACCTCCCAATCCATCCATGAAGTCTTCCTGCCGATCAGTCTCTTTGAGCCAATCCAGGTCGAAAATCAGCATCCTTCTTGAAACAGGATTTTGCCCCACGGAGACCAGAATCTTATTGAAGGGGAGCTCAAATGCCTGGAATTGGTGGACGCTCTTGTCCAGGGAATACAATACGCCGCCAACATATCGGAAATCGGCGTTGTTCCTAATTCCGTTGAGGTATAGTTCACGGACACCTGTCCAGTTCTCTCCCTTGTCTGATGAGATGGCGGCATGAGCGACGTCCCTGTTGGTGAAAACATCCTCCCAGGTCCCGTCTTTGACAGTTTCCGCGACCGGAGGCATCTGCTTTTCATGATCCGATTCCGGAAGCGGACGGGTATTGTTCCAGAAATTCACGATTCGGCCGTCTGACAGAGTCAATAGGAAAGGTGTTGTGATACATCCCTGGAATACAGATGGTTCAGGATCGGACCATGTCGTTCCGCCGTCTTCGGAAAAAGACTGGTAGAAGGCATCTGTGGCATTGCGGATTAACATCATCATTTTCCCCAGGGAGATCTCGCAAGCCATAGGTTCGGTACCGCAGTCATTGCTCCATCTGATGCCTTGGTGCGGGAACACTATTTCCGGTTTCGGCGGGTGGGGGAGCTCCACCAGATGAAATGTTTTTCCGTAATCGTCTGTATAGATGAAAGTCGGGACTGATTCATTCCGTTCATTGCGGCGTTGCCCAGTGAAAAAGATACGATCGGAATAATCTGATTTGGTAGGTTGGAAACAGTCTGAAAACCGGTATGAGGAGATTTTAACCTGCTCAGGCTCAGGATCTTCCGGACCAATCTTAGAAATCAGGAACCAAGTCCCTTCAGCATCTGCCCGTGAGGTCACGAAAATGTCTTTTACAGGAATATAGGTACACGCTCCCATCTTGCCATGGGAATACCTGGTTTTCCACGTCAGGCCTCCATCGACAGAGGACAGGTAGGCGGCCTTCCCTTTCGGATTCTTTTTGTCTCGTTCAATCGAGCCGTAGCATCGGATCTCACCGTCTGGAAGTATACAGACGCTTCGTCTGGCATCTTCCAAGGGTGTGGCTACGACTGTCGGCGCATAAATGCTCTGGAGCATCTCTTTCTCCTCGACAGACATCCTGTTTTCCATCGCTTTAAGCCAAGGACGATTCAGAGGTTGGCCTGATAGTGTAGAGCTTAAGACAAGGCAGAATAGTAATAGTGTTCTTTTCATATGGCGCAAGTTACCAAATAATATGTTTCATTGTCTTTTTTCGCTATTTTTGTGTTGGTCATTTAGCTTATTATTATGAAATCCCTTGTGAAATTTTTGGCTTTATTGCTTTTGTCTGTCCTTTCTATTTCACTGGCATCCGCCCAGGATGCGAAGAAATATTACTACACCGACGCTTCAACCTTCCCGATTTATGGGAAGGCTGTTCCGAATACTTCGGCCACATACGAGCGGCTTCCCGCATCTTTGGAAGGTGTTATCCGCCAGCCGGTTTGGGACCTGGCGCATCATTCTGCCGGGATCTCGGTGAGGTTCCGCTCGGACTCTCCGTCTATCAAGTTGCGGTGGGTGTCGTTCGGGCTTCACACGATGAACCACATGACTGACACAGGCACTCGCGGTCTTGACCTATATACCCAGGATCCGGTTGACGGCCATTGGAGGTTCGCTCGGAGCGCCCGTCCGCAAAAGGATACCTTAAACGATCTCACGGTCATTTCCGGAATGGAGCCCGTGATGAGGGAATATATCGTTTATCTTTCTCTGTACGAGGGAGTTAAGAAACTGGAGATTGGGGTTGAGGAAGGTTCGGTTATCGACCAGCCGGCTCTTGACAGCCCTCGCAAAGGTTCTCCAATCGTGATGTATGGCACCAGCATTCTTCAGGGCGGCTGCGCGAACAGACCCGGGATGGCTTTCACGAATATAATCTCCAGAGAGCTTGATAGGGAGGTCGTTAACCTAGGTTTCAGCGGAAACGCCCGCCTGGACTACGAGATCGCCGAGCTGATGGCGGCTGTAAAGGATCCTTCGCTTTTCGTGCTGGACAATGTGCCGAACTGCGAGGCTTCGCTGATTGACGAGAGGCAGGAGAAGTTCTTCAGGATAATCAGAGACGCCCATCCGGATGTGCCGGTTATATTCATAGAGAATCCTAATTATCCCCATGCGGTTTTCGACAAGGTGACCGCTGCCGACATAGCGGCCAGAAACGCCTCTATGAGAGCGGTTTACGCGAAGCTTAAGAAGGCTGGGGAGAGGAAGATATATTACATTAAAGGGGACAAGATGCTCGGCTTGGACGGCGAGGCGACTGTTGACGGGGTCCATTTCACTGACCTTGGAATGGTCCGTTACACCGAGTATGTACTTCCGACCTTGAAGAAAGCACTCCGGAAAAAGTGACCGTTTTAAGGTTACTATGCCTTTTTTCTGATGAGTAAGACCTATCATACCAGGAAAGCGTTCGAACAGAGGATGAGGGAAATCCGTCAAGTTCGGGAGCGGCTTGCTGAGGAGAGTTCCGTCACTGTGCTTGCGTCGCTGAATCAGTTTGATAAAGGCCTGACTAAGGCAAAGACAGATTTGTCCAGGCATCCTTCAGGTACAAGAGCCGCCGGTCTTCGACGGGCCCTGAGAGGAAGGAAGGCCGTGATGGATTTCAGGGATCGTTTCGGTGTGGCGGAAGAGCGGAGTTCCCGCCTAAGGCGTCTCCGCAAAGCCGCCAAGCATTCCGCCCGATCTCGGGCAAAGAAGGGGATTGAGATAGGTCTCTTAGATTTGTTTGTTTGAAAAGTTAGGGTTATCTTATACTACACAAAGGCAACAAGGTTCAGGCTGGAATTTTAACCTTTCCCCGGCTCGTTAGATTTCACATTTTGTGATTCACATTTTGTGAAATGAAAATAATGCATTATCTTTGGGAAAAAGATAATGCGATGAGTACTCCTTCCAATCCCTTTATATTGTCTCCACATACTCCTGTTCAGTATTTCTGCGACAGGGAGGTTGAAACTGCCGAGATAATCAAATACCTTGAAAATGGTTCGAATATCACACTGATTTCCCCTCGAAGGCTTGGAAAAACAGGTCTAATTTATCATATTTTTGATATTCTGGAAGAGATGGGAGGGGAGTATGAGACCTACTATATTGACATATATCCTAGTCATTGTTTCGAGGACATGCTCACTTTGATGGCTGAGGCAATCTATTCAAATACAACCGGTCGATTGGCGGCCCGGTCATTCCTCGAAACCCTTAAGTCGGTTCGCCCTGTCGTGACCACTGATCCAATCAGCGGAATCCCACAATTGTCATTCACTTTTCAGACCGATACTGAAAAGCGATATACCCTTAAAACTTTGCTCGATTATCTCGAGGGTAGAAAAAAGAGAGTGATTGTCGCGATAGACGAGTTCCAGCAGATTCGGTCATATGACGGTTTGTCCGCTGAGGTGTTGCTCCGAACTTATATTCAGCCATTAAGAAATGTCCAGTTCATTTTCAGCGGCAGCAAGAGACACGTGATGGCCGATATGTTCACGGGAGAGAAGAGCCCTTTCTATGAGAGTTCGGCGATGTATCCCATTGACAAGATCGGCCAGGAGGTTTATTCCTCATTTATTCGGAAGCAGTTCTGTGACAATGGGAAAACCATCACGGAAGAAGCAGTGGGATATATTCTCGAATGGACCAGGAGACATACCTTCTACACCCAGTTCCTCTGCAACAGGGTGTTCCTCGGCACAAGAAAAGAGGCGACTTTAACTGAAGTATTTGTCGCCATCGACACGATATTCAAGGAAAATAGCGACGCTTTTCTTGAGCGGCGGAACTTATTGACTCAGAGGCAGTGGAATTATCTTATAGCCGTAGCGAAAGAAGGGGAGTTGTCCCAACCTACTTCCAACGAATTCCTTCAGAAATACAGCCTCGGTGCCCCTTCGTCATCATTGAGGACGCTTGAGACACTGGTGGATAAGGAATTGATTCTGGAGACGAAATCCCCGTCAGGAAGCACGTACAGCGTGTATAACGTCTTCTTTTCCAGGTGGTTGGAGAGGTTGTGAGGGGATTAATAACCTCTATTCATAAAACACCACCCAGTTCGTGGTGTAGCGGCCGGGGACGTTGAATAGTTCTTTGACGGTCCCGTCGTCTTTGCGGTACCAGGAGTAGTTCCAGCCGGTCCCCATATCGCAGTACATAGCGTTCTTAACCCCCAGTTTCTTGAGCCCGTCCATAAAACTGCCAAAAGGGAGATTCCTCGCGCAATCGACGATGCAAAGCTTCCCATCAATATCGCATAGCGCCCTGTAGCGGTTCTTTTTATCCGGTTTCTGGCAGCCCTTGAAGCGCTTCCCTTTGTGGAATAGCATATTCTGGCAGAATCCCATCCCTCCTTGCTTAGCGGCGGTTCTGAGGGGCGGCTCGGAGTTCTTGTGGGAATAATTGTCAAAGTGCCATCCACTTTTGCGACTCCAAGTGAATACCCCATTGTAAAAAGCGCACTTGTAACCGGAATAAAAGGTCCCGGACGAGACGTGGTGTCCGGCTATATTTGAATGCTTGAACTCGTTCAGAAGCTCACCCGTGAACGAGGCGGCGCAAACGAAAATGACATCTTCCTCGCTCTTTGAGGGCATTGTCTCCGTCACTAGGTCAATCCTGTCAAAGTGTGGGTAATATACCGTAAGGCTGTCGTGATCCTCGACAGTAACGCGGTTGACCTGCCCTGCGGCGGGAATCCCGCAGATGCACAGGAATAAAAGGTCAGCGATTAAACTGATACTCGTTCGCATTTGCATGCAAAGATAATTGATTTTCAGATTATGCTCGCTCACTACAACATAATGATGGTGGCGGGTTACTTTCTCGAGTTTCTGTCATATAAAAATAGAAACCAAAAGAAAGAATCGAGATGGAAACAACAGACAATCTTTATCATTTGGAAAGTTCTGGTGATACTATGACCAGTCCTTTGTCCCAACAACATCAGCGCAGTTATGTCGCCTTCGGACATAGCTGTCCTTGCGGGAAAGATGTTTATCTAACCTATGGTGACGCCGATGGAGCAAAGCATTACCGTCCTTCGAGACTAAGGACTAAAGCGGTGTATAAATGTAACATCTGCGGGCGTTTCCATTTGACGACGAAGAATGGCCGGTGGAAGAATCCGCAGCCTTATGACCGTATGGCATACAGGCAGGAACTTGGACGAGAATTAAGTCGTTACTATGGGTCTGAAAACAACGGTCAACTAAGCCGTGGTAAGAATGTCGGTTGGGTAATTCAGTTTACCTTTTGATGAAAAGAAAAAAAATGATTTGTGTGGATGTGATAAAAAGCTTAAATACATGGAAGTAGGAAAATACAACCGCCCTCATGGACGGTATAAGAAAATAACCAGGATTTTTTCCTGCTTTCTTTTTCCGTTATTTCGAAAACAACAATTAATTTCGTGGCGTGTTCAATACCCCACATGTAATTGTCGCAAAATGATTATATTTGTAAATACAGGTACATCGGCTTGACATAACAGATGAAAGTGTTTTGCTATTAATCTTTTTAGGTAGAATAGTTCAATTGCGCTAGCACAATGAAATTAGTACGAACATTTCATCCTGTGGGACACGGGGCTTTTTACACGGAAAAGTTTTATTCGGAAGAGACCGATTCTTCTCCATTTTTCTCTGTAGTCTATGACTGCGGCTGCTTTGAGACGGCAAAGAGTCAAAACTCACTAAAGGGTTATCAAAAACGGATTAATGATCTAATTGATAATTCATTTTCCAAAAAGGAAACCATAGATGCTCTTTTTATCTCTCATTTGCATACGGATCATATCTTGGGTGTCGATTATCTATTAAAACGCTGCGAAGTTAAGAGGATTATTCTTCCTTTATTATCTGAGGAGGATAATCGAGCGATGTTAATCAATAATTTAATTGATTTGTATCCAGATGACTCAGACGATACGGATCCTAATGATGGTTCGGTACTTGACGTGGTCATTAATTGCTGGAACTCTATTCAATCATTCGGGAATAAAACACTTGTGCGGTCTTTTGAAGAGAATAATGCGGTTCAAGACAAGATTGTCTCTTTAGAGGAAATGACTCAAGAGATCGATTCTGGAATTCGTATTCAGACACCGTTGGATGGTTTTTTCCAATGGGAATACATTCCTTTCAATTCCCCAGTGAAGGAAACGAAAGCAAATGACTTGAAAAATCGTCTTATGAAACTTATCCCTGGCTTGTATTCGACTGATGGAAAGCTCGATCCAGAAGAACTTAAGAAGTTTTTGTGCAGCAACCTGATTTCGACAATCAAACAGGAATACAAAAGTGTTTTCCCAGGAGAGAATGAGTATTCCATGACTCTTTTATCTGGTCTCCCAGAAGAGTGTCGTAAGACATGTGAACGGAGTTGCGAAAAAACTGAGGCCACGATTCGGAGGTATTGTTCTTTGAACTGCCTTTATATGGGTGACTATGAGCTTAAAAACGTGGATTATTGGTCCGCATTATGGAAATGTTATAAAAGGCGATTCAAATACATAGGCCTTGTCCAAGTTCCTCATCATGGCTCAGAGAATAACTATAATGATATGTTTTATAGGCGGCCACTTCCAAATGGCGAAAATGCGTTATCAAAAATCTGTATCATTTCAGCAGGGAAAGATGATAAGTATCTTCATCCTGATAAAGTCGTTATCGATAGTATTCAGAAGAATAATTGTGTTCCAGTTATTGTGTCTGAGGATCCAAAGACTATTCAAAAGTTTACGTATATGTTGAGAGACTATTAATAATCATAGGAAGGCGTTTCTAATAAAAGGGCTTGTTCTTATGAGATCAAGCAAGTTTTGATATATAGAAGCTTCGTTTCCTTTTTTTATCTGGGAATTAATAATGGCATAATATACATAGTTGGACACTAGTGATATAATATAAAAATTGAATTATTAAGCTTTATGCCTTCTTTGATTAAGTTATCGGAAATAACAGGTTACTCTGTAAAGGAGCTATCTCGAACCCTTAATTCATCATGTGATTCGCAAGATATTATCCTGACGGAGAACTCTTTGTCAGCATTATGTAATAGTATAGGTTTGTGCCGAGCAAATAGACACGATATTGTTGTTTTATTGATAAACGGTTCGTTGTTTCGAGGTATTATCCTTAGGGGGGCGGATCCCAGAGTAGTGGGAATAACAGTTGCTTTTTGCGACAGTAATGGTGATATACAGACAGTCCTATTACGCAAAGTTGGCGAAAGATATGTGAATTACGATCTTTCAGACTCTAGTAAACCTCTTATCTTGTGTTATCCTCTTAAGATTGATTCTGAGTTACTATTTAACTCTAGGTATTCAATAGATGGTTTCTATGATGTCGTTTTTGAATCTGAAAACATAACAGTAGGAAGAAATCGTAATGGGGTATTCTTTGTAAATGAGAATGGAGAACGAATAGGTCCATTCTATGAGGATATATCTTTCGACAGTTCAGGATTGTTTCGAGTAAAAAAGGATTCGTTTTATGGATTGGCAAACAAAAACGGGATTTTAGTTCTTAAGCCATTTTATGTGGATATTAGAGACTTCCACGAGGATCGGGCTGCGATATTTGATGGGATAGCATGGGGATATGTGAACACTTCTGGCGAAATAGTTATCACTCCATATTATGCAAGTGCCTCTGACTTCTGTAATGGGCGCGCTCTCGTTTCGATCCCTTTTCTTCTCAACCAGACTAATCCAGTCTCTTGTATTGATACGAAAGGCGTTGCTTTATTGGATGAGACTATTAATAAAGAGTGTAATGATTATTACTTTTTGACCAAGTTAGGGGACTATTATGTTGGTAAGAAAAAGAATGACACCAGCAAAGTTTTTCTACAATTAAAAGATGTTGTTGACTGTAGAATTGAAGTGTTACAAAGCCCTGATTCGTTTTACCATTATAAAGAATCCAGTTGGTATACTCTTCAAGATGCTAATACTAAGCTTTTGGGACTATTATCGTGTGATGGGAAGGCATTTATTAGTTGTTCCTTTAAGAAGATCATTCACACCTTTGAAAATGAGATAGTTGGAAGTGTTCCTGTTACTCGTACTCTGTTAACACCTGTAGTTGAAACCGATTCATGTGGATGGAGTCATATTAAAGGGCTAAAGGATAATGACATGGATGTCAAGATTTCAACGAGGGACAATTCAGGGGATTGGCTATTCCAAGATAATATATGTTTTAAAGGATCTGCTATATATGAGCAATGTGTTAGACTCTTGATTCAAGATAATGATGAAAAAGTGCAAAAGACTCTCTATCTTATTTCAAATAATGGGAAGTATGGCATAGTAGATAGTTCACATAACTTTATTCTGCAACCTGTATTTGATGAAATAATTCCGCTGTTTGCGCATAATTATCATTATGCTGATTATTATGGCGATAGAGTTTATTTAACTATTGGTGGAAGGGAAGAATCATTCCGTCAGTATAATACTCTAGTAGTTAGAGATGATACACCACTAGTAGTTCGATCTGGTGATTCTTGGCGCTTGTACTCATATGATGGCGACCTTCTCAATGATGAAGAATATATTAGCGTCTATTATTATTATCTTTACATTCTTAAGAATGAGAGAGGTTATGGTTTAATGCTTCGAGATAGGGTTTCGCATCCTTGTTCATTTGATAAGGTTTGGATTAAGGTTATGAAACGCAATTCCGGAATGGCGGATCAGATTGCTGTTCGTTTTGAGAAGAATCAAAAACAAGGTCTCTATGTGGCAGATAACGTTTTAAAGTATCCAAATCACATCGAGTATTTCATAGATGCCAATTACGACAGCTTAGATATTTGCGATGATAGGGTGCTGGTGAAAAGCAACCATTATGGATTATTGGATTTTAAAGGTGATGAAATCTTAGAATTATCTTATGATAGTATTGTTTTTGTCTCTGACTACAGTCATTTTATAATTGCTAACAATGGCTTTCAAGGCGTGGTTGGGAAGAATAATGAGGTTATTGTTCCATGTGAATACGATAGTTTGGAGTTGGTCGGGAAGTCTTATAAGGGGATTAAGAATGGCCAATGTTTTTTTATCTCATCCGATGGAAGATGTATAAAACAAGTTGTTTTTCATGAAATTGATTCTGTGACTTATCGCGAAGGAGAGCTTATCTATGGTAAAGATGACTTCCAGAAAAAACTTGATGTGATTAATGAATATGCTGCTAAACATCATTTTTCTCCTCAGCAATACTCGGAATTAAAGAAAGATAATAAAGCATATAGTTACCCAGAATCGGATTTATTCTTTATTTCAACTGATGATAAAGTAGGAGTTATTGATAAAACGGGGAGAGAAATAGTCCCTATTCATTATATAGGAGCAGGATTAATATGCCCGAATGTAATAATAGCATGGGAAACACAAGGTATGAGGCTGTTCTCTGTAGATGGAAAAAGTAATTCTTTGCAATATGATCGCATTGAAGCGCTTCCTTTATATGAACCCAGATATGAATACCCTGCTTTTTATGTAACGAAAAAGGTAAAGAAAGGATTGGTGTTTTATAAAGATTCTAGCTTCCGTGAGGAGTATCCTTGTCTTTTTGATGAACTCATAATCGGCAGAAAAAATGCGGCTAATGCAGATCGCTTCATTATCGACGGTCTTCGAATTGCTAATAGAGTCCTTAATCAATATGGGGCATTTATCGATAAGCCAGATTATTATCTTTGGCTTTCGGATTACAGCTACTCGGGTATTGCCATCGCGGTCAAAAATGATTGTTTTGGGTTAGTTGATGGTAATTATAACTCACTTTTTCCTTTTAAATACGATAATATTATTAAGGTTGATGCCTTTAACTATCTAATATCCCGCAACTCGTCAGTTTCTCTTGTTAAATTTGATAGGAGCTTGGAAGGGTCAGAGATACAGACAATAGAAGGTAGTCTGGTTAAAAGATTAACGCAAAACACGTTCTCTGTAGAAGCGAAAGGGAAATATGGAGTTATTAAGTTTAATGTAGAAAGCGGTCTCCTTGAAAGGCTTCTCAATTTCGAATTTGATTCTGTTGAAGGAAATGATAATACTTTTATTGTCGTAAGAAAGGGAGGGTTATTTGGATGCTATGATATTGAAGGCAACGCTTTGTTGAATATCTCTTTTCAGTCAATTGAGCCTCTCAATACCCCAAAGATGGCAAAGGATTTAAGCAAAAAGTCATCTCCCCAAATAGGCAATTATCTGATAGCCCGGAGCTTTAGTGATGTGGAGAATACATATGTAACGACTTTGTATAATTATGATTTTAGATCAGCTGTTGAAATAAAAGACTATGTCTGGTTTACTGTAGCATTCTTTGCTGAATACCATCCCGAATATGGGATTTATATAAAATATACTAGTAGAACTGATTACAAGTCTGGAATTGTGTCTAATGATTGTAAAAGGGTAACAGAATCATATGAAATAGTGGAAACATGTACGAGGTATGACAGAAATCCAGGGTTTTATGTTAATAGTCAAGGTAAATGGGGGTATTTGGACTATAATTCCTTTGATTTTATCCCTTGCTTGTATTCATCTAAAGTTTCATATGCAGAAGAAACACATCGTTTTTGGGTAAATGAAAAAGAGGAATACTACGATTCTTGTAGAAAAGAGATTATTCCAATACCAGATGTAAACTCAATTAAGTACTACGGTAAGAATAGATGGATTATCTATAAATTGGTAAATGGAGAACGGTTCTGCGGACTATACGATGATTGCTTAAAGGAGATAGTTCCTTCGAAATATCAAGATCTTGAAGAAGGTCTTGAAGGTCAAGTTATTGCAATTATTTATCGCCATGGGTATGACTTCAACATTTCGGCAGTATATGATATTAATGGTGTTGTGCTTTACCCAGAGTCGAAGTGTAATATTTCGTTGATAGGTAGGAGTTTCGATGAATTATTAGGAGGTGAAGAGAATATCAAGCACTATCAGATTAGTGGCAATATTAATAAAGTATCATACGATGGATTAAATTATGAGATAGATAATCAGCGGAGTCTCAATTATATTTCATATGGATGTCCTCACTACTATTCTAGTGAGAATGGCGATGGGACAAAGAATGTTATGACGGCATTCGGTGTTGAGTATTTTTTTGTTGAAGAAGCATTTTCTCATGGCGAGATAACGATATTGAGGATATCCGGCAGATATATAGCGATCAACAATAAAAAAGAAATAACAACTGTCTCTTATCAGGAAATCTTGATTTCGGAAAAATATTTAACGCTTATTGATGTTAGTGGCCGTTTTTTTATTGATTATGAAGGTGTTGTCCTTGGTAAAATCTCGGGATCATTTTCCTCTTGCGTTTTTTATCCTGATGCAAAAGTGATTTGTGGTATCAATAAAGACAGTAATGGGAATAAACAATATAGACTATTTTCAATTAATGGTGAATTATTAAACGATACCTTTTTTTGTTATATTGGCTATTTCTCAGAAGGCTATGCAACCTGTGTTGTAAATAGCGATAATCCTATTGATATTAATTACTTAAAAAGTGTACGTAATAGTGTTTTTATCGATTCAAGTCATGGGGAATGGGGCGTGATAAAATCTGATGGAAGCATTGTCATTCCCATGAAATATGATTTCATTCGTCCTATAAAGAATGGATTGACCGTTTATTCCAAAGATCGTAAATTTGGTGTTATTAATCCATCTAAACGGAAAAGTTCACCTGCAAGATTTGTTTTTTTGGATTTTTTTAATGAGGGATTGTCTCGTTGTCAGGTTTTTGAAGATGAGGGAAATGCTAATGCAGGCTGGTACTACCATACGAATTTTGGTTTTGCTGATGAGAATGGACAGGTTGTTATTGAAGCTAAGTATTATGATGTCTCTCATTTTCGTGGTGGTATTGCGACAGTAAAATCTAAAGATGGATATCAGAACGAGATAGATAGAGAGGGGAATCTTCTGCATGAATGGAGAAAGGAACCTGCATCAAGAGGTGATTCAAATGATTATGATGGTGGATACACCCGATCAGAATTAGAGGATATGTATCGAGGCGCATATGAAAATGATTCTTCGGCTCTATGGAATACGGACTAATTTTTAAATCATCTTTAATTAATATCCCTCAAAGGCTTAGGTTGAAAAAGCAAGGACTCGAAATGGAAGCCGTATTGTGCAATAAGTCATAGACAGTGTATAACGATGAGGGTGTTAAAACAACTTTTTTATCTTTCGGTCTGATGGTGCTCTCTATTACAATCTTGATAGAAGTGAACCGCTGACAAACTGGCTCGAGTACCCCGTACGGAATAAAACACAATACTTATTATGATTCAGTGTAGTCAGTAGTGTCATTGGAGGGGCTATTTGATAGATAATCCGCAATATAGAACGAATCAATGCTAATTCTGCGAAATAATAAACTGATTCTTACAATATTGATATTAGCATTTACGGGTCTTTCCGCAGGGGCGAAGGAGCCTGATTATTCAGGGCTTGTCAAGGCAGGCAGGGAGGCTGTGACAGTAATGGAGTCGGTTCAGAAAAGGCTTGCTGGAGTGATACGTCCATTCCTCAAGATGATGGATGATGGTGTCAAGGAGGTCTCTAAGGAGTACTGGGATAAGAATGTGACCCCGGTCATGCTTGAGGCTGACAAGGATTTGTCGGCGCTCCCGAATGTGCTAGAGGCTGTCATTCCCGAGAATATCAATATCAGAAGCAACGATCCGAAAGATGAGCCTTGGATATCTTTGTATAATATTGCCGGGTACATCAGATTCGTCGACTTGAAGAGACAAGCGGAGGTGTTCGACAGCGAGTACATCTTGCTCCTGATAGGGGCGGACAATTATGTACAAATGTATGCCAGCCTACTTCACACTCGTTACGACATGATCGAGCTGCAAAAAAATCATCTTCAATCGATTATAGATAATCCGGCAGGATTTAGGCAACAAAGGATCGAGGAGAAAGAGCGGGAGGAAAAGGAAGCCAAAGAGAAGGAACGGAAGGAAGAGGAGGAAAAGAGACTTCATGCTTTGAGGAAGTCTCCGCCTGTTCCGGCTCCGGAGCTGGACAGTTATAATAGTCCCTTCTCATACGCAGGAGTCCCTCTTGGCCTTGAATATCACGACTGCATCAAGCGTTTGAAAACCAAAGGATTCAAACTGGAAAAAGAAGTTGTCGAAGATTCCTTTTTCTATGGATACACACCGATTGCTTTCCTAGCAGGTACTTTTCAGGGCAATCCTGTTCGGATAAAGATCCAGGCAAGCCCTAATTCGTACCGGATCTATGAGATGGAAGTTACCATCAGTCAGATAATCGATGAATATGAGGCCGAGGAGGTGATCAACCGTCTCGCACAGGATTTCGCCTCGAAGCATCCCAACTACGTGCTTGAAACTCAGCAAGGATCCCAGACTTTGACCATTACAGAGTCTATAGACGCCACCGGCCGGGTGTTCAAAAGAACAGGAATCCCCTCTGGTGGTCTGATCCTCAGGGATTATTTGGTCCTTGGAGATAAAGCCAGCTACACCGGGATGATGTCCCTGGATGCTATCAAGGATATGGGACAGGGATATTTCATAAGGCAAAGACTCTACGATTCAAGACTTGGAAATGTGGCGCATGAAGAATCTAAGTGAGAAGGTCTTTGCGATAATCGTCGCTGCTATTATGTTATGCCAGCTGGCAGAGGCCAGGAAGCGGGCTCTTACTGTCTTTATCGGAGACTATCCGGAGAACTCCGGCTGGTCAAATATTCATTCGTTGAATGACAAGACCATTATCCTTAACTCGTTGGAAACGATTGGTTTTCAAGCGAATGATATTATCTGCCTTGAGAATTCGGCCGCAACAAGGAATGCGATAGATGACGCTTTTGAGAGGCTTATCCTCGCTTGCCGTCCCGGTGATATAGTCTATATTCATTTCTCCTGCCACGGTCAGCTCATCACAGATGTCAATGGAGACGAGGCCCTTCGTTATGTTAGAGATCGTTATGACGAGTCGTTGGTCCCTTACGACGCTGCGGTGGAATATGGAAAGAACGGCTACGATGGAGCGAAGCATCTCGTGGATGATGCGGTCAATGAATATCTATGCGGAATAGAGGACAAGGTCGGTCGGAAAGGGAGCGTGCTGGTGGTGTTTGATGCCTGCCATAGCGGGGATGCCCGTCGGGAGTATGCGGATGATGTTGATGTGGAATATGTTAGAGGTTTTGCCCAGCCTTTTGAACTGCCATCTACGGGGAAACTGTTGGAGGAGACTCCTAGGGAGGCTAAGTGTGTGACAATCAGTGCCTGCCGGGATTTTGAGTCGAACTATGAGTGTAAGGTCGGAGGTGTGATGTACGGAAGATTATCTTATGCGGTCTCAAAGGCGTTGAGACCTGGGATAACGGCGGCTCAGTTAAGGGATTCGATCGAGGAAGTGTACCAGGAATTATCGAGCTCTTCTCCCCTTCGCCAGGGGCGTACTCAGAATATAGTCTATCATTACTCGTCCGATTATTCCAACCGGAAGTTGTTCTAATCCAGCATGATGAAGGGCGCCCAGTACGCAGGGTCGCTGAAGTCTTCTGAGTCTTTCAGGTCTTTTATCGCCGCCTCAAAGGCCGCATGTTTTGTCTTGCTTTTCTCTATGTGGGAGAATAGGCTTTTCGTGAAAGTTGCTGTGGCTTTGTCGTTGACGCTCCATAATGTCAGGACAAGGGTCTGCACTCCGGCTTTCTTGAATGCGCTTTGGAGTCCTTTTATCCCTTCCTGGGTAACTATCCCAAGGCCGGTATTGCAAGCGGCAAGCACAACCATTGACGCTGCGCTCATATCGAGAGTCTCTATTTCCTGGTCATACAGAATCCCGTCGTTAAGGTTGTGTGGAAGTTCGTGGCCTTCAATGGTGTGGCCGGCTCCGGAAAATAGCAATCCGCAGGAAGCGCTTTCACCCTCACCCTTTATGAAACCATGAGTGGAGATGAGCGCAATGAAGGGGTCGTTCGTCCTGACGATGAAACGAAACTCTTCTTCACAGGCTTTGAATCCAGTGAAAAAAGACATTCCGAAGTCCCGGAGCGCCCATAAGTCTTTGATTTCCCTGCGGCTGTGCTCTAGGTTGTTGTAGCCTGCCCTGGATCCGTCTTCAGCGATCCCAAAGGACAATTCTCTCTGGTCTTGCGGCACGATGTCTTTGTAAAGGTGTTCAGTGTTATGAATGTGCAGCATCCTGACGCTGGCATACATTTGCTCCGGATCCGCCAGATAGTCCATCCCTCCGAAAAGTAGCCATTTGGCTTTATACGGTTTGTCTTCGGTCTTATCATATTCATCCCAAGATGACAGGCGGTGAATGCTGTACTTTTCGCAAAGACGTTCGCCGGAATCGTCTGTCAGGGCACCGAGGTTAATGAAATGGATATTTCCGGCAGGGATGAAGAATAGTCGCTCTCCAGGTTTTAGATATTGGCTGATGGGTTTGATCAGTGCCTTGTAGAGACTTGAGGCAGATTCTTTCTGGTATAATGCGTGGCCTTTGTGCGGTACTTCAGAAAGTGTTGACTCCTCGCAGAGCGGAATAGTTATTGGTGCCTGCCAACCCTTCTTGTTGACGTGCGCTTCGTAACGACCATCCTTGAGAGAAAAGGTCACTAATGCGTCTCCACGCCGGGGTTGGGCGGAGATCAAGGTTGAAAGCAATAAAAGAATGGCTGTCAGGCTGAACCTCATAGCATCTTCCGGAGCAGTGATTCAGCGTCTTCGGCAAAGGTTCCTTCAGCGCCGGCAATAGCTTTGAGTTCTTTACGGGCTTTGAAGAATTTACCTTGACGGAGATGTCCGATGGCTTCCATAAAGTCGAGTTCTTGTAGGTCGGTGTTCAGCTGAGAGAGATAGTCGGGGTCGTCGTAGGAAGGATGCTGGAGTTCTTCCCTGATCTCTTCCCTAGTTGATTGTATTTCTTTGTAGGCCGCAGAGAACTCTTTGCTATTCAGTAATTTCTCTATGCTGCCTGACCTCGCCCCGCGGGAAATATCGGTGAACTCGTACCCGTTTCCGACGCTTCTGGTGTGAAGCTTAAGAGTGGCATCTCCACAGGCCACGAACAGGACGCAGGCGGCGGCGACAGATGTTATCCAAGTCCGTCTGCGGCGGGATGCGGCAGCTTCGGCGGCCATCTGCCTGTCAAGGGCCTCCATTCTCTCCATGGCACCTCTCTCCCGGATTGCCATCTCGAGGATTTTCTCTATGTTGTCCTTGTCGATTCTCATAGCCCCAATTCTTCGAATTTGCCTATAACAAAAACCTTGAGTTTCTTCATGCACCGGCCGACCATGTTCTTGGCAACGTCGCCGTTGGCGTAGCCCTTCAAGCTGGCTATCTCCTCGCTGGAACGCTTCTCGAAATGGCGGAGCATGAGTAGCTCATCGCATGGCGCTTCCATGTTCCACACGGCTTCCCGAACCTGTTCTATCTTTTCCTCATAGTTGGGATCCGCCGTGTCAACCGCCAGCTGTTTCTCAATGTCTCCAGGATAATCCGGATCGTCCAGAGGCAGCATGAACTTCCCATACCGCTCTTTCTTCCGTATCCCCGCGAGGAAAATATTCCTCGCCGTCCGGATGAGGTATGCCCTTATATTGGAGTCGGGCAGGGATCCTTCCTTTATGCGTCCTGAGGCGCAGTTCTCAAGAAGAGCTAGCGTGCATGAGTGGAAAAGGTCTATGAGGTCGTCACCCTTCACCCCGGTAGATTTGGACAGGATGGCCATCACTGGCAGCTTGTACTTCATATACAAGTCGTCAAAGGCTCGCATGTCACCTTTTATTATCCTGTCAACTAGGTTTCCCATCTTCCTTATCCGGTCATGCGAAGATAGGAATATTAATGCTTTAAGTCAAGATTTCAAATCGGCAGTTTGGGCCTTACGGGTCTTTTTTTGAGGTAACGCAGCTGTGCCCTGATCCACATCGGGTCGATGACCGGGTTCTCCGGCAAGGCACCCCAGAAGGTTAGCAGGTTCTGGAGGAACTCGCACAAGTTGTTGGGCATGGGTGAGGGAAAGTCCCTTAATGATGTGATTAGTTCATAGGAACCAAGCAGGAGGGGTTGTGTCCTTGGGTCTTTGGGAGTCCTTCCCGCTTTTTTTCTTGTTTTTTTCAGAATAACCCTCGCCTTTTCCAGGGTCAGGGATTCGATCTTCTCCGTCTTGAAAAAAGGCACCAGGAGCCGGTTCCGCATCCAGTCGGCATAGTTCGCGAATCTGATCTTTCCTGTCGAACTATTGACGGTGATAGTGTCGCCATTTCGGGTTTCCCTACTGAAAACCAGGAGTTTAATGGCCTCTCTCCGGATAAGCTCCTCTGTTATCGTTCTTTCTATCTCAGCCCTGCCGAGCAATCCGTTTCCATCCAGAAGAGCGGTCATGGCCGCCAGGCAATCGAGGATGACCTTGTCATTAGGTGATTGGCCCAACGGCCGATAAATTTCCATCAGCGCCTCCCTTCTGAAGCGTGTGTCAATATTTATGAGGTATTCCTCTACGATTCCGTAGTGGTGCGTGATCAGTGTCCGAGTGTCATTCATTGCTATCATCTTTCTGATCATAGATGCCTATGAATGTCTTTTGTAACCCTGGAAAATACCCACAGACAGAAGAAACAATGCCTGTCAACTGACATGGATTCTTTCTTTCCCCTCTTAAAAAAATCCGTGAAATTTAAGGTTACTTTTTCCGTACACTAACATATAATGGCAACGACATTAAACAAACACAATGCAACAATTAAAACTTTCACGCTATGCCAACTTGGTTAATCATCATTATTGTAGTTGCCGCCATCGGTGCGGTCATAGGTTTTATCGGGAGTGAAGACGGAAAAAGGGGAGAAGGAGCGGCTCAAGGAGCCTTGGTCGGAGCGGTCGGCTGCGGCCATGTGCTGTTCGAGTTGTTATTGTGGGGACTCGGGATTGCCCTTGTCTTTTGGCTTTTCGGGTCAATATTCGGTTGATTACCTTTCCGCGAAGTCGACATCTACTATCAAAACACAAACAAAAACTTTCACGCATCATGAAACGAATACTTATCATCCTGTCAGCGCTGCTGATCCTGTGCTGCGGCCAGGCTTTAGCCCAGAAAAACACAAAGTCCGGATCCGACGGACAGCGACTCGGCTACAACCTCCAGAAGGCGTGGGACGCCCTTGAGGAGGAGAACAATCCCGACAAGGCATATGACCTTGTCAAGAAGGCTCTCGGGGAGACCCCTGACGACGTGAACGCCATCATCCTCGAGGTACGTCTCATGAGGGGCAGGCGGGAATACGGTGACGCCCTGTCGGAACTGAACCGGGCCCTGAAGGTCAACAAGCCCAAGAAGTCCGGTATCCCGATGTCCACCCTGCACTGGTGGAAGGGCCACATCTACAATGATATGCGTGACAAGTCCAAGGCGGTTAACGCCCTGCGTACTGCCTACGGCCTGGCCCCAAAGGACAACAGGGACAACCTTCAAGGGATATCCTTTGACTACGCCCAGGCGTTGTATCTCTCGGGAGACCTCGACGGGGCGGACGTGATATATAACCACATGCTTGCCGAGGACGAGACAGACGCCGGGGCGATGGTCGGCCTGGCGAGGACGATGGTTGACCGAGGGCAGAACTGCGAGGCTGTCGCCCTGATGGACAAGTGCCAGAAACTCGACATGGAATATGGCCAGCCTTATCGCTTCAAGATGTACGCGTACGACAAGCTCGGCGAGACGTCCAAGGCGATCGACGCTGGCCTGGGATGGCTCGACAAGGATCAGAACGCAGTCGTGGACACTGTCCTGGCCGTCTGCGAGAAGCGCCCGTCCTACGCCGAGGCGGCGATAAAGGACAAGGCGAAGAACGATGATGACCCCTTCCAGTGGAAGGTTCTTCTTGCCGAGTTTTACTCCAATATTCATAAATACGCCGAGGCGATAAAAGTCTATGACGAGCTGGAGGCCGGATACGGCCAGATGGCTGAAATCTTCTATTACAGAAGCGGCTGTTACGATGAGCTCGGACTTTACGACAGGGCGATAGCCGACATCACGAAGGTGATTGAGAAGGATAGGGACATGTATTCCCTGAGCATGCTCGGGGACTATCACCGCCTCTCCGGTGACCTTGAGTCGGCGATCAAGGACTTCACGGAGGCGATCGATGAGGCCCCGAAGGAGGCCTTCAACTACTACCGCCGGGGCTGGTGCAAGGAGATGGCCGGAGACAGGAAAGGAGCGATGGAAGACTACGACACCGGACTCGAGATTAACGACGACTATCCCTACCTCTATCTGAAGCGCGGCAAGCTGCTCCTCCTGGAGGGCCGCGAGGACGAGGCCAGAAGGGATTTCGGCGAGGTGGTCAAGAGGGACACGGTCGTCAAGGATGGCAGCTGTCGCCAATATGCCCTTCACTTCCTGGGAAGGGACAAGGAGGCGGAGGAGTGGATGGACCGGATTATCGCCTCCGAGCCTTCGGACGCCGGGCACTATTACGACCGGGCTTGCCTTTTCGCCCGGATGGGCCGAATTAAAGAGTCCTTGGCCGCCCTCAGAACATCTTTTGAGAAGGGATACCGCAGCTTCGCCCACATTAATATGGATGACGACATGGATCCGATCAGGGATATCCCGGCGTTCAAGGATCTTGTGGCGGAATATAAGGTGATCCATCAGAAGTACCTGGAGGATAACGGTTTCGGGGAGAAATCCGGTTCCGGTGAGGCCAAGGAGCAGATGACCGTGGAGGTCGCCCTGAAACGGCACTCCGGCGGGACGTTCGAGATCCCGTGTGACATCAACGGCCTTCCGCTCCAGATGATCTTCGACACAGGGGCGTCTGACGTGACTATCTCCTCCGTGGAGGCCAACTTCATGCTTAAGAACGGCTACCTCTCCAACAGGGACATCAAGGGTAAGAAATATTACCAGACGGCCAACGGCCAGATCAGCGAGGGCACGGTCGTGACTCTCCGTGAGGTCAGGATCGGCGACGCCGTGCTGCATAACGTGGACGCGTCGGTGGTCGGCAGCCAGAAGGCCCCGCTGCTCCTCGGCCAGAGCGCCATGGAGCGCTTCGGCACCATCACCATCGACAACCAAAACAACAGGCTCATCATACGGCGCTAGAAGCCCATAAGAAAACCCATACAAATAATAAATGAAATTAGCAAATCGCCCTTCCAGGTATTTGCAAGGCCGGTTGAAACTTTTTTAGACACTTTTCCGTATAAGCGTTCGCCGACTCTTTTCCAAGGGCGGCAACCACAATCACATTAACACATTCTCGCATTTACTAACACATTAACAACATTATTGCGATGAGGACATTTCACCTTACATTCAACCTTGAGGCGGACGGCGCCTGGTACATCGATTTCCCAGGTTACCCGTTCGCGCACCACAACCTTATGATGGTGGCGGGGGCAGACAGTCTCTGCCAGTACATCGCGGAGAAGGAAGGGCACCCTGAGAAGGCCGTCGTCGACGTGACGACTGGCAGCAAATTCCTGCAGTCCCGGATGCCCGACATCACTATGGAGCGCTTTGACAAGGGATATGGCGCATCCTATCACAACCATATCCCTGATGGCTCCGCGCCCAAGGTGGTGAGGAATAACCGTGAGATTGAGGTGACTGACGCCTGGATCTGCCCGGTCACCCTGCTGGTGCTCCACCGCTACCCGGAGCGAATAAACATTTATATTCCTGAAAATGAACTAAAAACAGCTTAAAACATGGTAATAGCATTAATACTTTCAGTGAGTGTGGCGATCATCTTCGCCGGTCTTTTCTTCGATGAGCGTGGAACGGTGAAGGAATACAGTGACGAGAACAAGTCCCAAAGAGCCGAGATCAGCCGGCTAAGAGACACGGCACAGGTGACACCCGGGGAGGCGCTTGTCGCGAGGCCCCCCGTGGACGACCAGGATCTTTGGAACCTGACTCCCGATCTGGTCGCTGATGTGGTGAAGTTCAACGGTTATGTCCCTGACAAGAAAGAGGATGCCGTGTTCTTCATGGTGCAGGGTGACCATTACTATGTGCCCACCGACATGTTGCCGAGTGTCGCCATCATGAAACGCTTCAATATCAGCGAGGGCAATTATGACATAGCGCTTATGCGTGAGGCGGCGAGAAAGGCAACCGAATCAAGATTCATGGGGAAGGCCGGGGTGTCCGAAGACGGGAAATCTTTGATCTTTTTCACGGCGTCGATAGAACCCAAATACGGCCATTTCCGTGATGTGTTCAACGACTCAGTGTCCGTTGTCAACGACATTGAGAATCTTTTCGGTGAGACTTACAACCAGATGCTCCGTGATAAAGAGGACATTGCCAGGATTGAGGCCAACGGCATCCCGGTCGAGTCAGCGGGCAAACGTGAGGGCAAGATCGTGTCGTGATTACTGCGCGGAATAGAGGGCCCGTCGCCGTGAGGCGTGAAAGGCGGCAGACGGGCCCGGCCGCGCCTAATACATTCAATCTGATAAGGTTAGAGCAATGAGAGTATTCAAAAAGAAGAGAGGACGCTTGTTGCTGCCTCACAAACCTGGCCGTTTGGAGCGGATGTGGAGCATGCTCAAGTGGATACGCCAGTGGAACCGCATGGGAGGAGAGAAGCTTTATGTAGACCCTTTGCCAGATGCGATAGACCAATATTCCCGAATAAGGAAGGAAGCGGAAAGGGTATATATCCGAAACAACGAGGCGTTGATTAAGGAACGGAGAATCGGATTAAGGGAAGCGGTGATGTTGATATGGAGAGAAGGAAAAGGAACAATTTAGAGATTTGAGATATGGCATTCTTTACCCAGGAGTTGGCCATCGACCTGGGCACGGCCAACACGGTGATATTCAAGGACGGCGAGGTCGTCCTTGACGAGCCCAGCATCATTTCCGTAAACAATGAGACCGGGAAAGTTGTGGATGTAGGCAGAGAAGCTCTAAGTGAACACTATTTTGGTTTTATGCATAGGATGATTAGTCCTATAAGATATGGTGCTATCGCTGATCCTGAATCAGCTTGTCGAATGCTCCGAAGGTTTGTTCGCAAAGTGAGAGGACGAGGCATCATCAGACCACATCTTCGCGCATGTGTTGCCGTTCCCCGCTGTTTCGATGAGAAGGCAAAACGTACGATTCACGATGCGCTTGGGTTTGCGGGAATAGGAGAAGTCCATTTTATTCCCAGGCCTGTGTCTGAAATTCTAGGTCTAGGATTTGATCCGATGTCCTCACACCCCCACATGACAGTCGATATCGGACATGAGACAACGGAAATCGCGATTACATGTTCCGGGCGTACTAACGAGTCGCACTATGCTTTTATCAGCACAGGAGGTGCCGAAATGACAAGCAATATCTCATTCCATATGGCAACGTGTTACGGCTTCCATAGTAATATGATGGCCACTGCCGATATGATAAAGAGGAAGATAGGTTCGGCTCTAGAGGATCTCCCGGAAGATGAAGACCTGGAACCGTTTGAGGTTGCGGGACCGTATTTGAATTCAGATCAGCCGAAAATAAAGAAAGTAGAACTAACTTATCATGAAATTGCCACATGTTTAGAGCCGATACTCTTGAAGATAGAGCATGCCATTGAGAATGTCCTGAATGCCGCCCCAGAATATCACCAGAGCATAGAGAATGATGGTGTCTGGATGACAGGAGGAGGGAGCCTTCTTCGGGGAATCTCGGAGAGATTCTCCAGGAAATTCAACATCCCTTTCCATGTGGCCGATGACCCCCTCAAGGCCGTCGCCCGCGGCACCTGCCTCGCCCTCGACGGCACGGACAGGTATCCGTTCCTGATGCGGTAAGAATTTAACAGTCAAAAGAGTATGCTAATGAACACAACGAGGATACCCAAGAAGATAACGACTTATGATTGTCCGTTTGCTGGTGACGAGACGCCCGCCGTCGTTCGTGTCGAGCATTTTGACAATTGTGGCAGGTTGACTCTGGAAGAGATGACAGGGACTGAGGAATGCTCGGCACGAGTCGACAGAATTGAGCATTTTTATGATCCGGGAGGACATGAGGTGGAGATTCGTGAATACCGTGTCGGATCACTCTTCCGCCGTAAGGTCAATGAATTCGATGACGAGGGCGGTGAGTTGGGCTTTTCAGAGTACGATGCCGACGGCTTCAAGGTTTGTGATGAATCGATAGACTGGAGTTATTCTGGAAAGGTCGCCCGTGTAAAACGAACTGAGTATGCAAGATACCTTGCGCCCCGGACGAGCCGACAAGTTAGGTATTACCACAATGATGGAAAGATAGCCTTCATCTCAGAGGAAGGTGGATTAACCAAATACTGTTATAATCCAGAAGGAAGACTTGTGCGAGAAGATATGTCTCACAAGGGCGAGAACGGAGAAGTAATAACTGACTTGGTTTTCGAATATAACTCTTCAGGTGATCCATGTCTGATGAAATGCTATGAGGATGGAGAATGTGTCAGTACGCATGAGACCGAATACGAATATGATGGTAACGGCCTCTGGATTAGGAGTTATCTGGCGGACGCTCATGAATATCGCCGTGAGATAGAGTACTATTAACATTAAATCATCGTGAAATATGTCTCCTTCCATCGGGGAGGTGGCAAACCTTTCGGGAGCATGATCTGGGCGGACATCGATTTTTAGATGGATGGAGCTTACAATATGCTGAACCCGGGAGCAATGAAGTTGTGAAAAGAATCAATTGATAGGAGTAAAAGATATGCTAATCAAAATAGTATTGCTGTCGGTATTGGCCTTGCTGCTAGTCTTGCCAATACTGTTTAATAAAAAACTGTTTGCCGGTAGTTCAGCCGACCATTATCCGGAGCTGCTGAGGCTTCAGGAGAAATACGGGAACCGTCAATCCCGGTGGAAAGGACCGAAAACCGACGAAAGGATAAACCGGATGCTGGCCGAGAGTTGGGGCTGAAAGATTTTGGCAGGAGAGCGGTATATGTTTGTGAATATGATCGAGACAGTTATGGTTAAACTTTTCGGATGGGCGACATGGATTTTGTCGCTCATCCCCTTGGTGATAATGGTCAGATTGCTGTCGCATCGGTCCAGATGGTCTATCCCACGTGTGACATTGGTGTCGGTTGTTGGAACGATAGTCGTGTCGGTATGGCTCTATTTCACTGAACATACCATTGAAGCCGAGTCTCTTAGCTTAGGTGGGGCGATCGGCCGGAGGATAGGGGAGTGGCTCGTGGGTAAGACGGGGAGCCTATCCCTGTCCTATTTGTTGACGACAGTCGCCTTCTTCCTGTGGCTTATTGTGGCCCTGATGGATGCCATCATATCCACCGCCCGTTTCTTCATCAACAAACCCTATGTGCGGGAAGTCGTGAAAGAGGTCGTGGGGGAGGTTGATGTCCCTAAGGTCGTCCAAGAAAAGAGACCTAAGCGCTCTTCGAAGCAACATTCTTCAACGAATACGGTACAGGATGGGAAGAAGCAGTCGAGGAATGAGATTAGTTCCCTTGACGAGGCGCCGGACTATAAGATTCCCGCCCCATCCATCCTTATGGACGGGAGTTCTGACCATCATGAGGTCACCAGGTCGGAGATTGAACGCAACATCTCCGTGATCCGAGAGACCCTTGCCGACCATCGTATCCAGGTGGCAGACATAAAGGCTGTTCCCGGCCCCACGGTGACCCTCTACAAGATTTATCCGGCAAAAGGCGTGAGGGTTGCGGCCATCCAGAATCTTGCCGATGATGTGGCCGTGGCTCTCAAGTCCGGGAAACTAATCTCATCCTTGCTAGACGATTGTGTAGGGATGGAAGTGGCTAATATTCATAGATCTACAGTCTCCATGAGAGAGCTCGTGGAAAGCCGGGAGTTCAAGGAGAGCCGGGCCAGTCTGCCGGTGGCCATCGGCAGGAAGGTGACTGGTGAGGTAAAGGTCTTCGACCTGGCCGATGCCCCACATCTTCTTGTCGCCGGAGCGACCGGACAGGGCAAGTCCGTCGGATTGAACGTGCTAGTCGCGTCGCTGCTTTATGCGAAGCGTCCCTCGGAGCTCAAGTTCGTGTTCATAGACCCGAAGAAGACCGAGTTCAACCGTTACTCCAGGTTGTATTCACACTATCTTGCCGTTTTGCCTAACGCCGAGTCAGCGGAGGACGAGAAGGCCCGTTCCATAGTGAAGCTTCCCAAGGCGGCTGACGCGATTCTCCGCTCCCTATGCCAGGAGATGTCCGACCGTTATGACCTCCTCGAGAAAGCCAGGACACTTGAGGTCAAGGAATATAACAAGTTGTTCTCGACCCATCAGATCAACCCTAAGCACGGTCACCGGTATCTGCCTTACCTTGTTGTCATTATCGATGAATATGCCCAGCTGGTACTCGGTACAGGCGGTCCAGACAGTAAAGCCCACTCGAGAAGCATCATGACTTCGATCATATCGCTCGCCCAGATGGGCCGTGCCTGCGGTATCCACTTGGTGATTGCCACACAGACCCCTCGCCGTGAGGTCATCTCCGGTCTTATCAAGGCCAATTTCCCGATGAGCATTGCCTTCACGGTCAAGACCGATGTCGATTCCCGTGTCATACTCGACCAGACCGGGGCGGAGAAACTTATCGGGATGGGGGACATGCTTCTGTCAAAGAACGCCTCCACCGAGCGTATCCAGTCCGGTTATATCCGTAGCACAGAGATTGACTCCCTCACTAAAGCTGTTGAGAGCCAGAGCGGTTACAGGAAATCTTTCAGTATCCCGTATTATCTCCCTGAGGTGAGTGACGAGGAAACGGACAACGGAAGCGGCCAGGTTGACATGAAACGTCTTGATGAGCGCTTCGAGGAGGCTGCCAGGTTAGTGGTAATGAACCAGAACGCCTCGACCTCATATCTCCAGACGACTCTCGGGATGGGATTCGCAAAGTCCGCTCGTGTGATGTCCCAGCTTGAGGCTGCCGGCATCGTCGGTCCGGCAAACGGTGCCAAAAAGCGCCAGGTCCTGATAGAATCCCTAGCCGATCTGGAATCCATCCTTCAAGTATTAAGAAAGCGATGATATGAAGAATCTTTCCAGCTATAATTCGAGGCGGGCAAACTCACAGGGAAGGTCGGGCCAGGCAAAACGACATTTATCAGCCATGACAATGGACAATAAACTGATAATTATACCTGATGTGCACGGCCGGTCCTTCTGGAAGGATGCCGTGAAAAGGCATCCCGACGGGAACTTCATATTTCTTGGCGATTACCTCGATCCTTATCCTTCCGAAGAGATCGAGGACAAGGAAGCCGTTCAGGGACTGAGAGATATCATCCAATTCAAGAAGGACCATCCTGAGAAGGTGATCCTCCTCTGGGGAAACCACGACCTACACTACCTCTATCCTGATGAGTTGCTGGGATGGCGCTATGACGCCGACAACGCCGAGCGGAACGCCCATCTTTTCTGGGACAACCAGGAGCTGTTTCAGATCGCTCACGAGACCGAGGCAGGTGGTAAACGATTCCTCTTCTCCCACGCCGGCGTCAGCAGGTTGTGGTTGAATTACCGCTTCCCAAACCTCAAGGACGAGAATGTCACCGCGGAGCTTTTGAACGATATGGTAGGATACCCTGACTTTATGGCAGCCCTTGGCGATGTCTCCTTCCATCGGGGAGGTGGCAAACCTTTCGGGAGCATGATCTGGGCGGACATCAATGATCAGATTGTGGAGACGAACCATCTCCCGGGAGTCATCCAGGTCTTTGGTCATACACAACTGAGTATGCCTATTAACTATGAGGATGTATTATTTTGCCTTGATTGCCGCCAAGCGTTTTACCTTGATAAGCGGGAAGGACTAATACACGACCTTACGAATAATGAGGTGGTCAAGAGAATAAATGAATAGGAGTAAATTAGTATGCTTGTCAAAATAGTATTGCTGTCAGTATTGGCTTTGCTTCTAGTCTTGCCGATACTGCTCGATAAGAAACTGTTTGCCGGTAGTTCAGCCGACCATTATCCGAAGCTTCTGAGGCTTCAGGAGAAATACGGGAACCGTCAATCCCGGTGGAAAGGACCGAAAACCGACGAAAGGATAAACCGGATGCTGGCCGAGTGCATAGAGCTGATGAACGGGCTGGGGGTTCCTATCTCAAAAGACATTTGCCCCGAGGTGGTTCTGACCGGCTCCCGTAGCTACTATGGCAGATGTTCCCCAAAAGGCAGTTTGAAGCGATATAATCAATATGATTTTTACATAGAGATTTCAGGTCACACCCTTGGGAATACCGAGAAATCCCTGCGCAACACCCTGATCCACGAGCTCATCCACACCGTGCCTGGAGGACTGTGCCACACCGGGGAATGGAAGAAGTGGGCAAAGTTTGTGAGTGAGAAAACGGAGTATACCATCCAACATTATGATGGGGACACGACGTGGAAAGACCGGGACAGACTCAGGGGATACACGGACTGGCTTAACGCGTGACAGGTGGATATGATGAGGAAACTGCTTAATTACCACAGAAAATGAGAAAGTTGAAGAAGATCATCAAATGCGCGATAGCGGTGACTCTCCTGCTATGCGCCAATCTGGTATATTATGTGTTCGTCGGCCAGGAAAGATCGGCAGAGAAGCTCGCCCAGGATAAGGAATTGAGTCTTTACGAATGTGTGAGCGTCTATCAGACGCATACCGCCATATGGTTGTTCGGCTGGATCATAGCTCCCGAGGCGGCGATGGAAGCGAGGCTGATGCATGTAAAGCACACGCGTCCTGTCGTGATTTATTCCTCTTTCCCAAGTTTGGCGAAACCCGAGCTTTGGAAGAACGGGGTATATGACCTTAAAGACCCCCAATTCCAATATGCTGCCGCGTTAAACGGCAAGGATCTGTCAATTGAGAAGAACGAGGCGTATACAAAATGCGAACTGACTGTTGAGTATTCGGATAATGTGCAAAGGGTCGGTGGAATTCCTGTCCACACCTGCCTATTCAGACACTTGCAAGACATCGGTTGGATATTTCCTTATAAAATTGTCTATATTGACGTGAAAACAATTTAATCAACGCATATGAGCCACAATATCGACAAAAGAACCACAAATGGATATATAGATCATCTTGAGCCTGACGAGGTGTTCGTCTTCGGATCCAACCTGGCCGGGGCCCACGGCGGCGGCGCGGCGGCCGCCGCTCACATGTTTTTCGGCGCCGTGTGGGGACAGGGTGTAGGACTTCAAGGGCAGAGCTACGCGATCCCCACCATGCAGGGAGGGGTCGAGACAATCAAGCCGTACGTTGATGATTTCATTAGGTTCGCTCTTGAGCATCCAGAAAAGCGGTTCCTCGTGACCCCCATCGGCTGCGGGATAGCCGGATTCACCCCGGAGGAGATAGCGCCGCTGTTCCACGGCGCGGTGAACCTGGAGAATGTCTCACTTCCCGAATCGTTCTGGAAAGTTCTTAAGGAGGTTTAACGGGTATAATTCCGCCTCATACCTATTATATCATTCTACGACAGCAGATTATTTCAAAAAAATCCGCAAAAATTTGTATGTGTAAAAATTACGCATTATCTTTGCGTCGTTTTTACACATTAAAAGTTCTTTTAAGTATGAGGAAAGTTATTGTTTTCAAGGTTGAGAATGTTCTGGTGAATGGTTATGATGAGAGGAAAAGTGATGAGTTGAGTGGAAGAAAATTATTGAAGGAGATTGTTGGGGAGGAGATGTTTGAGAGAGAGTTTTGTAAAATGGTGGGAAAGAGAAAAGAGGTGATGGGATGTGGGGAGATGATTGAGAAAATGTTGGAGTTGGAAAGGAGATTTGAGGAGGAGGGGGATGTTATTAGAAAGTTTTGGATGAGAGATGTGAGGAGAAGGATGGAAGAAAGGGAAGAGGGTAAGGAAAAGAGATTGGTTGAGATGAGGAAGAAATATTCTGATGAAGGGTTTGGGAAGAAGGTGATAGGGATAAGGAATGATTTGGTTGATCTGGAGAGGATTTGTAGGGTGACCGGGTCAAGGATGGTATTTGTGAGTGAGGATAGAAAAAGAAGGGTTGAGAATCTGTTGTATAATAATGGATTGAAAAGGATTGAGGTGGAGAGTGATCTGGGATTTCTGGAGGGGATGGATGAAAAGGAATATGTGGTGTTTGATAATGTGGAGGATTTGAGGGATTTGTGGGTAAAGGTTGGGTTGAGAAGAAATTGATATGAGGGGGGAGCCTTGACTCCCCTTTCTTTCCAATAACCGTTATTCTTGTTAATATTCAATAATCCAATTGATAATCGTATCTTTGTTATGATGTCTGTCACCTGGAATACTGAGGCTTTCTTTGCCAAAGCCACCAAAGGCTCCTTCGCCGCTAAGGCCGCGAGGGTGGATGTATTTAAGAATAATTGCGAGATATTCAGGGAAGGAGGCTACGTGACATCCTCCGGGAAGACTGTCACACTCGATCCGTGTCCGATGCTCGAGGGTACGGTGGTGTATGACTCCCCCAATCCCCTGCCGGAGGCGGGACAAGTCGACTCTCCTCTGCTGACGGGGGTGGCGAACACCGGGTGCCTTGAGCTGGGGCGCGATCTGCAGCTGAAGGGGTACAACCCCGTCATACTGAACCTGGCCGACGCATATGTCGCCTGCGGATGGTACGAGCGGGGGTCCAACGCCCAGGAGGAGAGCCTCTGCTGCCAGACAACCCTCTCGCAGTCGCTGTACCAGTTCTACGACAGTAAAAAGGCGGAACTCAGCGGGGTGCCCTTCAGGCGGAAGGGATATCCTATGGACATGAGACACGGGGCCATCTACTCTCCCCGCGTCACCGTGTTCAGGAAAGGATCCAGAGACGGGTTCGCCCTGATGGACGAGCCATACGAGACGGCCTTCATCTCCTGTGCCGCCCTGGACTTCAACGAGAAGCACGGGAAAAACCTAGAATACAGGTCCTTCGACGGCGGTTTCACCACGGAGGGAAAGGAGATAATGCTATCCAAGATACGTACGATATACTCCGCCGCTCTCACCGCCGGCCACGACTCCATGGTACTCGGAGCCTTCGGCTGCGGCGCATTCAGGCTGAGGCCGGACCTTGTGGCAAAGATGTTCCGTGACGTTCTGTTCGAGCCTGAGTTCAAGGGACGCTTCAGGGCCGTGGTGTTCGCGATCCTCGAAAAGCCCGGCGCCGAGTCCGGGACGCGCGGGAAGTTCGCCCCGTTCTACGACATATTCGGGAAATACGGGGCTCCTTCGGCGACGATCAAGGATCCTGAACCGGCCGCGGAACCTGTCGATATCTCTGAATACAAGATTGGCCAGACCGTCGCTCACGAGAAGTTCGGCAAGGGGACAGTCACCGGGGTCCAACCGGAAAAGGGCAGGATCGCTGTTGATTTCATCGTCTACGGGCCAAAGATATTATCCGCAGCGAAGGCAAACTTGACAATAGTGGATAAAGAATGAGAAAAGAGAAAGGTGAATACACATATCCGTTTCCGAGACCCTCGGTGACGACCGATTGCGTGATATTCGGATATGACGGCAAGAACCTGAAACTGCTTCTCGTCGAGAGGGGCATCCCCCCGTTCAAGGGCATGTGGGCCTTGCCTGGAGGCTATCTGCAGATGGATGAGGACGCCATCGACGGGGCGAAACGGGAGCTGTTCGAGGAGACCGGGCTGCGAGACGCCTACATAGAGCAGTTCCGGACGTTCTCAGCTGTTGACCGTGATCCCAGGGGGCGTGTCATCACCATAGCCCACCTGGCGCTCGTCAGAATCTCGGAAGTGAAGGGCGGGGACGACGCTGCTAAGGCGCAATGGTTCCCCCTCAAGGATGTGCCGCAACTGGCGTTCGACCATGACATGATCCTGCGGGAGGCGATGAAGGCGCTGAGGCAGAAGATCCATTTCGAGCCGGTCGGCTTCGAGCTTCTTCCCGCCGTGTTCACGATGCCCCAGCTCCAGCACCTGTACGAGAGCATCCTGGACGTGCGTTTCGACCGGCGGAACTTCACCTCGAAAATGCTTCATCTGGGCATACTGGAGGACACCGGAGACCGTCAGGCAGGTGCGCCGAGCAGGGTGCCGGCGACGTACCGATTCAACAAGGACAGGTACGACGCTCTCAAAAGCAAGGGGTTCAGGTTGGAGTTTTAACCTTTCTCGGCTCATTCGATTTCACATTTTGTGATTCACATTTTGTGAAATGAAAAAACCCTTAAAACTTGGCTCGATTATCTTCAGAAACGCTGCCTTGGTGCCCTTGAGGACACTTGAGATTATCTGGATCGGACTAAGTCAAATTGTTTGTGTCATTGGTGAAACACCGGTGCGGCTATTTTATAAGAACATGGGAGAGTCGTTTGGAGTTCAGAAACCCTACTCTGTCATTCTGAGCGTAGCGAAGAATCTTCTTGAGATAAGTAATTTTACAGACCGGGAGCAGCCCAAGTCGCTTCCCAATGGTCTGTGGGGCATTTTCGGCTGCGGGCCCCACCATTTTTTGAAGTGCACCCTAAAAGTTGGACGGGTTATTGAAAGATGATAAGTGTGTAAGTCTATACTT
>CACZZF010000009.1 GCA_902785575.1 uncultured Bacteroidia bacterium | reverse complement strand
CCTTGTGCCTTCCGAGGAGAACGAGAGATCATTGGTCGGACCGCTGATCCGTACCTTACCGTCCAAACGTCCTCCTATCTCGCTGAAGACCGATACGAGGAATGGGGATATATATGCGGCGTCCATACCATCCAGGTCAGCCAGTACGTTAAGAGTCTTGTCATTTGTCGAGTAGCCTCCAGAGACATCGAGGGTCTTCTTCCCGTCCAGTGAGTTCCTGAGCAGGAGATTGAGCATGCCGTTCTCATCCATGTCACAGCTCAAATCCAAGTTGCCAACGTCCCTGTTCGCCACCATGACGGAGTCGCAACCGATCGACAGGTTGAGACCGGCGTTGTTATTCCATGGAGAAGTAACCATCGCGCTGCCGGTCGCCAGCCCTTTGATTCCGAGATCCTGCCCAAGTATCTTATTGGCCAGTCCCATGTCGAATTTGACCAGGTCAACGTTGAGGGTATCGTTCTTGGAAGAAGAGAATCCTCCTCCTATTTTTATGGACTGTCCTCCGCTGGCCGCGGTCAGTTTATCCACGGAGAAATCTTTTCCGGCCAGACTGAAGTTGGACGGACTTATCTTCCATTGTTGCGCGTTGAACCAAATGCTGGACGGAAGTGTCTTACCATCAATGAGCAACTGGCCATCAGATCCGCGGGAGAAATCTCCGGAAAGGAATATGTCTCCCTTGTCAGTGAGTTCCGCATGGTTGTCGTAAGAGCAACCCAACCCGACGTGGTTGTCATTGGCGTACAAAGTAATCTGGTCATTATTGAGCAGCAGTCCTCCGACGGCCAATTCCGACCCGGTCAAAGCGGCGTTCAGACTGCCTCCACGGTTGTCAAAAGCCAGGTCAAGGTTGCGGAGATAGTTCTTCTTCATAGCGATCCTGGAAGACCGGACAGTGGCCTTGAGGTCTCCCTCTCCGGATACAGTGAGCCTTGCCTTTGTGCTGTCAGCGATATAAAGCCCAGGCATCGCGAATGACAAAACATCACGGATGTCGTGAACGTCCAGCCTCACGTCGTAGCGGGCTCCGTTCCAGGTTTTGATCGTGTTTTTGCAAAGGACGGGAAGTTCCTCAAGCACAGTGAGTTCCCTCAAGTCTTTGACAATCCCTGTAAACGGCTTGGAGCCGGAGTATGAGATGTCGGCGAAACTTGAGTTGAGACGGATCCTGTGGAGCCCGTCTCCAGTATGGGATCGAATCCGGACATCTCCTACATCATATTTCCCGAGAGCATTCTCCAACTCGATGTCCAGCACGTCCAAGTCTCCGATAACATCCTCTTTCCCTACGGTCATATAGTTCGCGTTAACCCTGCCAGCGACCTTGGATACTCCTCGTTTGTCAAGGCCAAGGGCTTGCAGGTCAGCGTATCCGATGTCGGCATAGAACTTATAGAGGCCGTTGCTCGTATTGTCTGATAATGTGAATATTCCCTGGAACAAAAGGTTAAGGTTGGGATCGCTGCAGATAAGACGTCCGTCGAAGGCCTCGTCTGAATATGTTCCGGCGGCCATAATATTGGAATATTCATAATCCAGCGCCTTGAACTTGTCGATCAGAATTGAGTCGATTTTAAGGTCAATGCCTCCTTTCTTCGCCAATGTGGCAGTGACCGCTCCACGCATCGTGGCCTCCCCAATTTTGTCTATTCCGGCGATCGACCCTAAATTCAAAGAATTGGCGGCAAATGATCCGGCGAATACCATGCTTCCTGAATTTTTTATCAGGTCTCTCATCCTGAGGTCGGTCTTGATGGAGCCGGAGGCTTTGGTGTCCGCTCTTCCGCTAACGGCGAGATTGTTTAGGGTCCCTAAAACATTTCCGTCGAAAGTGATCCTCTCACCAGGAGCGAATTTGCCCAAGGACAATTTCGCTGAGGGGGCGAAACCACCCACGAATTTTCCGAGCCCGTCGGTCGAGAAATCCAAATCCTCCACCCAAAAGTCTAAAACAGTGGTGTTTATGTCCGGCAGTCCCGTGATGCGGCCCTCCGCTTTTCCGCTGACCCCACTTCCGGTCTCCAAGAACTCAACCCTGTCGATCCCCAGGTCACTGACGGGCCCGTCGACAAAGGCCTTTGCCACATTGAACCTTACGTTCATTGGTTTTAAAGCCGTAGAGAAGTAGCTGAGACTCTTGAAATCGATTATGCTGTTCCGTATGGTTCCTCCGATACTGACCTCATCAAGGAACTCGTTGAAAGAGTAGATGTCATGGTACCTCATGTGGTACTCGTCCATTCGGATGTCCGACCAATCGTCGGTCATTTTGAGGTTCTCGACAATGGCCGCACCGCCTCCTACAGTCGTTTTCCCGGATAAAGAGTTGATATGGTAGCCGCTCCTCTCAGTGGCGGAGAGGCGCTCCACCTCTCCCTTCATATATCCGTTGGACAGATTGAGGTCCTTGGCTTCAAGATCATGGACGGTGATATCCAGGTCAGTCCAGTTTATCCCGCCCTCTTCGGAAGGCCTTGGATGTTTGAGATTCACCAATCTGAACCGGAAATCGCTCACCTGCACCTTTTCAGCGTCGAAAAGGCTCCCCATCTCTTTCTTTTCCTTCTCTTTTTCTTTCCCGGACGAGCCGAAGAACCGTTTGATATTGGATCCACGCTCTTCTGATACATATGTGAAGGATGCTCCGCCCACAGAGACTTTGCCTAAGTGCAATCCCTCTTTTTTGAATAAGCCCTTTATTGAGAAGGTCGCCGTAATGGACTGGGCTTTGGCCAGGGTGTCGAGTACTTCACCTCCCGGAGTCACGGGAGGATCATCATCGACCAGCCTGACATCTTTCAGGATAAGGGCATTGAAAGGCTTGAGATGGACAGAGGAGAACTCGATCTTGCCACCGAATTTGTCCTCAAGAGACCGGGTGACTCTCTTGGCGACGAAAGTCTGCACCGGTGGCATCTGGATAAGAAGCCACACGGCGAACAGCAGAACCGCCATAGTCACGATAATAGACCAGAATATCTTGAGCGCCTTTCTCACAATCTACAAATATACCAAAAAATGAGATAAATTTTTCGTATATTGCATAGCGTTAAATTGGAATAGACAAGAATGGAGCCAACTATAATAATCTCTGTTGTCGCGCTGGTGATTATCGTCGCTATCGTCATCGCGTGGATCATATCATCGAACAAGGCCAAGACCGCATACCTGCTCGACCTGAGCGAACAGGCAAACGCTTTCAAAGTTGAGATTGTCCGTAAGGAATCAGAAGCGATTAAGGCCGAGCAGCTTCTGAACTCTGAAAAAGAGAGGCATGAGAAGATGTTGGCGGAAGTTAAGAGCGGTTATGAGAAGTCTTTGACGGAATTGAGGGCGAGTCAGGAACGGGCTCTCGAGTCAGCTAAAAACGAGTTGGCTTTGGAAAATGAGAAGATGCTCAAAGCTCGTGAGGAATCACTTAAGAAGGAGGCTTCCGAAACCATGCGTGTTATCACCGGTGACCTGAATAAGGACATAAGGGACATGAAAGACGCTTTCGACGCCCAGAAGAAGATACATGCGGAGGAAAGCGCGTCCATAAAGACACAGTTCGCGGAGACTGTAAAGAATCTCAAGGAGCAGACGGAATCAATCGGCACCACCGCCGAGGATCTCGCGAAAGCGCTTAAGGGGCAGAGTAAAGTCCAGGGTATATTCGGCGAGACGATATTGGAGAATATATTGAAGGCGGAAGGCTTGCGTGAAGGACATGATTATGACGCCGAGTTCTGGCTCCGGGACCGTAAGGGGAACCGTATTGTAAATGAGGATACCGGGAAAAAGATGCGTCCGGATTTCGCCCTCCACTTCCCGGACAATACTGTGATTCTTATCGACTCCAAGGTGTCCTTGACCGCGATGGCGGACTATTTCGCCGCCGAGACTGATGAGGAGCGCGCCGATGCCTCAGCCCGCAACCTTGAGTCTGTTGAGAATCATATCAAGGAGCTGACCAGCAAGGAGTACCAGAAGTATGTCGTTGACCGCAAGACCTTGGATTATGTCATCATGTTCATCCCGAACTATGCGGCATATCAATTGGCCAAAATGGAAGACAAAGACATATTCGCGAAAGCTTTCAAGCAAAATGTCCTGATCACTACCGAGGAGACATTGATTCCATTCCTGCGTCTGATCCGGACAGCATGGGTGCAGAAAGAGCAGATGGAGAATGTTTCTGAAATTGTGAAAGCCGCCCAGAACATGGTCGATAGAGTGGCTCTGTTTTGTGAGGAGAATTCAGCATTGGAAGCCAGCCTTGACAATTTCGTCAAGAAATTCAAAAAGAACTCCGCACGCCTGGTCGATAGTGACCAGAGTATCGTGAAGGCGGCGTGGAAAGCGGTCAATCACGGGATTAAGCAGCCGGAAGGACATCTGCTTCCTCCGACAAGCCCCTCATCTCAAGTCGAATAACAGGCTGGTTTTCAGTCGCAGGCTATTTCAGGAAGGCGAAGAAGACGGCAAGCACAAGGCAGCCGAAGGCCACAAGATGATTCCAATGGATGCTCTCACCTTTGAAAACGAGCATCACAATCAATGTGAATACGGTCAGGGATATCGCCTCTTGGATGACCTTCAGTTGAAGAAGGTTGAATGGGCCGCCGTTGCCTGAGAACCCGATCCGGTTCGCCGGAACGGTTAGGCAATACTCAAAAAACGCTATTCCCCACGAGAACAGGATGACCAAAATGAGAGGCCAGCCAGTAGAGATTTTCATCTCGTTGAGTTTAAGATGGCCGTACCATGCGAATGTCATGAACACATTCGAGCAGACCAGCATCAGTATAGTCCAAATCCCACGCATTATCAGTCGCTTTCAGTTTTCGGGCCGCGAAGATAACGCTTTTCTGAGGAAAATGGTTAAAACCCGATTTTTTTCCTTGCCTGCCCGCTGGAAACCAAAGATGACTTATTGGCTTTGATCGAGTTGATAAGATGAGCCTGAGATATGGGCACATCAGCCAAGGCCGCCATCATGGCAGCCTCATTGACTATGAACGCGATGTCTGAAGAGGCGTAATTGGCGGTCAATTTGGCTAGTACATCACAATCGATGTCATTTGCGACAGGCCGGTCTTTTAGGTGCAAAGCGAAGATGCGCATCAGAGTGTCCTCATCCGGAGCCGGTATTTCATATTTAAGATCAATCCTGCCCCTTCTTAAGATGGCTGGATCGATCAGATCCAACCGGTTGGTCGTCGCTATGACGAAGATGCCCCTCTTCGCGCAGTTATTCAGCTGTCCCAGGAACTCATTTATTTCTTCTGGCCGATGCTCGGCAGCCATCGAACTGCGTGAAGGAACGAAGGAATCAAACTCGTCGAAGCATAATATGGTCGGGGCTTTTCTCTCGGCCTCTTTAAACAAATTGGCGATTTTCCCCTGTGTTCCATGAATATACACACTGCCGAGGTCGGAGCCGTTCACCAGGACGAAATTCAATTGCGACTCTTCCGCGAATTTTTCGGCGAAAAAGGTCTTCCCACAACCAGGGGGGCCGTAAAGAATCATTCCATTGGGAGGGGTAAGCCGGTATTTCGCGGCTTTTTCCCGATCCCGTAAAATCCAGATCACCCTGTTCGTCAATTCGGCTTTCAACTTATCCATGCCGGCGACATCATCAAAGCCACCACCTTTCTTTTTCTGAATCTGGACTTTGACAGCGGTAATTTTGGTTTGTTGGTCCTGCCCATTCTCTCCCTCCAAACTATCAACTGTTTCTTTAGTCTCCTGTTCCTGAGTCGGGATGACAGTATCGACCAAGATGGCCTTAAAGAAACTCTCGAGATGGATTCTTCTGGCTGGATCAAGCTTGAGCGCCATTGAAATCAGCTCAACGATATTATCAGGAACGCCATTGTTTGATAGGGTGGCCAGGTCGAGAGGTTCTTTCCTGGCGTTACGAACCTTCCGTCTTTTGTTTGAATAGGAGTCATCCTTTGATGCCTCGCATGGCCAAGGTTCCTTGCCTGTCAACATGCTGTAGAACACGGCAGCCGCTGAAAAAATGTCACCGCCATTTTCGAAAATGCCGGTAAGGGATTCAGGTGAGCAATACGAAGGATTCAGGTCGATGACCGGGAATGGGGGAGTTCCGCTAATGGCTGGATATAAGTGGCCGAGATCGATGATCTTGGGAATATACTGGTCGCGCCCGGCTTCTTCTAAAAGAATATTCCTTGGAGTGATGTCATTATGGTTGAGATGGAGAGAGTGGAGATAACGCAGCCCATTAAGGATCCCGCACATCATCCCTCTGGCTTCTTGGTACGGGAATATTTTGCCCTCATTCAATAGTTCAGATAGGAGGACTCCATGAAAGAACTCCGTAATAAGGTAGTGATAATTCTTGCCCTCGATCGAAATAGTCCCATCGCTCACATATGATATGACGTTCTTATGGCTAACGCGCCTACTAAGAGCTATTTCCAGGATCTCTCCCTGATTAATAAGCTTCTCGGGAACTCTATCGTCCTCAAAAAACTTCATGAAATAAGACTTGCCGTGGTCGTCAACCACCCGGTAGGTACTGTTGAATAGTCCTTCCTTTATGAAGTCGCTGACGCGGTAGTCATTGATCCGGAACCCTTCTTCGAGAATCATTTTATACGAGTGTTTGCTTTATCGTTCTCCCAAATATACGTTTTTTTCCCTATTTTTGCTATATGATGCGGAATAAGCTAGATACAGAGGTGCAGTACTTGCCGGGGGTGGGGCCGAAAAGGGCCTCGCTGCTCCGGACTGAGCTTGAGGTCGAGACTGTCGGAGACCTCTTGCGCACCTATCCTTTCCGCTATATCGATCGAAGTTCCATCCAATTCATCGCTGATGTCCAGTCCGGCAGCGCGCTCGTCCAAATCCTTGCCCAGGTGGTCTCCACCGAACTCACGGGCAAAGGTGCCAAACAGCGCCTAAGCGTTCTTGTGAGGGATTCCAGCGGAGAGATGGAACTGGTTTTCTTTAAGGGAATCAAGTATACTTACGACCGTTTGAAACCCGGTTCCACCTTCCTCTTCTTCGGTAAGCCTTCGGTATTCAACGGCAAGATGAATATGGTACATCCGGAGATAGACAACCCTCCAACCATTGGGGCTCAGAATTTCTCCGGGGTGCTGACTGGCGTGTATAACTCCACCGACAAGCTCAGGAACGGTGGCGTGACAGGCAAGGTGATGAACAAGTTGATGGCGGAGGCTATCGATCTCGCTATAGGGGACGTTCAGGAAACCCTTCCTGACTATATCCTCAGGGAGAAAGGTCTGGTTCCATTGAAATATGCGATTAGGAATATCCATTTCCCGACCGACCAGGCAGCGCTCTCGAAGGCCCAGTACAGGCTCAAGTGGGAAGAGTTATTCCTTCTCCAACTATCTCTTCTGAAGCAGAAATATATCCGCTCGAGGGCGGATAACGGTATACCGATGCCCAAGGTCGGGCCAGCCTTCCACGCCTGTTTTAATGCCCTTCCTTACGAGCTGACAGGTGCCCAGAAGAGAGTGATAAAAGAGATCCATGCGGATCTAATGAGCGGCCATCAGATGAACCGCCTGCTTCAGGGCGATGTCGGTTCCGGGAAGACAATGGTGGCTGTCTTGTCGGCTTTGATAGCTGTCGGAAACGGCTACCAGGCATGCATCATGGCTCCCACTGAGGTGCTTGCCCAGCAGCATTACGCGAATATAAAGAAATACCTGGAGCCCACCGGGGTGCGTTGCGAGCTGCTTATAGGCTCTACCACCAAGTCGGAACGACGACCGATCCATGAAGGCCTCCGGGACGGCTCTGTCGGGATCATAATCGGTACTCACGCCCTCATCGAGGACGATGTGATCTTCCATAATCTCGGCCTGGCCATCATTGATGAGCAGCACCGGTTCGGTGTCGAGCAACGTTCGAAACTCTGGTCAAAAGGCGCTACTGACGCGCCTCCGCATGTCCTTGTTATGACAGCGACCCCAATTCCGAGAACCTTGGCCATGACCTTCTACGGCGACTTGGACGTGTCCGTTATAGATGAGATGCCTCCAGGCCGCAAGCCGATCCAGACTATGCTGATAGGGGAGGGAAAGCGCCCGCAGATGTACAATTTCATCCGCAAAGAGATTTCCGCAGGCCGCCAGGTGTTTATAGTCTATCCTCTCATATTTGAGAGCGAGAAACTTGATTATCAGAACCTTGAGGCTGGTTACGAGGAGATTGTCAGGCGTTTCCCGATGCCGGATTATAAAGTCGCCATTGTTCATGGACAACAGACCAGCGAGGTCAAGAAGTTCAATATGGACGCCTTTGCCGCAGGAAGGGCAAATATCCTTGTCTCCACAACGGTCATCGAGGTCGGAGTCGATGTGCCGAATGCCTCGATAATGGTGATTGAGAATGCCGAGAGATTCGGTCTGGCGCAGCTCCATCAGCTTCGCGGCCGGGTCGGCCGGGGCTCAGAAAAGTCCTATTGCGTGCTGATGCATGGCAACAAGGTCAGTAAGGAGTCCAGAAAGCGGCTGGAGCTGATGTGCGCCACAGAGAATGGCTTTGACTTGGCCGAGGAAGATATGAAGATGAGAGGCCCCGGTGATCTCGAAGGAACCCAGCAGAGCGGTCTTCCAATTTCGCTGAATATAGCTTCCCTGGCCCATGACGGGCAGATTCTGTCGGACGCCAGGAGTTATTCCGAGCATGTCCTCGCCGGCGACCCCACTCTCACGGACCCCGTCAACGCCTCATTGGCGGCAGAGCTCCGTAAGGATAAATATTCAATAAAGGATTACAGCAAAATATCCTGACCTGCCTCCGATAGCCTCGGATGGTGGCGATCTTTCTCCGAAAGAATCACATCCTCGGCAGGAACCCTCCAGTCAATCCCCAGGTCCGGGTCGTCCCAGGCAATGGCGCCTTCTGATTCCTTGCAATAGAAGTTGTCGCATTTATACTGGAAAACCGCTTCTTCTGAAAGCACGCTGAAACCATGGGCCATTCCCCGGGGCAGGAAAAGCTGCCTATGGTTCTCTCCAGTCAGTTCCACGGCCACATGTTTGCCGAAAGTGGGTGAACCGGGTCTGATGTCGACCGCGACATCAAGTACCGAGCCTCTGACGACTCTAACAAGTTTCGCCTGACAGTGCTCACCTTTCTGGAAGTGGAGTCCCCGCACTACACCGTAGCTCGATTTGCTCTCGTTGTCCTGAACGAAATCCACATGTCCGACCTGTCCCTCGAAATCCCTGAGATTGAACGACTCGAAGAAATAACCTCTTGGATCCTCGAAGATCCTAGGCTCGAGTATAAGAACCCCTTCTATCTCTGTTTTTATGACATTCATGCTCCAGCGAGTCTCAAAAGGTATTGTCCATATTGGTTTTTGGCCATAGGAGCCGCTACCGCGGCCAACTTAGCCGCGTCGATCCAACCGTTCCTGAACGCTATTTCCTCAAGGCAGGCTACCTTGAGTCCCTGCCTCTTCTCAATGACCTCGATATAGTTGGAGGCTTCAGTAAGGGACTCATGGGTGCCGGTGTCCAGCCAGGCGAAGCCCTGGCCGAGTTTCTGGACCTTAAGGATTCCTCTGGAAAGGAAAACCTGGTTGACTGTAGTGATCTCCAACTCGCCACGAGCGGAGGGCTTGATAGTTTTCGCCACCTCCACGACATCATTAGGATAGAAATACAAGCCTGTCACCGCGTAGTTGCTCTTCGGAGCGGAGGGTTTCTCCTCGATACTGAGGCAGTTGCCCTCAGTGTCGAACTCAGCGACTCCATACCTCTGAGGATCACTTACCCAGTAACCGAATACTGTCGCCTTGCCCTCATCCTCAGCTGTGGTTACCGCGGACTTCAATTGATCCTCGAAACCGGCCCCGTGGAATATGTTATCCCCGAGAACCAGACATGCGCAGTCATCCCCGATGAAGTCCTCTCCAATTATGAAAGCCTGGGCAAGGCCGTCCGGAGATGGCTGTTCCGCATATGAGAAATTGACTCCGAAGTCGCTCCCGTCCCCGAGAAGCCTCCTGAACGCGGGCAAATCAGTCGGGGTTGAGATTATCAGAATATCCCTGATCCCGGCATTCATAAGCACCGAGATGGGGTAGTAAACCATCGGCTTGTCATAAATCGGAAGCATTTGCTTGCTTACGCCCTTCGTTATAGGGTAGAGTCTTGTGCCGCTTCCACCAGCAAGTACAATTCCTTTCATTATCCTTTTATCCTTTTGACGCATTCCACAAGAGAATCCCTCCAATAAGGGATCGTTATGCCGAATGTCTCTTTAACCTTCGTTTTGTCAAGCACAGAGAACCGTGGCCTCTCGGCCTTCGAGGGATAGTCCTCGGTGTGGCATGGCTTTATGTCACAGGTATTTCCTCCGATCTCGCATATAGCTTTGGCGAAATCGTACCAAGAGATGGCTCCCTCATTACTGAAATGATATATTCCCTGCCGGTCAAGCATGTTCTCATCAATCACTTTGAATATCAGACCGGCAAGGTCGCTGGCGTAAGTCGGAGTGCCGACTTGGTCGAATACGACTTTGAGGGAATCCCGCTCGGCGGTAAGCTGGAGCATCGTCTTGACGAAATTCTTTCCGAAAGGGGAGTAGAGCCAAGCGGTGCGGATGATGATATTCTTGCATCCAGAGTCTTCTATCTTCTTCTCACCGAGCAGTTTGGTTGATCCGTAGACTCCTAGGGGGTGAGTCGGCCAGTCTTCCTTGCAAGGCGTGGTCCTGTCGCCATGGAACACATAATCCGTTGAGATATGAATCAGGACGGCGTCTCTCTCGGCCGCCACGGTGGCCAGGGTGCCGACCGCGGTGCTGTTCAGAAGCAAGGCGGTAGCCGAATCGTCCTCCGCCTTGTCGACATTGGTGTAGGCGGCGCAGTTGACGATCACATCGATGTCTTCCGAGTCGCAAATGATCCTGACAGCGTCGATGTTGGTTATGTCGAGATACACAGTCTCCACGCCGGGAACAGAAGTGACGTCGGTGAAGACATATCTGTCGCGGCCTTTCGCCGCGGCTAAGCGCAGCTCGCTTCCGAGTTGGCCATTAGCTCCAGTGACAAGAATATTCATATTCCCAAAAATAGTCACAAAATTGAAGTCACGCAAAAATTTTAACGTATATTTGTATTCATGGACATTGTGAGACCTACTATATTTCTCTTCACAGACGGAGCTTCGAGCGGCAATCCCGGCCCTGGCGGGTATGGAGTGATATTGCGTTGCGGGAGCCTGGAAAAAGAGATGAGCGGTGGTTTCGCGCGCACCACAAATAACAGGATGGAACTTCTCGCCGTGATTGTGGGACTTGAGGCGATCAAGTGGGAGAAGGCGGTAGTTGAAGTATACAGCGACTCCTCCTATGTTGTCAAAGCTCTCAATGAGGGCTGGCTTCAGAACTGGGAGAGAAAAGGCTGGAAGAAAGTGAAGAATGTCGATCTTTGGCAGAGGTTCCTGGCCGTGTACAAGCGTCATAAAGTAACCTTCAATTGGGTGAAGGGACATGCTGGCCATCCGGAGAATGAGCGATGCGACGCACTCGCTGTCGCGGCCGGGTCTGGAGCTTTCGCGGCTGGAGTTCAACTCCCTTTGGATGAGGGTTACGAAAAGCTTAAAGTGGAAGAAGATAACATATTGTTATAAAGTACGTTATATTATTAAAATGGCGGATATTTCAAAAAAGAAACTGGTGGTTGGAATTACCCAGGGTGATGGCAATGGGATAGGCTATGAAGTGATTATAAAGTCCCTTGCGGACGCGAGGATCATGGAGTCTTTCACCCCGGTCATCTATGGGTCTTCCAAGATATTCGGCTTTTATCGGAAGCGCATCCACAACCTTGACCAGCAGATGGACATCTATGTGGTCCAGAGCGCCAGGGATGCCAAGCCCAGAAAAATCAACATAGTTAATTGCCTGCCTGACAACACCTATGTCGAGCCGGGGCAATCCACTCCAGAGTCTGCCAAGGCGGCCATCACCTCTTTGGAATGGGCGGTAAGGGATATCAAGAACGGAGATATCGACGTGCTTGTCACCGCTCCGATAAACAAGCGGGCTATGGTCAAGGAAGGATTCGGAAATACAGGCCACACGGAGTACCTCCAGAAAGAGTTCGGAGTCAATGACGTGGCCATGTTTATGATTTCCAATCAGTTAAGGATCGGAGTCGTGACCGGGCATATACCGCTTAAAGACGTCCCTTCATCGATCAGTGTTGAGTCGATTGTCGGCAAGTTGCGCCTTATGTACGCCTCATTGAGACGGGACTTCGGTGTGGTGGAGCCTAAAATAGCCGTGCTTGGCCTGAACCCGCATTGCGGTGACGGAGGCCTTCTGGGGGACGAGGAGGAAAGGATCATCCTTCCGGCGGTCAAGGCCGCTAACGCTGAGGGTATTATGGCTTTCGGACCATATTCTCCTGACGGTTATTTCGGTCTCGGTCATTACGCGAAGTTCGACGCCACTTTGGCCATGTACCATGACCAAGGGCTGGCTCCATTCAAGGCTCTCGCTTTCGAGGATGGAGTCAACTTCACCGCGGGCTTGCCTATTGTCAGGACATCCCCTGATCACGGCACGGCTTTCGAGCTGGCAGGAAGGGATGAGGCCGATCCTCACTCGATGATGTCGTCAATTTACGCCGCGATCGACATATATCGTAACAGGGTGGCGTTCGATGCTGTGCAGGAAGGAAAAATGGTTAAATAGAAATAATATGGAATTCGAAAGGACAATAATCATTACAGGTGGTGCCGGATTTATCGGAAGCCACGTTGTCAGGCTCTTCGTGAACAAATATCCGGAGTACAAGATAATCAATCTGGACAAGCTTACATATGCTGGCAACCTTGCCAATCTCAAGGATGTGGAAGATAAGCCTAATTATCAGTTTGTCAAGGCTGATATATGTGATTATGAGTCGATTAAAGAGATTATCTCAACTAATAATGTAACTGGAATTATTCACCTTGCGGCTGAAAGTCATGTGGACAGGTCGATCGTGGATCCGTTCACTTTCGCCCGTACCAATGTGATGGGGACCCTGTCTCTTCTCCAGGCCGCCCGTGAGTTCTGGGAGCCTAAGGGATGGGCCGGCTGCCGTTTTTATCACATCTCCACCGATGAGGTTTACGGAGCCCTTGAGCTGACAAAGCCGGAGGGTGACCCTGACGCCAAGGAGTGCGGGGGCGGACCTTTCGGGGACGATTTCTTTACCGAGAGCACCAAGTATCAGCCGCATAGCCCTTACTCCGCCGCGAAGGCGTCTAGTGACCACTTCGTGAGGGCTTATCATGACACGTACGGGATGCCGACCCTTGTCACGAATTGCTCCAACAATTACGGGCCGTTCCAGTTCCCCGAGAAGCTTATCCCTTTGTTTATCAATAATATCCGCCACCGTCGTCCGCTTCCGGTCTACGGAAAGGGCGAGAATGTGCGTGACTGGCTCTATGTCGTGGATCACGCCAGGGCGATTGATCTTATCTTCCACGAAGGTAAGATAGGGGAGACCTATAATATCGGTGGATTCAACGAGTGGAAGAACATTGACCTCATCAAGGTCCTGATAAAGACTACAGACCGGCTTTTGGGCCGTCCAGAGGGCTCAGATGACGATCTCATCACTTTTGTGACCGACCGGAAGGGCCATGACATGCGCTACGCGATTGATTCCACGAAGTTGAAGGAGGAGCTCGGTTGGGAGCCGTCCCTGCAGTTTGAGGAAGGGATCGAAAAGACCGTCAAATGGTATCTTGAGAACCAGGATTGGCTCGACAATGTCACGTCTGGTGACTATATGAAGTATTACGAACAGATGTATAAATAGGAGATTTCTCCAGGGACATATAAAATTGGAAGACCGCGGCCAGAAGGCCGCGGTTTTCGCAAGAATTCGTTTGTGCCTGTGGTAAGGATTTCTGGTGGTGGAGAGCGGACTCATCCGGCATTTCTGCTGCCTGACGGCCTTGATCGACACAAGGAATTCCGCTTCGGCGTCCACCAGCCTTTGCCAGTTGGCTTGTTGGATGTACCGCGAAGATAAATATTAATTTTTAATCTCCAAATTATTTTTGCAATTTATTGAAAGAAAAATTTATCTGATATGTATTATATTGCTTATATTCAATTTATTAGATACGAAAATATTTATTTAAAGTAATAGATTAAATAATGCGATTTTAGCCCATTTGAGGCGATACTTGCTTGCTGCCGAGTATCTCCATCGTGTTAGCGATGATGTCGTAACTGGTCTTCTCAGAACCATCCCCGGCTATGTATTTCTGTGTTCTCAGCCTGCCGCACACATAGACCGGAAATCCTTTTTCGATGTCGTCGAGAGGAGGGATCCCTTTGTTGCCTTCCCAGGCTGTCACATAGTGCCAGGTGGTCTCGATGACCGGTTCCCCGTTCCTGTCTTTGTAAGCGAAATTGGTAGCCACGGAGAAGTGCGCCACGCGCGTGCTCCCCACCTTCAGAATGTTGATGTTACCGACATTCCCACGGATTTCGATTTTGTTCAGTTGTTCCATAATTCAGTTCATTTGATGGTTTACACCGCGAAATTAAGCGCTCTGCTGGGCTTTCCCGCCATATGGAAAGACACTATACCACTTTATTTATGTTTTTTTCTCTCAGGCCCTGAAATCGCTTTTTATTGATTCGTTCCCGTATTAATATTATTCTTTCATAAATAATTCTTCTCATGGGGTATGAGGAATAATCTCCCATACCCCCTTCATACCCTTGCTTCCCATAGGATTATTGTCCATATTGGACGCATGAGTTATGAGGAAGACAATGGAGGGAAGAGATGCCTTGAGTGTGGGGATGTGCTTCCTTATGGGCGTAAGGACATGAAATTCTGTTCTTCGTCCTGCAAGAACAAGTGGCACTACCAGAGCCGTTCCTGGGTGGGCGCGCTGAAATTGAGGACCAGGAGTATCCTGGACAAGAATTATTCGATCCTGGAGGCCTTGTTGGAGTCGGGAGTGGCTTCAATAGACATTCCTGACCTTGCGCAGATGGGCTACAATTTCGATTGCGTCACATCCTACCACAAGGTCAGGAACAGGGATGAGTACCGATGCTACGACATCAAGTACTGTATGTCAGCGAGCCGGGTCTTTAAGCTTGAGCGTTGCCCTCCGCCGCCTTCAACTTCCTCGGATCCTTGAACAGGATCATGAACAAGATGCCGACCACAAGGGCGTAAGCCGCGAAGATATACCAGGCTTTTGACCAGCCGGCGGGGTTGATGAAACATCCGCATTTCTCAACCACCCATCCGGCGGCGAGAGTTCCGATGGAGGCACCCAATCCGTTGGTCATCAGCATGAACAGGCCTTGAGCGCTGGACCTTATGTCGGTGTCGGTGTTCTCATTGACATAGAGTGAACCGGAGATGTTGAAGAAATCGAACGCGACTCCGTAGACGATGCAAGACAGCACGAAGAGCAGGACTCCGGGCATGTCGGGGGATCCGGCTCCGAAGAAACCGAAACGGAACACCCAGGCGAACATGGCTATCAACATCACATTCTTGATTCCGAACTTCTTCATGAAGAAAGGAATAAGAAGGATACACAAGGTCTCGGACAGCTGGGAGATTGCCAGAAGGGCGTTGGAGTTCTTGACGGCAAAGGTGTCGGCGAGGGTTGGATCAGCGGCGAAAGAGCCAAGGAAAGTGTTGGCGTAACCGTTAGTGATCTGCAGCGCTGAGCCGAGAAGCATCGAGAAGATGAAGAATATGGCGAACTGGCGGTCCTTGAATAATGTGAAAGCCTTAAGGCCGAGAGCTTCAGTAAGCGACTGGCCGGACTCGCCCTGCTTGATAGGCACAGGAGGCATGGTCAGGGCATATCCGCAGAGAACCAATGAAAGAATACCGGAGGCGGCGAGCTGGGTGTAGGAGTCCTGCATCGCGACTCCACCGATCTTCACCCAGTTGGAGCATAGCATGCTGATGATGAATCCCACCGTGCCGAACACACGAATCGGAGGGAAGTCCTTGACCGGGTCCTTGCCCACTGACTCGAGCGCGTTGTAGGCCACTGAGTTGACCAGCGCGATTGTGGGCATGAAGAAGGCCACGCTGACGCTATAGAGGGTGAACAGTGGACCGAAGGCCACGGCGTCACCAGCGTTACGGCAATAGAGTCCGGCGGCGATCATGAACAGGCCGGCCAGCAAATGGCACATGGATAGAACCTTTTGGGCTTGGATCTTCCTGTCTGCCAATATACCCATAAGGGTGGGCATGAATATCGACACGATGCCCTGCATCGCGAAGAACCATTTGATCTGGTTGCCCAGCCCTATGTTGCCCAGATAGCGCCCTAGCGATGTGAGGTAAGCGCCCCAGACGGCGAATTCTAGGAAATTCATCAGGATGAGCCTGATGGTGATGGAGTTGTTCTTCATTGATTTATCTGGTTTTAATGTTTGTCTTGGGGTCTATAATCAAACAAAAATAAGAGTTTTTAGCATAAAAAACACTATATTTGAAAGTCAAATCGCAAAGAATGAGGTTCACCAGAATAGCGGCAGATCCAGGAAGTGGGGCAAGAACAGGGGTTTTCACCACCGGGCACGGTGAGGTCAAGACCCCGATTTTCATGCCTGTGGGCACTGTCGGCTCCGTCAAAGGGGTCTATCACAAGGATCTGCTTGGTGACATCGGGGCCGAAATCATCCTCGGCAATACCTACCATCTCTATCTCAGGCCCGGGCTGGAGACGCTCCGAGCGGCTGGAGGACTACACAAGTTTGAGTCGTGGGACAGACCGATCCTGACCGACAGTGGCGGATTCCAGGTTTTCTCCCTTACACAAATCAGGAAGATCACGGAGGAGGGCTGCCGTTTCCAGTCCCACATAGATGGTTCCCGTCACACTTTCACTCCGGAGAATAATGTTGACACCCAGCGTATCATAGGCTCTGACATCATGATGGCCTTGGACGAGTGCTGCCCGGGTGACGCTGACCTCAGGTACGCGGAGAAGTCGTTGCGATTGACCCAGGGATGGTTGGAGAGGTATTTCAAGCGTTTTTTGGAGACTGAGCCGCTTTACGGCTACGACCAGGTGATGTTCCCGATTATTCAGGGCTGTGTGTATCCCGAGCTTAGGAAGAGGGCGGTCGATCATGCCGTGTCTCTGGTCGGAGACAGTCCTGCCGCGGGAGGCTTCGCTATCGGCGGACTTGCTGTCGGTGAGCCCACGGAGAAGATGTACGAGATGCTTGAGCTGGTCTGCCCGTTGCTTCCGCAGGACAAGCCGAGGTATTTGATGGGAGTCGGTACTCCCGCCAATATCCTCGAGGGGATCGCCAGGGGAGTGGACATGTTCGATTGTGTCATGCCTACCCGCAACGGGCGCAACGGGATGCTTTTCACCTGGAACGGGATTATGAATATGCGCAACGCCAAATGGGCTGACGATTTCTCCCCGCTGGATCCCGATGGTACGTCATTTGTTGACAAGCAATACTCCAGGGCATACCTCCACCACCTTTTCGTGGCGAAGGAGATGTTCGCCGCGATGGTGGCGAGCGAGCACAACCTTGCCTTCTATCTGGATCTTGTGAGACAGGCCCGGCTCCATATAGAGGCGGGAGATTTCGCCTCGTGGAAAGAGGCGGCGGTCAAGAAAGTAAGCGAGAGGCTATAGGACATGGAACCTGTACTGAAAAGAATAGACAAGTACATCATAAAGAAGTTCATCCTGACCTTCTTTATCGCCTTATTGCTTATCATTGCCATTGTCATCATCTTCGATATAAGCGAGAAGATCAACCATTTCGTTGAGAACAAGGCTCCTTTGAAGGCGATCATTCTGGATTACTACGTCAATTGGGTGCCGTACTTCATGAACATGTTCAGCCCTCTGTTCGTGTTCATCACAGTCATATTTTTCACATCCAGGATGGCTGCTGACAGCGAGATCATCGCGATCCTGTCCTGCGGTGTGAGCTATCGGAGAATGATGCGACCGTACATAATCTCCGCGGCCTTGATCGCTCTTTTGTCCCTCTCGTTGAGCCTTTGGATCATCCCCAGGGCGAATGTGACGAGGGTTAAGTTTGAGTCTACTTATGTCAAGCATCGTAACCCGTTCAGTACCAGTAATGTCCATTATCAGATAGACACCGGGAAGTTCGTCTATGTGGAGTCCTTCGGTTCATGGAACAACACTGCCTACGGCTTCACTTTGGAGGATATAAAGGACAACAAACTGGTCAGCAAACTCTCGGCGGAGACCGCTGTTTGGGACAGCACGAAGGGCGCTTGGAAGCTCAACAAGTATTTTATACGGGAATATACCGAAGGCCTTGAGGATAGGGTCAGGACCGGCTCCCGCATCGACACTGTGATCAACTTGACTGTGACTGACTTCTACCGCAACAAGAATACGGTTGAGACCCTTCCTATCGGACAGCTAAACAATCTTATCTCCCAGCAGAAACTGCGTGGCGACTCCAACGTGATGTACGCTCTCATTGAGAAACACACCCGCTATGCCCTGCCGTTTTCAGCGTTCATCCTCACCATTATGGGTGTCAGCCTGTCTTCCAGGAAGAGGAGGGGTGGTATTGGACTCAACATAGGAATAGGAATAGCCTTGAGCTTCACGTATATATTGTTCCTGAGATTCAGTCAGATGTTTGTCTATTCCGGGGCGATGGCCCCGGCTGTGGCTCTCTGGCTCCCTAACCTTATATTCGGGATAATCGCGGCGTTCCTGTATTCGAGAGCATCCAAATAATAATTATATGGCAACCCAATCCTTAACTCCACTGAAGCGTACGATAGTAGGCGTTCAGTTCATGTTCGTGGCCTTCGGTTCCACGGTGCTTGTACCTCTCCTTGTCGGATTCGACCCGGCTATCGCTCTTCTGGCCGCTGGTCTCGGAACCCTTTTGTTCCATGGTGTCACCAAGGGCAAGGTCCCGATCTACTTGGGCAGTAGTTTCGCCTTTATTGCTCCCATCGTCAAGGCGACCGAGCTATATGGAATGCCCGGAATGTTCTGCGGATTGGTAGCCGTTGGTGTAGTCTACCTATTGATGAGCCTTTTGGTCAAGTTCTTCGGAATCAGTTTCATCAAGAAACTATTCCCTCCGATCGTGATCGGCCCGGTCATTATGCTTATCGGTCTTTCCCTGGCTGGAACCGGTGTGAATATGGCCAGCCAGAACTGGACCCTCGCCCTCATCTCCTTACTGGTAGCGATCGCTTGTTCGATCTGGGGCAAGGGACTCATTAAGCTGATCCCTGTATTCTTTGGTGCTATTGCCGGCTATATCGCCGCGTTGATATTCTTCCGTAGCGGAATGGATTTCTCTCCTTTGGCCGATGCCAAATGGTTCGCCCTGCCTCATCTCACCAAAATGAGTTTCTCATGGCAGGCGATCGTATTCATGGCCCCTGTCGCGATAGCGCCTATAATCGAGCATGTCGGTGACATCTACGCCATCAGCGAGATCGCTGGTGAGGATTTCATCAAGGATCCCGGACTGCATCGCACTATGATGGGTGACGGATTGGCTTGTATGCTCGCCGCGTTCCTTGGTGGAGCTCCTGTCACCACTTATTCAGAAGTCACCGGAGCTGTCTCCCTGACCAAGGCGACAGATCCCGCTTGCATGAGGATAGCTGCCATCTCCGCCATTGTGGTGTCGTTGATCGGAAAAGTCGGAGCAGCGATCCAGACTATTCCCCAGGCCGTTCTGGGCGGCATCATGCTGCTTCTTTTCGGAAGCATCGCCGCTGTCGGTATCAACAACCTGATCAAGGCCAAGGTCGACATGAACAAGACCCGTAACCTCATCATCGCCTCCATCATCCTGACGACTGGAATCGGTGGAGCGATCCTCAGTTTCGGCAAGTTCTCTCTCGCTGGAATCGGCCTCGCCTCCATCGTCGGAGTCATCCTCAACCTCATAATTCCCGACAAGGAGAAAGTCTCGGAAAATGCTGAAAGTTAAGATAGTCAACAAGAGCCAGTGGCCTGATCCATTCTACGCCACCGAAGCCTCGGCCGGAATGGATCTGAGGGCAGATATTCCTGAGCCGATCATTATTAAGCCTCTTGAGCGTGTTCTCGTTCCCACCGGCATATTCATCGAGTTGCCGGTGGGCTACGAGGCCCAGATCCGACCTCGCAGCGGCCTGGCCACGAAAAAAGGCATCACAGTGATTAACTCTCCCGGGACGGTCGATGCCGATTTCCGCGGTGAGTTACGCACCTCTCTGGTCAACCTTTCAAACGAGCCTTTCGAGCTGGTCCCTGGGGAGAGAATAGCCCAGATGGTTGTCTCAAAGCATGAGAGGGTTGAGTGGGAGGATGTTGAGGTTCTCTCTGAGACAGATAGGGGAGCCGGTGGCTGGGGAAGCACCGGTAATAAGTAGAGTGAGTTGGAAATGATTGATATTCAGAGACTTTATTCCTTTTTCAAGGAGTGCTCGAAAGTCACCACCGATAGCAGGGCTATAGCGGGAGGCGAGATGTTCTTTGGCCTCAAAGGTGAGAATTTTGATGGTAATGAATATGCTCTCAAAGCTCTTGGGCAGGGTGCGAAGTATGCTGTCGTGAATGCGGATTCCGCGGCCGCTTCATCTGGCGACGAGCGAGTTATTCCTGTGCCTGACACACTCGAGGCTCTTCAAGCCTTGGCCCGCCATCATCGTGAGAACACCTTTGTGGACGGCCGCAGGCTGACCGTCATCGGACTTACCGGCACAAATGGAAAGACCACGACCAAGGAACTGATAACCAGGGTTCTGTCCGTCAAATACAATGTGACTGCCACTAAAGGCAACCTCAATAATGACATTGGTGTGCCGTTATCGTTGCTAACTATAGATGGGGACACACAGCTGGCAGTTATCGAAATGGGTGCCAACCATCCGGACGACATCGCCAAGCTCGTGAAGGTCAGCGAGCCTGATTATGGTTTGATCACCAACGTCGGTAGGGCGCATCTGCTTGGTTTCGGGAGTTTTGAAGGTGTGAAAAAGGCTAAAGGCCAGCTATATGACTACCTCGCCGCCAATGGCGGGAAGGCTTTTGTGAACGTTGACGATCCCGACCTGTCCGCGATGGCCGCCGAACGCTGGCCGGTTCCTGAGCCAGTCGAAGGGCCGGTCATTCCGTATGGCCTGTCCTTGATGAAGGCCAAGATCCTTCGTTCAAGTGCGGAGCATCCCTTCCTGAGGATGAAGCTTCCCGAAGGTCTATTGGTTGAAACCCACCTCGCTGGCGCCTACAATGCCACTAATGTCGTCGCCGCCATAGCGGTCGGTCTCCGTTTCGGAATCAGCGTCGAGGAGGCCGTTGAAGCCGTCTCAAGCTATATTCCTAAGAATAACCGCTCCCAGATGGAGAAGACTGAAAGGAATATCCTGATTCAGGACGCCTACAATGCCAATCCAAGCAGCATGGCCGCCGCTTTGGATAATCTCATCCTTGTCGAGTCCGACTGTAAGGGAGCTTTGCTCGGGGATATGAGAGAGCTGGGTGAAGAATCTGAGGCGGAACATCTTAAGGTCCTGAATCAGGTTCTCTCGATGGGCCTTGATCTGGTTTGCCTTGTGGGTGATGAGTTCAAGAAAGCGCTTGCCGCCCGTCCTTCCACCGCGGTGAAATGGTTCGCCTCTTCCGAGGATCTTGCCGCTTGGTTGAAAGAGAATCCTGTCAGCGGAATGACTATTCTTGTGAAGGGATCGAGGGGGATTCAGATGGAGAAGACCCTTCCTGAATTGTAGGAGAGGGGATCCTTTCGAGGTACTTCCTGATCAACAGGTTTGATAGGCTGCCCAAAAGGTAGCCTATCGTTATTCCTATAAGCGCCCCCACAAGGACATCACCCAGGTAGTGCTTCCCGACAAAAATCCGGCTTATCGAGACAATGGCGGCCCAAGATAGTATTCCCGCGCGGAAGGCCTTGTAAGATCGCGCCTTATCATTGGAGAAACCTAGGATCATGCATACGGCGAATGAGAATGCGTTGGCGGCGTGAGCAGAGAAGAATCCGAAGAAACCGCCCCTCTTCTCAAGCACGTTAAGTCCTCCGTCGAGCATCGGGAAAGAATAGCATGGACGCAGTCTGGAGACCGAATGTTTCACGAGATTGGAGACTTGGTCGCACATGCCGAAAGCCAAGGCGGCGGACGCGAGGACAAACAGGGCTTTCTTCCAGCCGAGCATCTTGAACAAGAATACCGCGCAGAGGATATAAGCTGGAATCCAGAACTTGATGTCCGACATCGTGGTCCAGAAAATGTCACTCCAGGGGGCGCTCCAGCTGTTGATGGCCAGAGTCAGTTCCTGGTCGGTCTGGTGCAAGGTTCCTATGACTGAAGCGCAGACCATAACATGTCCTTGAGCTCTTTAAGCCCTTCTCCGGAAACAGATGAAATGAATATGTGAGGTATGCCCTTTGGAAGGGTAGGCTCTATCTCGGACTCTATCTTCTTGTCGATCAGGTCGCATTTAGTGATTGCCAGAACACGCTCTTTATCAAGTAGTTCGGGGTTGTATTCCTTAAGCTCGTTAAGGAGGGTCTGGTAGCCGGCGGCGATGTCATCCTCCTCTGCCGAGACCATGAACAGCAGCACGGAATTCCGTTCAATATGCCTTAAGAACCTGATTCCTATTCCTTTACCCTCATGGGCGCCCTCGATGATTCCGGGAATATCGGCCATGACGAAAGAGCGGTCGTCGTAATACTTCACGATTCCGAGATTTGGCTCAAGGGTCGTGAAGGCATAGTTGGCTATTTTGGGTTTGGCTGCCGTGATCGCGGCGAGCAGAGTGGACTTGCCGGCATTAGGGAAACCCACAAGGCCCACGTCGGCAAGGAGTTTAAGCTCGAGAATAAACCATCCTTCCTCTCCCTCCTCACCTGGCTGGGCGTATCTGGGAGTTTGGTTGGTAGCTGACTTGAAATTGTTGTTGCCAAGACCTCCTCGGCCTCCCTTGCAGAGGATCCTCTCCTCGCCCGGCTCCATCATCTCAAACAGAACCTCTTCAGTCTCAGCATCTTTCGCCACTGTCCCGATGGGTACTTCCAGAACGATATCCTGCCCGTTCTTGCCTGTCCTGAGTCCTCCTTCACCATGTCCGCCGTTATCCGCTTTGACATGCTTGCGGTATTTGAGATGGATCAGAGTCCAGAATTGGGGATTGGCCTTGAGGATGATGTGGCCGCCACGGCCACCGTCGCCTCCGTCGGGCCCGCCCTTCGGCACGTACTTGGCCCTGTGAAGATGCATCGATCCAGCGCCGCCGTGTCCAGATGCGCAGAATATCTTGACGTAGTCTATGAAGTTCGAGTCAGGCATAATCGCTATTATTTAAGCGCGAAGGTACGTAATTTCTTTAAATTTACTTTCCCCGACTCGGTCAAGGGGAAATGATCAAAGAAGAGGTAGCGCTGGGGAATCATGTATTTCGGAAGAGCGTTTTCAAGATCCGAGGCTTTAACCACTTCTGACCCGCCAACGCTTTCGATAGCCGCGCAGATGTCCTCGCCATGAGTAGTGGAAGGGATTCCGAACACAAGGACGGATTTTACCCCTTCCATCTTGGCAATCACTTTCTCAATGTCAAGGGGAGAGATTTTCTCTCCACTGCGGTTAATCACATAACCACTTCTGCCAGTGATGAATAGCAAGCCATTATCGACATATCCTATATCTCCGGTTTTAAAGTGACCGGTCTCTGAGCCCCCAATCATCACCTTTGATCTCACCATAATCTCTCCGGCTTGTGTAACCTTCACATCCACATTCTTGTGTATCCTTCCAGCGCAGTAAGGAATTCTTGTCTTTTTTTTGAAAATAACGCCGCCAAGTCCAGAGAGTCGAAGAAATGACGTGAGTATCTTACCGGAGTTTTTTACTGAGTCGAAAACATAGGTTAGTCGAGATATCGCTCCCGCTTCGGTTGTCCCGTAGGAGCTGTATAAAAAATGACCTCCGCCGTTACTTTCCAACAGATCAATAGTCGAGTCTGACAAATATTCTCCAGTGCATATTATGTACGACGGCAGTCGGATTTTTCCACAGCAGGCGCTGCGGTAGAGCATAGTAGGAGTGGTGAGTATACAGTTGGGCTGTGTGCTATTGATGCTCTGCCGCATTTTATCAGGATTGAATTTGCCTGTGGTAATCTGTGTGAACAGGCATCCGCTAAGATTGAGGAGCAGTAAGTAGATTCCTGTGTTATGATACCATGGAGCGCAATTGTAGACTCTGATCCTGAACAATTTGATCAAGGTTTTCCACCATGGGCGCACTCCTTTAGTTCCGAAGAAGTTCTTGATACTCTTATCGATTCGCTTTCTGTCTCCACTGGTTCCGGAAGTCATTATTGAAATGACCGGTTCATCTATTCCCCACTCGTATGGAGAGAACTCCGCGGGGGAACTCCCTTGGTTTTCAATTATTTCCGCCACCTTCTCCCTTCCAAGGACAGGGACGTCAGTCTCAACTTCGTTAAGCGCGTTTAATAGCACAACCTTGACTCCAGCGCGCAAAGCGCCGGCGATCAGGTAAATGAACTCAGGATAATTGGCTATGTGGATTCCGATTGTCTTGTGACCTTGCTCCTGTAACCATGCGGCGCAAATCCCGCTATACTTGCGGAGAGACGCTCCAGTAATGGAAATGCCTTGTTCCGGGAACAACACCATTTCGAATCCATCTGGAATCGAACCGATTGTCTTATTGAAATCCATGTTCATTATATCACTATACTTTGGCGGTGTTACCTCGCTCCTTTCCTTTATTGATAAAAAGGAATACCACAATGGTAACCACGAGATTAAATGCTATGATTAATAAAATCGTCAGGGAAATAGAGTCGGTTATGAACCCTCTGATGAAGATGTACTCGAATCTGTGCAAGAAATACAGCATCCCCGAAAACAACGAGATCGCGGCGTGGTAGGGATACATAAAATGCCCGGGCAGTTTCTTCACAATCAAGAATAGGGCTATTGACAAAAGGAAAGGTGAGATGACTATATGGCCTGTGTGGAACTCAAGGAATGCTACAGGTATCGCGGATAGTATCAGAGCTAGTGGTTTCAGCCTCCAGGAATCGATCTCGAAACCTATAGTGGTGTACAGCGTTCCGGCGAGCAGATGTCGCCACATCCTTGATAACTCCTGAGCATAAAAGATTTTCCCGATGATCGGCAAGGATGAAAGAACATTACCTATTTCTTCTTCCAGCACATCGTTTCCAATTATTTCTCTCGCTATTATCAATGTCGCGGAAATCACGATGACAATTCTTCTCCCTTTCTTGTCCAGAAAAGCGTTCAAGAGCATGGGGTACAGCAAGGCGGGGATGAACCACAGTTGGTATGCGTCATCGCTGCGGCAGACAAAACCCTTAAACAAGTTGACTATCAAGCCAGTCCAACTGAATTCACCAAAACGGGCTAAAGCGTTGATGTGGGTATATATAACTGCTAAAGAGTTGACCGCAAGGTATATCGCACCGTATTTAAGGACTTGACTGTAAACCGCTTGCCGTGAGAAGGATCGTTCCCGAAGATACCCGGACATGATAAAAAACACAGGTATCAGTAATGAAAACAGTTGATAAAACTGGGAGGTGTTATTATAGAAGTACATGAACACGCCACAGTGTGTCACGGCTACTAATATCGACCCTATGATCCTGACCCAGTCAAATCCTGGGATATAACTTGATTCTCGCATAAATCAAATGGCTATCACATCGCATGGTCGAGGCCGACGTCGATGCCGTTCCAGGCTTTGCGGGAAGTCCAGTCACGGGCTGGGGCACTCCAGAAAGGATCTTCAGCGGGAAGACCGAGCGGAAGGAAAGCGGCAGTGCAGAGATAGACGCTGCCTGTATTGATGTAAGTTTCTCCCATTTGGATTTGGGATCCAGCGTAACCGATTCTTAACCAGCCGTTTCCATCGAATGTACCAGGGGCGGATATTTGGCGGGATATCACTGATGTGAGGCCGCATCTCACTTGGGCAGGACTCAGATTATCAGGAAGAAGATGGAGAAACGCCGCATCCGCCAGGGCGTGGAATGAGCCGAAACGGTAGGCTATCGATCGTCCGATCACCGGATATGTTCCCTCAGGCGAGATCATCCTCTCCAGTTCCGCCGCATACCTGCCGAGCCGTTTTTCCTGATCAGGCAGGAAATCAGAGCCCTCGATTCCGTGCTTCTTCATCACCCTAAGGACCTCAGTCAGCATGGGATGTATGACCAGACTGTTATAATAGTCAAGATGCAGATCTTTTCCGTCACCATACCAGCCGTCACCTTTGTACCAATCGTCCCTGAAGCGCTTGACACCATACAGGAGCCTGTCCTTGTCATAATCGCCGGTAAACTCCAGAAGAGCCGCTTCGACAGTTGAGGCGAAGAGAAGCCAATTGTTCTCGCCGGGCGTGATTTCCCTAGACCGCTTCCATTCAGCCACAAGACGTTGCTGAGTCTTTTTGTCGAGCCTTCCCCATATCTGTGTCGGAGCTCTCAATATTCCCTCAGCCAAGAAAGCGGCGTCCACAAGGGGTTGCCCGCCGGACTTGCCGTCGAAAGTCAGATAGTCCGGGGAGGATGGATTTACGGCGTTTTTCAAACCCTTGACCGTCAAGTCAATATACATTTCTCTAAGGCGACCTTCCTCTGTGTTGTCAGGCCCGAGCTCGAGCCAGGGAGCTATTCCGCAGATGGTCCTCCCCACAGCCTCAAGGTAAGCCACGACCTGGTGATTCTTGTCTTGGTTGCGGGTCTCGTAAGGCATATTCTTTTTAAGGGTTCCAGCGGCCAGATTCGTGAGTATGGGATCAGCCACTTTCACCAAGGCGTCAACCCAGGCTTTCCTGTCAGCGGTCCCGTCAGGGCGCCCCAGAAGCTTTTTCAAGCGCAGCAAAGCCTCGATGTAGTAATAGTCGGCATATGTCAGCGGGACATCCACCTCAGACTTGCCGGGAAGACTTCCGACACTGTGCTTCAAAATGAATCCTCCCTGTTCTCCGGGCTCGGCCAAGAACTTAGGTGAGCTTAACGTACGTAGTTGCTGGATAGCGAGTTCCAGCCATCCGGCCGACTCGGGACCAGGATCCAATTGGCTCAGTTCGATGAGAGCCGAGGCCATGATGGCTCCAGAAGAAGCGTCCTTTTGGGTGTCAGGGGCTCCCGGCGCGTTGTAATCCCAGCAGGGGATCTTATCCTTTGGAAGATTGGGATGATTCGATAGGAAACGGGCTATCTTCCTGGCCTGCTCAAGGAATGCGGGATCAAGTGTTTCCCTGTACATCATTGTGTAACCATAGAGTCCCCAGGACTGCCCTCTGGCCCATGCGCTGTCGTCTGAATAACCTTGCGAGGTATTCTTTACTTGGACTCCTCCGGCGACAGGGTCATAAGAGACCACGTGCCAGGTGGAGGCGTCATTACGGAAATGGTTCTTGATCGTGGTTTTACTATGAGTCACAGCGGCTTCCGCGTAATGCCCGTCCCCGAATACCTTGCTGCAGAAGCACAGCATCTCAAGGTTCATCATGTTGTCGATGATGACAGGGAACTTCCACTTTTCATTTTCATTCCATGACTTCATCACCCCCAGGAATGGATTCCAGCGGGTCATCAGGCTGTCCGTCCCTTCATGTATAACCTCAAGATAATGAGGATCTCCGGTTAGCCGGTAGCCCTGGCCGAAGCTGGACATCAGCATAAATCCGAGGTCGTGGGTGTTGGTCAGTTTCTTGGCAGGCTCTACACGGCTGGTGTACATCCTCGCATATTCCTCAAACTCAGGCTTTCCGGTCTCCTCATAGAGCATCCAGAGAACTCCGGGGAAGAAGCCCGAGACCCATCCTCCGTAACCGGTGGTTTTAAGTTCCCCGTTTTCCCATGTGCGAGGCAGGGCATCCGGTTTGTCCTTCAGTTTTTTTGCTAGGATGAGAGCTTGTGCGGAAGAACGCTCAAGCCCTCGGTTAATCATCTGATCCAGAGGCTCCTGGGCGGCCACTGGCGTTAAAGATAATATCACGGTCAGCAGAACTGCCCAAAAGCGTCTGTCCATAAAAAATATGTGTTAAAAGGTTAAATACTATTCATCAATGAGTTGATCCTATCGCGGACCTCCTCGATCGTGCCGGTTCCGTCAATCTCATTGTAGGCGCCGGCGGCTTTGTAATACTCCACAAGAGGCTCGGTTTTCTCGTGGTAGGTCTTGATCCTGTTGGATATGGTCTCGTCAGAGGCGTCGTCGGCACGACCCTCAATAGCGGCGCGGTGGCGTATCCTCTCCTTGATCATCTCGTCCGGAATCATCAGGGAGACCACACCGCTGACCTTGGTGTCCCTCTTCGCGAGCATCGCGTCAAGAGCCTTGGCCTGGGCTGTCGTGCGGGGGAAACCATCGAGAAGGAATCCTGAATATCCCTTTACGGAGTCAAACTTGTTCTCGATCATCCCCTCGACAATCTCATCGGGGACCAACTCTCCAGCCTCGATAAGAGCCTTGGCCTTGAGTCCGAGTTCGGTTCCTTTTGCCATCTCACCCCTCAGGAGGTCACCTGTCGAGATGTGGCAGAGGTTGAACCTTTCCGCCATTGAGGCGGCCTGGGTGCCTTTGCCCGCACCCGGAGGGCCGAAAAGAATGTAGTATTTCATATTGTCGTCCAAAACATAAATATCCTTGATATTCCTCCCGAGACCATCATAATCAAGGCCGAAGCCGACTATGAAATCATCGGGAATCTCCATCGCCACATAATCGATCTTCTTGTCCAACTTGTAGCAACCTGGCTTTAGAAGCATCGTGCATATCTTTGTCTCAGTGGCTCCGTTAGCCTCCATCATATTGACCAGATTGGCGATCGTCCTGCCGGAGTCAACTATGTCTTCGACAATTATGACCCGCTTGCCCTTGACATCTCCAGTCATTCCGATGATGTCCCTGACCTCGCCGGTTGATTTTGTCCCGACATAGGAGGACAACTTCACGCATACTATCTCGCACTTGAAAGTCAACCTCTTCATCAGCTCAGCGGTGAAAAGGATCGATCCGTTCAGCACACAAAGGAGGACAGGAGCGTCCTTGCTGTCCTTGTAATCAGCCGTGATCTTGGCTGCCACCTCGTCGATGGCGCTCTCGATCTTGTCATAATCGATGAAAGGGCGGAAAGATTTGTCGTGAAGTCTGATATTACTCATAAGATTTATTTTTGGTATTCACAAAAATAGCCAATCCTTATAAAAAACAGAAATAAACGACGAACCTTTTTTATCATCACGGGAATAAATCCGCCAGCTTCCTTATATTAGCGGAAACAATCCGATATGAAAAACTTCAAATCACTGTCGCGGCTTATTCCGCTCGCCCCCTTCCTAATGATGTGCGTCCCCATCCCAGTCCCCGCGCAAAGAGCGGATCCGATGGCGGGAATCCTTGTGATCACCGGAGCCTCAAGTGAGGAAGAACTTGATGAACAGGAAGTTGAGCGATTCAATCACTATCTGTCGCATCCTCTTGAAATCAATCTCGCCAGCCGGTCAAGACTGGTGTCAAGCGGGCTTCTGAGCCAATACCAGGCGGCTAGTCTGCTGGACTACCGTTCCCGTTTCGGAGATGTCTTGTCTTTTTCGGAACTATCTGCTATCGAGGGCTTTGGACCTGAAAATGTCGCGGCTTTGAAGCCATTCCTGTCACTTGCGAGCCGTTCGCTGCCAGGAGCGGTGGCAGACAGTCTTGAGATTCGTCAAGACGCTTTAGCAAGGGTGGCGGCCAAGGGAGATGCGTTTAGTTATGGGGCGAAATATAAGATCGCGGCGGGAGAGTATGCGGAAGCCTCTCTCGCCGCCAGGTCTTATTACCAAGACAAGAGCCAGTTTCCTCCCTCTTCCTGGGCCGCTAATATCACTTGTTACGGGAATAAACTGCTTGGAAAGGCTGTTATCGGGGATTACAACCTGCGTGTCGGCCAAGGCTTATCCCTCTGGAGCGGTATGTCGCTTTCCGGTCTCTCGTCATCTACGTCATTCTCCAGACGACCCACCGGCCTTTCTCCCTCATGGTCTTGGTCTGGGATCGGAAGTCACAGAGGTATAGCCGCTGATTTCCAGAAAGGCCGCGTTTCCATGATCGCCTTCATGTCTCTCCCTGGACTTAGAAACCGGATGGAAGGAGATAATAGAAAAGAAGTCACGTTGATGCCGGGAGTGGTTTTGGGATGGCTTGGGAAGAACGGTCAAGTGTCGTTTTCCGCATGGAAAGGCTCTACCTCAGGCAAGATTTCCGGTGATTTCAGATACAATCTGTTCGGGGTGGATATGTTCGGAGAGACCTCTTACGATGTCCATTCGAAAACGATCGCGGCCGTAGCAGGTACTTCTATCCTGATAGGGGAAGGTTGGAGACTGAGTGGAGTAGCGAGGTCATATCCCGGGAGTTTTGACTCATCGTTCACGGGAAGTGTCAGAAGCTGGACTAAAACCTCCGATGAGAGGGGAGTGGCGCTTGGACTTGAGCATTATGGAGCTCAGTTGACGGCTGATTTGGCCGGGAAACACTCCGACAGGTCACGCAGGCAACTTAAAATGTTCCTGAAAGTTCCGGCCCAGGTCACACAGAATGCCGTGCTGACCGTCAGGCTCACGGAACGCTACCGTCCTTATGAGGAGACGCTGAAGTATAAGACAGGCGGCCGGGTTGACCTGGATTGGTCTTCCGCCGGGATATCCGCTAGGTATGGGGAATCAGATGGAGACACATGGAGAGCAAGGGTCAGGCTGGAAGGCACACTATGCCGCGGATTGGCGGGTCTGGCATATTATGAATTAGGACGGAAAACCAGTAAATGGCACGCATACTTGCGAGGAACGATGTTTTTGGTTGACAATTGGGATGACAGGATATATTCATATGAGAGGGATGCTCCCGGAAATTTCACTGTACCAGCCTATTATGGAAGGGGATTCGCCTTTTCTGCCGTCGGGGGATACAAGTTCAGGTTTATGATAAAGAAAACCCTGAGGGTATATCTCAGGGTCTCCGATGTCGCTTATCCTCTCATGAAAGATCCGAAGCCATCAGTCTGGGAAGCGAAACTCCAGGCTATGCTCGCTTTATGACTATTTGGGAGGGATCTTTATGGTCTGCCCGACTTGGAGCTTGCTTCCGATCCCGTTGTATTTCATCAGTTTGTCAACGGTTGTGCCGTACTTGTTAGCGATCTTATAAAGGGAGTCGCCTTTCTGGACTTTATATGTCCGGACACCTGTGGAAGTGTCAGCCGATGACGTCTGTGTCGCTGGACTCTGTTTCGGTTTCGCTGAGGATTGCTGGGAACTGGTCTGTTTAGAGGCGGCCGGGGCGCCTCCCCTGTTATAGATATAGAGCGTCTGGCCAACCCGTATATTAGTGCTCTTCAAATGGTTCCAAGTCTTGAGCTGGTTGACTGTGACGTGATATCTGGCGGCGATCTTGCCTAGGTTGTCCCCTCTCTTGACCTTGTAGGACACCTTGTCTCCGGTTATAGCCTTAGGACTGGCTATCGGCTTGTTGCTGACCAAAGTCTGGGGATTGAGTAGCTCAGCGGATTTATGGTTGTAGATTGAATCCTCGTTGGCTATGAAGGCACTTGAGTAATTGAATGGGAGACGGAGAATGTATGTCCCGCTATTCCCTGGGACCACATCCTTGATATACTGCGGATTGAGGTTCTCAAGTTCCTCAACCGTGATCCCGATCAGGTCGCTGATTTGCTGGAAATGGAGGTTCTTGTGGATCTCGAAAGTGTCCACCTGGACAGGCATCGGTACGCTGTTTGGTGTCAAGCCATATTCCTTGTTGTATTTTAGGGCATACATCGCCCCGACAAAAGCTGGCACATAACCCCTGGTTTCTCTGGGGAGGTAGTCATAGACTGCCCAGAAATCCCTCGATCCGCTTCTGCGGATGGCCTTGTTGACATTGCCGGGACCGCAATTGTAAGAGGAAATGGCGAGGTTCCAGTCGCCGAAGAGCTTGTACGAGTCCTTAAGATATCTCGCGGCTGCGTCGGAGGATTTGAACGGGTCCAACCTCTCGTCCACATAGGAATTGATCTCCAGGCCATAACTCTTGGCTGTCTTGGTCATGAACTGCCACATTCCTTTAGCTCCGGCCCTCGAGACGGCGATGGGGTTGAGGGCGGACTCGATTATCGCGACGTATTTCAACTCGTCAGGGAGATCATACTTGCTGAAAGTCTCCTCGAAGATAGGCATGTAGTATTGGCAAAGGCCGAGTATATTGCCCATCTTGGTCGGCATTTTCTCCGAATACAGGACCATGTAGTTCCTGACCGTCTCATTGTAGGGGAGGGTGATGAACGAGTTGAGGTTCTCAAGCCTGTCTTTCAACACGGCATCCGAGACGTTTGACGTGAAATACACGGAATCCATGTCGTAGTCTTCCCCGTTCCTGTCGTCCATGACCTGACGGTGGAGATACCAGATGCTGAGGAGGCTGTCGGTGATCTCAGCGCTGTAGTCCTCCGGGTTAAGCCCGGCGGCGCTCTTGTCCTCGTTCTCCTCGTACATGAGGAGCATCTCTTGCGCCAGGCTGTCTTTCAACAAGTTCTCCTGACGCAGCTCATCAATCGCCTTGCGCATAGAGTCGATCTGCTGCCGCAGCTCGACGTTCTCACGCTTGTATCTGTTGCCGAATAATCTCTTGAATCTCACTTGGTTCTGCGCGTTGGCGGGCATTACCGCCACAAGCGCGATGAGGAAAGTGAGAAATATGGTGGTTATCCTTTTCATCAATAGAGCCTTGAGAGATTAAAAAGTCAGACCGATCTTCACGCCCACGGCATTATTGCCCATAAAGCTGCCCCCAGTCCTGACTGGGGCGATGGCGAACTCATTATATTGTGGAATCACCGCGGGGCTGACTTTCATGGTCAGATCTTCATTCACCTCAAAATCCTGCATGTACGCGAACACGTTGGCATCTATAACCTGCAGCAGGTAACTGCCCACTATCGCCACGACCGAATAATCCCTGAAACGCCTGAACACATTCCTGTAATAGAGGGCCCTCTCTGCGGGAATCAAGCCCTCATAAGTGCTGTCCTCGGCGGTAGCCTCGTTATGTATCCTCTTATATCTCTTGTAGTTCTTGTTGTTCGTGGCCCAATAATGGTATGATCCCACGAGTGCTCCCCAGTAGATGGGGATCTTCCAGTATTCCCCGTTATACGCTTGTCCTAGGCCTGGCAGCAATATTGAATACAAGGTCGCCTTGCCGGCTTGTCCTTTTATGTCCCGCTTGTAATTGACCACACCGTCCATAAGGGTTCCCCAGTAGATGAGTCCGGCGCCGGCGAACATGTAGGTCGCCATCTTCTTGGCGTCCTCATCGACGGTCAGGGTAGTCTCCGGGTCAGCCTCGAAAGCCAGCTCATAAGCCGACTTGGAAGCTTTGTATTGTTTCTGGTATTTTACTCCGAGGGCTATAGTGGTACCGAGTCCGGCGTAGGTTATGGGAATCTTCCAATATTGCTTATTGTAGAACTGCTCGGCACCGACAAAGACAGTGGAGCCGGCGAACAAGGAACCTATCCTGAGAGTGCTGTCATGCTTCGCGACCCCGTGGAAGAATTCCTTGAAAGACCACATCTGGTCGATAGAGTCTTTGGAAGCCGTTGTGTCAGAGGGACTCGCATAGTTCTGACTAAAAGCCTCTTCCCTGAACTGGGCTTTCAAGCCAGTAGAGAAAGCGGCCATGCAGACCAACACGAATAATATCTTGAGTCCCAGATCCTTCATTACAGCGCCTAAATGTTCGAGTCCTCAAGAGCCTTGAGGAACTTCCTCACTTCCTCATCCGAGTTGAACCTGATCGTCATGGTTCCCTTCCCGGACGGGGAGCGTTTCAGGCTAATGCTGTTATCAAAAAACTTGCCGATATGCTCAAGCACCCTGTAATAGTCGTCGGGCAAATCCTGGGTTCTGGGGGCGGGGGAGGCCATATTCTCTTTTCCGATCTTGCGGACTCTTTCCTCCAGCTGGCGGACTGAGAGACCGTCTTTGATCGTGAGGTCACAAAGAAGTTCCTGAATATGAGGGTCGTCAACGCCCAAAAGCACCTTGGCGTGGCCGGTGCTTAGCAGTCCGGCCTTGAGGTCGTGCTGGACTTTAGCGGGAAGTTTGAGGAGCCTCAGGTAATTGGCTACGGAAGCGCGTTTCTTACCGACCCTGGAGGCCATTTTCTCCTGGGTAAGGTCGCACTCGTCCATCAACCTCTGGTAGCTCATGGCTATTTCAATGGGGTCAAGATCCTGGCGCTGGATGTTCTCCACTATCGCCATCTCAAGCATTCCCTGGTTGTCCGTTGCCCGGATGTATGCGGGAATGACGTCCATCCCGGCAAGTCGGCACGCCCTGAAGCGGCGCTCTCCACTTATTATCTGGTAGCGTCCGTCAGGTTGCTTGCGGACTGAGATCGGCTGTATGAGACCGAAGGTGCGGATCGACTCGGCGAGTTCCTCGAGGGAGTCGTTGTCGAAAGCCATCCTGGGCTGGTATGGATTCGGGTCGATAAGACCTACGGGAATACGAAGCACATCCCCATAGTCCTGCACGGGCTTCGCGCCGGCGATCTCTTTGTTGATGTAGCCAACCGGCTTCCTCTCCGGAGCGTTAACGGATATATCCCCCAGAAGGGCGCTGAGACCCTTGCCCAGCCTGCTTTCCTGCTTGTTGTTCATGGCTCTACTGCTCGTTCTTTTCCAAGACTTCCTTGGCGAGGTTCATATAGTTTGATGTGCCGTTGCTGACCACATCGTAGAGGATTATCGGCTTGCCATGGGACGGCGCCTCACTCAACCGGATGCTCCTCTGGATTATCGTCTTGAACACCATTTCCTTAAAGTGTTCCCTGAGTTCCCCGACCACTTGGGCGTGGACCTTTGTCCTTCCGTCGAACATGGTGACCACAAAGCCCTCGATCGTAAGCGCGGGATTTATCTCCCTCTGGACCAGACGGATGGTCTGGAGCAGTTTCCCGAGACCCTCCAGGGCGAAAAACTCGGGCTGGACCGGAATCATCACGGAGTCGGCGGCCGTGAGGGCGTTGATGGTGATCAGACCAAGGGAAGGGGAGCAGTCAATAATGATGTAGTCATAGTCATCCCGGATCGGGGCCAGCCTCTCCTTGAGGAAGGACTCGCGGTTCTCCTCATCGATCATCTCGATCTCGGCACCCACGAGGTTGATGTGGGACGGAATCATTTGAAGGTCAGGGATTTCTGTCTGCACAAGGGCATCCCGGATCCCGATTTCCCCGATCAGGACCTCGTAAATGGTTCTCTTCTGGTCATTGTCCGGAGAGAAGTTGAGCCCGGAGGTCGTGTTGGCCTGCGGATCGGCGTCGATAATCAGCACCTTCTTCTCAAGTACGGCGAGTGATGCCGCCAAGTTGATGGCGGTCGTGGTCTTTCCCACGCCACCTTTCTGGTTGGCTATAGCTATGACTTTTCCCATGACTGGACATTTATTCAAACTACAAATGTAGTAAAAATAAATCGCTTATCAAACAGGATCAACGTCCAGGGCTATATGACCGGAATATTTTCTGCCGCTTTCGAACACGCTGATCTCTTCCTCGAGCGTGGCTTTGTTGGATTTAAGCAGTTTGTTTTTCGGAAGAAGAAGCCGGATGATCCGGATATTCTCGCCTCCCACTTTGTCGACAGCTGGAGAGTATGGACCGATTACTTTAAGGTTATTCCCAAGGCTCCTTGAAAGGGTTTCCGCAAGTGAGCGGCTCATCAGTTCCACCCTCGAGGCGTTGCGGTCCCTAATGACGGCATTAATGACCCTTGAATATGGCGGATACCCGAATAACTTCCTTTCGGACAGTAACTTGGTCATGGATTCGGAATCGTTGAGATTGCCGGAAATGGTCTGGTAGACAGGATGGTCCGGCTGGGAGGTCTGGATCACGAACATGCCTCTTTCCGCCCTTCGTCCGCAGCGTCCCCTGAATTGCTCCAAGAGGGACAGCGCCCGCTCATCCGCCCTGTAGTCCTGTTGCCCGAGCAGTGAGTCGGACTGTATTACCGCCACTAGGGATAAGCCGCTGAAATCAAAGCCTTTAGCCACCATCCTAGTTCCTACCAGGATGTCGATGTCGCCGGCGGAGAATTCCCTTATGATTTCCGATTCATGTTTCCTGCTTCTGGCACTGTCGCTGTCGAGACGGGCGATCCTGGCGTCGGGGAATAGCTCCGCCGCTTCCTCCTCAATCTTCTGAGTGCCGGCGCCGAGAGGCTTGAGTGAACCACCGCACTTAGGGCAGGTTCCGAGGTATCTCTTTACCCTGCCGCAATAATGGCAGACAAGCTTCGATTCTCCGTTTTCCTTAATATGCAGACTCAAAGCGGCGTCGCAGCGGTCGCATTTCGGGATGGTCCCGCATTCCTCACATTGTAGGATAGGGGAGTAAGATCTACGCTCCCTCAAAAGCGCGACCTGTCCGCCTTTGTCAAGGCAGTTTTTGATCTTGTCGATCAGCTTTCGGGAGAAGCTTCCGACCATGCCGTTTTTCTTTCTTTCGGCTATAGTGTCGATTATCTCAACGTCCGAGTCTTCCGCTTGGAAATATCTGGTATTGAGCTCAATAAGCCCGAACCTTCCAACAGAGCAATTATACAGTGATTCGAGAGAGGGTGTGGCCGATCCTAAGATTGTGAAAGCACCGTTAAGTCCGGCGAGCATGATAGCCGCTTCTCTTCCATTATACCTGGGAGCCGGATTGTCTTGCTTATACGAAGGGTCGTTCTCCTCGTCAACTATGACCAGTCCCAGCTCTTTGTGAGGCAGGAAAATGGAGCTTCTGGTGCCGAGAACCAGATAAGGTTTGGTTTTTATGAAGGAGGCGGCCTCCGCCCTCTTCGACAAGGTCTCTCCGGAGTGGAAAACAACCAATTCATCGGGGAAGTGGCTCCTGATTCTGTCCTCAAGCTGCCTGCTCAGGGCGATTTCTGGGACCATGAAAAGAACGTTTTTCCCGCTTTCGAGTGTCTCGGCAGCCAGTTTAAGGTAAATCTCAGTCTTCCCCGAGCCGGTCACTCCGCGGAGGAGAGCCGGCTTACGATCGTGGAAGACCTCCTTGATCTTGGAATATGCCTCCGATTGAGAATCAGATAGTTCTATTGCGGCAGGCCACCTGTCCGTGGCCGCGTCCATCCTCGCTTCGCTGCGGCTGAGTACGGCCCCAGGACAGTGGCCCTGCCGCAATAATTCATCTCGAAGAGCTAAGTACCTGGCCCTTGTGTCCTCCCTTCTGGCTTTGGCTATCTTCTCGTCCAGTTTGGCTATCCTTTCTTGGAGCCTGTCATTTATTCGAGCCTTTACTTCTTCCTCCTCAACCTTGCCTGCCGGATATGCCGCCTTGTAGACTTCTCCAGGTGTACATAAGTAGTATTCCGCAACCATCCTCCACAAATTGATCTCTTCCTTGGATATCGCGTCAAGCCCCTCAGCCAGTCCGATTATAGGTTTGATCCTGTCATATCCCACCGTGCCGGCCTCTTCCTCGACGTCCACGACCGTGACCACAGCCACATATTCCTTTCCGCCGAACTCGACCCTGACCCTGTCGCCAACGGCTAGTGAGCCAGGAAGTTGTTCCTCGGAATAAGAATAGAAAGGCTCCCACTTTAAGCGGAGCGGAAGAAGCACCTGTATGTATCGCGATTCGCGCATCAAGGCGAATTTACCAAAAAAAATTTGTATAGAAATGATTTTTATCTATCTTTGCAATCCCAAAACAAAACGGTGCTGTAGCTCAGATGGTAGAGCAATGGACTGAAAATCCATGTGTCGGCAGTTCGATTCTTCCCAGCACCACCTTACAGAAACGCCAGCGTGTTGAGGATCAACACGCTGGTGTTTTGTTTTGTTGTTTATTATCAAAACGCTAACACGGGGCGGACGATTTCATTAGATACCTTATTCGTATAACCGAATTGAACACCTATATCACTTCCACTGGTATTTACCATTACAACATTAGCCCCGCCGGCTGTTGCCTCAGAACTTGACCAAAGGCCATAACTCCAAGTCGGAAAACCGTCGTATGTTCCTGCCTTTGTTAGTGCGACTACAAGGTTTTGAATTGATGACCTATTTCTGTCAATCCATACCTGCCACACGACATCGCTATCGTTAAGACCTCCAAGTCCGGTGAATATTTTCACCCACTGCTGAATACTAGGCAAGAACCAACCCGTGGTGGACGATGGAGCAGGCAGCAATGAGTAGTTCCATGCCAGATAGGCTGCGGGATAGTCCGCTGCCGCATCTGTCTTCTCCGCCAGGAATTTCGTATTGGCATAACCGCTGACATTGCTTGTGCGCTTCAGATCTCCGGTATCGTCGACGAAGGGTTCTGAAGTCATGTCCGTAATATCGAGCATTCCATCTCGTCTCCAGACCACACCACCAGCGGCGTTTTTCAAACATAGCACCAAACCGTGGCTTTGAAGCGTGGTCGTTCCATCGCGGAGGGTGACGCCGTTCTCGGTGAACGCATCGGTGCCGACGTAAGCTATTATGCCGATAGGAGTCTTGCCATCTTCGAGTGTGGTACTGAAAGTCCCGTCGCTATAGTAGATGTCGCCTAGCGTCGGAATCCTTGTCATTTTCACGCCAATGGTGTAGTACTTGCCTTTTTCGAAGGTGATGCCCGTCTTTTCGCAACTGAAGTATCCATCGGAACTGGTGGCGGTGAGCGTCACGTCTCTGTTTGATGCCGCTGGCATGGCGACGAAGATCTCGCTTGTCGGGGTATCGGGACTAATGTCATAGCTATTGCCGCCAACCTTCACTGTGAGACTTGTGGCGACGACAGGGGAGGTGCCGTCTTGCTTATTTAAGGAGAACTTCACAATCGCTTGCTGGTTCTCAAACGAGGCGGCGGTTGTGGTGACGTTGCCGTCGGTCACGCCTGTGATAGTCACGTCGGCTGTCGCAAAGTCGCAGTTGGAAGCGATGTATTCAAGTGTTCCTTTCTGCCCCGTATATTTGTCTGAAAGGAATCTGAGTCTGAGTTTCGCTCCCTTTGTGGGAGTGTAGATGGAATCGAATTCCCCTTTGAGCGTGGCCGCCGTCCCGTTACTCTGTGCGGTGAGCGTTCCGATAGGGGTTATGGATTCCATTTCTGTAGAGCCTTCTCCTGTCACGCTATAGACCTTTACCTCTTCGCCAGCCTTCCATGTGGCGTTGAGAGTATTTCCGTCGAGGGTGAGCGCTCGTGTCGCTTCGCCCTTAGTCGCATTTACGGTGATGGTGTATGCCCTCGGCGTTTCCGTCGTGACCGGGGTGGGTTCGTCGGCGATCATATCGTCGTTCGAACAAGCTGTCATGGCTGCTGCCGCAAGCAGCAGTGAGACCAATGCCTGAATTGAAGTCATCAAACTTTTCATGCCTTTGTCCTCCTTTCAATTACCATTCGTCCTCAGTCGCTGTACCATAGCCACTTCGGTCGGCATATATTCCATCGGTGCTCTGGCAGATAGCGCCTTCCCGCGCCACCTCGAACACTTGTGCCGAGGGGGCCTCGTAAATAACTTGTTTTTTTGTATCCATGATTGCTCCTTCTTACAGTAATTCAAACTATTATAAGCAAATATATAAATATTGATTTAAATATTTTAAAAAGAGACAAAGTTCAGGAAAACAAAAGGGCATAATAATTGAGGCCTGTAGGGAACCATGACTTTGCGGGACAGAATCTATCTTACATGGAGTTACGGAAAGATCCAGTTTCTTGTAGGTGCCTTGTACAATATCGTTTGTGCTCAGTTACTTACGAGAGGTTTTTCTTATTCCTTCTACATTGACGCGTTCATCCTGAAGGCAGTCGTCTACGCCATCACGTACTATTTGGTCAGGCAGTTCCGAGGCCGTGACGCCATCTTTTTCTTTATCAATCTCGGCCTCTCCCGCAGGAAACTGCAATTGAGCGTGCTTCTGGTTGATTTCCTGTTTCTTGCCATCCTGTTAACCACTGTCATGCTGAAACATGGATAAGCACAAACTCATAGTGGACAGCGTGGTGGTCCGATTTGGCGACAAGACGGTCTTGAGCGGCGGTTATATCACCTCTGAAACCGGAATGGTGACAGGGCTTCTGGGGCGCAACGGTGCCGGTAAATCCTGCATGTTCCGGGCGCTTATGGGAGGACTTAAAGTCGAGAATGTCATGGTGAGTATCGATGGTGTTCCTATTGACAGGCAGATTATCGGCCAATATATCAAATACCTTCCCCAGGGAAGGATGCTTCCTGAGAACATCAAACTTCACAAGGCATTTGAGTTATTCGGAGTTAACTATTGGAGTTTTGTCAACCGGTTCCCCAAGTATTCAAGATTCCATGACTCAGCAATCTGGGAACTCTCTGGCGGTGAGGCGCGATTGGCTGAATTATGTCTGGTCCTGCTGAGTGAAGCGCCATTCTACATTCTTGACGAGCCGTTTTCGCAGATTGATCCAGTGAATATTGAGGCTGTGAGGCGGCTTATACGGGAACGTTGCCAGGATCATGGCATCATAGTGACCGACCACAATTATGACGCCATATCCAGCGTCGCCGACAACCTTTTTGTCATTTCCGACGGTTATACCGCTCCGGTACACAGCCGTGATGATCTGGTCCGTTTCGGATATTTGCGTTAGAGAATATTCACGGAAAAAATGTTGATAAATAAATCGCAAATGGCTTTCCCATACAGGGAAAACCGATTAAATTCGCGATATGATTCTCACTATTTTCAAGTTGCTCGGCTCGATCGCCCTCCTCATGTACGGAATGAAGGTGATGAGCGAGGCCCTGCAGAAGATGGCCGGCCCCGGCCTGCGGCACATCCTCGGGGCAATGACTACCAATCGTTTCACCGGAGTGCTTACCGGAATGCTCGTCTGCGTGGCTGTCCAGTCTTCAGCCGCCACGACGGTGATGACGGTCTCCTTCGTCAACGCGGCGCTCCTTACGCTCGCCCAGGCGATCTCGGTGATAATGGGAGCGAACATCGGTACCACCCTCTCGGCGTGGATCATGTCGGCCGGATTCTCTTTTAACATAGCGAATCTAGTCTGGCCCGTTTTTCTTGTGGCCGTCGTCCTCATCCAGACCAGGAAGCATCGTTACCTCGGAGATTTCCTTTTCGGTCTTTCCTTTATGTTCTTTGCCCTCGGCACCTTGAATATGACGGGCCGTGAGATGGATCTCGCACACAATGAAGGAGTTATCAACTTCTTCTCCTCATTTGATTCCGGAAGCTACCTTACAATCCTGCTCTTCCTTTTGGTAGGTGGAATCCTGACTGTCATAGCTCAGTCATCAGCCGCTCTCATGGCTATCACCATGGTTCTCTGCACCAGCGGAGTCCTTACCATATATCAGGGTATCGCTCTTGTCATGGGTGAGAATATCGGAACAACAGTGACCGCGAACGTCGCTGCTTTGTCAGCTAACACGCAGGCCCGTCGCGCGGCTCTGGCGCATTTGCTGTTCAATGTTTTCGGTGTTTTATGGGTGCTTTGCCTGTTCTTCCCGTTTGTCAACGCCGCTTGCTCAATCGTGGGAGTGGATCCCCATGCCGACACTCAAAGCCCCGCCAGGCTCTCATTTGTGCTGGCGACCTTCCACACAATGTTCAATGTGACCAACACCGCTATCCTGATCTGGTTTATCCCTCAGCTTGAGAAAGTGGTGTCCTACATTATTCCTCAGAAGAACACCGATGAGGAGTTCCGCCTCCAGTATATCCAGTCCGGTATCATGAAGACCCCGGAAATCTCTGTTCTTCAGGCACAAAAGGAGACCACTCTCTTTGCTGACAGGATGCGCCAGATGTTCGGCCTTGTCCGGGAGTTGTACGATGAGACTGATGATTCGGCATTTGAGAAAAAGATCGAGCGGGTGCGGGAGATGGAGAAGATGTCCGACCGGCTCGAAAGTGAGATCGGAAGCTACCTGGCCCAAGTCTCCAACTCTCATCTTAGTGACGAGACCAAGCGTAAGATCCGCGCCATGCTGCGCGCCGTGAGTGAGCTTGAGAGTATAGGTGACAGCTGCTTGAACCTCTCCAGGATGATTGAGCGTCGCCATAAGGAGAAAGAGCAGTTCCTTCCGGTCCAGGAAGAGGGGATCGCCTCTATGTTCGACCTTCTGGACAAGGCTTTCGTAAATATGATCAAAGTGCTTGAGGGTGAGGGAGATCCGGATGAGTCTTGGGCTCTTGAGAATGACATTGATGATTTACGTAACAAACTGCGCTCCCAGAATACTTTGGACGTGGATGCCGGGAAGTATTCCTTCGCTTTGGGTACCATATTCGTTGACATTGTCCGTGAGTGCGAGAAGTGTGGTGACTATGTGATCAATGCTGTCGAGGCTAAGATGGGTAAGAGGGAAGACGCTGATTTACTGAATCTTGACGACCTTGTGATCGACCACCAGCGCAAGACCGCTCAGTTGTATGGAGAGCCTCTTGACTTGACGAAGGCCGAATTTGAACTTTTAAGTCTCCTGGTTTCCAATCCCGGCAGAGTATTCAGCCGTGAGGAACTTATGGAATCCGTATGGCCCAAGGATACTTCTGTCAGCGCCAAGGTCGTGGACGCAAGCATCCGTGATATCCGCGGCAAACTTGGGGACTTGTCCAGCCATATCGCGAATAAGGGCGGACTCGGTTACTGCTTCGAGTAACAGATAACACTTTCGAATAACACATAACACTATAACCATGTTCACAAAAGAAGATGTCGCCCAGATTAAAGGGCGTGGCGTTGACCTCTGTCAGGTCGAGGCTCAGGTGGAGCGTTTCAAGAAGGGTTTCCCCTGGATGAAAATAGTGGCTCCGGCGACTCCCGGGAGAGGAATCAAGGTTCTCTCAGCTGAAGATGCGAAGGAGTCGGTAGATTATTACTGCAGAGCGTCAGTCGAGGGCAAATGCAAATTCGTCCCGGCCTCCGGAGCGGCGTCCAGGATGTTCAAGGACATGTTCTCAGGACTTGCCAAACTTGAGGCTGGCGAAGACCTCCCCGCGGAAGCGCCTGGCGCTAAGCTTGCCGCGAGGATCAAGGATTTCGCCTTCTACGACGAAAAGTTGTTCGGTGAGCCGGAAGATAGCCGTGAGTACAGGAAAAAAGCCTTGTCAATGCTTTTGGGTGAGGAAGGTCTCGCTTACGGCTCCAAGCCCAAGGGCGTCTTGAAGTTCCACAGTTATCCCTCCGAGGTCAGGACGGCGCTTGCCGAGCATCTGGTCGAGGCCCAGGAATACATGCGTGATACAGATCCGTTCACTGAAGAGGATACCTGCAATCTTGTCATCACGATCTCTCCAGAGCATAAAGACCTGTTTGAAAAGGCTGTCGCTGAGGTAGTTCCGGAATATGAGAAACGCTACGGAGTCCATTACGACATTACCTTTACCTATCAGGACAAGGCGACAGACACAATCGCTGTAGACATGGATAACGAGCCTTTCCGGACAGAAGACGGAAAGCTTTTGTTCCGCCCGGCTGGACATGGCGCATTGATCCACAACCTGGAAAAGGTTGACGCCGAGCTTGTCTCGATCAAGAACATCGACAATGTCGCCCATGAGAAACTGTTAGGGACCACCTCCTTCTACAAGCAGGTCCTGATGGGTGAGGCGCTTCGTTTGCGGGACTGGATAATCCTTTATATCAGGCGGCTGAACGCTGATCCTTCAGAAGAGAATTGCTCGGAGATCGAGGAATTCCTCGACAACGTCCTTTGTGTCAAGATTCCTAAGGTCAGTGACCTGAAAGCTAAGGCGGATTTGCTGCGTTCAAAGCTGAACCGTCCGATCCGTGTCTGCGGGATGGTTCGCAACGAAGGGGAGCCAGGTGGAGGCCCGTATATCGTTGAGGGAAAGGACGGTTGCACCTCCCTCCAGATTCTGGAAAGCGTTCAGATCAATAAAGATGATCCCCATGCCGTCGAGGCCATGGCCGGGGCCACCCATTTCAATCCTGTCGACCTGGTGTGCTTGCTTCGGGACTGTAGGGGAAATAAGTTCGATCTTCTTTCCCACGTGGATCAGGACGCCGGTTTCATCAGTTCGAAGAGCTATCAGGGCAGGGAACTGAAGGCCCTGGAGCTTCCGGGTCTTTGGAACGGGGCCATGAGCGACTGGAACACCATGTTCGTTGAGGTGCCGCTTGAGACTTTCAATCCTGTCAAAGTTGTCCTCGACCTGCTGCGTCCGGCGCACCAGGCTTGAGATTGATTATTTGGGCATCTTGTACCGGTCGCCTGTGTCACGGGCGACAGCGTCGTAGAATCGCTGGTCATATCCTCCAGGCTGGTCGTTGTATTTGACTACCAGCTCTTTCCATAGATTGTTCCAGCGATCCATCATCCTTTCGGCATATCCCACAGTCTTTGACGTAAGGAAGGTTACCCTGCCGGATGGAGTCATCTCGGACGCGGCCTTCTCGACCGCCGGCTGTTCACCGGCATAGAAGTCCTCAAGTTCCTTTTGGGCGGAACGTAGATCTCCGATCATGGCGCTGTACCTGGGGTAAATAAAGTTGGAAACCATATTGCAGAACCAATAGGCCCCCTTCTCGTTGAATACTCCGTTGAGGTTGTTCTCCTCCCTGAACGGAACCGGAATCTCGCTCTCGCAGCAATAGACCGGGACGTAGGCTATCATGTCCGCGTCGTCGCAGTTGAACCACATCAATCCGCCGACTTCATCTGGTAGCCAACTCCTTAATTGTGAGACCATTGTGAAACCAGCCTGGGGGGAGGCAATCGGCCTTTCCCGGAAATACTCCTGACCATTTGACTCGAAAGTTTTCGCCCTTGGGCGTATCGGCATGCCCCAAGGCCCTGCGTCGATATCGCGAGTCATGTCCAGAGGAGTACCCTCATAATGGTCCCTCATGTCTGCCATGATGTCTCTTACTGACAGTTTTGAGTCAGGGGTGATCCACAGGGGAAGATGGTCGCAGACATCGTACTTTCCATCGAGATAAGGCATGTATTTGTCCATCTCGGAAGGATCGGTATGGTGGCGGAAGAAACTCCAGACCCTGGCGTCGCATTGGCGGACTTTGATGAAAGAGATCGGGCAATATGCGTCCCTGAAGCTGAAGTCCTTGTCCTCACCGGAGAAGAATCCCATCTCTCTGGCGAAAGAAATCACATCACTTGAATATACGCACTCTCCCTCAATCTCTTGGTAAAGGCTGTTCTTCTTCGCCTTGGCAACTTGAGGGAACTGCCTGATCCTGCTTATGTTGGCATGGGCGCTGATGCTTCCGTCCGGGATCCTTAGAGCCACCCAGACAGAGCCCTTTCGGCCGGGTCCTTTACCGACAATCTCCATGATCCACGCCTCTTCCTTATCGCAGACAGTGAAGGTCTCGCCCTCGTCGTTGTAGCCGTATTCTGCCATAAGCTCTCCCATCACCCGGATGGCTTCCCTAGCGGTGGAGCAACGCTGGAGGGCCAGCTGAATGACATTGTCATAGCCAAGGATGCCTTCCGGGTTGACCAACTCGTGCCTCCCCCCGAAGGTGGTCTCTACGATGCACAACTGCTTCTCGTTGATGTAGCCGATGACGTTGTAGGTATACTCCACTTGGTCGACATATCCTTTGATCTCTGCAGGGTGCCAGAAAGAGCGGATGGCGATCTTCTCGCCTTTCTCATGCTTTCCGGCGGGGGAGTGGGTGAGCCATCCGGAATAACCGAATGTGTCGCAGTTGTAGGTGCAGATGACCGAGCCGTCAGCGGAGGCCCCTTTTGTCACTATCAAGTTGGTGCAGGCTCCCAATGATATGTCGAAAGCCAATGCGAAAACGAGGGAAAGCAGGAGCCCCCCTAAAGGGAAGTGTCTCATATTATGTGAGTTAAATTAGTCAGTCGTGATAACGCAGTCGCCTGGTCCCTTTATGTTCTCATCAATGATTATCTCACCGACCGAGCCGACATGGATGTGTCCGGTCCGGGGATTCTTGATGGATACGACATGTCCCTTTACGGTAGCCTCAACGCTGGAATATTCGAATGCGAGATCGCAATCAGACCCGAAAGTGCAGTCCTCCATGACCAGGTTGTCGCAATAGCAAAGTGGCTGGGTCTCGGTGATATGGCAGCGTACTAGCTTGACGTTCTTGGAATACCATGCGAGATATTCCCCATTTATCACAGAATCATAGACTTCCACATTCTCAGCCTCCCAGAAAGAGTCTTTTGAGTTGAGGACGCTGTTCTTGATTACGACATTCTTAGCGTATTGGAAGCCGTAGTTTCCCTGGAGCTTTACATTCTCAAGTACGATATTCTCACAATGCATGAAAACATAGTCGGCCCTCTCGATCACGCAGTCTTTCACATCGATGTTCGAGCAGTCCCAGAATGTCTCGCTTCCACCGGGTATCCAGCAGTTCCTCATCTTGATCCCGTCCATCCTGCGGAAAGTTTTCGGGGCGTCGATTATGGTATCGTATAATTCACCGTTCCGTGAATACCACAAACCTGACCTGGCGCCGACTGTGAGGATACTGTCCCTTACGACAAATCCATCGCACTCCCACAACGGATATTTGCCTTCGAAACGGCATTTGACGCAGGTGATATTGGCGGTCTCTTTCAAGCCGGATTCTCCGGGATGGATCACCACATTCTCCAGATAAAGGTCTTTCTTGCAATATAACGGCCTCTCGCCGCTGAATTCTTGTCCGATTATTTTCTCCATATATTTATTAAGATCATTATATCTCAGCGTATTCAAGATCCTCATGCTCCCGGTCCACAACCTTGTGCTTCATCCATTTGTCGCCCTTGAGCCTCCAAAGGAAGAGGATGCCCCTGATATTCAGCTCAACGCACATCGCTATCCAGTAACCTTGCAGGCCCATCTTCGGAGTCAGGATGGCGGCGAGACCGATTCTCACTATCCACATGCTGCAGAAGTTCATGAGGCTTGGCATCAGTGTGTCGCCGGCTCCCACGCAACAACCGTATCCTACTATTGAAATAGCGTACATCGTCTCCGCGAACGCCTCTATCCTCAGAACCTTAGCTCCTAGCTCAACCACACCCGGATCGACACTCAGCAGCCCCATCAATTGCCGCGAGAAGATGAACATCAAGATCCCGAGGAAGGTCTGAATCACGGCTCCCATTGTCATTGTGATCCGGGAAAAGCGTTTCGCGACTTCTTTCCGTCCGGCTCCAATGCTTTGACCAATAAGCGTCGTCGAGGCCTCCTCGATTCCATAGGAAGGCATGTAGCAGAAGCTCTCGGCTGTGATGGCGAACGCATTGGCGGCTATAGCGATGGCCCCAAGTGGAGCTACAATAATTGTGCTCATCACGTAGGCTCCTCGCATAATAACGTTTTGAAGCCACATCGGCGCGGTGATGCCCCAGGCGTTGTCTAAAGTCCTCCGTTTTGGCACGAAAGATTCCTTTTCTCCCTTGATGTTAAGTTCCTTTGATCTCCAGAGAACATACCATACCGCGAATGCGGAGGTGACCAGTTCAGAGAGTCCGGTACCAAGGGCGGCTCCAGTCACACCCATGCCGCATTTGAAAATGAATATGTAGTTGAATATCACATCCAAGGCGCACATGGCCGTATACATGATGCTCGGCACTTTCATGTTGCCGCTGGCCTGGAGCATGGCGCTTGCGGCCCAACCGACCGCTCCGACAGGGATGAACGCTGAATATATCAGGAAATACTTGGACGCGTCAGTGATTATCTCGGGGGTTCCGCCCAGCCATCCGGGCAGGGGAGAGCTGAGAGCTATACCAATCGCGGCAAGGAAGAAGCTGAGTATCAACACGGAAGTGAGTCCTTCTCGGAGTATTTTCCTGGCTCCTTTGAAGTCTTTCGCCCCGCATAAGTGGGCTATCTGTACTGAGAACCCTGAGCAAGCTCCCGCGGTAAAGCCGCCGAGAATCCATGTGCTGGTTGAAATCAGTCCTATCGAGGCGGAAGGATTGGCTCCCAATCGCCCCACCATGCCGGTGTCGATGTACTGCATCAGCATCGAGGACATCTGGGCCAAGATAGCGGGAAGGCTCAGCATCAAGGCGAGACGGACCTGCTGGCCGAGCGACATACGCTGTCCTTCCCGGATCATTCCTAAAAGTATGTCTTTCTGTCCTCTCGCCATTTTCCCTGAAGTGTTACGCGAAGATAGGTATTTTCTACTTTTATTAATACAATGGACAATATCCGCATTTGAAGCGCGTTTTCCGCAGATTTTTATTGAGAAAGACAATAAAATGTTTAAATTTGTAAGACTATAATGCGATTTGTAAGTTGGATTCGGGTATATATTAATCGACACTACTTTTATAACCACTTTATATCTTTTGTTTTAACAGTTAATGCTATGAGTAAGAAATTATGGTTGGCCGGATGCGTGATAGCGCTTCTATGTGGCTCCATCGAGTCCCAGGCGGCCAAAGTTCAGGCATCAACTTCCGAACAGCAGAACAAGACTGTCACTGGTGTTGTCTCTGACAAAATGGGCCCTGTCCAAGCGGCCTATGTCACGATCAAGGGGACAACGAACGGTGCTGTCACTGATGCTGACGGTAAGTTTACCCTCTCAGGTGTGAAGACTGGTGATGTGATCGTGGTCTCGTTTGTGGGCTATGAGTCGCAGGAGATTCCCTACACCGGTCAAACAACCTTGAATGTTGTTCTTGACGACACTCAACTCCTCGACGAGGTTCTCTTCGTCGCTTACGGTACCTCGAAAAAATCGAGCTTTACCGGATCCGCCTCTGTGGTCAAGTCCGAGCAGCTCGAGAAAATTTCCGGTACCGGTTTCCTGGAGGCCATGCAGGGTATGTCAGCAGGTGTTCAGATTGTGAATAATGAGGGTAACCCTGGTGGTAATCCTCGTATCCAGATCCGTGGTATCTCCGCCATGTCCGGTATCACCACCCCTCTGTATGTCGTTGATGGAATGCCCTACGATGGATCCTTGAACTCGATCAACCCTTCGGATATCGAGTCAATGACCGTCCTGAAGGATGCCGCGGCTTCCTCACTTTACGGATCCCGCGCCGCTAACGGTGTTGTCGTGATCACCACCAAGAAAGGAAAGACCGGTAAGCCTACCGTGAACTTCCGCGCAGCTTGGGGTACATCCGACGCCGCCGTTCCGTGGATGAAGAAGGCTGATCCTAAGGAGCAACTCTACAACAACTGGAAGGCTCTCTACAACGACCAGGTCTATCTCCATGGCGCTGATCCCAAGACCGCTGGCGACTATGCTTCCGCCAATGCCGTCTCGCTAAGCGTCAACCCTTCGGTCAACTCCGCCGGCCAGACTTGGTACGTCACCCCGTTCCAGTGGCCCGGAAGCGCCGACCAGTTCGTTCTCCACGACGGTAATGGTAACGGCTACATCAATCCCAACCTTAAATATATCTGGGATGAGTCTGACTGGGAGTGGAACGATATCGTGTTCTCCTACAAGCTCCGTCAGGACATCGGCTTGGATGTCAGTGGAATGTCCGCCAATGGCAAGACAAACTATTTCATCTCCGCCGGATATCTTGATGACAACGGCTACGCCAACAGGGACTACTACAAACGTTACTCTTTCCGTTCTTCAGTCGAGAGTGAGATCAACAAGTGGCTTTCGATGGGTGGAAGCCTCGCTTACAGCTACGCCCGTCAGAACTACTTGGGTTACAACCGTATGTTGAACTTCCATACTTCCCTCAACTCCGTTTGGCTGCGTAATGACGACAACACCGACTGGGTGTATTCAGCCAAGACCGGTGAGAGAATGTATGACTGGGCTCACCATAACGCCAACTACTTCGGAATGCCTGCCGTAACCCGTGGCGACTACTGGGACAACTACAACGACGAGTCCTTCACCAGCCGCGCTTACACGACGATTTCCGCCAAGTATTTCGCCAACTTCAAGCTGCCCGCCGGATTCAACTTCCGTACTTCCATCAGCCTTGACAACAACAACTCCGAGAGATTCTATTATGGTTCCGCGGTTCACGATCCCGACCAGATCCCTCCGTATGGTGTCACTGTCAAGACCACCGGTGGAGATGCTGAGAGGCAGACTGACCACTTGATGTCCTCGACTTGGAACAACATTTTGACTTGGGACAAGAGCTTCGGCGATCACAACGTGAACGTTATGGTCGGTCACGAGTTCTACCAGTACGACTCTTATTACAACTACGCTTACGGTGCCGGTATAATGTCAGTCGGCCAGATGGAGCTTGCCTCCACTACCGAGAACTGGGGCGCTGACTCTGATTTCTCCAAGTATGCCCTCCTTTCCTTCCTCGGAAAGGTTGATTACAACTTCAACAACAAGTACTTCCTTTCAGCTTCCTTCCGTCGTGACGGTTCCTCCAGGTTCTCTCCTCAGAGCCGCTGGGGTAACTTCTGGTCGGTCGGTGCTTCCTGGAGGGCCAGCAATGAGCCTTTCATCAAGGATGTGTCCTGGATTGACAACCTCGTGATCCGTTCCAGTTACGGTACTTCCGGTAACGACCGTCTGTATTCCCGCAGCTCATCCAGTGGAGCTCCTGGCGGATTGATCAACTACGCGTACCAGTCTTACTATTCGTCTGACAACCTTTATGGTTCCGCTGGTTACAAACCGTCCACTGTCGCTACTCCTGAGCTTAAGTGGGAGAAGAACCAGCAGTTCAACGTGGGTGTTGATTTCAGCCTCCTCCGCAACCGCTTGACCGGTACTGTCGAGTACTATATCAGGGGATCCAAGGACTTGCTCTACTACCTTGAGCTTCCTATCTCCGCCCAGGTCGGTGATGCCACTGGTTACAACACCAACCTCGGAAACGTCAAGAACTCCGGTATCGAGCTCACATTGGGTGTGACCCCTGTGATGACCAGCAACTTTGTTTGGAATATTGACGCTAACTTCTCCACTCTCAAGAATGAGTTGACCTACCTGCCTAGCGGCGCTTACACATACAACAACCGTGTCGCTTCCTATCGTCTTGAGGAAGGCCACTCTCTCTATGAGTTCTACATGCCTCAGTTCGCTGGAGTTGATCCTCAGACCGGTCTCCTTACCTATAAGTTGAAGAACGGTACGATAACCTCCAACTACTCTGATGTCACGACTGATGATTATGAGTGGAGCGGTACCGCCATTCCTAAGGCATTCGGCTCAATCACCAACAGCTTCAAGTTGGGCAACTTCGACTTCTCATTCATGTGGTACGGCTCCTTCGGTGCCAAACTGTTTGACTACATCTTCTGCGAGGCTGGTACGATGCGTACCGGTGTCGGTTTGATGGAGGATGTCGTAGCCCCTTACTCTTGGATGAAGCCTGGCGACAACGCCAAGTATCCTCGTTGGAGCAATGAGAAAGCTGGAGATAACAGAAAGAATTCCACATTCTTACTCCTGGACAATGACTATGTCCGTCTGCGTAACGCCGCTCTCGGTTATTCTCTGCCCAAGTCCCTTCTCCAGAAGGTTAACATCTCCAATGTCCGCTTCTATGTCTCCGGTGACAACCTCTTGACCTTCGGTGCCGCCGCAAAGCGTCACGTCGATCCTGAGACTGGTATCCTCGGTAATAACTACAACGGTAACGCCATCACCGACAACGGTGTCCAGAGCTCCAGAAGAGTTTATATGGGTGGCGTTCAGATCACATTCTAATTTTAAGGAGACAGATATTATGAAAAAGATATTTATTTCCATCGTTTTAGTCGTCTTCGGTGCCATAATCTGCGGTTGCGACAAGCAGCTGACAACTCACGACGCCACGAAAGTCGACTCCAGCACATTCACTACCAGCGCCGCGGGTTTGAACCAGGTTCTGACCGCCGCCTACAAGGCTTTCCTTATGGGTGCGGGTGAAAGCCAGACCGGCGCTAGCTATCAGGGTGTCAGCGGTTTCCTTATGTATTACGATATGATGGGATCTGATGTCACCGTCAACGAGTGGTATGGTGCCTCTCCGGAGCCCATCTACGAGTTCAAACCTTCAAGAAGGGAGGCCGCCAGTGGCGCCAGCAACATTTGGTCTAAGATGTATAACATCATCAATATGGCCAACATCATTATTGACGCCGCTCCGGAGGCTTCCGGTACTGATGCTGAGAAGAACGCTTTGGTCGGTCAGGCCAAGGCTATGCGTGGATTCGCATACTTCCATCTTATTATGAACTACCAGCAGACCTATGCCATAGCCAAGGATAAGAGGGGAGTTATCCTCCGTTTGCATCCGGACGATGATCCTAACTTGGGCTTCTCCACTGTCGGGCAGTGCTACGATCAAATCGTTGCCGACCTTCAGGATGCTGAGGCCAAGCTCGCCGGTTTCAACCGCGCTGAGAAATGGGAGATTGACGCTTCCGTGGCCGCTGGTATGCTCGCCCGTGTCTATCAGGTTATGGGCAACTGGAGCGGTGCTTTCGCCGAGGCCAAGAAGGTCTACGACAAGTACGGCACTCTTATGAGCAAGGAGCAGTGGTGCAGCGGTATGGATCACTTGATGGAAGATGGTTGCTCCGAGTTGGTCTGGGGTGTCAAGTACACCAACCTGACCAACGTCAGCTCCAACACCGTGTTCAACAACTGGTTCAATTTCGATCCCAGCTACGGTGAGGGACTGAATGACGGTCCTATGTATCACTTCCTCGACATCTTCGTGGACCAAAGCTATGTCGACCTGTTTGATGACACTGATTACCGTGGCACCAAGTGCGATAAGACAGAAGGCGTTACCGATGAGGATGAGATCAACGTGATGTTCTGGCATCGTTCAGCCAACGCTCTCCACGACCGTGTCAACGCCAAGTGGGCTTACAATAAGCTCAAATCATATGGTGACGGCACATACGAGGCTCACACAAATGGTAACCACTGCTATGGTATTTCCGTACCTATGATGCGTGGTTCCGAGATGCTGCTCATCATGGCTGAGGCCGCCGCCCATGAGACCGGACTCGGCAATGCCCAGGAACTCCTCAATAGGCTCCAGACAGCCCGTGAGGTCAAGGAGCCTACCAAAGCTTCTGGAAATGACCTTCTCGAGGCTATCTATGTTGAGCGCCGCAAGGAACTCCTTGGTGAGGGTGTTGTAGGTTCTTATGACCTGCTCCGTCTCCAGAAGCCTCTTGTCCGTTACGGCGCGAGCGCTGCTAACAATTATGCCGGTCACTTCCCTTGGGGCTTGACAGAGCTTGATGGCTACAATGGTGCCGACACCCAGCCTCAGGGAACCATCCCGTCAAATGACTACCGTTTCCTCTGCCAGATTCCTCAGATGGAGATAGCCAACAATGAGGCTGTCACCGCGGCTGACCAGAACCCGATGAAGGGACAGTAATCAGTGATTTGATGAAATACTCAAAGCCGCGAGAAAGCCTGTTGACCAGGCGGCCTGAAGGTTGAATCCTCCGGTAATTCCGTCAACATCAAGAACTTCTCCGGCGAAATAGAGCCCTGGATGCTTAACGCACTCCAGGGTTTTATTGTTTATGTTTGTGAGGGAGACACCTCCACAAGTGACAAATTCCTCCTTAAAACGGCTCTGTCCCTTGATGTGGTAGGAATCGTTGGACAAGGTCTCGGCCAGACGGTTGAGCCCCTTCGGGCCAATCTCAGCCCAACGGGCGTCTTCCCGGATCTTGCTCTTTGTGACAAGATATGTCCAAAGCCTTGAAGGAATATACTCAGGATGGGAATTGACAACCAGCTTGAGGGGATTCTTTACCGCGTTATTCTGGAGTGCTGACCGGACTGAATCGAGATCATCGCCCCCACACCAGTTCACAAGCAAGGTTGAATCGTACCGTACTTCGGCAAGGTGCCTTGCCGCATAAGATGATAGTTTGAGAATAGCCGGGCCGCTCATTCCCCAATGGGTTATAAGCAGCGGGCCGGAGGCCTTGAATTTAGTCCCCGCGAGAGAGGCCTGGGCATCCTCGACAACCGTTCCCATCAGATCCCTCACGGGACTTGTGGGAAGATTGAATGTGAAGAGCGAAGGTACGGGTGGAACCAGCTCAAGATCAAGGCCTTCGAACATCTTGAACTCATCCTGTCGGGAACAGCCTCCAGTGGTTACGACCACGGAGTCATATTCATCCATCAAAGCTTTGACGCTTTCGACTTTATGTCTTGTGAGAATATTAACTCCCAGTTGTCTCATCCTTGTCAAGAACAGGTTCACGATCTGCATGGCGTCCTGCGAGGTGGGAAAAACGCAGTGATCGTCCTGGAGGACGAGCTTGACGCCCTCGTTCTCGAACCACTCCCAGGTGTCCCTGTTGTCAAAGGTCGAGAAAACCCTGCGCAAGAGTTTGTCACCTCTGGGATAAGCGTCCTTGAGGTTGTCAATACTCTCGAATGAATTGGTGAGATTGCAGCGGCCACCACCGGTTATGGCCACCTTGGCCAGAGGCTTGCTTCCGGCCTCATAAATATCGACAATAGCTTCCGGAAGCCTCCGCTTGAGTTCGATCGCACAGAAGCATCCGGCCGCTCCGGCCCCTATGATGGCTATTTTCATCTGACAGTGGGTCAGGGGATTAGTCTTGTAACGCCCGCTTCAATCCCGCCCGCATATTAACTATCAACGCATTCGAGGAGAAGGTGGCTCCCGAGACAGCGTCAACTTCCAATTCAAGTCCTTTCTTCGGAGTGAGACCGATCCATTTCTTCAATAACTTGGACGCATCGTAGAAATATCCAGGGGTTTCCTCGTTTGGCAGGGCTATGATGTCGATTATGGTATCTTTCCGGATCCTTATCTCTAGGGGAGTGGGACCCATGAAACCATTGACTTTAGGGCAAAGGGTTGTCGTGTTGATCACAACAGTTCCGTTACCCTGGACAGTCTTTGAGGAATCCTTGACAGGTCCTTGGGCTGTGGCCATCCATCCGCAAAACACAACCGTCACAACCGCGGCTATCACTGAAAGGTAAATCTTCTTCATGACCGCGAATATAAATTATTCCAATCGAACGGAAAAATCACTAAATTGCAAATCATCATAAATAATGAGTCGATGCGACGTTTGTTAATAGTTTTTGGACTTTTTGTCACCTCTTTTCTGGCGAGCGGCCAGCAGATAAGCGGGCCATGGAAAGGTGAGCTTCAGCTGGGAGTGACAAAGCTGGCTATCGTGTTCCGTTTCCAAGATGGTGGCTGCACGATGGACAGTCCGGATCAGGGAGCCTTGGGATTGCCTGCTGAATTGGTATATATGTCAGCTGATTCTGTTTCCGTCACCCAGAAGACCGCGGGGATCAGCTTTTCCGGCCGTCTCCGGGATGGAAAGATTGTCGGGCGCTTTGCCCAGGGTGGGCTGTCAATGCCTCTTGTCCTGACTCTAGGTGAGGTTGTAAGAAACAGGCCTCAGACACCTGTAGAGCCATTCCCATATCAGACGGAGGAGGTTTCTTTCAACAATGGAGACGTCACATTGGCCGGGACCCTGACATATCCTGAAGGCTGGAATGGCCGTAAGAAGGTGCCTGTCGCGGTTATGGTCACCGGCAGCGGGGCGGAGAATAGGGATGAGGAGTTGTACAGTCACAAACCATTCCTTGTGATAGCTGATTATTTGGCTCGCAATGGTGTGGCGACTTTGCGCTATGATGATCGCGGTGTCGGTTCTTCTACCGGAGACCCTAACACCGCCACGACACTTGACAATATGGAGGATGCCTCGGCGGGACTTGATTATCTCCGGTCCAGAGGCCTTTTCAGCAAAGTCGGATTGATCGGGCATAGCGAAGGGGGAGAGATAGCCTTTATGTTGGCTTCAAGGAGCAAGACCGATTTCATTGTGAGCCTAGCCGGTCCTGGAGTGCAAGGTGACAGTATCCTCCTGTTACAGAACATGAATGCCCTCAAGCAGGCTGGAATGACCATGAGGCTGACTAAGGAATATATACGTGCCCAGATAAAGGCCCAAGGCAATCCTTGGTTTGATTATTTCATTGATTACGACCCGGTTCCGGATATTCAGAAAGTCTATTGTCCTGCCCTGATCTTGAATGGAGGCAGTGACACTCAAGTGGAACCGTCTGTGAATATTCCATCGATTGAGGCCAATCTTCCAAAGAATCGCAAGGGACGTTTTGCCTCTAAAAAGACTATGGTTAAAGTCTATCCCGGCCTCAACCACCTTTTCCAGCACTGCCAGACCGGCCAGGTTAATGAGTATCCGGAAATAGAGGAGACCTTCTCCCCGGAGGCTTTGGAGGATATCGCTAAGTGGATTGGAAACCTTTGATATTATTTGTGTTAGGATGATTGTAGAAAAGATAATACCCATTGCCCGGGAAGCCGGGAAACTTATGGTCCGCTCGGGTTTCGACGTGATGGAGAAGGACACCGCGGCCAATCTTGTGACCTCCTCAGATCTGGCGGTCCAGCATTTCCTAGTTGACCACTTGTCTGGAATCATGCCCGATGCGGGCTTCTTGTGTGAGGAAGACGATCTTGGAGATCTGAACCACGAATATGTTTGGATAGTAGATCCAATAGATGGCACCGCCAACTATGCCCGCGGGATAGATCATTGCGCTGTCAGCATAGCTCTGGCGAAAGGGGGAGAAGTGATTGCCGGAGTAGTCTACAGCCCTTGGAGAAATGAGTTGTTCCATGCGGAAAAAGGCTCCGGAGCTTTCCTCAACGGCAGCCTGATCAAAGCCTCGGAACGTCCTTTCAAGGACGGGCTGTTCTGCACCGCCATGAGCACTTATAGGAAAGAATTCGCCAAGACCTGCTCGGATATCATTTTTGATATCTACATGAGATCCAATGATGTGCGTCGGTTCGGGTCTGCCGCCATCGAGTTGTGCATGGTTGCCTTGGGCAAGATTGAATTGTTCTTTGAGATGCGCCTGCAGCCATGGGATTACGCCGCCGCTTCGTTGATCCTTTCTGAGGCTGGGGGAGTCTCCTGTGGTTTTGATGGAGGACCTCTGAGCCTTTCCAACCCGAGCCTGACTCTGGCCGCCAATAATCAGGACAATCTTTCGGAACTGTTTTCAACAGTCCATCGTTATCTCCCGGAACTACCTTACTGACAAATAGATGGGCGATTTTAAACTGAATAATGACTTGAGGCGATATGTGGAAAGCGAGATTATTCCTCGTTATTCCTCATTCGACAAGGCCCATAAAGAGGACCATGCCAAGAGCGTCATTGAGGAGGCTTTGAGGCTCGCGGATTATTATGATGTAGACATCAATATGGTTTATGCCGCCGCTGCATTCCATGACACGGGATTGGTTGAAGGCCGTGAGACGCACCATCTGGTCTCAGGCCGGATAATCCGGGAAGATCCGAGGCTTCCGGAATGGTTTTCCGGGGACCAGATCGAGACTATCGCCCAAGCGGCTGAAGATCATAGGGCGTCAGGGAAAACGCCCCCCAGAAGCATTTATGGGAAGATTATCGCCGAGTCTGACAGGGATATCATCCCCATGAAGATTCTACGGCGGACAATCCAGTTCGGGCTTGAGCATTACCCGGAACTGGACAAGGAAGCCCATTGGAAGCGCTTTGTCGAGCATCTCCATGAGAAGTACTACTATGGTGGTTATCTAAAGCTTTATATCCCAGAGTCGAAGAACGCCCCGAAATTGGAGGAATTGAGGAAGATGATCGCTGACGAAGTTAAACTCAGGGTATTATTTGATCAGATGTTTGAGGAGGAAACGATTGGAAATTAAATAGTTATATTAATATGAAAAGATTATTTTTCTTACTGCCGATTGTGGCTTTCGCTCTTCTGGCTTCATGCCAAGGCCCTGTCAAACCTGAAGGAAAGGCCGCGAAGGCTTTGGCTATCCTGAACGATCCCTCATCTAAGAAAGTGCTTGTCGCCGCCCATCGTGGGGACTGGCGCAACTTCCCCGAGAACTCGATACCCGCTATCGAGTCCGTGATCCGTATGGGAGTTGACATCGTCGAGATAGATGTCGCTTTGACTGCCGACAGTGTGCTGGTTTTGTCTCATGACGGTACTGTCAACAGGTGCACGAACGGCCGCGGACCGATATCCTCATTCACGTTGGATTCGCTTAGGCAGTTGAGACTCAAGAGGGGACACGGTGTCACGACCGACTCGCTCGGCATTCCCACCCTGGAAGAGGCTCTGGAGGTCTGCAAAGGGAAGATACTTGTCAACGTTGACCATGGCTGGAACTATTTCCCTCAGGTTCTCGAAGTGGCTAAGAAAGTAGGTTGTGTGGACCAGATCATATTCAAGTCAGGAGGTGACAGGGCCGCGACAGCGGAAGCCATGAAACAGTGCGACGAGGCCGGGATTATTTATATGCCTATAGTCACGATCGCAAAAGACGGAACCTGCGAAGCTATCGACAGTTACCTTGACGGAGGCAAGATGCCCGTCATGTTTGAGGTCTGCTTCTCAAAGGATTCCCCTGAGGCTGAGAGCAAGATCAAAGCTCTCCAGGCGGCTGGTTCCAAGGTTTGGGTCAACTCCATCTGGGGCTCGCTCTGCGGTTATAACGATGACGACAGGGCATTCCAAAGCCCCGAGGAGGCCGATGCCGCTTATGGCAGGCTTCTCTCTCTGGGCTTCAAGGCCTTCCAGACCGATCGTCCGGAATATATAATCAGCTATCTTCAAAAGAAAGGCTTACACGATTAGTTTAAAGCCTTTTTAAGAGCGTCCCAATGCTCGGGAGACATCCTTCCGGGCGTGAATAGGCATATTCCCGCAGCTCCGTTGTCAAGCGATCCTCGGACGGCTGTCTCCATTTCTGAAGGAAGCAGCCCGGAATTCTCCGGATCCGTGACCTTATCCTTGTTCTGCCAATCCGGGCAGATGAAAAGGCCGCTCATGACAGGGACTCCGGCCGGTGCGGATTCGGCTTCCTCCTTGCAGATGGTGGCCAGCCAATCGGCGCCTTCTAGATAGAAGTCGTTGTAATTCATAGGGAAAAGCATGTCCACATTCCATTTGCTCCACTCTTGGCGGACCATCCAGTAGGAGTGTGACATAGGGCCAGGGAAAACGTCGGCGCTGACTTTCTTGCCCTTGGCGTGGACAGCGTCAACAATAGCGTTGACCAGATCGGTGACCTTGTCGCAGCGGAACTGGGCCCATTCTTTCACCTTAGACGGATCTTCAACTGATTTGATGTCGATCCCGGTTTTCTCCTTGAATTCCGCTACGCAATCATCGCAGTAGCAATAGTCGGCGGGAGCGTATTCCTCGTCCATCACAAGGCCGTATTTGTCCCAAAGACCACGGCCAAGAATAACGTCCGCATAACGGATATAGTCCAGCTGCACATAATCCACTTCGGGGATTTCAGCGATGGAGCAATAGAGATCGATCATGTATTGGCGCACATCCGGATCCGCAGGGTCAAGTGTCTTGTAATAAGATACATACGGCGGAAATTCGTCAGACGGCTGTCCGAGGCGGTTGACTGTGTACCATTCGTGGGGCTTTCCGCCTCTTGTCATGGCGGCGATCCAGGCATGATACTCAAGCCCTTCAGCGTGGGCCCTTTTTGCCGCCTCACGTACGACTTCGGGATTGTCGCTGCCCATGCATACTCCAACTATACCCTGACTCTTCCAGAAACGGAATTTCTCGGAAAGGTCCTCCATGTTTGTCTTTTCGTTGATGCCTTCCCAGGCGTAGACGGGTGTTTTTACTTTCTGATTGGAGCAAGCGGCCACCATCAGCGTCACTCCCAGGATGAATAATGCTCTAACGATTCTCATACTTTGCGATAATTTCTATAAAGATAGGATATTTTTACGAAAAATTGTTATCTTTGCAATCCCAAACACGAATAGGGGCGTAGCTCAGTCGGTTCAGAGCGCTTCAGTCACATTGAAGAGGTCATCGGTTCGAGCCCGATCGTCCCTACAAGTCAACGGGAAGTTGATATCTGGATGTAGCGCAGTTGGTAGCGCACCTGGTTAGGGACCAGGAGGTCGCTGGTTCAAGTCCAGTCATCCAGACCAAGGGTATGGCGAGAGATCCTTTTCCGTCATACCCTTTTACAAATAAGGTGAGTTGTCCGAGTGGTTGAAGGAGCCTGCCTCGAAAACAGGTGTACGGCAACGTACCGGGGGTTCGAATCCCTCACTCACCGCTTCGCGGTTTGCTCGGGATTAGCGGCGCCAATTGGCGCCGCTATCCTATTATCCCCCTGCACTGTTTTGTGGAAATTGTTGATTTATAGCATGTTAAAGAATAATGCGTGGTCTATATTTCCATGCATCTTAGGCTAAGCGCTTGACAGTCAGCTACTTGCTAAAAACGCACAAATCACACACTTGTCGCTTCGCTCGGAATAGCAGTCAATATCCTGTCAATAATTTGTATCTTTATCAAAGATTATAAGAATACAGATCATATATGAGCTTTTCAAGGTTTCTTAGAGTTATTTCCTTCGTCCTATTGGCCTCTGTGGCCTTATCTTGCAAGTCTGGCAAGATAACAGACACTCCCAGGATCGTCAACATCATCAATTTCATCCGTTACACTGAGCCAAGATCGGCGGAGCCTCTGGAAGATGTTCTGTATCAGACTGTTGTCTCCCAGGCGGAGGACTTGAGGTCCAAGAATTTGATAGGGACATATCTTCTTCAATATGACGCTCTTATCTATCCTCCATACCAGGAACTATTGAAGGAGGAAAAGGCCCGTGGCTGCGAGATCGGCGCCTGGTGGGAGATCACCCAGCCGCATGTCGAGGCGGCCGGAATGACATGGAGAGGCCGTTTCCCTTGGGACTGGCATGCTCATGTGGACTTCTCGGTGGGCTACAACCAAGCTGAGCGTGAGAAGCTTGTTGATGTCTATATGGAGAAGTTCAAAGAGATATTCGGAGAGTATCCAAAGTCGGTCGGCTCTTGGTTCATCGATGCCGGCACTCTGGAATATTTGTACGAGAAGTATTCTATCGAGGCTTCTTGCATGTGCAAGGATCAGGTGGGAACCGATGGATATACCCTTTGGGGAGGTTATTGGAACGGCGCTTTCTACCCTAGCCGTGTGAACGGATATATGCCCGCCCAGACCCTTGAGGGAGAGATTCCTGTACCTGTGTTCAGGATGCTCGGCAGCGACCCGATTTACCAATATGAGGCCACCGTGGGCGGCGGGGTGCAGAGTGTCGAATCCCTTGAGCCGGTTTATCAGGGCGGCGGCGGCAACCCCGTTTGGATCGATTGGTTCTTCAGGATGTTCACGAAGGAGCCTCACATGGGTTATAACTATGTCCAGGTGGGTCAGGAGAACTCATTCACATGGGCGCAAATGGCAAAGGGATTTGTCACACAGACCGCCCGCCTGGAAGAGATGGCCGGAAGGGGAGAGGTCAGGATAGAGACACTGCTCCAGACCGCTCGCTGGTTCAAGGAAAAGTATCCGGTGACCCCGCCGACAAGTGTGATCACTACTGAAGACACCCGCAAGAATGGCCTGAAGACTCTGTGGTTCAACAGCAGGAACTGGCGCGCTAATATTCTTTGGGATAGCAAAGGCCTGAAATTCAGGGATATACATCTATTTGACGAGTCTTTGCGCTCTGAGTATAGGGACCATCCGGACACTCTGCCTGTGTTCCGTTATGAGACTCTTCCTCTTGTGGATGGTTGCCTCTGGAGTTCATCTGATAATAAGGCTGGTCTACGCCTCGTCGCCCCTGGATTCGTTGGCGGAGATCCTGTTTTCAACTCTGACGACGTCTGCCAGACAATAGTTTGGCCATCAGCCGAAGGGAAGGGCAAGTTCATCATCAAATTAACTGAGAATGATGCCAGGATTGAATCGAAAGGAGTTGGCGACTGGTGCTTTGAGCTAACTACCGTTCCCGGAATATCTCTTCCTTTTGTAGAAATAACTTCCTCATCCATAACGGCTTCCGCGCAAGGTAGGGAATACGGGATCGTCATGTCCGATGGTTCTGTTGAGGACTTGAGAAAAGAAGACCCGGGAAAAGTCTTCCGGCTTGTCCCGAGTCAAAAAGGCGTTATCAGATTCTCGTTTACCCTTAAAGCTCCTTCACAGGGAAAGTGAAATAAGTGTCCGGGAAGGGCTCGTCCTTCAAGGTGAAGTGCCACCACTCAGAGCTTAGCGGCTTGAAGCCATGGCTGAGCATCAATGAGCGGAGAATCATCCTGTTGTGGATCTGCTGGTGGGTGATTTTGCCGTAATCCGGATGACTCTCAATCCCGAACCAGTCAAATGTTCCGCCCATATCCAACTCTTTCTCGGTATTCATGTCAAACAGGGTGAGATCCACGGTGGATCCTCTTGTGTGGCCGGATTTCTCCATGATGTACTCCTGCTCGAATAGGACTGATTTGTCCAGATCGGGATAGAAATACTTCTTCATCCTGATGTCTTGAATATCAGCTGCCCATCGGACGAAGTGGTCCACCGCTTTCTGCGGGCGATAAGCATCGTAAATCTTTAACCTGTAGCCCATTTTGATGGCGTCGTCGCTGACAGCCTTGAGGCTGTCGGCGGCTCTTTTGGTGAGAAGGGCGGTGGGCTGGAGATATCCGTCAATGCGGTCCCCGACAAAGTTGTAAGTCCCGTAATACCTGATCTCGAGAATGGCGTCCGGAACCACATCCGCGATGTTCACAAATTGGCTTGAGTCCTCCTCCGGAGTGACAGCGATATTCTTTGGCGCGGAGCACGACGCTGAGATAACCAAGGCAAGGGCCATGAGGAGACCCTTGCCTTTTAAAGATTTGATATTCATTTATTTCTCGATTTTATAAGTGCCGGGACCATACTCCTTGACCTCGGTCTCACCAGGCAATGTGACAGATGCGTTGGCCCCTTCGGGGACTGTGAACTCCCAGATCCACTTGTCACCCTCGTACTTCCAAGCGCTCTTGATCAGTCCGGCGGCGGAATTGAACTCAGCATCAACACTACCGAGCCTCTTATCGGGAACAGGTTTCATGATGATGTGCTTGAAGCCAGGATTGGCGGGATCTGACGCTATACCGGCCGCGGTCTCCCAAATCCACTCGCAGACGGCTCCGTAGGCGTAGTGGTTGAAGCTGTTCATGCCGCTGGGCCCCATTCCGGACTCGATAGTGTAGCTGTTCCAACGCTCCCAGATCGTGGTGGCGCCGTTGTCTACTGAATAGAGCCAGCTGGGGTTCTTCCTTTGGAAGAGAAGGGTGTAGGCGATGTCGACCATGCCGTTCTCGGTCAGAGTGGCCATCAGGATTGATGTGCCGAGGAATCCGGTCTGGAGGCAGTCTCCGTGATCCTTGAAGTTCTGGCGAAGCCTCGCGATCATGTCTTCCTTGGCCTTGCCTTCGACGAGATTGTTTTTGAGGGCGAACAGTGCGGGAGTCTGCATCGTGTTGAGGATCTCGGTCTTGAAGGTACCGTCGGGCTTCAGGAAGTTCTTTTTCATATATTCCTTGGCATCCTGAGCCATCGCCTTATACTTGGCGGCATCCCTGCCGGTAGCGGCGGCCATGTCGGCCATCATGTCGGCGTCGATCGCCCAGTAGCAAGCGCTCAAATAGTTCCAATAAACGATAGCCTCGGGGCGGCGGACGGTCTTCCCGGATTTATCAGTCATGTTGATTCCGCCTCCGCAGCTCTCAAGCGGCTCGTAGCTGAGCCAGTCGGCCCACTGATAGTTGCCGTTCTCGGCGGCGTGTGTGGCATGATCGTACTTGGTGTCATTGACATAGTTGATGAACTTGTCCATGGCATCCCAGTTCTCATCGATTATCTTATTGTCTCCGAACTGTTTCCATACTGTCCAGGGGACAATGACTCCAGCGTCGGCCCAGCCGAGTCGCATCATTTCGTTGCCATATTGCGCCCTGGGGGAGACTCCGGGGAAACCACCGGCCTCACTCTGTGAGTCCCTCACGTCGCGGGTCCATTTGTGGAAGAATCCGTCGGTGTTGGCGAAGAAGGTTCCGGTCTCTGTGAATACCTGGGTGTCGGCCATCCATCCGAGCCTCTCATTACGCTGAGGGCAGTCGGTAGGGACGGATAGATAGTTGGATCTCTGACCCCAGATAGTGTTGGAAATCAGCTTGTTGATAAGGTCGTTGCCGGTCGTTATCTTTCCAGTCTCAAGATTTTCGGCGATAGATGTGACAGGAATAGATTCGATAGACTTGATAGTGACCTCATCAGTCGCGGTTATAGAGACAAGCCTGTAACCGAAGAAAGTACGTACGGGAGTGAAATCGGCGAAGTCCTTTGTGTCAGCGAAGGTGTACATGAGCCTGATGTTATTTTCGCTCACACGAAGGTTCCTTCTGTGGCAGCTCCCCTCAGGGCCGTCCATTCCGCGGCTCTTGGCTCCGTTTCCGTCGTTGAGCAGCTCGGAAGGCAGGCAGGTAAGTACGGTACCACCCTTGGCTTTGAATACGAAGTGGGGGACAGCGGCGGCATTCTGGCCGAAGTCAACGACAAGAGTCTCACCTGGCTTGACTGTCATCGTCTCCCCGGCGGCGAACTCTTTCTTGATGATGACCTTGCCATAGTCCTCATCGGTGTCACCCTCGACACCTTCCCAGATATATGCCTTGACAGGGGAGAGGGCGATGTCTTTACGGAGATATATCTCAGCGCCTTCGGAGGGAAGGATCTCTCCATTGAACTCATTATTGACCTCAGGGGTGGTAAGCTTATCAAGCGTCTCATAACCAAGAAGTTCCCTGGCATCGTAATCCTCCCCGTCGAATATGGAAGCGTGTTTCACGGGACCAGCGATTCCTGCTTTCCAGTTCTCGGTATCAGTGCCATAAAGCTTCTTGGATCCGTCAGCGTAAGTGACCTCGAGGACGCCTCTGAAAGCGCATTTCTTTCCGATGACGTTGTCCATTCCACCAGGGGTTATGATCTTGTCAGCCCACCATCCTGGAGTGACCTGGGCGGCGAGGATATTCTCCGCTCCGGCTTTGGTCTTGAAGGCCGCGGTCACATCGTAGGTGAAGGAACGCTTTGTCTTGGCGTAGTGGGTGAATCCTGGCTTGAGTATCTCTTCACCTATAGGGGTTCCGTTGACATAGATCTCAAAAACACCGAGTCCTGTGGTCATCCATTTGGCGTTAACCACCTTACCCTCGTTCTTGAGAGTGCTGACAAACCAGCTGGCTCCATCAGACGACCTGTCGTCGTCATTTTCTACGGCGACCTGGGCGTCAACCGCTGATATCCATTCGGACTGGTTCCATGCCGAGGCGTCGAGCGCGTCGGTTTTCTGAACTGTCATCGTGCCCCTGGAGGAGCATCCTGCCATGATGAAGGCGATCGCCACGGCAGCCATGATCAATGATAATCTTGTTCTCTCTTTCATCGGTTTATGTTTTTGATGTTATTGTGCATGTAGATCAAACAAAATTAATAATAACTAGCCTATAAAACAAGAGGATGACCGTTTCCGGCCATCCTCTATAATAAGTGTGTATTCCAGACTACTGAACCTTCTTCGCCCAGAAGAGGGTGTAGTAAGCGGAGTCGTTGTCAACAGTGGCAGCGGCAGCCTTGTAGTTGTCGTTGTTATTGGCTATCTCAGTCGCAGGATACTTAACCCTCTGGGTCACTGTAGGATAACCGTTGTTGTCGGCTCCGTCAGCGGGGTAATAGAGAGCGGGATAACCAGTACGGCGGATGTCAGTCCAAGCCTGGGTGGCCTGCTTGATGTTGAAGTTGATCCACTTCTGGGTCATGATAGCCTCAAGCTTGTTGCTATAGGCGTCCCAAACCTTCTCGGCGTAGGCCTTCATGTCGCTTTCAGCGGGCATGGCTTCGGCCTTGAAGTCCTCAGCCTGGTCAGAATAGATAGCGAGCCTGGTCTGGTCGCTCTCCATGTTCTCCCTGTAGTAGAATTTGATGGAGCAGACGACACCGTTGATGAAGGCGGTCTTCGCGTCTCCGCTGGCATAGCCCTGCTGGTAAGCCTCGGCAAGGAGGAACCAAGCCTCAGAGGCGGTGATGATAGGGCTGCGGGCGAAGCTGTTGGAGGTGTAGGTGTAGCCATTCAGACGGGCGTAAAGGCGGGTAGCCTCGGTGTTGTGGTTGCTGCCGCCGCGGATATTCTGCTGCGCGTCAGTCTCTTTGGTGCTGCGACCGTAATACTCGCCGGCCTTGTAGCTGATGTCGTCAGCGTCGGTGGCGGTGTAGTCGCTCTTGGTAGGAGCATAAATGACCGGCAAACGGGGATCGTTCTCTCCAGTGATCTGCATGGCGTCGATCAAGGCCTGGCTGGCGGTGTTGTTGATGTCCTTCCAGGAATCGCGGCTCTCCTGCTGGAATCCGTCATTGTCGGACTTGACATAAATCTCATTGTCGTTGTCGCTGACAAGCAGACGGCCGGCAGCTGTTGACACGGCGGACTTTCCGGCTGAGGCAAGGCTGCCCTGGGCGGCCACATGGACACCAAGACGAAGCATCAGGGTGTTGCAGTAGCGCTGCCACTTATCGATGTCACCCTTGTTGATGAAATCGGCGGCGGTGAGCTTGGCCTGGGTGTTGGAGCTGATGCTGCCCTTCAAGCTTCCAAGCTCAGTGTAGATAGCGTCGAGACGGCTGAGAGCATTGCTGTAGAGGGTCTCATCGCTATCATAAGCGGCATAAGCGTTGGTCATCTCGCCAGTCAGTCCAAGGAAGCAAGCCTCGCTGTAAGGGACAGGACCCCAGATGTCGCAGAGCTGGGTGAGGTGATCGATCACGAATATCTCAGTGATATCCATGAATATCTTATCCTGAGCCTGGTCAGCGGCTTCCTCGTTGTTGTAGGTGTTCTCAAGAACGCGGAAGTTACGAAGGATATCGTAGAAGTTGTTCCAACGGTCGTTAGCGTAACCGTCATTGATGTAATAGACGGAACCGCTATTGTTGGAGAATCCGATGGTCTGGGCAAGTTTACCGAAGTAGTTGTCCCAGGTGTACATACGCCAGTAGCTGTTGAAAGTGTTCTGGTTGCCGGCTATGAAGGCTCCGGTCATCAGTTTGTCGCAAGTGACGACGGAGGTCTTCGAAGGATCCGGGTAGAGCTCCGCGAATTTATCGTTAGAGCAGGAGATGGCCAGTGTGGCAACAGCGGAAATGGCAAGGATGAGTGAATATATCTTTTTCATTGTCTTATCCATTTTTAGAAGTTAGCGCGGAGTGACACACCGAAGGTGCGGGAAGTGGAGGTTGAACCACCGATGCAGACCTGCTGCGCCCAGTTGGTACCGTCAGTAGCCTCAGCATCAAAGATGGGGAGGTTCTTGTAGATGAAGAACGGGTTACGGGCGAAAGCGGAGATCTTGAAGTTGGTGCAGTGGAACTTGCGGGTGAAGCTCTCAGGTATAGCGTAGCTCAGGGTGATCTCGCGGCACTTCAGGTAGGTGTTCTTGAAGATGGAACCTGAGTAGAAGCGTGAACCGCCGGTACCCCAACCATACTGCCTCTCGAGAGCCATTTCCTGGCTGACCATCTTGGTGTTCTTGCTTCCGTCGGCGAGGACACCGTCGAGGATGACACCATCGTGGCGGACAGCCTGTCCGTTAGGGCCATACTGGCCGCTGAAAGGAACGGCGTCACCGCTGAATCCGTCGGTCAGGTAGTAGGACTGGCCGCCGAGGGACTCGTTACGGTTAGGCAGGGACTCGACGATCTGGCCGGTGTGCATGTAGAACTGGTAAGGCATGTTGAACACGTCACCGCCAATCTGGTAGCTGAAGTTCATGTCGAGGGAGACCCTCTTGTAACCGAGGTTGAAAGCGAAACCTCCCACGAGGTCAGGCATGGCGTTACCGACCTTGACAACCTCGTCGGTGCGGGCGTAGTAACCATTGTCAGCGACGATCTTGTTGCCATTGGCGTCGCGCTTGTAGTCGAAGGAATAGATGTCTCCCATTTTCTCGCCTTCGTAGGAATAGAGATAAACGGCACCGTTATCCCAGCGGCTGTGCTCGATACGGCTGACGCCGTCGGCGAGCTTGACGACCTTGTTGGCGTTCCAGGCGGCGTTGCCGCTGATCTCGAACCTCCAGTCGCGGTTCTCCACGAGGGTGGCGTAGGCGGAAAGCTCTACACCCTGGTTGGTGAGCTCACCAACGTTCATCAGGATGGAGGAACCACCGGCGGAGCGGGCAACCGTGGACTCAAGGATCTGGTCGATGATGCGCTTGTGGTAGTAAGTCAGCTCAAAACCATAGCGGTTGTTCATGAACTTGTTCTCGATACCGAACTCCCACTCATGGGTGGTCTCAGGGCGGATACCCTCATTGCCGAGGGAGGCGCCAAGCTGGTTGTAGGTGAAACCGGAAGCGGAGCTCTGGTTGTAGGCGACGGCGGCCTTGTAGATCGCCGGGGCGAGACCCACGACACCGTAGGAGGCGCGCAGCTTACCGTAGTCGTACCAGCTGGGACGGTTAGGAATCAGCTCGCTATAGATGAGGGAAGCGTTGAATGAAGGATAGAAGTAAGAGTTGTGGCCGGGAGCCAGGGTGGAGGTCTTCTCATTACGGATTGTTGCCTCGAGGAAGAGGTAGTTGCCGAAAGAAAGACCAGCAGTGGCGTAAACAGCCTGTTTCAGAAGCTCGCTGGTGCTCATGCTAGCGTTAGCTTTGTTCTTGCTGGCGTTGAGGTTGAACCAGTTCTCGACAGTGAGACCGTCTTTGGTTCCGACACTCGTGATGAGGGTTCTCTCGTTCCTGGCGGAATAACCGACGTTAAGATCAAGGCCGATCTTGTCGGTGATGTCCTTCTGCCAATTGAGGAGGGCGTCGCCATAGATGGTCTGGTATTTCCTCTTAGTGACTCCATAGTAACCACCTTCGCCTGAATAGACCTGGGCGGTCTCCTGATGCTCCTTGAGCTCGATGTCCTGGCCGGTCCAGTCAGTGGCGATGTTGCCCTTGAGGGTGAGGCCGGGGATGATCTGCCATGAAGGAGTAACGCTGGCGATGAGCATCTGGTTGTCCACATACTGCTCACGGCCGAGGATGTTCCAGTAGTACTCAGTGATAAGGGAGTTGACGTTCGGGGAGTATTCCCAACCTTCGGCGGGGTTCTCGTGGCTGGAGCTGGTATATACCCTGTTCTGGTAGCCGGCGGCGGTAACAGTGTGCTCGCGGAAATACTTGGCGTCATCGAAGGAGCCGACCATACCGGCGAAGTTCGTCACAAGACGGGAGATACGGTAGGGGCGGTTCTTGACGTTCTGCTTCATGTAGTTGATGGAGTAACCGAGCTGAACGGTCTTGGTGATGTTCTGGCTTCCGGAGATCTGGAAGTTGTGCTTGTCCAGATGTGAGTTGTACTGGTTCGGGGTGTTGTCCATCCAGGTGTAGGAGAAACGGGTGTTGCCGTTCTCGCCACCGCTGGTGACAGACACGTTGTACTGCTGGGTGAAACCGGTGCGGAAGATGTTGGAATACGGATCGTCAGTGATGGCGGAGTACTTCATCATTCCGGAAGGAGTGTAGATGTCCTTGCCGTCGTACTCTGGACCGAATCCGTAGTAACCGCCGCTGTCAACCGCCTGGCCATAGAATGAACGGACAGTCTGGCCATTACGATCCTTGTAGCTGGTCGTGAAACCGAAGGTGGGGGAAGTGGGATCCAAATCCACATCATAGTAGTTCCAATACTGGAAGGCGTCGCCAGGACCGAAGACGGTCTGCATCTTAGGCATGTAGGCGACCATGTCGGCATAAGCCGTGGCGCCGAACTCGACATGGGTACCGGAGTTCCTCTTACCCTTCTTCATTGTGATGAGGACGACACCGTTGGCACCTTCAGATCCGTAGAGGGAAGTCGCGGAGGCACCCTTCAGGATGGAGAGGCTCTCGATATCCTCGACGTTGATGTCGGCGAGACCGTTGGTCTCCATACGCTGCTGACCCCAGTAACCATCGTTGTTGACATCGCCGTTACGCACGGGGACGCCGTCAACGATCACGAGGGGCTGGTTGGTACCGGTGATGGTCGAGAGACCACGGACGTTGATGGAGATAGCTCCAGTGGCACCACCAGGGGCTGTGGTCACGCGGACACCGGCAGCCTTACCGTAGAGAGCGGTTCCCAGGGTAGGGGAAGCGGTGGCCATAAGGCTCTCGGAGTTGACGGTACTGACAGCGTAACCGAGCTTCTTCTCATCTTTACGGATACCGAGAGCGGTAACGACAGTGCCTTCAAGCATCTCCGCGTCCTCTTCCAGAACGACATCGACATTACCGCCGTTCCAGGTGATGACCTGTGATGAATAGCCGATGCAGGAGAACTCAAGTTTGTCTCCCACCTTGGCGTTTGTGAGGGTGTAGGTACCGTCAGGATTGACGATTGTTCCGTTGTGGGTACCCTGCACCATGACAGACGCTCCGATGATTCCCTCACCAGTGGCGTCCTTGACGGTTCCCTTGACGGTCGTCTGAGCGTAGGCGGAAACTGTTCCCGCCAAAAGAGCGACTGTCATAAGGATCCTTACAAACATTTTTTTCATGCTTTGGGATTTGTTAAATACTGTGATTAATAAAAATGGTTTATATTTATTTGATGTTCAACCAATTAAAAATATTGGGGGATTACTTTTTAAGCCATCCCTCCACAAAATAAGACTCTTTTGTCTTCAGCGCCTTACTCCAAGGTTTAATAACCTCGCCTTTGGCTGTATTCACCGGTGCGACCTGAGTCACCTCCAGATTAAGCTTCGGAGCCTCTCCTCCAAAAGATATTTTCAGATCATCGGCCTCACTCGCGTTGGTAGGCTGGTTCAGGAGGATAATGACGTATCGTCCATCGCCTTGATCCGAATCCTTGCCGTTGTCATTTTTGAATTGGTTCGAGTTCGAAACGAAGACGCTCATAATACTCTTTCCTTTAACCTGGAAAGTCTCCTTGTTGATAGAACTCTTGTCGAGGGGAGTATTATATTCCAACACAACTCCGGCGGCCTGGCCGAAAATGGTCACCATAGCATCCGCCTGCTTTGCCTTGGGACCGCAGGAAGAGAGGATGCAGACTAACCCGATGCAGGTCAGGCACAAGGCCTGAAATCTGGCGTTATTCATTAGTATTCAATACTTTAAAAAACAAAAAAAAGAGGTTGTAATTGCCTTGTTACAGCCTCTTTTGTGGAGCATAGGAGGATCGAACTCCTGACCTCCAGATTGCGAACCTGGCGCTCTACCAGCTGAGCTAATACCCCGTAGAGAGCGCGAATATAGTAATTTTTCAGAAAAACTATTATATTATTTCAAACTTTTCTGGCATCGGCATGCCATAGACGCTTTCCCTCAACCATTTACCAAAATCTTCCGAACTCTCATGCTTGGCCTGTTCCTCCAAGGTCAGGATATTCCCGACTCCGATCCTGATAGTGGAGTTCTTCTTATTGATTATCTCATGTGGGAGCCGTAGAGTCCGGATCTTCCAGCTCACCAGGCCGAGAAGGTAGAACAGCGCGGAGTTGCGGTCAAAAAACCGTATCGGCAGGATTGGAACCTTGGCTTTCATGATCAGTTTAACGAGAGGCTCCTGCCAATCCCGATCCCTTATTTTAAAGTCCTTCAACTTGAAGTCTGAAATCGCGCCGGACGGAAAGAATCCCACCGGATTGCCATCCTTAAGATTGCTCAAGACCTCTTTTACTCCTTGAATATTCCTGCCGGTCACCCCTTTGGAATCATTGTGCTTCGGATTGACGACAATCCAGGAAGTGCTCAATGGCTCGATTATATTAAGGAACTCATTGACCATCACCTTGAAACCGGGCCTCAGGTGTCCAATAATACTGACTAGAGCGATCCCGTCGATCCCGCCGTAGGGATGGTTGCTCACAGTTATAAATTATAAATGGTCCTTCAGGCAGGTTTTGTAGCCTGTCAGCCCTACCGATTTCGCGACTGATTCCAAGCCGGTCCAGAAGGGCGGTTGCGAAATCCGCGTCCCGATACTGGTCCAACTCGTCATAAATGTCAGACAATTTACTGACAGACAGCAATTTCCTGACAGATGCCAAGAAAGCGTTTCCGAGCTTGTTCTGGAATATCGGAGAGATCTTCTCCAGTTCGCTGACAGGAAGAAGAGGCATCGCTAATCTTCCTTTTTTGGTAGGGGATCCATCTTGGCGTACCCCCTCGCGTCATGGATGAAAGTGTTAATATATATAATAGTCAGAATAAGCAGTATGACCAGTCCAGGTATGTCCAAAGGGCCGAGAGCGATTTCTTTCCCGAACAAACTGACCGAGGTGTGGAATTCCCTAAATGGAGGAATGAATATGATCAGCATAATCAGGATTATCGCGATTACCCTGAACTCGGTCGGCCCGAGTTTGCCATAAGTCAGTTTGAACTCACTCTTCAAGTGGGCGTTTATGCTGACATTGAGAGTCATGCAAAGGTAAAGGATGAATACCAGTAGGGCGATGTCCAGTCTCATAAGGTACGAAAGACCGATACCTATGAACATGAAAGCCTCGTTGAACACATCGACTGAATGGTCGAGATAGTAACCGTAAATCGGCCGCTGGGTCCCTCGGACTCTGGCGATCGTCCCGTCCAGAGAGTCTCCGTACCAGTTCACTATAAAGCCTGCGATGCTCAGCCAAAGCCAGTTGACATTGCCGTTGCTCAAAATGAAACCGGCGGCGATCATCACGGATCCGATCATCCCGACAATTGTCAAAAGATCGGAAACCACCCATTTCGGCTGCCTTTCAGCCAACCAGACAAGGAGTTTCTTCTCCGCCCCGTTGAGGATGGAGGTCTGGATTCTCACTGCTCTTTTGCCTTCCATGATAGTTTATTAAATGATCAAAATCAAAGGTTCTTGATGTACACTCTCGCCCTTTTGTGAAGTTTGTGCTCGAAACGTCCCCATATGTTCTGGACGCTATGATTGTCCTCCAGCTCGCGAGTGCTCTCGACGTATTTGATTCCATTATCTATCATCCCCTGGCCGATCTTGGAGAATATCATCGAGTTGACACCCTTGTCCTGGTACTCAGGAAGCACAGCGATAAGCAGGGCGTCAATAGTGTCGTTTTTCCTTAGGGCCTTCAGGATATGGATGAAACCGAATGGGAAGAGGCTGCCTTTGGCTTTTTGCAACGCCTTTGACAGCGAGGGGAGTGTGATTCCGAAGCCAACGACTTTGTCGTCCTTGTCGACAACGACGGAGACGAAATCCAGCCGCAGGTTTGAGATGAACTGGTCCTTGAGATCCTCGCACTGGGCGGGAGAGAGCTCAGAGAAGCCATGCAGGGGAGCATAGCAGGTGTTCAATACACTGAATATCCCGTCGACATAGTTCCTGACCAGTTCTTTCTTGTTCTTGAAATGCCCTTGACTTAGGCCATATCGCTGCCCGACAACCTCTCCGAGCCTGATGTAGCGCTCTATGTTGTCCGGAACAGTGATCCTATATTCAACGAAATCCGTAGACTTGGTGTAACCATCATGAAGGATCATCGGCTCGTAATACGGATCGTTATATTTACCGTATGCGGTCGGAATTTGGTCGAATCCCTCTACAAGGACCCCGGCAACATCGAACTCGAGGAAACCTACCGGCCCTTCAACGATGTCCATGCCCTTGCTCCGGGCATATTCTTCCACAGTCGCCAGGAGTCCCGTCGCAACCTCTTGTGATTCAATGAAATCAATCCATCCGAAGCGGCATATTTTCTGGCCTACTTTCTTGTTGTACTTGTGGTTGATGATGCCGGCTATCCTTCCCACCACCTTCCCGGACGCGTCCATGGCCAGCCAATACTTGCCTTCGCAAACCTCAAAAGCTCTGTTTTTCTCAGGGGATAGGGTATCCATGTCCATGGACACGATCTGAGGAACGAAATACTTGTTGTCCTTATATAAATCATTCGGGAACCGTACAAACTTTCTAAGTCCCTTTCTGTCAGTAACTTCCTTGATAACGATAGCCATCTTATGCTTCAGTTGTGCCTGCTAATATACAAAAAAAACTATTCTAGGTGGTTGATAACTTTGTTAGTAACCTATTTGGCTAAAGGGTGCGGGAAAAAGTGTTTTATATTAAATTTGTAACCCGGTTAGGACTAATCGGAATCACCAATGAAACATAATCTGGATGATGCGGTCCTCATGAAGACCGGGCATCAAAGTGTCTATAAGCTGAGGCAGGAAGGACTTGAGAATGAGTACCTTATTATAAGCGGCGACGGCACTCGCCGTCTCATGGCCTCTCCTGAGGTTGTCGGTTTCGGCTCTTATCAAAGTATGGTTCCCGCCACAATGAAAGGGATGCTGTACCTCGCCGACAGAGGGCTTTCGAAAGATGTTAATATTCTCACAATCCTTCGCGGAGGTTTGAATTATCCTATTGAGGAGTGCGCTTTCCGCGCGGGATTCCGTGTGACCAACATGGATTTCCTCTCCTGCGAGCGGATCATCGAGGACGATGTGATTAAAGGACTTGACGTGCGTTACCAGAAAGTCCGCACATGCAAGGACTGCGTGTTGTTTGTTGGTGACATCATCGCCTCAGGAGCTACTCTTGGAATGTGCATGGATCACGTTATCAATTGGTTCCGTGATCATGGAGGATCCTTTAAGCGAATCGTATTCTTTACGATAGGCGGCTCCAACGCCATCGATTTCATGGAGGAACTTGCTCCGAAGGTCAGAAGTTTCTCACCCGGATTCGAGGGTTTCACCTGCTTCTTTTACGAAGGAATATTCAATGTCTATCAGGACAAGGGAATTCTCGGATTCCAAGTTCCGGACATCGACTTCTATTGGGGAGGCGGTATAATCTGTCCCGAGTTCCGGGAATATGTCGTCGCCCATGGCTATTCTCTATATGAGAAGTGCATCATTTACGATGGGGGAGCGAGGCGGTACGAGATTCCCGACCACTATAAGGAGGTAGTGGCATATTGGGAGGAAGTGTTGGAAGCCGCTGACAGAGTGGATATTATGGATCTCACTCAGGAGAGGCTGGGCTATAAGGCCCCCATCTCTTATGAGGACTGGCTTAACGTGACTAAATTCACGGAACTTGGCGACCAGAGTGTCCTCTACAGTGACGAGAGGGTCTTCCTGGCTAAGGCCAAGGCGCTGACTCTCAAGGAAGTGGCCACGAAAAGACTAGAACAAATCAAACAAACCTTAAAGGGATATGAGTAAACAAAACCAAAAAGTGGACGTCGACTACACTAACAGTCGTGTCGATGCGTCGGGTCGCAAGAGCACCCTCAGCATGTTCATGGTGATGCTTGGCTTCACCTTCTTCTCCGCTTCCATGTGGGCTGGCCAGAACCTGGCTGCCGGACTGGATTTCTCGGGCTTCATCTGGGCGCTTCTTCTCGGTGGTTTGATCCTGGGAGGCTACACCGGCACCCTGGGTTGGATCGGTGCTGAGAGCGGCCTTACCCTTGACATGCTCGCCCGCAGGAGTTTCGGCGAGAAAGGCAGCTATCTTCCCAGCGCTATGATCAGTTTCACCCAGATCGGCTGGTTCGGAGTAGGTCTTGCTATGTTCGCCATCCCTGTCGCCAAAGAGATTATGGGTCTTGAGGTCACTCCTGACCACATGCCTTGGCAAGGCTACCTGCTTGTCCTGATAGCAGGTATCCTGATGACCGCCAGCGCGTATTTCGGTATCAAGAGCTTGACGATCATCAGCTACATCGCCGTTCCCGCCGTGGCCATTCTGGGTACCGTCGCTATGATCATGGCGGTCACCAGGGGAGACGCCGGCCTTGTCGAGCAGTTCGCCAAGGGCACAAAGGATCTCGGCATCATTGCCGGAGCCGGCCTGGTCATCGGTAGTTTCGTTTCAGGAGGAACCGCCACACCGAACTTCGCGCGTTTCGCCAAATCCCCTAAGATCGGCTTGATAGTCACCGTGATAGCCTTCTTCATCGGTAACTCCTTGATGTTCTTCTTTGGAGCTGTCTCGAGCATCTATGTCGGCGGTAACGACATCTTCGAGGTCATGTTGAACCTCAACCTGTTCTACATCGCCATCCTGGTTCTCGGTCTGAATATCTGGACCACCAATGACAACGCCCTTTACACTTCCGGCTTGGGCCTTTCCAACATATTCGGCCTGTCAAAGAAGACGATGGTTCTCCTTGGAGGTCTGATCGGCACACTTGCCGCCGTGTGGCTCTACTGGAACTTCTGCGATTGGCTCAATATCCTTAACTGCACCCTTCCTCCGGTTGGTATTATCTTGATCTGCAGCTATTTCTCTCATAGGAAAGCATATCTGGACGATTCCGTTCCCCATCGCCAGGTTAATTGGGCCGCTGTGATCGGTGTCGTTCTCGGAGCGGTTGTCGCCAACCTCGTGAAGTGGGGAATCCCTTCAATCAACGGAATGGTAGTCGCCGCCGCCTGCTACTTCATCGGCCAAGCCATTGACAAGAAGTAGTCCGATGTCATTCTGAGCGCCAGCGAAGAATCTCCCTCCGCTTTCGGAAATACTTGAATTTCAGTCTTTTATGAAAAACGTGTAGCCAAATAAGCTACACGTTTTTCGTATTTGCTTGATAATCAGTTTATTCTTGTTTTTTCCTTTTCGGCTTGATCTTGTGCAGATGTAGAAGCGTCTCGGCGATGAACCTTGAAGTACGGTGACTCTCAAGCAAACTCTCACACAATTCTCTTCTCTTCCCGTTCGACAGTCTCAAGACTTCTTTAGGATCTGAAAAGCCTAGTTCATTCAATAATAATTTCATCAAACTGTTATATGGTTTGTATGATTTCTCTGAATAATCTTCCTTTATGTCGTGCTCACTGCCTGTGTTTGAGTCGAATGCGATGAGCATTTTCTCGTAAGAGCCGTAAAGCCGGATCAGTTCTTCATAATCCACCACCTTGAATTTGACTATTATTTGGTCAACAAGCTGGTGAATCTCATCCCTATTCAGTATAAGAAACCATTTTCTTAAAAAGTCATAGTTGATAAATGATCCGCTTTGCAAAATGACGTTTACTTCTTTAAGACAACGGCGCATTTGACTTGACGCTTTGCTCAAATAAATTCTTTTGGAGAATGGATGGTCAGATTTCGCATAAGCCAAGAAATTCCATCTGTACTCTATTGCCTTGATAGACAGTTGTTTCTCCACTGGATTGTTGTACAAATATGCTGCCGCTTCCCTTTGTTTCTTCTCTCCCATCTTATTGGACAGGCCGTACGCTCGAATCACTACCCTCCCTTTGAGTCCGATGCTCTTATTGAATTCCCTGGAAAAGGCGGACTCAAATTCGCGCATAAACGTTGAGATATTCTCTTGGGAACGGGCTACGACAAGAAGATGATAATGATTATACATGCAGACAACCCCTAATATCCGGATGCCATGCTTTTTACTGAACTTGTAGAGTAATGTGTAAAATACGAGGATATCCTTGACGGAGTAAAACAACACGGACATATTATATCCTCGCTGGTAGATATGGGCTACACCACGATTGTTGTAAAAGATTCTTCTTGACATGGAAGTTTCCTAGTTTAACAGAGTATGATTAGGTACCACGAAAATACTCAGAATAATCGATCTTAGCAAACGTTTTTCTCAATTCATTGATCCTGTGTAATATACGAAAAACGTGTAGCCAAATAGGCTACACGTTTTCTGTAAGGTGTTGATAATGAACTGTAAAGGGAACGGGTCTAACGGCTCTATTTCTTGTAACCTACGGGATGGTTGATAAGGAGAAGCTGGTCTTCGACAATCTTGAGTTCTTTGGTCAGGACTTCAGCATTCATGGTCGCCCTGGGAACGGTCGATAAGCCTAAGGCCTCGCAGGCCAAGCAGATGTTCTGGGACACATAACCGACATCCACGGCCCCCATGACCTTCGAATGGTCACTCTTACGGGAATAACGGTTCAGGTCGGCTGTGATCACGAGGAATAAAGGAGCGTTAGCCACACCTGTCTGGAATCCAGCCACATCCGCACGCAGATCTTTATCGCTTACTTTCACAAGGGAATTGTCTTTCGCAATGTATTCATAAGCACCATCGGTCCGGCAGACATACAGACGAATTTCTTGGGAATTCATGGCCGTGGGAGCGGTCAGCCTGCCGTCAGGGCGGTTGATTCCCACAGCGGCCCATAGAAGATCGGAAAGAATCTGATCAGAAATAGCCTTCTCAGAAAAATCCCTAACGGAAGCCCTCTGCTGAAGCGCTTGGTAAAGAGTCATAGAAGCGTCCTTCTTAGGTGCGGGAAGATTGACCGTCTGAGCGGATATGCAGACGCAAAGAGTCAAAAATGTGATTAAAAGACAAATCTTTTTCATGATGGGGAAATTATTGATTGTTAAGCTATTGAATATCCGGAACATGCCGGGCAGATGCCCTTGATCACATAGTTGGAAGTACGGCCGTCATAGCCCTGCGGAAGCTCTACCGGAGGGATATGAATATCATCCAGGCAGAAAGTCCGGTGACATTTCTCACAATAGAAATGCACATGGGCGTCATCATCATGTACCGCGTCATGGCTGTGACAAAGCTCATATCGAGTACCATCAACATCTTCGATCGCATGCACCAGATGATGATCCTTGAAAGTCATCAAGCTTCTGAATATACCTGATTTGTCCACCGACTCGAGCTCGGTCTCTAACTCGGTCATGCTCAATGGCCTGTCAGAATTGCCGAGGGCCTCGGCAACCAACAACCTGTTGACAGTGGCCTTTACCCCATGCTCCTCCAGGAGCTTTACAAGTTCATTCTTTGACATGTTACAAATATAGATAAAAAACGTCTTGTACGCAAGTCCTTAATTCTCAGGACAATATGAAAAACGTGTAGCCAAATAAGCTACACGTTTTTTGCAAGCTGTTGATATTCAAGAATTTCCTAAAACACATGAGGAATCAGGCTTTGAGGGCGCGGGTGGAGTTGAGGACCGCGAGGACCATAACTCCGACATCAGCCAGGACTGCCATCCACATGGTGGCCAGTCCGACCACAGCCAGCAGCAGTACGAGAACCTTGATGAATATCGAGAAGAAGGTATTCTCTTTCGCTATTGTCAAAGCCTTTCTCGCCACACTCATTCCGACAGCCAGTTTGGAAGGCTTGTCATCCATCAAAACCACATCGGCGGCCTCAATCGCAGCGTCAGAGCCGAGAGCTCCCATAGCGATTCCGACATCTGCCCTGGCCAGGACCGGAGCGTCATTTATCCCGTCACCGACAAAAGCCAGGACCTTACCATCCGGTTTGCCGGCCAGCAGACCTTCCATCTTCTCGACCTTGTCAGCGGGCAGAAGTTCGGAATAATATTCATCTACACCGACCTCAGCAGCCACAGACTCAGCGATTTCCTTCTTGTCCCCGGTGAGCATGACGGTCTTTGACACACCGTTTTCCTTAAGGGATTTTATGGCCTGCACCGCATCCTCCTTGATCCTGTCAGAGACAACTATATGCCCTGCGTATTCCCCGTCCACGCAGACATGAACGATCGTGCCTTTTTTCTCGCATTCTTTCCATTCGGCTCCGACAGTATCCATCAACTTGCTGTTTCCGACGTAAATGACCTGACCGTTTACCTTCGCCTTGACGCCTTCGCCGGCAATCTCCTCAACCTCCTCGACAGAGCAGTTGTCAGCCTCGTCCGGGTAAGCTAGCCTCAGTGAGACCGCCACAGGATGGGTGGAATATCTTTCAACATGTGCGGCGAGGTGCAGAAGTTCCTTCTCATTAAGCTTTTCCGGATGGACTGCGGTGACCTCAAAGACACCTTCGGTCAGGGTCCCTGTCTTGTCGAATACCACTGTGCCGAGTTTCGCGAGTGACTCCAAATAATTGGATCCTTTCACGAGAATACCCTTTCTGGCGGCTCCTCCGATGCCTCCGAAGAAGGCAAGAGGAATGGAAATCACAAGGGCGCAAGGACACGACACAATCAGGAAGGTGAGGGCCCTGTAAAGCCACTTGGAGAACTCTCCGCCGAAATCGCCTGATAATAGGGGAGGCAGGAATGCCAGCAGGACAGCCAGGGCTACGACAATAGGAGTATATACTCTCGCGAATCGGGTGATGAAATTCTCGCTTTTTGATTTGTTCTCCGAGGCGTTCTCGACTAGCTCCAGAATCTTTGAGGCGGTAGACTCTCCGAAGGGTTTTGTGACTGTCGCCCTGAGGACTCCAGTGAGATTGACGCAGCCGGAAAGGATATTATCTCCAGTGGTTATTCCTCTCGGCACGCTCTCTCCGGTCAGTGCCACTGTGTCGAGGCTGGAAGTGCCTTCTGACACTACTCCGTCAAGCGGAACCTTCTCCCCGGGCTTTATCACAATTGTCTCTCCCACAGCTATTTCCGTAGGTGCGATAGAAATAATAGCTCCATCTCTCTCGACATTTGCCGTGTCAGGCCTAATGTCCATAAGCTTTGTTATAGATTCTCTGCTTCTGTCCTCAGCCAGGTCCTCAAACAGCTCTCCGACCTGGAAGAACAGCATGACGAATACCGCCTCCGGGAATTGGCTTTCAGCACCTGGCAGGAAGCCGATGCATAGGGCTCCGAGTGTCGCCACACTCATCAGGAAGTCCTCGTCCAGAAGCTCTCCGTGTATGAGTTTCTCTCCGGCTTCAAGGAGGGTTTCTCCGCCGACGATCAAGTAAGGTACAAGGAATATCAGAAGATACTGCCACATCTTCAGATCAGTCGTCTTTTCAACCACAACCGCGACCGCCAGCAGCACAGCCGTCGCGATGATCTTCACCAATCTCTCTTTATTCTCCTTTTCCATATCTCTTGTTTTTGTACAACGCGAAGATGAGGGGAAAAAAGCGAAACCTGGTTGCAAAGTTCCAGGAAGGGTTTAGTTGAAGAAAAAACGGTATTCGTTGAAAATCGGGAGATTATGTGCGTTTTTGGCTGAATATTTGATAATGTGAATAATCGTTAAACGGATTTAATAAAGATGGTTATGAAAAAAACACTGTTAATCGCGGCGGCGGCTTTGTCGCTTTCAGTAGCGGCAGCCGCCCAGGGTTTCGGTCAACGACCCCAAGGCGGGCGACCGGACGAAGCCACTATGATCAAGATGCGCACAGAGCGCATGACTCAGCAGCTTGGACTTAACGAAGAACAGAGCGCCAAACTTCTTGAACTCAACCAGAAGTATCCTAACGCCATGTTTGGAGGCCCCGGCGGTCCCGGTGGCCCAGGTGGTCCGGGAATGGGAAGGCCACCAAGAGGTCCCCGTCCTGACGAGAATGTCGCTCAGGGGAATGACAAGGACGAGAAGGCTGCCAATCCCAAGAAAAACAAGAAGCGTGACAAAAAGCGCGACAAGAAACCTGACGCTGGACGTGATGACGCGCAAATGAATGAGTTCCAGGCTAATAGGGAGGCCTATGAGGCGGAACTAAAGCAGATCCTGACAGAGGAGCAGTTCAAGACTTGGCAGGAGAGCCGGATTCAGCGCCAGCAGGGACGTGGTCCTGGAGGTCCGGGGTTCCCTGGCGGCCGCGGTGGAACAACTTATCCATCACGAGAGCTATAGCTCCGTCACCGGTGACATTGCAAGCCGTACCGAAATTATCCATAGTAATATATAGGGCGATCATCAGCGCCTGCTCCTGTTCGCCGAACCCTAACATGGCCGCCAGCACTCCGAGGGCGGCCATTATCGCGCCCCCTGGTACCCCGGGAGCGGCCACCATCATCACTCCGAGCATCATGATGAATCCCAGGAACATCCAGAAATCGAAAGGCATTCCCTGCATCATCATCAGAGCTACGGCGCAAGCGGTAATCTTAAGGCAACTTCCTGAGAGATGGATAGTCGCGCAAAGAGGGATGGTGAATCCGGCGATCTCTTCGCTGACACCGTTCTTCTTTGTGCATTCCAAGGTTACGGGAATAGTAGCGGCTGAGGATGATGTTCCAAGGGCCGTAAAATAGGCCGGAAGCATCTTCCCGAGCAGTTTGAACGGGTTCTTCCCCACAATTCCGCCGGCGATGCAGTACTGGAAGACCAGCAGGAACACATGCAGGATGAAAATCACTCCGATAATCGAGATGAATACTTTGATCACTTGGAGCGCCTGCCCGGTGTGGGTCATCCCGAGGAATATACCGAAGATATATACCGGAAGCAGAGGAATAATGACGACCTCTATCGTCTTGACTATTATATCCTTAAACTCATCGGCGAATCTCTTGAGGCTGGGCGAGCCGAAGAAGGCCATTCCAAGTCCTAGGGTAAAGGCGAAAACCAGGGCGGCCATTACATCCACCATCGGCGGGATCTGGATAGTGAAATACGGCTCCAGATTCTCGAACTCAGCCACCGATTCGGCGGTGGTGCCACCGATCAGTTTCGGGAAAACGGTGACACTCGTACCGTAGGAAAGAAGGCCGGAGAACACAGTGTCGCAATAAGCGATCAACACCGTGATTAACAGCAGTTTCCCCGCGCCTTTTCCGATATCGGAGATAGCCGGGGTCACAAGTCCGACGATGATTAATGGAATCAGGAACTGAAGGAAGTTACTGAATATGCTGTTGAATGTCACAAAAAGCCGTACGATCGCTCGGGGCATGAAGAGTCCGAATACGATACCTAGGATGATCGCGATGATGATCCGGGGCAACAGCCCGATCTTGATTTTCTTCTTTTCCACGATGCTATAGTGTTATTATTCAGTGGTTTCTATATTTCCGGAATATTTCTTCGGGAACCTGAACAGGATTGATAGACAGGCGAGTGCGAACAATATGAAGGGATAATACAGGTTGGGTATTATCTCTGTCGCAGGTATGCCTGTCAGCCCCGCCGCCATCAGCAATTGGGCACCATAAGGGATAAGCCCCTGGACCACGCAGGAGAACGTGTCCAGGATGCTGGCGCTCTTCCTCGGGTCCAGCCCGAAACGAGTGGAGATATCCCTCGCTATATTCCCGGTTGTGAGGATGGCGATGGTGTTGTTGGCGGTGCAGAGATTCGACAAGCCGACCAGTCCGGCAATGCTGAACTCAGCACCCCTTTTACCCTTGATGCCTCTCGTCAATCCCTTGATTATAAAGTTAATACCTCCATTGTGGCGGATAATCTCCAACATTCCTCCGGCCAGCATGGTGACGATGATCAAGTCACCCATCCCGGCGATTCCCTCGCCGACACTTCCAAGGAAACCGGTCCAGGTCATACCGTATGCGAAACCTATCACGGCGCACAAAACCAGGCCTATAGTCAGCACTATCAAGACATTGATTCCGCAGATAGCCAGCACGATGACGGCGAGGTAGGGAATCAGCTTGAATATGTCGATTTGGCCGATCACCGGGTGGACATCCAGGTTAAGACCAATGAAAATGTAAACTATCGTTACCACGAGAGCTGCCGGTCCGGCGATCCAGATGTTGGCCTTGAACTTGTCGGCCATCGAACATCCCTGGCTTGTGGTCGCCGCGATTGTAGTGTCAGAGATGAACGAAAGGTTGTCTCCGAAAAAGGCTCCTCCGACAATCAAGGCGGTGATCATCGGTAAGGATATTCCAGCTTGCGGGGCTATGCCCGCCGCGATCGGAAGGAGGGCGACAACCGTTCCGACACTGGTGCCGATTGACATCGAGATGAAGCATGCCGCGAGGAAAAGGCCGGCCAGGATAAGTTTCCCGGGGAGTATGCGAAGTGTCAGATTCACAGTGGCTTCCACGCTGCCGATTGCCTTCGCCGAGGCGGCGAAAGCCCCTGCCATGACGAATATCCAGATCATCAGGAGGACATTCTTGTCGCCGGCTCCGGAAGAGAAAACATTGATCTTGTCCTTGATCTTCCCTTTAGTGATCAGCAAGGCGTAGATCGAAGCGAGCAGGAAGGCCGATGATACCGGAACCTTATAGAAATCCCGGCTGACGATAGACGTCACCAGATAGGTGACGAGAAAGACGGCAAGCGGGCTGAGAGCCAGCCAGCCGTTCATTATGCGGGGAGTATTGTCAGTTCGTTCCATTATGCCAGATTAATTCGCCGGACCAGTGGCCCAGTCAGCCTCGATGTTGGAGATATTCCCGGCGATCCAGACGGTGTCACCTTCCTGGAACACAAGGTCCGGCTCGGGATTGGTGATGAAATGGCCTTCCCTAAGGAGGCTGATCACCATGCACTGGTACTTCCTCAATGCGGCGCTCCTCAGGGTCTTTCCGGTCAGGAATGAGTCGGCGGTGAGAACATGCGGCTCTATTCCGAACCCGTCGTTGTCGGAATCAGCCTGGGAATCGTCTATTGAGTTGTTTATCAGGTTCCTAAGCTTCTCCAACTGGTCTGTCGTTCCGACGGCTAAAAGCCTGTCTCCAGGGTAGAGCATCACATCGGCAGACGGAATGACAATCGACTTCGAACCCCTCTGGATCTTTATGATATTCGCTCCGGACTTGTCTCTAAGCGGAAGGTCACGAAGCTTTTCTCCAGCGAAAGTGGACTCGGGAGCGATCAGGAATGCCTCAGTGCGCACATCGTAGGTCGAGAGCTTCTGTTGGACTGATGATGACACGGGTTTTGCGCGCCGCTCGTTTTCCTCTCTCTCGTTGTAGTTTTGGAGGAATCTCGTCTCCAGACCGGAATATTTGTGGATGGACATCCTGGCGAGGAATATGAAGGCGATTCCAGCGACCAGGATAACGAGAATCGTCCACCCGGCGAGGTCGAAATAAGTCGACAAGACTCCGAGGATGATCCCGACGGCGAGGAAAGACCTGGCCAGCACCAGTCCCATGATAGGCCAGATATTCCCGGGCTTTTCCCGGATGAGTTTCGGGGCGCTTTTGCCGATCGATCCGGAGTGGACTCCGAGGCCGAAAAGGAAGGGTGTCATAGCCGCGAGGGTGACTCCGGCGGAGATGAACTTGCGCCAGATCTCAGCCACGGAAGGCAGCAGCTTGTCCACGAGAGGAACGAAGTATAGCCTTGATCCTATGTAGATAGCGAGAATGATTACCCCGTAGAGAAGTACCCTGGTGAACCAGGCGGTAAGCAGGTCTTTCCATGCGCTCTTCTCCGCGGCGGTCTGCTTGGTTGTGTTGCCCCGGTCGGTCTGCAGGCGTTCTATCCAGGACTTGGGCAGTTTCCGTTGCATCAGGTCCAGGAAGGGATCGGCCAGTTTGATCATATATGGAGTCGTGAAGGTCGTGATGACAGACACGGCTATGATCACCGGATAAATGAAGTCCCGCATAACACCGAGGGTGCAGCCGACACCAGCCAAGATGAAACCGAACTCACCGAGTTGGGCAAGGCTGAATCCGGTGTGGGCGGAGTTGTACAGGCTGTTCCCTGTGATGATCATACCGGCTCCGGCGAATATGATGTGGGAGACGATCACGATCAAAGTGATCAGCAGGATCAGCGCCCAATGCTGTGCGATGATGGCGGGGGAGAGCATCATACCCACGGACACGAAGAAGATCGCGCCGAAAAGGTTTTTGATTGGCTCGACTATCTTGTCAATATGCTCGCTTTCAATTGTTTCCGCCAAAATAGAACCCATAACGAAGGCTCCGAGTGCGGAGGAGAATCCGACCGCGGTGGCGACCGACACCATCATGAAACAGAGACCGATGCTGACTATCAGGAGGATCTCGTCGCTGAGGAACCTTTTGGCTTTTTTCAGAACTGTCGGGATGATGAATATTCCCACAAGGAACCAGAGAAGGAGGAAGAAGACCAGTTTGGCGATGTTGGCCACCAGCTCCTTTCCGGCGAATGACTGTGAGACGGCCATGGTAGAAAGGAGAACCATCAACAAGATGGCTATCAGATCCTCCACCACAAGAGTGCCGAAGACCATCCCAGCGTAGGGCTTGTCCTTAAGGCCCATGTCATCGAACGACTTGATTACCACCATCGTGGAAGACATCGAGAGCAAGCCGCCCAGGAAGACGCTTTCCATCACAGTCCAGCCGATGGCCTGGGCGGTGACGAAGCCGAGAATGAACACTCCAACGAACTTGACGAGTCCCGTAACGATGGCGCTCGAGCCGACTTTCATCAGCTTCTTGAAACTGAATTCCAGACCCAGACCGAACATAAGGAATATTATTCCGATCTCTGACCACTGATGGACGGTTTCCTGGCTGGATATTCCAGGGAAGAAGTCGATATGGGGGCCGATCAGGAATCCGGCGATGATGTAGCCGAGAATGAGCGGTTGCTTGAGTGCCTTGGATATGATTGTGAATATTCCCGCGGAGATCAAGATCACCGCCAGGTCCCGTACAAGATTGAGTTCTTCTGACATATACGCGAATTTAATCACTCTGCGGCCCATTTCAAAAATTTTCTCGATTGGACAAGAGTTCTTATATTTGTAAGATTTAATATCAATGAATAATATGCTGGTTAATCGATCATATAAAGTCGCGGGACACGTGTTCAGCCTATCGCTTGAGGAAGAGGATAAGGCATGGGGAGCGCTCGGCAATTACGACCCTTTCCTCTGCGAGGATTACTCCGGGGCTCTTTTCAGCCTTGAGGTCGTTCCTGAGATGGAGATCGGTCCGAAGGAAGAGTATTTCATCTCCAAACCTGAAGGTGGTGAGCAGAGGATTGACATTTACCACATTGATGGAGGCTATCTGTTTGAACTGGCGCCATTTCCCGAGACCCCGATATGTGGCTGGCTGAAAGTCAATTCCGACTTCTCGAAAGGGACGCTGATGTCCACGGCATATAAAGTTTTCTGCATCAACAACGCCATGATGCTTATGTACGCTTTCCGGACAGTAGGGCTGGATACGATCGAGATCCACGCTTCCTGCACTGTCAAGGACGGGAAAGGCTTCCTGTTCCTCGGGAAGAGCGGTACGGGAAAGAGCACTCACAGCCGCTTGTGGCTCAAGAATATTCCTGGAGCGTGGCTCCTTAACGACGATAATCCGGTCATCCGGATCGTGGACGGAACGCCTAGGGTTTATGGTACGCCTTGGAGCGGGAAGACGCCTTGTTACATCAATGACAATTATCCCGTCGGGGCGGTGGTCAGGATCAACCGCGCTCCGCATGATGCCATACACAGAATGGGAGTGATGGAGGGTTTCGCATCGCTATATTCCTCATCCTCAGGACTTAGGGATATCAAGTCCATCGCTGATGGTTTGTTCAACACGATTTCGGAAGTCGTCCAGAAGGTGCCTTGTTACTTGCTGGACTGTTTGCCTGACGACCAGGCCGCCATCGTTTGCTCAGAGGAGGTTTTGGGAAATGCTTGAGCGTCCTTCAGCGGTTGATGTGAAGGTGATGGAGCCGGAGGCCTATTTCGAGATGGTCGATGGTATTCTCGCTGAGGGGAAGGAGGTTAAGATGACCCCGAAAGGCAACTCCATGCTGCCTTTTATAAAGGGTGGCCGGGACAGCGTGGTGCTAGTCAGGCCGACCAAGGATTTCGAGGTGGGAGATATAGTGCTGGCGAAGGTAGGGAATAGGTTCATCATGCACCGGGTTTTCGCTGTGGAAGGGAAAAATCTGATTTTGATGGGCGACGGAAATATCTGTGGCACAGAACATTGTACTTCCGATGACGTGATTGCGCTTGTGACTGAGATCCATAAGGAAAACGGGAAAAAGGTCATCCCCGGGAAGGCTGCTTTTTGGAGGAGAATAAGGCCTTTGAGAAGATATATTTTGGCTATTTATAAAAGAGTTATATTATGAGAATCAAAGAAGGATTCACGCTACGGAAAATGGTGGGTCAGTACATTGTGATCGGAGAGGGCCTGGCCCAAGTCGATTTCAACAAGATGATCGCGATGAATGATTCAGCTGGCTACCTCTGGCAGGGAGTTGAAGGTAAGGATTTCACTGTTGAAGACTTGACCAAACTCCTGACCGACAAGTACGAGGTCAGTGAGGAGCAGGCAGCTGCCGATGCCGCCGCTATAGCTCAGAAATGGATTGACGCCGGAGTTGTTGACCTATAATTAACTTACTGAAATTGAAGGATTTCCGGACATGTATGAGAGGATTGATGAGGATCTTCAGGCCTGTGCTTGGGAGAGACCTTGTCACTATCGTTATTGGAATTGTCCGGATTGCCGCTTCACTGGGATTTGTCTGGATTTGTAAGCGGCTGGTGGACATTGTGACAGGTGTGGTGGACGCCGACCTGTCGGAGCATGTCTGGATCCTTATCGGAATCATGCTGGTCCAGCTAGCCTGTGGGATCGCTTCCAATTACTGGGGTGCCTACAATATAGTCAAGACCCAGAATGACATGAGGCTGAGTTTCTTCTCTCATGTGCTCGGCTCCCGTTGGAACGGCCGCGAGGCTTTCAGGTCCGGAGACACCGTTAATCGTCTGGAAGAGGATGTCCGGATTCTCGCTGACTTGATCTGCATGCGTTTGCCAGATGTGGTCCTGACAGTCATCCAGTTGATCGCGGCTTCTGTATTCATGTTGACCATGGCTCCTTCATTGCTATGGTTGCTGATTCTTCTGATGGTCGTGGCCGTGGTCGGATCAAAGATGTATTTCAAGAAGATCCGGGAGATTAACTCTTTGATTCGTTCTGAGGACAGCGAGGTGCAGCAGTTGCTTCAGGAGAACCTTCAGAACAGGGTGCTTGTACTGACCTTGTTCGGGGTCGGGAACGTTGTCTCGAAGCTGTCGGGTATCCAGGAGCTTCTCAGACGTAATACTTTCAGGCAGCTGAATTATAATGCGGTGGCTCGTGGTTTCATGAGCCTCGGTTTCATGAGTGGCTACGCCGCCGCTTTCCTCTGGGGTATTTACGGAATCAAAAGCGGGACAGTTACTTACGGTATGATGACCGCTTTCCTGCAGCTTGTCGGTCAAGTCCAGAGGCCGATCGCTGAGCTCGGACGTCAGGTGCCCGCGTTTATTAAGTCCCTTACCTCGGTGGAGCGTCTTCTTGAGCTTGAGGATCTCCAGATCGAGCGTTACCATGGTGACTTCATGTTCTCTTCCGCTCCGGGTATACGCATTGATGACGTGACATTCGCATATTCCCCGGATCCTCCGGTTGTCAATAGCTTCTCGCACGACTTCAAGCCGGGCAGCCTCACTGTTTTAGCTGGCCCTACCGGGGTGGGGAAGAGTACTCTCACCCGCTTGATGCTTGGCCTTCTGAGGCCTACTTCGGGGACGGTTCAGTTGTATTCATCAGATGGCAAATCCCATCCGGCTGATGCCGACACTCGCTGCAATTTCACTTATGTTCCGCAAGGGAACAGCTTGATGAGCGGGACAATCCGGGAGAATCTCCTGCTTGTCAATCATTCTGCCACTGAGGCGGAAATGATTGATGTTCTGCGCCTGGCGGCCGCTGACTTTGTTTTTGATCTACCAGCTGGGCTTGACACCATTTGCGGTGAGAGCGGAACGGGCCTTTCTGAGGGACAGAGCCAGCGTATAGCCATCGCCAGGGCGTTGCTCCATCCCGGCGGTGTGATGATTCTCGACGAGGCCACTTCGGCACTTGACATGGAGACAGAGGAGCGTCTGCTGGACAATATCCACAAGGCTTTCGCCGGGTCGAAAACAATCGTTTTCATTTCCCACAGACCGGCGGCCACCCGCATCGCCGACGACGTCGTCACCCTTTAGGCTTTACCATTCAAGCACAATTACTCACTTGACCGCACCGAGTTCCCTCAACCGCACCAATTAATGATTTTTGGTGCGCTTGACGTACATTTGGCGGGTTGACCGTACGGGGTAAGGGCTTGGGGTGCGGTTTAGTTTTTCGTGGTGCGGGAGGAGAGGGGAAACATTGTGTCGACAACCGAAATAGGCAGGTTAGCGCAACGGGCGACCTGGCTGTTCGAACCGTAGTATTCGTTTTTCAACTTAAGGGCGAGTTGTTTCTTTTTCTCAAGCGGAAGGTCCTTAGGAGAATTAGCGACGTTCTTCAATACCCACATTACGAATTGTCTGGCATTGTCGAAAAACTCCATCGCACGCTCATAATCCACAAAAGATGCCGGGTTCGCCACACCGTCTTTAACGAGTATCCTTGAATCGATTTCGTCTAACAATCTGGAGCGGGTGAACTCCCTTAACGCCCTGCCTTTTAGAGTTGCTGCAGAAACTCCACCCTTGTCAAGCATGGAATTGAAATAAAGAAATCCGGAGCACCACCGGAAAGAGAACGGGTTGACATCGTACCTGACTACGAACGGGTTACGGATCACGTAAGCGATCTCGTCACGAAGCTGCTTTAGGCTGGTGATTGGGGTTAGTCCTGGGTGCATTCTCTTCACGAGATCCCCTTTGCCATACCTGCGGAATAACCTGTACAACTGAGCGTAAAGATCTTCGAAAAACGCCATGCAATCGGCTTTGGATCCTTCAAGGATAAAGTGCAGGTGATTGGACATGATCGCGAATGCCAGTATTTTGCAGCCGGCTCTAAGTGCTGAGATCGCGATCATATTGTTGACCAGGATGAAATCCTTTTCGTCTGCGAATAGGACATCATCTTCTATTGGGGTTGTGTGGAGATGGTGGAAGGGTTTGGCTTCGCTGAACCTGATCTCGGGTTGTGTAAACTGATAATACATGAAGCTTTTCATTTTAAGTTGTTGGTCACAAATATAGCAAAAACAACCGCCAGGTTTACTTGACCGCACCAATTGATTATTTCTGGTGCGGTTGACGAGGTTTTGGCGGGTTAACCGCACGGGTTGATGGTTTTGCGTGCGATTAGGGCGGTTTTAGGAGCTTAACCGCACCGGGTAAGGGCTTGATGTGCGGTTAGGGCGGTTTTAGGGGGTTAAGAGCACCTGGCGGGGGATTGGGGTGCGGTTAATGATGAGGTTTTTGTATATTTGTAGATATGATCAAGGTATTAGCGATATGAGACGTTTGATTTTTATGGTGGCGGCGATGATTGCCTGTGTCACATCTTATGCCCAAGATAGGGCTGACCGTCAGGACCTTACTGATCCCGGGTCATCCACTTTCATCCTGTTCGGCGATCCGCAAGGCTACGTCAAGTACGACATCAACCAGCCGATTTTCGAGTTGACCACACTCTGGGTCGCGGACAATGTCGAGCACCTGAACATCAAGGCCGTCCTATGCACAGGAGACCTCGTGGAACAGAACGAGAACAACGCCCTGAACCGGAACATGCTGAACCAGAGCAGTGTGCAGATGTGGGAAAGCATCAGCCGCTCGCTGGAGAGGATAGACAACAAGGTCCCGTTCATCTCATGCGGCGGTAACCACGACTACGGATTCCAGCGCAGCGAGAACTACAACACTGAATACCCGAAATACATCTCTTTCGAAAGGAATAGGACCTACGTGGATTGCCTCAAGGCCGAGTTCCATAACCGCCTGGGCCACGCCTCGCTCGAGAACGCCGCGTTCGAGTTCGAGATGCCGGGCTGGAAGCATAAGATCCTGGTTATCAGTTCCGAGTTCGCTCCTTCAGCCGAGGCTGTCGAGTGGGCCAGGAAGCTTGTCACTTCAGATAAGTACAAGGATGATTATGTGGTCTATATCACACATTCCTACCTTCAGGAAAAAACTGCGGAATACACTGAAAATGAAGGATATTGGGTCACTAAACAGGAGGGGAACCACTCCGGCAAGATGCTTTGGGATAACCTTGTGAGCAAGGTCCCGAACATCCGTCTGGTGATTTGCGGCCACACCGGAAGGCCTTCTCCTTCAAAGTATATTGAGGAGGATAACGAGCTCAGCACGGCCTACAGGGTCGATAAGAATATCGCCGGGAAGAATGTCCACCAGATGATGTTCAACGTCCAGACGCTTGGTGGCGGCTGGGAAGGCAACGGGGGAGACGGCTGGATCCGAATTCTCGAATTCATGCCCGACGGCAAGACTATCAAGGTCCGGACATATTCCCCTCTGTTCGGAATATCTCCTTCTACAAAGCACTTGGCCCATCGTACCGCCCCTTACGACCAGTTCGATATGGTCGTGGAATAGTGTCAGTCGCTGACCACTTTTACTGGACGGGTAGGGGCATAAACAAATTCGGCAGGGGAGTCGGAACTAATTCTCTCCAAGCGTATTAGCGTGGTGTCATACCGCATTCCGGGGGCGTCGATCGCGTCCAGGATGCGTACTTGACTCCTCGCTCACAGGAACATAACGCAAAAATGAGCGGCACCAGCGCCGCATACTTCAGAAACACTCTCATGTCCACATTTTTATAAAGATAATTTTATTTCTGTTTTTAATCAATAACGTTTAAATTAGTGGAGCAAATAAAGATATTCATTATGAGAAAGACTTCCTTTTTGATTGTCGCTCTGCTGCTGACTGTCACGGCGGTGCGGGCGCAGTATATTCCTCCGGTGGAGGAAGATGTCAAGGCCAGGCTTGCCGAGTGGCAGGATCTGAAGTTCGGAATGTTCATCCATTGGGGCGCATATAGCCAATGGGGTGTTGTAGAGTCCTGGTCTTTGGCGCCTGACGACGTTTCCTGGCAGTACAGGGCCAGGAGCGAAAGGAATATGGATTACTTCGAGTATTTGAATGCTTATGAGCATCTTAAGGACACCTTCAACCCCGTGAAATTCGACCCCGGGAAATGGGCTGACGCAGCGAAATACGCCGGAATGAAATATGTCGTATTCACGACCAAGCACCACGACGGATTCTGCATGTTCGACACGCATCAGACTGATTATAAGGTGACTGATGAGGGCTGCGCCTTCCATTCAGACCCGAGGGCGAATATCGCCAAGGAAGTCTTTGACGCCTACCGCGCCAGGGGCATCAAGGCCGGGGCGTATTTCTCGATTCCTGACTGGCACAGCAACGATTTCTGGTGGAGAAGGTTCCCTCCCAAGAGCACAAGGGCCAATTACAAGGCTTCCGAGCACCCGGAGAAATGGGCCGCTTACCAGGACTATGTCGCCGCGCAGCTTAACGAGCTGACTTCCGGTGAATATGGCGACCTCTACCTGATGTGGTATGATATGCCGGTCACGGACGACAGTGGAGAGGCTAAACATGATTGGGAACGTTTCGCCAAGGTCGTGCGAGGCAACCAGCCCGGGATGATTATGGTCGCCAGAGGCCAGCGCAACATCTGGGAGAACTACCAGACTCCCGAGCAGACTATTCCGGAGAAGGCCCTCGATTATCCTTGGGAGTCCTGTGTCACAATGACTTACAGCTGGTCATACAGGCCCAATCTGGATTATAAATCCACGCAGACTCTGCTCACGATGCTTGTACAGATTGTCTCCCGTGGAGGTAATTTCCTGCTTAATGTCGGACCTGGTCCTGACGGCACTCTTGAGGACATCGCCTACGATCGCTTGAGGGAAATCGGCGACTGGATGCAAGTCAACTCTGATGGTATTTACGCGACGAAAGCCGTCGAGCCTTATCAGGACGGCAATGTGTATTACACCCAGAAAGGAGATTATGTGTATGCCTTCTATGTCCCTGAAGAGGGAGCGGAAGAGGCAATGCCGGCTGTGATTAAAGTCCCTTCTTTCACCGCCACCTCGACCAAGGGCGTGCAGCTGATGGGTTCCAAGAAGCCGCTGAAATGGACCAAGGCTCCCGAAGGGGGAATGCTCGTGACTATTCCCGAGTCCTTAAAGAAGAACCCGCCCTGCGAGCACATCTGGTGCCTGAAGATAAAGGTGAAGTAACTTATTTGATGACAATGCGTTCCTCCTTGTCCACCCGGATGAGGGGGATGCCGCTCATCCTCTCTTCGATGATCACATAACCTGAAGAGGAAAGCGTCTTCACACGACCATTCTTCAGGATATCCGCCTTCTTGAGATGGAGGAAATGCTCGATGTTGGCGTAGTGGAAGTCGCCCATCGCGATCTTTAACATGTCATCGTCCTGGACACTCCGGCCATTCAACTCCAGTGTTTCGATGCTGTGTGATTTCTGGTCGTAGACAACCTTGATTCCCTTGGATAATTGGTAGAACTCCCCACCGTCGTCGGGAGCATCGATGGACTCGTCACGGAACATCCATAACAGGGCCTCCCTCAGCTGCTTTCCGGTGATCATGAATTCGACGACCTTGTTGTCATAAGGATAGACTTTTCTCAGGTCGCCTTTTGTGACCAGTTCCCCAAGCTCTTTACCTCGTATGGCGCCGCTGGAAATGAATACGATATCGACGCCGGTGCCGTCTTTTACTATGTCGGTGAAGAGGTGCCCGAGCATCGAATCCCGGTTCCGCCGTTTCTGGGTATACACTCCGTCAAGACGAGTCAGAACCTGCTCATACACAGCGTCTGTCATAGTCTTGTATTCGTAAACGACCTTCTCAAGTTCGAGGTCCCGGGGGCAGTTGTCAGCGTTGATGGGGATGAGTTTCCAGGTATATGAGTCGATGGAATTCGTGTCCGTGTCGATGACAAGGTCAAAGCGGCCGATCTGGTCCGTGCCGACGGCGGCTTGCACGATGGGGATGCCCGCCACCACCGCCGGCTCGTCAATCAGGGTGTGGGAGTGGCCGCCTATAATCAGGTCGACACCCCAGTCCGGATCCAGCTGGGCGGCAAGTTCCTTGTCATTCTCGAATCCGATATGGGTCAGCAGGACGGTCAGGTCGATGTCAACCGTCTGGTACGCCATGCAGATACGTCCAACCTCCTCAGCAGCGTCCTTGATGCCGACCAAGGTGCTGATAAGTTTCTCATTACGAGTATATTCCAGCACATCCTCAGTCAGGATGCCGATGAACATTATCTTCATCCCGTCGATCTCGATGATCCTGTGGGAGTTGAACAGCCTGGTGTTGTTGCTGGTCAGGAACATGTTGGCGTTGATGATCGGGAATTTGGCGCACTTCTCCAGGAACAGGAGGTGGGCGAGGCCGTAATCAACTTCGTGGTTGCCCAGGGTGACCACATCGGGGGCCAGCAAGTTCATGATCTCGATGGTGGATATGCCTCTGTATTCCTGATCGATAAGGGAGCCTTTGAACATGTCGCCGGAGATGGCGTAAAGCACGTTCTTTTCCTCTCTGCGGGTCTTGGAGATATATCCGGAAAGCATCGAGACGCCTCCGGTCAACTTATCGTCAACCTTCTCGGCCAGAAAATCGCCGTGTAAATCGTTGGAATGAAGTAAAGTAAGGGTCTTTTTCATAGGGAAAAACAGTTGAGTTCAACGCGAATATAGGCACTATTTTCCAGAGATACAACCCAGGTGTTATCGTCAATTAATCTGGATAGTTAATTGGCTGTTGATAAGGTGGTTGAAAAATAAAAAACAGAAAAAATCAAAAAATAAATCCAAAAGAAAAAATCTTTGCGTAAATTTGAACGTTTTGTGCGCAGGCACGCGTGAGCGATTCCAGGCCTCAGAACTAAGTGATTGAATATCAAATATTAAAGATTAAATAAAAAGCTTTTTATGAAAAAGGAAGAATTTTATGAAGCTCCGGATGTGGAGTTGATTGAGATTGTGCTCGAGCAAGCGATTGCCACAAGTGGCGATGGAACGCCTGGCCCGGATGACAACCCTGTTGATCTTGGTGACTATTAATGGAGGAGGGATGATTATGAAAAGAATAATCTACATTGGTTTTGCGGCCATTATGGCATTCGCATTCTCATCCTGCCAGAAAGAAGCTGAGATTGAGAATGTTAACGAGAACAAGTTGGTCAAGGTTGTTCTCAGGGCTGAAAAAGCTGGTGAGACCAGGACCGCGGCCGTTGAGTCCGACTCTAAGGTTTCTTATGTCTGGACCGATGAAGACGAGGCTAACTTCAGGCTTTACCAGGTCACTACGGAAACAACTGAACAGGGAACCTCTGAGAAATATACCGCGATAGAGAATCCCACACTGACTTTTTCCAGTGACAATAGGGTTCTTACTGTTGCTGCCGAAGTCCCCGCTTCTGCTACTTTGAGGGCAATTGTCAGTGGCAACTGGACAAATTCGGCCACGAGGCCTAATCCTCGCTTGAAAGTTATTCAGAATCCTGCCACCGATAATTTCGATCCTACCGCCGACATACTTGTCGCAGATGATCTGGTTATTCCCGATGGTGAGACTGAATTCAACGGCACTTTGAAGTTCAACCGTCCGGTGACTGTCAACAAGATGACCCTCAAGGGATTAGCCAGTGGTGAGACAGTGTCCAAAGTCGTATTGTCTTCCACGAATCACCTGTCTGGCTGGTATAACCCCACAAATGGATCAATGACTGGTGACGGCAAGGAATTGACTATGCAATATAGTGATGCCGCGGTCAGTTCAACAGGCGAATTCCCTGTCTACTTCGTGGCCGTTCCGAAGGAAGGCCACACATTGACAGTTGTGGTTGAGACCTCAAGGGGAGAGAAAAAGTTTTCTTACACCAAATCTTTTGGTTCTGGGAATATCAATTTCGCGACGGGTAATTTCGGTAAGTTCAGCGTCAATCTCGCCGGATTGGCCGAAGAGGTGACCGATGTCGATTATTCCGGAGAATGGATTATCGCTGGAACTCATAGTGGTCATGATCTTGCTGCTACCCCATGGTCCAGCGGTTATGTTTACCCTGCGTCTATAGTTACTCTTGACCCTGAAAATGAGGTCGTTACAGTCACGGGAGACCCCGATTCTTACAGGATGACAATTACCCTTGTCAAGTCTGGAGATTATGCGGGATTGTATACCATAGAGGATGAGAATGGTTCTTACCTTTCCGCTACAGGAGGAACTGATAACAATAATCTTACAGGTAAAGATGATCCAGATAAGACTTCATACTGGTCAATTGAAAAGAATATTGATGGCACTTATGACATTATCGCTGCTAAACTAGCTGATGATGCTAGAAAGTCAATGCGTGTCAACTACAATAGCGGTAATCCAAGGGTCACTTGCTATCTTATTTCCAGTGGTCAGCCAAAGGTGGTTCTTTATCCTTTCGAGAATATCGTAGTTGATGACACGCCTACTCCTGTCGCGTCCTTCACAACTGTCGCTGAGCTTAATGCTCTTGCTACAACGACAGATACCGAGGTGACCGGAACCCTGACCAATGCCATTGTTTCTTACGTCCCTGACACAAAGAACGCCATTATCAAAGACGCTACCGGTTCTGTACTCTTCTTTAAGGACGGTCATGGCCTGAAACAGGGCCAGACATTCTCCGGCGAGGTCACCGTGAAGGTCAAACTCTATAACGGGACCGCCGAGATTATCGCTTGCAATGCCAAATTCACCGGAGCCGAGGCAACAGTCGCTCCCGTCACCTACACCTTAGACCAGCTCGTGGGTAATCTCTCGACTTACCAGAATGCCTATTCAAAGGTTGAGAATCTTGAAGTTACAGCAGTCAGCGGAAAGAATATCAATGTCAAGAATGGCACCAAGACTTATGTGGTGTATTCCAACGCCGGCAATGCCACTTGTGCGGTTGGTAATGTTCTCACTGTTACTGGTACTATTTGCCACTTCGGTTCCAACGATCAGATTAAAGCCTGGAAAGCGACTGACATCGTGGTTACAGGGTCTACTGGTGGAGGCGATGAGAATGAAGTCTCGGTAACTTATGATTTCACTGATAGCAATAAGTATCCTAATGGCTTTCCAACAGCAAACGGAACAGCTGCTACCAGCCCAACTACGTTTACCATTGATGGTAAGTCCATAATAATCAAGGCTCCAAATGCGTATTATGCGATAACCAATGGTTCGAAGAAAGCCCTGTTCTTCGGAAAGAGCACCACTTCATTCGCGACCACCGCTTATATTGAAATTCCGGCAAAGGCAGGTTATTATGTTAAGAGCATCTCGGTAGTAAATAGTTCTGGTTGTGCCGCCAATGTGGCTATCAACGTTTATAAGACAGATGGAACAGCTGTCAGTACTTCAGTGAACACTGTCAAGGGCGGGACAATGAACTTTACCATTTCACCTACGGCCGTTAACACCCCGTACCGCATCTGTTCACTTGCCAGCGGGAAGAATTGTCAATTTGACTCCATAACAATTCTCTACGACAAATGAGGGGGATCCGGAGGCGGAACCTCCGGGGAGGAAACCCTCACAGCTTCAGTTGAGACTGGCTCCGTTGAGAAGAGCGCGACAGGGGCGACCCTGTCCGCATCCTTCTCGGGAGTCACTACTGAGAATGCGGCACAGAACGTAGGTTTCAAATACCGCAAGCAAGGCGACACCGGGTACAGCTCAGTGTACGTCAATGACGCTTTTGTCGGCTCTGGCACATATTCAGCCACAGTCTCAAATCTTTCGCCTTCCACCACATACCTCTATAAAGCGGTCATGGACGTGAAGGATCCGAGCACTGGCAACTATGTGACCATCGAAGGTGACGAGTTGACCTTCAAGACTGATTCACAAGGCACCATATCCGATATCGGCTACCTGGTTTGCTATGAAGTTCCTGAAGTCAGCCTTTCTGGTGTCGGTGATAGTGGCTACAACTCAGAAAAGGACGACAAGTGGTACAGTTACAACACGACCAATTCGATGAGAGCGGTAGCGACCCACACCTTCAAAAATGGATCGAAGTACATCAGGAATTACACCGTGATGCTTGATGGAGACAAGAAAGCTCCGGTCTGGACGGCACATGCGATGCACGCTTCGACTTGGCCCGACAATGATGTCGACAGGAATGAAAGTTGGAGATATGATCCCGCTTTCGACCCGGATTGGCAGCAATCAGGCATTTCCGGAAGCTACAGCAAGGGCCACATGGTAGCGTCCAACTATCGTCAGACCACGGTCGACCAGAACAAGCAGACCTTCTATTATTCCAACCAGGCTCCGCAATGGCAAACCACTTTCAATGACGGAGTGTGGAACCAGCTGGAAAACAAGGTGGTAGCTTCTGTCCCGTCAGGTCGTGACACCTTGTATGTCGTGAGCGGACTTCTCTATGAAGGAACGGACAAATTCGTTTCTGGAGTACAGATCCCGAGCCACTTCTACAAGTGCGTCATGCTCTGCTCCTTCAACTCTGCTGGAGAAATGACCGGTGCTCAAGGATGCGCCTACATTTTCACAAACGAGGCACACAAGAACGAGCATTATTACGACAGTAAGTTCAAGACCAGCATCAAGGCCATCGAGGAGAGGACCGGAATCAACTTCTTCCCGAGAGTGCCGGCGTCACTACAGTCCACCGCGGAGAATTCGACGACTCCAATCTGGAGCGAGTAGAATTCACTTCTGGAGTTTTACATTTAGTCTTTATGCGGGTCAGGTCATCGAACCTGGCCCGTATTGTTTTTTGTTTCTATTAAGTTTTTATTTGGAATGTTCGAAACCCTTTTGTACGCTTCTGGGTGGCACATGTTGATAATCAAGTTGATAAGAAACAAAAAAACAACAAAAAAATATTTTTAAAACGTAATAAAAATACCTAAATTTGAAAGTTTACGTGCCTAAGCCGAAAATACAGGCGAAAACAAGGCCTAACACATTGTTTTTGATTGAGATTAAAGAATAATATAAACTAATAAATTATTAAAAAATCGTAACAAAATGGAAAAGAAAGAAACCTACAAAGCCCCTGAAATGAGAAGCGTGATTCTCATTAAGGAAAGTGTGTCGATTATGACATCTCCAGGCAGCAACAACTATCACCAAGGTGGTGGTGGCAGCTATGGTGACGGAGACACTAATGACAATGGTGGTTATTAATCGCGGCTCAATTATGAAGAGTATATTAAAGTATGTTGCGCTTGCTGCGATAGCAGCTACCGCTTTCGTTTCTTGCCAGGAGGAGTTGACAACTGATCAGCCGGAAGCTCCTGAAGTTGGAGAAGTTCAGATCAAGGTTACCGCTGTCCCTGAGGCGCTTGCCGGTGTGGATACAAGGACGTACATTGGCACCTACAAAGGAACAGCAAACACTATTCTCTGGGGAACAGGAGAGTATATGAAACTCGCTGTTCAGGCGGGAGATGCGAACCCGGTTTTCGCAAATTCGTCAGATGATAGTGCTGATTCATTCGATGGAGAGCCTCAAGCCACTTTCGAATTTAGTGTCACAGGCATCACTGGCAGCTGTAAATATATGGGACTGTATCCCGCTTCGGCTGCAGTGGCTAACAATACTAATGCGGCCAATTATAAGGTTAATTTGCCTGCAATCCAGAATGCGACAGCAGCTTCATATGACCCAGCTGCTTACATTATGGTTGCCAAACCGGAGGAGTTCAAGTCTGTACAAACTAATTGGGAGGCATATTATCGTAGGGCAACTGCTTTGAATAAGATTACTTTGAAGAATGTTCCTTCGGGCGTTTCCTTCAACAAGGTCAAGATTACTGCCGAGGGCAAGAAACTTGCCGGCGGCCGTCATTTCAACCTTACTACCGGCGAAGGTCTTGAGGTTTACGGCACCGACGCCACCATCGAGGTTCTGTATGCCACTGCCCTCACCGGCACCAATGTGGACGTATGGTTTACTTCTTGGGATACGGAGATCGCAGCCGGAGAGAAACTCACCATCATTGCCTACACTACAGACGGCAAGAGCTACACCAAGGAAATCACCGTTCCTGAAGGCAAGACCATCAAGTTCCAGGAAGGCTACCTCAACACCCTCGGCGCCAACTTGTCCGGCATCAATCCTGAGACTTCTTCTTTTACCGAAGGCGATTATGTCATTCTTGCAAAGAACGGCGATACTTATTATGCCCTTAAGGGTGAAGCCTCTGGAACCCGTATCGCTTCTGTCGGTTACACCGGTAGCCTCACCAATTATAACGGCGACGCTTCCCTCATCTGGACAATCGCTTCCAGCGGTTCCTCATACACCATCAAGAATCGTGGCAACTATTTAGGTTGGACTTCTGACAATTCCGCCGTCCTTGTTGCCGAGGCTAATTATGATGCCACTACGTGCCTCATGGGTATCGGTGACAATGGCGACGGAACTTACAAGATTTCTGTAGCTGCCGATGTAACACGTATATTAGCAAGGAATCAAAGCAATGCTTATTTCGCATTCTATACCGGCTCTGGATTTAAAAATCTCGTTTTGGTGCCCGCTACCTCCTTGGAACAGGTCAAGACTCCTACTTTCAGCCCTGCAGAGGGCGAAGTGACTTCTGGAACTGAAATCACCATTTCCTCTGCGACCAATGGTGCTACTATATACTATACTACAGATGGTTCAGATCCCACTACTTCAAGCACTCAGGGTACCAGTGTTACCATCACTGCAACTACTACCATCAAAGCAATCGCAGTAAAGGCAGGGATGGCTAACTCTGCAATCGCTACGGCTAATTATTCAGTAGTCAGTGCCGGCAGCATAACTCTGACTGAAAGTGATATTACAGCAGGTGAGAATACTGTTAAGGGTACAAATAACAATCTTCTTGCTTATAGGCTTGGAACGGGCTCAAATGATGGGTCATTGACATTTAAAGCGGGCTATGAAACTATTACCTTCACCCTGGCAGGATGGGCTAACGGAACAAGATCTTTCAGCATCACCAATGGCGAGATTAGCGGTTCCTCTAGTTTGTCTCCTGATGCCGGTGGCCCTAGCGGCACCATTAATGCCGGTTTCTCAACCACATATTCTGGCACACAATATACAATTGTTGTAGTTGATCCTACTAAAGAAGTAGTATTCTCTGGCCACCGTGCTGTGGTCTGGGGCTTTACTGCTATCGAGGCTACTCCTGATAATCGTCAGGATGCTGGAATTGCATGGAGTGCTCAAACAGGTACCGCATCGCTTGAGGATGAAGATGATGTGCTTCCTACTGTTTCTTTGAATAACCCCCAAAATGTTACTGTTGCTTATTCCTCAAGCAATACCAATGTTGCAACTATCGATGGATTTGGTTCAATTACACTTGTTGGAGCCGGTGAGACAACAATCAGTGCCACATTTGACGGCAATGATACTTACAAACCAGCCACAGTAGAGTACACTCTATCTGTCACCGATAATAGAAGCACTTCTCCTACGCTAAAATATACATTAGATGGAACTGACTCGTCGCAGGGTTCTAATGGATATGCTACCGAATCAGAGATTACCCAGAGCAGTATTGGCTGGATTGCAGTAGCGAATACAACCACTAATCCTTGGAGATTTGGAGGTAAGAACCTGGCTGGTGTAGATAGAGCTATCTTTAGTACAACTGCCATTTCTAGCAACATTAGTAGCATAGAGGTCGTCAGTGGAACTGCTACAGCAACAGTTAATTCATTGACTATCACAGTCCATAATACTGCTGCGGATGCTGCAAGCGGAAATAATGCTATCGCAACTAAGACAGTCTCTAGTGACATTGCCAGTTCCACAGTAACCCTAACAAAGTCTGACGCGACAAGTTGGGCCGGCAAGTTTTATAGGATTGTTTACAAAGTAACAGCAGGTAGCTCCAATCAGTACGTTCAGTTTGTATCAGCAAAATTCTACGGTACCAACTAATCATCTGATCTCCTCTTCTTCGACCGTCATTATGTCGATTATGAAGGAGACTAAAGACAAACTCGACAGGATTGCCCCTGTCGAGTTTGTCTTTTTAGGGATTGGTGCATTGAATGGGTAAACATCCGAGTATCTGCATTTTTCAGCGGGGGGAGATCCTCGCTACTTTTGCAAAAAGTTATTACGATGCTTACGAGAGAGCAGATCCTGGAGGTGGATACATACTGTGCGGAACACCAGATCAGCCAGAGCCAGTACCTGGATGAACACAATATTCCCCGTCACCATTACTACGTGTGGAAAAGGAAGTATCGTCAGGAAGAGTTGCGTCCTGGTGGTGAGTTTGTCTCACTAATGATGCCTCCGGCTAAGACTTCGGGAAAAGCCAAGGCAAAAACCGGGTCCGTGGAGAACAGAGAGAGCTTCCTGACCGTTGATATCCGCACCGTAGCCACACCCCGCCCGCACCTCGCCCGCACTTCGCCCAAACCTTTTCCAAACCGTGCCCGGTGTCCCAGAATCCGCCCACCTGTCACACTTCCCCCGCCGAACCCCGCCCGGTGTCCCAGAATCAACCCCACCTGTCACGTTTACCCCGCTGAACCGTGCCCGGTGTCCCAGAATCAACCCCACCTGTCACGCTTACCCCGCTGAACCGTGCCCGGTGTCCCTGAAACCGCACCACCTGTCACGCTTGGTGTTGAAATAGACTGTTTTTGAGTCGGTGGCATGACTCTGAGGGCAAAGAATGAGGCAAAGAATGGGGCGATATTTTGCCTGCAGAGTATAAAATATACTCCCAGGGAACGGAAGTGGGGGAGGGCGTGTCCTGAGAGTAATCGAAATATCTGGGCAGTCAGATTTTAGCGCCAGTCTTCCAGTTTGAGACCTGGGATGCGGGAGAGATGTTTCGTGTTATTCGTCACAAGGCAGTGACCTGCCTCAAGGGCAGAGGCGCCGATCAGTAAGTCGAACTCATCCAAGCGCTCTCCTTTGCGCTCAAGAAGTGTTTTTATCTCTCCATATACAGCCAGGCTAGGGGCAATCGGTAGTAGATCAAAAAGTTCCAACAAAAAGCGGATGTCCTGCTTTTTCTCGAACGAGCGTTCGCCTTTATATGCCCCATAATACAACTCGGCAACGGTTATCTCTGAAATACAGCAGTTTCTAGGGCCGGCTTTTTCAACATGGGCCCGGACGGTGCGGTTGCCTTTTAGCAACTCTATGCATATATTCGTGTCAAGCAAATACATACGTCAAGACTCAATATTCCTCAATTATTCTTGTATTGCCGAAAGACCTTTCTGAACGCAGTTTGGCAGACAATTCGTCAGCTGAAGTTCCATCATTCCATGCTCCGCTCAGGCGATCAAGCAAGCTGATGTCTTTGCTGTCAGAAGCGCTCTTTCCTATCACAAAGGGGATTCTCCCTTCCTCTATGACTTTATTAACATATATGGTGAATGCTGTGTTTGCACTCATTCCGAATGCCTTACAGAGGGAGTCGAATTGTTCTTTGACTCCTTTCTCAAGGCGCACTGTTGTCATGACCATTCCCATTGTCAATTGTTTTTGCAAAGATAGCTAAATGATAGCATCTTTCTATCATTTTTGGCAAAAAGATTGGTAGGGATCCGAAAGGGTGCTGCACCGCCTCCGGAGTATACGATTTCCGGCGGCTAAAGACCGGGCGCTGCGGGGGGCTCTGGGGAAAGGCCCTCCTCGTGCCCGGCTTTTGCCCGAACCGTGCCTGGTGTCCCTGAATCAGCACCACCTGTGTAACCCACATTTTGTGAATGCCGTCGGTAATATTTTGCTGAATTTCAATTTCTTAAGGTGGTCAAAACATTTGACCACCTCTTGCCAACAATTCCGATTGCTTATGTTTTTATTAGTTGGCTCTGAGATTGAACATGGTCCTGACGCCTAAAGTTCTGATTGACAGATATTTATTCAACATTAAAGTTGGTTTGTTCGACACTTTGAATATATTCAAATCATTGAATACCAATAGTTTAACTG
>CACZZF010000008.1 GCA_902785575.1 uncultured Bacteroidia bacterium | reverse complement strand
AATACGTTCCCGGGCCTTGTACACACCGCCCGTCAAGCCATGGAAGCCGCGGGCGCCTGAAGTCCGTGACCGAGAGGAGCGGCCTAGGGCGAAAGTGGTAACTGGGGCTAAGTCGTAACAAGGTAGCCGTACCGGAAGGTGTGGCTGGAACACCTCCTTTTTGGAGTTTGACTCTGACAGTGACGCTCTGGTGACAAGGTGGGAAACCTTGTGCTAATCTTTCTTTATTATATAGGCTCTTAGCTCAGTTGGTTAGAGCGCTACACTGATAATGTAGAGGTCGGCAGTTCAACTCTGCCAGGGCCTACAAAAAAGCCGGACACAAGCCCGGCTTTTTTTGTTTTTGCGGCACGCGGTCGGCATCAGCCGACCGGCCGGGGCGGGACTTTGCAATGCAAAGTCGTGGAGCCGGAAAGGCCGCAAGGGGTATGGGGGCGGCTTAGCCCCCATGATAAAGGGGGTATAGCTCAGTTGGTAGAGCATCTGATTTGCATTCAGAAGGTCGCCGGTTCGAATCCGACTACCTCCACAAAAATCCCTTCCAGATTATTCTGGGGGGATTTTTTGTTTCAAGTTAATGACGTTCTGAATCAATTTTATTGATAGTCCGGATCCCGTATAGGATATCCTGCCCTGGAGTCACGGCTTCAATTGAGCTTTTTCCAAGGGTCATGTCTAAATATACTTCAATCGGTCGCGAGACTTTTTCAGCAGTCCATTCTATGGTGAATAGCTCTTCACCATTTTGACTGATAAAGGCCCTTGCTCCATCTGCCGTCATAGCATTATCTTCGAATCGATGGCTCACCCCATCCGCATCAACGATGACTGGAACTGCTTTTAACTCAAATGGTTGCCTATTAAGAACCCATCCTGAAATATAAATTATGCTTCCTTCGGGCGCCTTGATGTCTTTTTCAGATAGTTTAATACCGGGAGAGCGTAATTTCTTGCCCCAATACGAACCTGTGAGCATAAGCGGAATCCTCCATTCACTGGAAAGCCTGAATGTGTATGTGTGCCCGGGAGAGATAATTGAGTTTCCCTGGGAGCCTATATCGTGGATCCTGATTCCTATGCTGTCAGGAGCAGGGGTTTTAATAACATCATCCAATCCTTTCAATGACTTCAAGTAGAGACCTTCTCTATAGATCCCATCCGGCGTATCACAAAACAAATAGTGGAATGGCCGACAGTACACCCAGTGGCTATCGCTCTCCCTGACCGACGCACCTGTCTTGGAAATAAACTCCATCTTGAAGTCGAAGAAATGATCGGTGTCCTCATAAGACACTTCGACCTGCGCCTGATTGAAGTGGTCGAGCCCCTGTTCCTTCAACTTTGGGAAAGGAGCCATGGTTGTTATGACCTCGTCTGAAAGGGGGAATCTTGTCTGGGCGAAAGCTTTAGAGTATTCCAGAACCGATGTTGAGAAAGATATATTCAGGGTCGGTTCCCAGCCGTTGACATTCCCTCCGTTAAAATCTTCCGGATAACAAATCAGATGTGCGTTAGAATAGAAAGGCTTGTCGTTATATCCCGCATCGTATCCTGAACACTCGAAAGACAAGTCAATTCCCTCCCTGGTAATGGCGGTCTCTTTCAAGAAGACGATTTCTTTGTCTTTACAACGTATCACCGAGTCATTCCGTTCCGCCAATCCTACCGGGACCGTGAAACCTGAATACGGGAGAAGCCACACCTTGTCGTAAGGACTCGATTCGGGTAAGCTGATGCGCAAAGACATCGTCCCGGAAGCGAAACCACTGTCGACGGAGATAATATCATCATCTTTGTGAACATCCTTGAAAATGACATGGTTACTTCCTAAAGCGGAGGCGTACACGGCGCTGTCTGGAGATTCGGGATTGCTGACCCATCCTGGCGGGGTGGAAAACGTCGTGTCCAGTGGCTCGACCCAGATCCGTCCGGGAGTGTAGGAATAATCAACCGTAGACCCCGGGACAAAGAAACTGTAATAATGGTTATCCTGGTCCACCTTCATTTCCTTGAGTTCGGGCATTATATCCTCGATTGCTATCGGAGAGATGTTGAATGATACGTGTCGGATACTTCTTTCTTGCACTTCATTCTCCTTGTCGCATGAGGTGAGGAAAATGAAGGAAACAGCGATTATCTGACAGAGGAATCGTCTCATCTCTAAGAGCGGATTATCTCGACCTCTCCGTCAAGACCTATCTTGATGATTTGGGAGGCTTCACCTGTAGATGTGGCTTCGATTCGGGGATCGACAATGTAATCAACGACTGAGGTGATCTCCTCAGGAATATCTTTGAACTTTTTAGGTGAAGGTTGGCCGGAAATATTGGCTGAAGTAGAGACAACTGGCTTGCCAAGTTTCTCAGCCATCCTTTTGCAGAAATCCATCAGCGGGATCCTGATCCCGACAGTCCCGTCAGCAGCTACCGCATTGTAAGCCAGGTGGTATTTGTCGGCTTTCGGAGCCTCTCCTTCGGCCGGAGCTGGGTAAGTCAAAGCCCCTGGATAGATCAGGGTCATGGGTTTGTCGTTGACTTCGACAAGGTCGATGGCCATAGGAGGAATCTCCTTGACATATCTGGCGATCTGATCCAAGTCGCATGCGAGAAGCACCAGTGATTTGCTGTCGTCCCTGCGCTTTATCTCATATATTCTTTTGACGGCTTCAGGATTAGTGGCGTCACAGCCAAGTCCCCAGATCGTGTCAGTGGGGTAGAGGATCACACCACCCTGTCTCAGCGTCTGGATCGCCTCCGTGAGAACCTTCTCTATCTCGTCTTTTCTCATATTCAGGATATAACTTATTTCATGAAATGGAGATAAACCGCGGTTGCGGCGGTTACCGCGGCCGTCTCGGTGCGTAGCCTGGAAGGGCCCAGATGAACGGGAATGAAACCGTTTTCAACGGCCAGCTGAGCTTCCTGAGGTGAGAAATCCCCCTCGGGTCCAATCATCACAGTAATATCCGATCCCTCAGGTACTTCCCTAAGCACATCCTCAATCGACCGCCTCTCCGTATCCCCCTCGAAGCAATAGCAGATCAACTTTATCTCGGCGTAGGGGAAGGAAATAAAGTCTTTTACGGGGATGGGTTCCTCGACGGAGGGTAGGCAAGCCTTGAGGCTCTGTTTCATGGCCGACAGGGCGATCTTGCGGGAGCGCTCAGGCTTGAAGACACGACGCTCCGACCGCTCTCCGATGACTGGCACTATGCGATCCACCCCGACCTCAGTAGCCTTTTCCACAAACCACTCGAACCGGTCATTGTTCTTTGTCGGACAAACGGCCATGGTCAAGGAATATGGGTGTCCGCCCCAGCCTGGAAAACTCTCCAGGATCTCAGCGGAGACTCCTTTGGGTGAATCGTCTGTGACCCGACAGCGCATCATGGTGCCGAGACCATCGACCACAGTGATCTCATCTCCTGTCCTGTGCCTCAGGACCCGGACACAATGGGCACTTTCGTCAGTGTCAAGAAAGACTTCGCGAGCACTGATCTCGTGGGCGTAGAAAATCTCCATGACACAAAGATACTAATCTTGCCTCAAAAAGACTATATTTGTGTTATGAGAATAGGACTCATCTCAGACACCCACGGGGTTTTCGCTCCCGACGTCAAAGCCTTCCTTGAGCCGGTGGACCAGATCTGGCACGCGGGGGACTTCGGGACACTTGCCTGCGCCTCCACAATTGAGGCTTTCAAGCCGATGATCGGTGTCCATGGCAATTGTGACGGATTGGATGTCAGGCAGATATATCCCCGCTACCAGCGTTTTGAGTGTGAAGGGCTCCGGATACTTATGACCCATATCGGCCTCCGTCGGGGGAGTTATTGGGCATACGATACCAAGCGCCCTCTTTATGACATCGACGCCAAGTACCTTATAGACATGTGTCATCCCGACATATTCATTTGTGGCCACACCCACATTCCACAGGTGTTCAGGGATGATCGTCAAGATTTCCTGTTCATGAACCCCGGCGCCTGCGGTTACCAGGGCTCCAGGGATGTGCCCCGCATGGCCTTGCGTTTCGAGATCAACGATGGGAAGATCTCGAAGCTGGAGAAATGCGAGCTTCCTTGGAATAATATTTAAAGCTATGAAAGAGAAAACGGTATGGTTCTGCACCAATTGTGGAAATGAATATCCGAAATGGATGGGTCGTTGTCCCGCCTGCGGGGAATGGAACACATTGACGGAACAAAAGATAACCCCTGCGACAGGCTCGGGAGCCGGAAGGAAAGGAGCCTCGGGTTCCGTGCCTGGAGAGGGCAGGGCACCCCGTAAGCTTTCCGAGATTGATTCCTCTTCCGAGAATAGGAAATCCCTCAATAATGAGGAGGTCGACAGGATTCTCGGCGGTGGAATAGTGGAGGGTTCACTCGTGCTGATTGGAGGCGAGCCTGGCATCGGCAAGTCCACCCTTTCGCTCCAGATTCCTTTAGGATGTCCTTCGATGAAGACTCTCTATGTCACTGGAGAGGAAAGCGAACGTCAGGTCAAGATGCGGGCCGACAGACTTGGCGGCGACGCTTCGTCTTGCACCATCTACAGCGAGACTCTAATCGAGAATATAATCGCCCAGGCGAGGGAGATGAGCCCCGACCTGATGATTGTTGACTCTGTGCAGACAATGTACACTGAGACAGTCGATTCCACTCCAGGATCCGTGTCCCAGATCAAGGAGGTGGCGGCTATCCTTCTCCGGTTCGCCAAAGAGACCGGGATTCCCGTCATATTGATAGGTCATATCACCAAAGAAGGCTCAATTGCTGGCCCAAAGATACTGGAGCACATAGTGGACGTCGTCCTGCAGTTCGAAGGAGACAACATGGGAGCTTACAGGATCCTGCGCAGCATAAAGAACCGTTTCGGCTCGACTTCCGAGCTGGCAGTATTTGAGATGACCGGAGCCGGTCTGCGCCAGGTCGCCAATCCGTCCGAGTTGCTTGTGCCGATGCATGAGGAAGGATTGAGCGGGACCGCGGTAGCCGTCATGTTGGATGGGGCGAGACCCTTCCTGTTCGAAGTCCAAGCCCTTGTCAGCTCAGCTGTCTACGGCACCGCTCAGCGTTCCGCCACAGGGTTTGACACCAGAAGGCTGAACATGTTGCTGGCTGTCCTTGAGCGCAGAGCCGGCTTCAAGCTTGCCCAGAAGGATGTTTTCCTGAATATGGCCGGCGGTCTAAGGATTAACGACCCCGCCTGCGACATGGCTGTGGTCAGCGCCGTGTTGTCGTCGAATTTCGACCTTCCGATCCCGGCCGATATCTGTTTTGCCGGAGAGATTGGTTTGAGTGGAGAGATACGTCCTGTGGCTCAAGCGGACAGGAGGGTGGATGAGGCGGCGAGGCTGGGCTTCAAAAAGATATTCCTTTCATCCTTCACTTCGGTTGAAGGCCATAAGAAAGGGATTGAAGTTATAAAGGTAGCAGATGTTCCAGCCCTTGTCAGGAAACTTTTCCAAGGCGGAAATAATTGATATCCAATATGAAATCTCTATTTAAAACCATATTCGCCGCAGTCCTGGCCATCTTCCTTTTTTCTTGTGGACAATCCCAGACCGCTAGTTTGAACAAAGCGGAGAAGGCCTTGATTTCCGGATCTGATTCTTTGATGCGTGTGCTGACCATTTTCGACAAGGCGGACTCCCTTTTATTAAGGTCAAAGTCAAATGATTTCTCTGAAAAGGATTTGCGTTCCGAGGCATTCAAGAGCCTCGCCGCCAAGATGCTCTACACAGTCAAGGATCCGAGCCAGGATGGAGTAGGAATCGCCGGCCCTCAGGTTGGCCTTAATCGCAGGATCGTCTGTGTGCAGCGTTTCGACAAACCAGGTGAGCCTTTCGGGGTCTATCCGAATGCCCGTCTGGACTCTCTATGGGGTGAGAAGGCTCCGGGCCGTGAGGGCTGTCTCTCGATTCCCGGTTGGGCTGGAAGGGTGCCTAGATTCACCAATATAATCGTATCGTACACTGATCCCAATACAATGAAAACTGTCCGGGAGACCGTGGATGGCTTTACCGCTGTGATATTCCAGCATGAGATCGACCACCTGGATGGTATCCTTTATACGGATCGGGCTGATTCATTGTGGGTTATGTAAAGATTTTGTATATTTGTAACAATCATGAACGCTAAAACTTTAATCTTATTGATTGCTATGACCCTGATGATAGCCCCCCTTTCCGCACAGGATAAACTGAGCGAAGAGGAGATCCAGGGCATCGTCGAAAAGATGGAAAACGAATGGAGGTTCGCTTTGCCGATGGTGCGCTGGATGGAGGATCAGTCTAGTTTCGATTATTATATCGGTTCGGTTCACGAACGTTGCCCTGATGAGTTGGAAGACGTGCTGGAGATGGCTGAGGACTGTTACAAGGAAAGTTTGCTGGTTCTAATGGTAGAGAAACAGATCTACCGCAAACCGGGTTCCGAGAAGTGGGAAGCCAGCCTGGAGAAATATTTCAAAGACACTGATATGGCCAGGGAGAAGTTCGCTACCGCTCATAGGAATGTGGAGATGTATGAGAAGATGGCCAAGATGTTCCCTCCCATCATAGAAGGCATGCGGAACCATAAGTATCGTGTCCCTCAAGGAGACCTGGTCAGTTTTGAATACCATTCGGGAGGTGGCATGATACACCGTCCTCCTATACATGGGGAATTGCGGCTTCAGAAGAATGGAAGGTATATTGCCTTGCTGGACACGGATTCTTTCGACAAGTTTGACACCGTTGCCGTCACAAAGGAGCAGGTGGACGAGATCCGGAAGTTGCTCATTGACGGTGAGGTCTATAAGATGCCACGGTATCACGATCTGCCCGTCATACTGCTAGACGGTCCGAGCAGTTCAGTCTCAGTCAAGTTCACGGATGGTGAATACATGTGCAACAGTCTCCCGCCTAGTGATTGGGGAGGCAAGAACATAATCGCTGTCTACAACTACCTTAGGGCCCTTCATCCCAAAAAATAATTAATACACTTAATATCTTTCGACTTATGAAAAAGACCATTACCCAAACCTTGTCGGCGTTGATGTCGCTGACGATGATTTCCGTCGTGTTCTTCGGCTGCGGTCCAAAAGAGGAACCGCTCCCTCCGACGCCTCCCGCACCAACCACTGTGTCGGTGACAGGTGTATCCTTGAATAAGACCTCGTTGAGCCTTGTCGAAGGCGGCTCGGAATCCTTGACAGCCACCGTATCCCCTGACAACGCCACCAATAAGGCGGTCAGCTGGAAGTCTTCCGATACCGGAGTGGCGACAGTGGACGGCAGCGGAAAAGTCACGGCCGTGAAAGCCGGCTCGACTACCATCACTGTCACGACTACTGACGGAGGTAAAACCGCCACATGCTCTGTCACAGTGACTTCCAAGACTGTAAGTGTCACGGGAGTGAAACTTGATAATGGTAAACTTGAGTTGAAAGCGGGGGAGACAGCGCAGCTGACCGCTACCGTGGAACCTTCGGATGCTTCAGACAAGTCTCTTGAATGGACCAGCTCTGACGCGAAGGTCGCCACAGTTGACGCCTCCGGAAAGGTGACCGCAGTCGGGGTCGGAAGCGCCACTATAACCGTAAAGACAAAAGACGGAGGGAAGACAGCCACTTGCGCTGTGACCGTGGCCCCGGTAGCGGTTGAGGGTGTGACTGTCGATCCAGCTAAAGCGGAGGTCGTGGAAGGCAACACGGTCCAGTTGAAGGCGACTGTCAGCCCCGCGGACGCTAACCAGGAGGTGGAATGGACTTCCTCGGATAGCGAAATCGCGACAGTTGACAAGAATGGCTTGGTGACTTCCATTAAACCCGGAACCGTCTATATAGTGGTGAGATCCAAAGCCTATACCGACAAGCAGGCCTCCTGCGAGGTGATCGTGAAACAAGACGACAAATTGAAGAGCATCGCTTTCGACGCCAGCGAGTTACAGATCGAGACCGGACAGTCAAGGACATTGAAAGTTATCTTTACCCCGGATTATTCCGCGAACAAGAATGTCTCCTGGAGCAGCTCGGATCCTTCCGTCGCCTCAGTAAAGGACGGGAATGTCATCGGCGTCAAAGAAGGAACGGCCACTATCACAGCGACTTCCGAAGATGGAGGGCATAAGGCGGAATGCGTGGTCACAGTCTCAAAGGCAAGCGGACCACAGGTTTTCGCCACGACTAAGAACTGGAGTTTGCTAATAAATGGAGATCTGGATCCGAGAGAGGGTACTTTCACAGTCGGGAACTCGTACGAGTATTCCGGCATATATCAGATTTATCCGGAAGGACATGACTTGTATTCCCTTGAGGATTACTTTACAGGCAGTGGCTATCAGCTATGGGTTTGCAAGAACAGGAAACCATTTATCGATGTGACTAAATATCTGAAATCGTCGTCTATATGTGATATCGCTGTCAGGAACGGAAATGTCGCTGTCGTGGCGACCAAAAGCGGTAACACGTCCATCTCCGTGGTCATGGTTAAAGAAGGACAAAAATATGTTGATTCCTTCGATATTCCCGGAGAGGGGTCTCAGTTCTACTCACCTACTTTGGCGATAGCTCCGAATGGGGATATTAACATTGCCGCGCGAGAGAAAGACGCTTTCTGGAACGATCATCTTGTCTGGTTCAAGTATAACCCGGTAAGTGGGCAATTCTCCTTCCAGCGTTTGGATACGGCAGAAAGCGGCCAAATAGGGGCCACCAATTCTGGCGACGTCTACATACTATCCTATAAAGATACCGATGCCTATACAGGATACTTGTTCAAGAACGGCAAATTTGACCAGAATATTGACAGCTCAGAGAGCAATTTCTATTGCCAGCTTTTCTGCGCGGGAAATGACGTGTACACCGCGGTCATTGATTTCCCGGGTAAGAAAGTCATTATACGCAAGAATGGAAAGAGTTACCAGACTGTCAAACTGGATATGGTCAGCATCTTCCCTGGAGATAACGCATTCTGGGTAACAAGTAACGGGGACACCTACGTATGTGTCGAAGGACACACCGCAACGAATGACTCCAGAATCTACAAAAACGGCAAGCTTCTCTACAAGTCGAATGGCTTCAAGAACATCTGCGTCGTTGAGGAATAAGACTAATTATCAGCCGCCAGCAGGGTTATGATCCGGTCAATGATCGGATCAACCTTGCTTGTTGGTGTCGTGAAGTTGTTTGCCATAATCGAAAAGATAATGGCGTCTGATTTGGAGCCCTCGGAAGGTTCGATATAACCGCTGAAGCAGCGTACTCCTCCCATGGAGCCGCTCTTCAAGTGGACCCTGGATTTCAGGTCGTCTTTCTCTCCTTTCAACCTGGACTCGTAATGTCTCCCTCCAGGTTGACCGAGAGTCTCGACATAGTCTCCGAAGACCTGGCTGTCCATCATCTTCGACAAGAACTTCACAAAGTATTCAGGAGAAATGTAATTACTTCTGGATAAGCCGCTTCCGTCATCAATTTTGACATCTTCCGGAGATGCTCCGAGTTTTTTCAACACATCCGCCATCGCGGTGGCGCAAGAGTCTGGTTGCGCGGAGTGGTGCAGCCTGCGCCCGAGGATTTTATAGAAAGTCTCGGCGTAGAAATTGTCACTCTCAAGAAGGCACTCACGGACAATTTTCTTAAGGGCTGGTGAATATGAGGTCCCGATCATTTTGAGATCATCGACCTTGGCCGCGTAGGGACCTGGATCAAGGGAACTCAAATTCGAGCGGATCCGTCCGAGTCGCACGTCGGCCACCCCTCTGGTTACCTCAATCCCTTTTGATAGGAGATATTCACGGAAAAAATGGGCGCAGGTGTAGGCTCCGAACTTATTGGAGAATTGTTCGGTCTTGGCCGCCCTGTCGATCGCGAAAGAGCCCCGGACCTCGGCATAGGGAGCGAATTCTGAGGTGAACATGTAGAGCTGGTCACCGGTCCCTGCCGCACCTGTCTTGCAGGCGTAGTGATACTTCATCCAGGGGAGCGTGGGATATGAGACTATCACATTGACGGGAGAGCCCACAGTCGCCCCGTGAGTGACCTTCATGTCGATGGTGTTCTCGTAGAAGCAGAGCCCGTCACCTCCTGTGCCATAAGAGGTTCCGATGTCCTGGTACTGCCAGGTGTCCCTCTCGATCGGGCCGTCGAAATAGCGGCCGTCTCCGATAACCGAACCATTTATCTTCTTGATTCCCGCCTTGTCGAGGAAGCCTTTCCACTGGGCGAAAAGGGCGTCCCGACGCATGGCGATGGAATCCTTTGAGGCGATTGTCGGATCACCCCCGCCGACAATGTAAAGATCTCCTTCCAAAACACCGTCAGCGACGGTCCCGGTGTAACCGATCCGGGTCGTGAATTTGAAATCCGGACCGAGCTGGTGCATCGCCGCCCCGGTCGTGATAAGTTTCATCGTTGAGGCGGGAACCAGGCGCTTGTCAGGGTTCCATGAGGCGAGAGTTGTCCCGCCCTCAGTCATCGCCAGGACACCAAAAGAGGCGTGTTTCAAGATGTCATTTGTAGCGACGGATTCTATATATCTTTGAGCCTTGCTCTTTTCAGGCGCGGTTTTGACCGCAGGGTTCTGGGCTGACGCCAGAGAGAGTGAGAGGGCGGCGAATGAGGCCGCCATAAACATTTTAAGGGTTCTCATATTCACAAAATTAGCAAAAATAGCTAACTTTGGACTCTCGCATGCGAAGAATCCTTGAGACAACTGTCATTCTGAGCGTAGCGAAGAATCTAAAAAGTTGAATATGAATAAGTGCGTTTTGGTGTCCGGTGGAGCCGGATTCATTGGCAGTCACGTGACTGTTGAGCTTATTGAGGCTGGGTACGATGTGATTGTCGCCGACAATATGTCCAATTGCGACATGACATGTTTCGAGGGTGTGAAGAAAATCACCGGAAGGGAGGATATTCCTTTCATCAAGATGGATTTCTGCGATGCTGTCGCGACCGAGCTCTTGTTCACTACGAACAAGATTGACGCTGTTATTCATTTCGCTGGTTTCAAGGCTGTGGGCGAGTCGGTCTCAGAGCCGCTTAAGTATTACCGGAACAACCTGGAGTCGTTTATGAACGTGATCGAGAGCGCGAAGGCACATGGCTGCGCCAACATCCTGTTCTCATCCTCGGCCACTGTCTACGGAGAGCCCAAGAGCCTCCCTGTGACAGAAAACACACCCAGGCAACCCGCCACATCGCCTTACGGTAACACAAAAACCATGTGCGAGGATATTCTCAGGGATAGCGTAAAAGCGTATCCTGAGATCAGGGGCATAGCGTTGAGGTATTTCAACCCGATTGGAGCGCATCCTTCAGCTCTTATCGGTGAACTCCCGAGGGGAGTGCCGAATAACCTTGTGCCTTTTATCACCCAGACAGCTATCGGTAAGAGAGAGGTCCTTTCAGTTTTCGGAGACGATTATCCTACCCCTGACGGCACCTGCCAGAGGGATTTCATAGATATCGTGGATCTCGCCAAGGCTCACGTCTTTGCCGTTCGCAGGATGCTTGACGGCAAGATGAAAAAAGAATATGAGGTATTCAATATCGGTACCGGTAAGCCCTTGTCCGTGATGGAGCTGATTAAGGGGTTCGAGAAGGCTAACGGGTTGAAACTCAATTATAAAATCACTCCTCGTAGGGCTGGTGACGTGACAGCTATCTGGGCTGATCCGACCCTGGCCAACGAAGAGTTGGGTTGGAAAGCCGAGCGGCGGACCGAGGACACCCTCGCCGCCGCCTGGGCCTGGGAAAAACATCTTGCCGGAGAGTAGATTCTTCGCTTCGCTCAGAATGACAATAATGTCATCCTGAACATGACAATAATGTCATCCTGAACCTGCGACAGCAGGTGAAGGATCTATAGCCAGCCGTTGCGGAGAAGCACTTCCGCGATCTGGACGGCGTTAGTAGCGGCGCCCTTGCGGATGTTATCGCTGACGCACCAGAAATTAAGACCGTACTTGACGGAAGGATCCCTTCTCAATCGTCCCACAAACACATCATCCTTGCCGAGGGAATAAAGCGGCATCGGGTAGACGAACTCGGAAGGATCATCCTGGATTGTGACACCCTCGGTCCTGGACCATATCTCACGGACCTCCTCAAGTGTGAAATCCTTCTCGAACTCAAGGTTGATGGACTCGGAATGGCCTCCCTGAACAGGGACACGGGCCGTGGTCGGGCTGACACCTATCGAATAGTCACCGAGAATCTTATGGGTCTCATTGACCATCTTCATCTCCTCTTTCGTGTAGCCGTTCTCAAGGAAGTCATCAATATGGGGAATGACATTCTGGTCAATAGGATAGTGGTAGAAGGCGGGATACTCTCCCCATTTACCCCCATTCCTTTCCGTCATCATCTGGTTGATAGCGGGAGTCCCGGAGCCGGTAACGCTCTGATACGTGGAGACCACGATCCTCTTGATGGTATACTTCTCATGGAGGGGCGCCAATGGAAGAAGCATCTGGATGGTGGAGCAATTAGGGTTGGCGATGATATAATCATCTTCCGTAAGGACATCAGCGTTGATCTCGGGAACGACCAGTTTCTTGGTAGGATCCATTCTCCAGCAGGAGGAATTGTCCACCACGCGGCATCCGACCTCGGCGAACTTCGGCGCCCACTCCTTGGAGATGTCGGCTCCGGCTGAGAACAAGGCAAGGTCCGGTTTCATGGCGACGGCATCCTCAGCGGTGACGACGGTATATTCCTTGCCCTTGAAAGAGATCATCTTACCGGCGGACCTTCCGGAGGCCACGGGAATGAACTCATCTACAGGGAAATTCCTCTCTTCGAGGACTTCGACCATCCTGGTACCCACCAGTCCGGTCACACCAACAACGGCTACTTTCATTTTTTTGTTCGTTTTATAAAAAAAGGGAGGAGCCTTGAGCCCTCCCTACTATAATGCGATTACTAGGCGAGAGCTTATTCAGCCTGACCGGATTTCTTGACGACGTCGCTGAGTTTGGCGTAAAGCTCATCGGTTTTCTCAAGGAGTTCCTTACGGATGGAGGCATAGTAAGCGCCCTTCTTTCCTTCTCCCTTCATGTTAACCTTATCCTTAAGGTCGTTGAAGAGGTTGACGGCCTCATCGAGAAGTCCGCCGAGAGCCTCGTCATCAGCCTTGGAGTTGACAGAACTGAAAAGTGAGCAATCATCGATAAAAGCCCCGATCACGTACTCAATGTCTTTCTTAATGTCTCTAAGATTCATTGTCTTTCTGTTTTAATTCAGTGCAAAGATAGCAATATTTTTGATTAAAACCTTATCTGATGACGGTCGGCAGGGCGCTGTGATGCGGCTTTCTGTCGGAACGGGTGCGTAGGGCTTTCGAGGAGGCTTTCTTGCCACGGTTCACGGCGTCGTATTCAAGGAACTTCTCGAATGAAGCCGTCTCACCGGAGAGTTCCATGATGCGCTTGTAGATAGCCCAACGGGAAGGAGCATTGAAGTACTCGTCATCGTAACGCATCATACTGTCTTGAGAAGGCCGATAGACGCCCTTTTCGTATGTTCCGCCTCCTTCGAATATGCCAACCTCGTCCTTGTAGCGGTCATCCGCAAGGAACGCGCTCCACTTGACTTTCTTGGGGTCATTGGTAAAATCAACATTGGAATACCAGCCGTACTTGTTGTAGCTATTGGTTCTCTGATCGATGAAAGACTGAGGGACAGTCCCCTCGGTCGTGACATATTCGTCATCCAGGAAAGCGAAGCCGTGACCGCACGTCTCATGGCGCAATACCGGACCGAAAAGATTCGGGTCATTGCTCTGCGTCGAGGTAATGGCCACAGAGGACTGTTTGTGGGCGTTTTGGAAAGACTGGCATGTACCCTGATCACGCCATGAATTGACGAGGACGGCGATCGTAAGGTTGTCCAACGAGATTCCCGGAATCTTTGAGGCATACTCAAAACATTTGTCGTAATCGCAGTTGACCTTGAGATTATCAATGTATTTAGTTCCCAGGGCGGTTACGCTACCATCCCCGATATTGCCGTTCGGGGAGACTACCTTGACGGCATACACGTTGAACCTGTTCCGGAATGTCTTATAAGGCTCTATGGCGAAATACTCTTCCATCGCCTGCTTCATGACCGTCTCATAAAGTCCTCCCGTTCCCATATCCTTATCGGTGTAGGCATCGCCCATAAATACAAGGTTGATGCCTTTACCCACAGAGGCCTTTTGCAGGGTCATGACCTTTCCATCCTTCGAATAATCAGAGGAAGTATAGCCTAAACCTTCGGGTCCCATAACGCTCTCCAGGAATGGAATCAGGTCTTTGGAAGCTGTCTTTCCGAACCGGTCGCGAACCGGATCAAGGTAAGTGGCGAAAGAACTGAAAACAATGTTTCCGTTCCGGTCATAAACCTCGGCATTCGGAACACTCATCAGAACAGACTTGCTACCCTTTTCCGGATAGTAATAATTGTACCAATGGTCGTACCCCTTTTTCTCGATCTCGGCTTTCTGGCCTTCAAGATTATCGAACAGGGAGAAACCCTTATTGTGCATGATCGTAGCGATTACCTCGAGACCTTTGTCGTGATAATCTTCGTAATAGCTCTTCAGAGCGGGCACCAAGGTCGGCGAGAAGGGATCCCAAAGCGACCATACAAGGTAAACCGTATATTTGTTTTTCCCGATGATATCCCGGAACGTAAAGTTGGTTCCGCTTATTATGTCAGTGACTGACTCTTTGGGCCAGGACTCATCGCCAGGTACCTCAACATCAGTAATATCCAGACCATAGCCATCCTGTTGCCAAATAATGGAGCCGATATCGTCGGAGTAAAAACCGGATTCAAGCAATCCCTTCGGCACAGAGCCGGACAGGCGATTCCCATAAACAAAGAGCTTCACCTTGCGGTCACCAAGATCGGCCCATGAAGCGGGAATGCTACCGGTGAAGTTGTTATCCATCAATCTCAGACCGGTCAACTTGGGTAATTTCCCTAAACTTGGAGGTAACGTGCCGGCCATGGATTCATTTTCGAAGATTCTGACGTCTTCCAGTTGTGTCATATCGGAGAAAACATCCGGCAGCGAAGTCATAGAGGTTCCCCTGATAACTAGGTTTTTCAGACCTGTAAGTTTGCCGAACGAATCAGGAAGGGTACCTGTAACACCCGGTTCATTTTCAATGGAAAGCTTTGTGAGAATATCTTCGAGATCCCCAATACTGGAAGGTATCTCACCTTTTAGCCCTACTCTAGAGAAACTAAGGGATAGGGTAAATCCATATTGATTGGAGGCGTCGCTTACTGAGACCCCGTCCCAATTATTAATGTGCGTATCTGTGCCCCATCCGCTCTTTTTAACCCAGTTGGGCCCATCCAGCGCCTGATAAAATTCCATCAAAATATCACGGACCTTCCCATACAAGGAGGGCTTGACGTTCACATGGCAAGAGCTTGTCTTGCCACCGTCAGCAGTCGTGACGGTGATGGTAGCGCTACCTGGCTTGACGGCGGTCACCTTACCGTTGGCGTCAACCACCGCAACCTGTTCTGAATCAGATTTCCATGTCACTTTCTTATCTGTCGCGTCATCCGGTTTGACAGTGGCGACAAGAGTGACTACTTTTCCTTCTTCCAACTCGACATCAGTTTTGTCCAACTCAACAGAAACCACTGCCACATTTTTCTTTTTAACTGAGACTGAGCATGTTCCAGACTTACCTCCGGCAGTCGCAGTGATAGTCGCGGAGCCTTCTCCCACAGCTGTCACAGCACCATTACTCACAGTGGCCACGGCTTGGTTTGAAGTGGACCAAGTCACATTTTTGTCTGTGGCATTGTCTGGAGCTACCGTAGCCGTCAGGTTGACGGTTTCGCCAGGCTCAAGAGAGACAGAACCCTGGCTCAAGGAAACGCTTGCGACCGGCACTGTGGTGGGCTCAATAGGTTCCTCCTTCGGACCACAGGAAAAAAGAAAAAACGACATGAGAACAGTGGCGACCGCCACCTTCCCATAATAACTGTCTCTAAGGTTCATATTGTTTGTTATAAGAATAGTTTTCTCAAAAAAAATAATTAATAATTGATTATCCTAAAAGGCTCATTGAGCCTGCTCGCGCCACTGCCGGAAAAACGCTTCTATCATGTTATAGGCGGATATGGCTTCCGATTTGATCTTGTGACCGTACCAGTGGGCATTGATCTTCTCTCCCGAAGCGTATTCCTGATAGATTCGGAAAGAATATCCGCCAGTTATAGGCTCTTCTACGCTATAACCGTTGAGCTTATAGACTTTAGCGTCCGCGAGCATCTTGCTGAGCGAGTCCACCACTTCTTTCCCCACCGGATACTCCGCATGGGTCTCAGGCTTCCCGAATCTGTTCCCGACGTCCAAAGCGACGACCACTTTAGGCGTCTGCCCAGGATCGGCGATCAATTCACAATAGTCCTTACCAAGTCCCGCGGCACCCGTGCGGGAGTAGCTGCAATAGATCAGTTCACCTTTGGGGGCCTGTGCGAAGCAGGAGGTTCCAATCGAGAGGAAAGCCAAGGCTATCAGGATTTTAAATAACGGTTTCATACGTCAACGCAGTTCTTTCAGGATCTCGGCGATAGCGGCTTCGAGCTGAGGATCCTTACCTTCGAGCCTATCCTTGAAGGTGTTCTTGACATAGATGTCGGGCTTGACTCCGGTATTCTCAAGGTCGGAACCGTCAATGACACTGTAGCAACCCCAAGCCGGCATACGGCATGATGAGCCATCCAGAAGTCGTACGGCAGAAGTGAATATGATCCAGCGGTAGGTCTCAGTACCGACCAGTTTCGCTATTCCGAGGGTCTTGATTCCGTTAGAAGTCACCTCAGCATCGGAAAGGCTGTGCTCATTGACCAGGACAACAATCGGCATGTCTCCCGGAGTGACGTTGGGATGGGTATTCCTCGGGAAGTCCCGATATGCCCATTCAAAGTGGGACTGGCCGCGAAGGAAATCGATGACCTCCTTGTGGACATTACCTCCGTTGTTGTAACGAAGGTCGAGAATGAGAGCTTTCTTGTCGAACACTTCAGTGTGCATCTTGAGAAGGAATGATTCGAGATCTTCCGCTCCCATCGCCCTCATATGAATATAACCGACCTTTCCACCTGTTTTGTTCGAGACAATGTCAGCCCGCTGATCTTCCCACTCTTTGTATTCTAGCGTTTTGATCACAGGGGTGTTCGTGGTGTGGATCTTGGTGTTTATCTCTTTGCCCCCGCGTTTGAAAGTGAGTTTAATCTCGTCCATCGGTACGGCGCCAGAGAAATACTTCTCGCGGTTCACGGTCTTGTCGACCTTCGCTCCGTTCACGGCCACCAGCTCATCGCCTTTCTTAACATCGATTCCAAGCTTGTCAGCAGGGGAATCGGCCAGGATACCTGTGACCTTGTACGGTGACGCGTTGTCAAACTGTATTCCGGTAGAGTAGCTGCGAATCCGGTTGTCGTTTTTCTCTTCGGGACCGTTGGAGGTGAATCCCAGATGAGAAGAATTCAATTCTCCCAGCAGGTCGGTGATGAGTGTGCGGAGGTTCGCTCGAGTCCTCACATAAGGGAGGAGAGACGCATAGTAATCCCTGACAGCCGGCCAGTTAGCGCCATGGAAATTGACGTCATAATAATTCTGCTCCAGCACGCCCCAGGTCTCATAAAACATTTGCCTGAATTCGTCATCCAGAACTACTTCCACGTCTTTCTTGACCTCGGTTTTTGTGGCGGATGCCGAGCCTGGATCGACCTTGTAGATGGCTCCTCCTGACAGGCAGTACAGAGCGTCATCGCTGTTGAAGAATGAGCCTCCCATCAAGTCTTTGACCTGCTTAGGCTTGGCTTCCGGGTCGGAAATCTCCAGTGAGTATATGCCGGGGGCTCCAGCTCCCATCGGTCCCATAGGACCCATGGATCCCATTGAACCCATCGAGCGGTAAAGGAGGTAATCCTTGCCTCTGGAGGAGAAGATATACGGATTACCCTGCATTCCGTCGCGCTCCACACGGGTCATCCTCTCGTGGATATTCTTGAAGTCGATAGTGACTGTTGAATCCTTCTTGGCATCGTCATTATTGTCCTTGAATAAGTTATCCACATCTTCGGACTTGAACGGGGTGTCATATTTCTGGAGCGGTAATTTATACAAAGACGGTCTGGCTCCCCTGGGGAATGAAGTGGCTGTGGGGTTGGCCAGAAGGTACATGTATTTCCCGTCAGGAGAGAATAAAGGACTCTGCTCCACAGAGGCTGAGTGGGTGAAATTCCTTAAGGTTTTGTCCTTGAGGTTGTATAGGAATATATCGGATTCAAACGTGTGCATCGCGTCGAATGCCAGCCAGGTGCCGTCATTCGAGAATGCGAAATTGTATCCTTGGAATGACCAGAATTCAGCCTCGGCCACCTTCGAGGTAGTCCCTGCCTTAATGTCGTGAAGCATCACCGCCCGGCTGCCGTCGATGAAGGCCAGTTTCTCCCGTTTCTGGTCAGCGTACAGGCACTTGGTGTTGTTCTGAGAAACGAAAACGGCTGATTCTCCGGCACTTCCGTCCGCCGCTATCTTGTAGAGGTTCGTCCAACCCTTCTCAGTCCTTGTGTAATAGATGGTTTTGTTGTCATTGCTCCATATCACCTCGTCCACCCGCTCGTCAGTCGGGGTGTCCAGCTTCTGGAGGAACTTGCATTTCGTGTCGGTGATATAAAGACCTCCTCGGATGACAAGGGCGAACTTCTTCCCGTCGGGAGAGACGTCAGCCGCGGAGGGAGTCTGTCCTTCGAACGCGCGGCGAACCTCGACATTCCCGGATGCGATCTGTATTCGCGGGACTGAAACCTTGGCTGTGGCAGGATCCAAAACATTGATCTCATAGTCCTTCAAGAATACGATGGCCGATCCTCCGAAAGCTATGGAAGGATACTGGACGGATTTGTCGAACGAGGTGAGTTGCAGCGGCTTCCCTCCTTTTACGTACTTGACGATATTGGACTCTTTGTTCAACTCGTCGCTGACATAATAGATGTTACCGTCCTTGTCGGCCATCGGCCACTGGTCCTTGCCGATGTAGTCGGTAAGCTCCGTATAAGTCTTGCTGCGGGGATTCCAGCTCTTTATGTTAGGGTTATGATCGCCCACATAGCGTTTCCTGGTAGGGAAACTGATGCTCTCCATCGACTCGTTGAAGAGGAACTCTCCTGTCTTGGGATTCTCGACGAGATTGACTACTGTGTTGAAATACCCGTCAAACATGAGTTGAGGAGTGCCTCCTGAGACGGCCACCTTAAAGGTTGTCTTTCGGGCGCTGGCCCGGTTAGTCTCGAAATATATCCAATCTGACTTGGGCGACCAGCCCACAGGTGTGTCTGACGCTTCATGGAATGTCAGCTGGACGGCCTTCCCACCAGCGACAGGGACAATATATACATCGTTGTTGCCCTGGATATCGGAGCTGAAAGCCAACCATTTACCATCAGGGGAGACTAGAGGAGAGTCCTGTACTCCCGGCATCGTGATAACGGCAGTCGCCTGTCCGCCCCCTACGGGAACGGAATAGATATCGCCATCATAGCTGAAATAGATCTGCTTTCCATCGGGGGAAAGGGATGGGTGTGAGGCGAAACGGATGTTGTCGGCGACACAAATGGCAGAGGCGGCTACTAGCGCGGCTGCCAGAAGGGAAAGTTTTTTTATCATATTTGAAATAGCGCTATAGCGTTCTCACTATCGCCTCGAGGGGTTTACGTTCAGTATGCAACTCCGTGGGCTTACCCTCTTTAGCGGCCGGATAGCCGATAGCGAGGAGGGCGTAGACCCCGTGTTCCCGAGTCTCCGGAAGGGCTTCACGCACCTTTCGGGGATCGAAATCCCATATCCACATGTTCGCGAGTCCGGCATCAGTCGCCGTGAGCATCAGATGGGTGAGGACGATGGCGGCATCTGTCTTGGCCGCATTGACCCCGTCGCTCTCGCGGATCCAGGCTTCTTCGTTCCGGCAGCCTACGATGAGAACGACCGGAGCGCCGTAGCAGGGATGTACAGTCCGCAATTTGGCGAGAGCCTCTTCGCTCTTGACAACCCAAATACGGGTGGGCTGAAGGTTTTTGGCTGAAGGAGCCAAACGACCGGCTTCAAGGATCATATTCAGTTTGGAGTCAGAGACGGGATAACTGTTAAAAGAATGGCAGGAATAACGACTCTGCAAGATGCGCATGAACGCGTCCGAGCCATAATGATACTTGGTGATCTTTTGGTCGACATCGGAAAAGGCCGCGCGATTAAGGATCTTTCCGACGTTGCTCAAACGACTGAATAAACTCTTCTTCTCCATATCTAAAATATTATACACCCATAATTGCCTTTACAAGGAAGTATACCAGAGGTATAGTGATTAAGAACACTCCGATAATGTCGAGGAGAACACCTGCCTTGATCATCTTCGTGATAGGTATGTAGCCTGAAGAATAGGTGATGGCGTTCGGTGGTGTGGAGACCGGAAGCATGAAGGCAAGCGACGTGCACAGGGCCATGACGACACAGACCGGCACAGGGCTGAAGCCCAGTGAAACGGCAGTGGCGATAGCGATAGGTCCCATCAGGTTCGCGACAGCGGTATTGGATGTAAGCTCAGAAAGGAACAGAGCTGTGACAGCGAACAAGGTGAGGAAGAGATATTCTGAAGGATGACCTCCCAAAGCGCTGGTCAAGGACTCGCCGATCCATTTCGATAGACCGGTGGAGAACACCATTCCTCCAATAGCGAGACCGCCACCGAAGAGCAGAAGCGTACCCCAGTCGATACCTGCGACTCCTTCCTTCCATTTGAGAGTCATCTCGCCTTTCTTGATGTCTGTCGGCAAGAGGAACAGAAGCAAACCACCGACCATAGCGGCGACCGCTTCAGGGAAATGCTTGTTGTAGGTCTTTAATAATTCGCCATCTATGGCATTGGGAGCAATGCTCTGGATGGCGTTGAGTATGCCGGGAAGAACCCACAAGACAACAGCCACGATGAAAGCGATTAGGGTGTTCTTCTGCGCGCGGGTCCATTTGCCTAAGTTGTTCCTGTGCTCCTGGATAAACTCCTGGGCGCCGTCAATGTGCTTGACATCAGCGGGGAACATCTTCCAAAGGACAAAATAAGTGACGACGAAATAAAGCACCATGGCGATGAGACCCCAGACCATCCAGTTGAAGAATGTGATCTGTGGAGCCTCAGGCGCAAGCTCCCTGATAAATCCGATCATGATGATGTTCGGGGGAGTGCCGATAGGGGTGAGCACACCTCCGATGGAGCAGGCGTATGCGGTCATCAACATCAGGCCGGTGGCATATTTATAGCTTCTCAGGTCAATCTCCTTGCCATTGGCGGCCATCATCTCACGGATAGCCTCAAGCAAGCCGAGGGCGATGGGGAACATCATGGCGGCGGTGGCGGTGTTGCTGATCCACCCGGAACACAGCATGCACGCGAGACCGATGGCCAGGAATATCCTTCTGGGTGAATCTCCCACCCATTTCATTGACATGATACCATAGGCAATGCGTTTGTCAAGGCCGTTGACCATCATGCCTTTAGCGATTAAGAAACCTCCCATGAACAGGAAGATCATAGGGTTTGCGAAGGCTTTGAAAGCATCCGTAGCCGATACTACGCCGAAGATGACGCAGAGAGTGGGGCCTATAAGGGATGTCACCGGAATGGGTACCGGTTCACAGATCCACCAGAAGGCCACGAATGTCACGATGGCCAGCAATTTGTGAGCCTCCACACTCAATCCGGCAATAGGGATCAAATAAACCAATAGGGCGCAGATAGGCCCTGCAAACGCACCGAAAATGTGCCTTTTGCGATCAAAAGAAGATTCTTGTTCCGCACCAGGTTTCATAAACGCTAGATTTAATTTGTATTAAACTGGTTGTGTCTCTCAAATATAAGGAAATAATAAATAAGCCGCCAAATATTTTTGTCTAAAATCTGCCTTGTATTATTTTAACTGGATATAGTCCGGGCTGGCGAAAACGGAGATTATTCCTGAGTCTTTTGTGTCAACTTGGCCGGCAATCCTGCGGGCGCAAAGCGGTTTCCTGTCATAATAATCAGGTGAGGATGGATCCAACGAACTGATCCTTACCATATAAGAAGAATGTATGAAGCGTCCTTCGCCGATGTATATTCCAACATGAGTGGCCTTGGCTGGAACCCCGTCGGCTGCCTCACGCCCCCAGAAGACCAAGTCACCTGGCAGCAAGGCATCCCAAATCACATCTCCCTCGGCACTGAATAAAGGCAGGTTTTCCCCGATTCTGCCTTGCTGGGACGCGTTGCGGGGCAGCAGCACACCGTTAGCGAAGAACACGCTTCTGGTCAATCCGCTGCAGTCGGTATTCTTGACCGATGTGCCACCCCACATGTATGGGACCCCGATGAACCGCATAGCGGTCTCGACAATGTCTTTCCTGAAAGCGTTCACGTTATTCAGGCGGGTATATTTGTCTTTTGCCCATTTGTAGAAAACATCCACGTCCTTCGCAGGCACATAACCGGTTTTCCCGGATGGCAGCACGACTCCGACGAACTTTTTCTTCAGCACGACTCTGCCTTCCTCGTAACCTTTAAGGCTGCCTTTGGTATGTGTGATTGTCTTGTACATAATCCTGACTATGTCCCCGAGGAGGAACTCGGAGACTATTCGTGAATCCAGCGACGGTTCCTCATAGATAGTTGACCTCAACGCGGTGCAAATATATTTCGGAGCCTCCAGATAATCAGCGATTTCCGCATCGGTCATCATCACGAGCCCACGGTTGTCCACCCATGCTGTGTAAGGCTCTGGTGACTTGATTTTCGCCCATCCGTCTTTGTTCTCCAGCACTTCCACGATTGTCCCCATAAGGGCTTGGTCGCCGAGCTCGGCCTCGTATTCGGGCTTCTCCCGCATGAAATTGGCGGACAGTTCAACGACCGCCTTGGTCGGGGCCACCGCAAGTTCTTTATCGGTGAAAGTCAGATGTTTCGGCTTATTGTCCTGGGCTTGAATGGCTAGAGGAATAAAAAACAATGCCGAAATGGCGAAAACACTGGTCAAAAGGCTTCTCATGTCAATCTCTTTGATGGATCTGATTGCTAAGATAGAGATTTTTAATGTAACTTTAAGGTCTGGATAAAGAATACACCAATGTTCGGCTTCCCCGAAGGCAAAAGATACAACACCTCGGCCGGCCGCTACCGCAGGATTTACGGTGAGCGGCTGCAGAAACTTGTGATTGACGCAGGGTTCTCTTGCCCCAATCGCGACGGGACGCTTGGCACCGGTGGCTGCACATATTGCGACAACGCCGCTTTCCATCCTGGATACAGCGTACCTGGGAAGACTCTCCACCAGCAGATTGACGAGGGAATAGAGTTTCATCGTCGAAGGTATCCGAAGGTTACCCATTATCTTGCATATTTCCAGTCATATTCAAATACTTACGCTCCTTTGGCGAAACTCAGGGAGCTTTATGGGGAAGCTCTTTCCCATCCTTCTGTGGTCGGTCTGGTTATCGGCACTCGTCCGGACTGCGTCAATGAAGAGAAACTTGACTACCTGGCCTCTTTAAGCGGCGGTCAAGCGCAGGACGGCGGAGGGGTTTTCGCCGACGAAAAGAGACGTCCTATCGTTGTGGTGGAGTATGGAATCGAATCGTGCTACGATGTGACACTGATGCGGATTAACCGCGGGCATGACTTCGAATGCGCCAGGAAGGCTGTGGAAATGACGGCGGAGCGGGGACTGGATGTCGGTGCCCATTTCATCCTCGGCTTGCCAGGCGAGACACGCCAGATGTTGCTTGACCAATGCGCCACCATCTCATCTTTGCCGCTGACATCCATTAAGTTCCATCAGCTCCAGATAGTCAAAGGCACCAGGATGGAAAAGGAATATGCCGCTTGCCCGGAAGATTTCCTCAGGCTCGGGCTGGACGATTATCTCGACCTTGTGATCGATATTCTTGAGAGACTTCGCCCGGATCTGTGCGTTGAGCGGGTCGCTGGTGAGGTTCCGCCCCGATTCGTTTCCGAGACTCCTTGGGGCCTGATACGCAACGACGGCATCCTTAAACTTCTGGACCAGCGCCTGGAGGAGCGAGACACCTTCCAGGGAAGATTGTATAATGCTAATAACTGATAATATGAGAAAAACCTTTTGGGCGTTTGCCCTAATCGCTTTGCTTTTAGTCTCCTGCGAGAGACAGATTCCTCAGACCACGGCAGACAACCGTTCCCCTCAGGAGATTCTTTTCGAGGATGGCAACTATGCCATGTTCATCCATTTCGGATTGTATTCCTCTCTCGAGGGAGTCTGGAAAGGAAAGATCTATTATGGCAATGCCGAATGGATCATGAATGGCGCGCAGGCGGGCATCCCGGTGGATGAATATATGGCCCAGGCCGCTTCGTTCAACCCTTCGGAGTTCGACGCCAATGAGATTGTATCTATCGCGAAGGATGCCGGGATGAAATATATTATCATCACCGCCAAACACCATGAGGGTTTTGCGATGTTCGACACGGAAGCAAGTGATTTTGACATAGTTGACGCCACTCCTCTGAAGCGGGACCTGATGGCCGAACTGGCTGAGGCCTGCCATCGTGAAGGCCTCGGGATCGGATTCTATTATTCCCAGTTCCAGGACTGGACCGCTCCGGGAGGAGGAAACGGGCCCGGGAAAGACGCCTCTGGGCGAGAGGTTTCTTTTGACGAATACTTCAGGACAAAATGTGTCCCTCAAGTTGAGGAACTGACCACCAAATACGGAGACATTCAGCTGATCTGGTTTGACACTCCTGGGAACATGTCGTTGGAATATTCCCAGGAACTGGTTGACATAGTCAGGAAAAACCAGCCGAATGCTTTGGTTTCCAGCCGAGTGGGTAACGGCTTGGGTGATTATGAGACGTTGGGTGACATGGAGGTACCTGTCGCTAACCATGAGGGACGCTGGGAAGGAATAGACGTGACCCAGGTCGGATGGGGATATTCCCGATATGACAACGAGTGGAAAACGCCGGATTTCATAGTCCGCACTTTGGTTTCCACCATAGCCCGTGGAGGCACTTGGATGCTCAATGTGGGACCCGACTCCAAAGGCAGGATCCATCCGATGGCCGCCGCGGCTTTGAGGAAGTCAGGAAAGTGGGTCCATTCCCACCCGGAGGCCGTGTATAAAGCTGGCCCCTCTCCATGGGGACATGCTTTGCCGTGGGGCGATGCCGTGACTCAAGGTGACAAGGTCGAGTTGGTGGTATTTGATTGGCCATCTGACGGAAACCTCTGGGTTCCAGGCCTTAAGACGCCTGTGAAGTCGGCTCGTCTGCATGGTAAGAAACTGCGGTTCTCCTCCGAAGACGGATGGCTGCGTATCAAACTGCCTTTCGAAAGACCCGATGAATACGCCTCTGTGATTGAGCTGACGTTTGGCGGGGAAGTGGAGGTTGACGGCACATTGGCGGCAGACCCGTCGGGAACCACTGTCCTGCCGGTCGAGTTCGCTTCGGTTGAGAATTGTAAGGTTCAGCGCTCCGGATGGATGGAGAAATTCGGAGAGTGGAAAACCAGGAACGTGGCTCAGGATCTCAAAGGGGAGTCGACTGTGACATGGACTGTCGAGATTAAGGAACCTGGAGTTTATAACATTGATCTTGAATATCTTGGAATGGTTCCGGAAGGCTGGGTCGAATGGAGGATGTCGATTGATGGACAGGAGGCGGTCGTAAATGAGCATGACGCCACAAGGGCGTACGCTTGGTATCCGTTGGGCTGGGCCAAAATTGATTCCCCAGGAGTCCACACATTCTCCCTTAGGGCTACTGACGGGGACATCCCCTCCGCCCGAGTCGCCGCGATGCGCCTCACCCCGGTCCCGCTGTAATCCTGCCCTGTCATTCTTAGTGCGGCGAAGAATCTGTCGGCGCATGCCCTGGGCAGTACTAACACATTGATATTCTTAAATTTAGTCATGTACTAATAATATATTTCCATCCTTGTATACTTCGAAATGTTTGTTTATCTTAGACGCAAATATTCCCCGATATGAAGACTCCTTTCCTGCCAGCAGCTCTGCTGACGATGGTTGCTGTCCTCGTGGGCTGCACCAAAGAGCATAATTCTCTTGAGACCCCGGATCCGGGGGAACCGTTTGTCATCCATGTTGTCAACAACGACGGGACCCGCGGCGAAGCGATCTCCTTCATCAGTTCCTTCAATATGGTGGGCGTCCAGGGTGCTTCCAACAAGTGGATGGACAACTTCCTGTTCACGAATCCCGGAAGCGGCTGGATAGCCACTGGGCACGAAGACCTGTGCTGGCCGGGCGGCACGGACACGCATACCTTCTATGCGACCTGTGACAACACGGAAGACGCTCCGGCCATCGAAGACGGAAAGTTCGTGTACACCGTCCCGACCGACATCAGCGAGCAGAAAGACCTGCTGGTTGCCCTGAGCGAGGACAATGAAGCCGGCACGCCCGTGTCCCTGCTCTTCAAGCACGCCCTTTCTTCGGTCAAGTTCAAGATCGGCTACGACAAGGAGGCGCGCGGCGGCGAGAATGATCTCCGTATCCACGTAGTCAGGATCACGCTGCATCATATTGCCACCAAAGGCACCTTCGATTTCGCGGATTTCGCAACCGTCCCCTGGACCGTCGATCCGGAAGATGCCGGATATAAAGATATTGTCATTGACCTGAAGACTCCTGTGGATTTCAAGCCTTCCGCCGTTGCTGACTTCATTTCGCTGGACGAGAATATTGATGGAGATATCTATGTCTTGCCACATAAACCGACACCTTGGGATACAGATGGCACTTCCGGACATCCGTTGAACAACAGCTACATCGGCGTCACCTGCCAGATCGTCGAATACAGGACCAAAGACACACCGACCTATTATGATCTGGCTTGTCTCGACGAGGATTCCGATGAAGACGACTATATTGAAGCCAAGGAGATGTACACTGACTTCTATGAGGGATTCGCGTCGACGGACAATGACGACTGGCTCAACGACAAGGTGCTCGGGATGATTGTCCCGACGGACTCGGACTGGTGCATGAACGTCGTCCTCGAAAGTATCCTGAACCACCGGAATGCAGAGGCAGCCGCCAACGGCACCGAGGAGAATGTCGAAGAGGTTTTCATCCCGCTGGAGATGGCCAACGGCTTCGGCTTCAACAAGACGAATGTCATCAATGTCAGAATGGACAAGATGAAGTACAGCAACGGAAAGGACTTCTATGCTCCGTTTGTCCCCATCATTATTCCCACTGACTAAAGAACGACCCGATCATGAAAGCAGAATATATCAGACCTGAGACACTGACCGTCGAGATCGAACTGGAAAACGGCAACATCATATGCGCGTCCGGTGATTCTATTTTCAGTACTCCCGGCATTGCCGACCGGGAAATGGAAGAAGATTGATTCCCTTTTAGACAACCTCGATATTGAAAACCTTGGACTGGTTCCGGAAGGCAGCGGCGATGCGTCTCACCCCGGTCCCGCTGTAATCCTGCCCTGTCATTCTGAGTGCGGCGAAGAATCTGTCGGCGCATGCCCTGGGCAGTACTAACACATTGATATTCTCAAATTATGTCATGTATTAAAATGGTTTTATTATATTTGTGGAAACTGGTTATAATATGGAAAAGCTATTTGGATCTCTTTTAGCGATGATTACCGTCGTGATGTTTGCCTTTACATTGCCTTCTTGCGGACATGAGGATCCCGTTCCAGCGACAGTGGGTGTCTCAGGAGTATCCCTGAATAAAACATCTCTTAACCTCACAGAAGGAGGCTCGGAAGCGTTGACAGCCACAATTACCCCCACAAACGCGACAAACAAAGCTATTAGTTGGAAGTCCTCGGATACTGGTGTCGCCACGGTGGACAATTCCGGTAATGTGACCGCCGTGAAAGCCGGATCGGCCACGATAACTGTCACAACCACTGATGGTTCCAAGACGGCCACATGCTCAGTCACAGTGACTGCCAAGACAGTTTCCGTAACAGGCGTTACTCTTAATAAGTCCACATTAGAACTGACAGAAGGCGCTGAAGGGACGCTTAAAGCGACCATCACGCCCGCGGATGCCACGAACCAGGTCGTCACCTGGAGCACCAGTGACAATAATATCGCCAAGGTGTCGGACGGTAAGGTCACGGCCGTCAAAGCTGGTGAGGCCACTATAACCGTAACGACTTCAGACGGCGGGAAAACCGCCACCTGCAAGGTCACAGTCAAGGCGGTCGCCCTGGAGGGCTTGTCCGTGAATCCGGCCACGCTCGAAATCGTTGAAGGTGAGACCAAGCAACTCGAGGTGAAATTCACTCCGGAGGCTTTCGGTGACAAGTCTGTCCAGTGGGCTGCGGACAACACCGGCATTGTGTCGGTTGATAAGAACGGACTCATCACCGCCCTGAAGCCCGGTACCGCGAAAGTTTATGTCAAAAGTATGGCCGACGAGACCATACAGGCCTTCTGCGAGGTGACGGTCACTCCTGACCCGACCCTGAAAGGAATATCTTTCCCTTACACCAGTCTCACGATGAAGAAGGGCGAGACCAAGCAGTTTAAGGTTGTTTTCGATCCGGAATATGCTCAGAACAAGAACGTGACATGGAAGTCTTCCAACCCGGATGTAGCTACTGTTGACAATGCCGGGAAGGTGACCTCGAAAGGGAATGGCGAGACGGACATCACCGCGACGAGTGAGGAAGGCGGCTTCACCGCCACATGCAAAGTCACCGTCTCCCAGCAGTTGGGAGCCCAGGTGTATATCAGGACTTACGACGGTGTTTTCCTTAATGGAGAAAAGTACATTAGTAGCCGAGACTATTTGGATGATATTTATTCCGATGGAATTGACCTATATGAATGTTTTGTTTATGACGGCATTTACAAAAACGGATCTCTACTGCTAGATAATTTCCATAAAGGTTATGATCTTATGGGGGTGGCCTCTGGGAGGTTGTATTATTTTGATTATGACATGATCCATATATATGACGCCGCGAATGGTCAGTCTTTGTTTGAAGAGATGCTCTCAGCTGATTATGGATATAGGAACGTGGCGATGGAGGTCGCGGCTGACGGGACCGCCTATGTGGCCGGTTACAGCTTTGACGCTTTCGGAACAAGAGTGGGAAGACTTTGGACTATTTCCAAAGATTTTAAGGTCACGGAACAGACCATGTATCATGGTGGGACTGAGGAGGCGCCTACTGATTTGGCTTTGGACAGCGAAGGAAATGTGTGGGTAGTGGCAAAGGCGGATGGCTGCTTGAATCTTTACAAGAACGCCAAGTACGTCCGTTCTATAAATGTCGACAGAGATGGGAATAGAGATCATTACCTCTCTTTCAACGGTAAGGATCTTTATGTTGTGACAACCTTGGACACCCAGGAGGATATTGTTGTCTACAAGAATGATAAGGTGATTTATGAATTGTCTTCGAAAGACGGGCTGATGGCGCGTTCCAAACCAATTATCACGAAGAACGGCGATGTGTTTTTCGCCGCCGGAAGCAGAGGAATTGACAAGTCTATTGTTTATAAGAACGGCAAGATCCTCTATTCGTTGGGAGGAGGTGATTACGTTTTCAGGTTCTATGTCTTGGAGTAGCTGTTTTTGAACTTTTGGGAATAATTCGTAACTTTGCCTAATTAAACTCATCACAATGGCGAAGTTCGTAAACAGAGAGATTTCCGAAGGCCTCACCTTCGATGACGTATTGCTGGTTCCGGCTCACTCCGATGTACTACCCCGTGACGTTGATGTGACGTCAAACTTCACTACGGACATAAGGCTTCATACCCCGATTGTGTCCGCCGCGATGGACACAGTAACCGAATCCGCCCTCGCGATAGCTATGGCAAGGGCCGGAGGTATCGGAGTCATTCACAAGAACATGACCATAGAGCGCCAATGCGAGCAGGTCCGTCATGTGAAGAGGGCTGAGAACGGGATGATCTACGATCCCGTCACCATCCGTCCGGAGGCTACCGTCGGAGAGGCTCTCGCCATGATGAGCAAGCACCATATCGGTGGCATTCCCGTGGTGGATGGCAATGGCTACCTTATCGGAATCGTGACCAACAGGGATTTGAGGTTCCAGGAGGATATGGCCCAGCCGATCAATCAGGTGATGACAAGCGAGAATATCGTGACCGCCCCCAAGGGCATCAACCTCGCTGACGCCACCAAGATTCTCCAGAAGAGCAAGGTCGAGAAACTTCCCGTCGTTGATAATGACGGCAAGCTTGTCGGTCTTATCACCTATAAGGACCTCATGAAGATCAAGGACAACCCTATCGCTTCCAAGGACAGCAAGGGTCGTCTGATGGTCGCCGCCGCCGCTGGAATCAAGTCCGACACGGTGGAAAGGATCGGACTGCTTCTCGACGCCGGAGCTGACGCGGTTGTCCTCGACACCGCCCATGGCCATTCCGAAGGAGTCATCCAGATGGTCAAGAGGGCATGCGACGCTTTCCCGGAGGCTCAGATCGTGGCTGGAAACGTCGCTACCGCCGAAGGTGCGAAAGCTTTGGCCGATGCCGGAGTTAAGGCCGTAAAGGTCGGAATCGGTCCCGGATCGATCTGCACCACCAGGATTATCGCCGGAATCGGTGTTCCTCAGCTCACCGCTGTGATGGAGGCTTGTGAGGCGCTTAAGGGCACAGGTATCCCCGTGATCGCTGACGGAGGTATCAGATATTCAGGAGATATAGTCAAGGCTCTCGCCGCTGGCGCCGGCACCATTATGGCCGGATCACTGCTGGCCGGTACCGAGGAGTCGCCGGGTGAGACCATCATCATGAACGGCCGCCGTTTCAAGTCTTACAGGGGCATGGGTTCCCTGGAGGCTATGGAGCAGGGCTCGAAGGACAGGTATTTCCAGGATATGGAGGCCGACATCAAGAAACTCGTTCCCGAAGGAATCGTCGCCCAGGTGCCTTACAAGGGTACTGTCTCTGAGGTGGTCTACCAACTCGTGGGCGGTCTCCGCGCCGGAATGGGATATTGTGGGGCTCACAATATCGAGCAGCTTCGAGCCGCTAAGTTCGTCCGCATCACCAATGCCGGTTTCCTTGAGAGCCACCCTCACGATGTGACTATCACCAAGGAGGCTCCTAACTATTCCAGGTAATTGATGTCCAGGAGGTTCCCGATAATCGCCGCCATTTTGATGGTGTTGCTGCCCTCTTGCAAGGCCTTCCAGTCGTTGATCCACGACGGGGAGGTGGTGGCCAGGTTGGGGGACCACAAGCTATATCTTTCTGAGCTGGAGAGCGTGATTCCCAACGGGATCAGCCCGGAGGACAGTATAAACCTCGCGAACCTTTATATCCAATCATGGGCGACTTCCAAGGCTTTCCAGGATATCGCTGAACAAAAGCTTAGCAAGGAAGAGAAAGATGTCTCCAAGGAACTTGACGCCTACAGGCAGTCTCTTCTTCGTTACCGTTTTGAGCAGCGTTATATTTCCGAAAGGCTTGACACGACTGTCTCGGCAAAAGAGGTCAATGACTATTACGAAGCCCATAAAGAGAACTTCACCTTAGAGCGTCCGATCCTCAAGGCTCGTTTTATGAGAATCTCTGAGGATTCACCGAACCTCCAGAAAATCAAGAAGTTGATGTCTTCTGATGACGTAGAGGATGTGATGGCCGCCGATAGTGTGGCGTTCAACTCGGCCCAGAAATATGTTGACCTGTCCGACACTTGGATAGATGCCGTTACTCTTGCCGTGGATTTCGGAGTGGACTATGTCCAGATGTTGTCGAAAAAGAACGGCAAATTCATTGAGATCAAGGATGATAACGGCTCGTTGTGCGTAGCCTTTGTGGCTGACATGGTAAAGAGCGGAGAGATTCCTCCCGTGGAGTTCTGCGAGGAAAGGATTAAGGATATAATCGTAAGCGGAAGAAAGCACCAGCTTCTCACGACTTTGGAACAAGACTTGATAGAAGACGCCAAGGCCAAAGAGAATTTTGAAATATATTCGAGAAAATGACAAAAAAAGCGATAGTCACCCTGATGGTCGTCCTCGCTTCATGCGCGGTTGCCTCAGCCCAGAAATATAAATACGTCGACAAGTCTGTCGCCGTGATCGGCAATGAGGTGGTTCTGATTTCCGACATCGAGGGTGCGGTCAAGGAAAGGGCAGCCCAAGGACTTGCTTCGGACCGGAATGTCCGCTGTGAGGTGCTGGAGAGTATTCTTGAGAACAAGTTATTCCTGATGCAGGCAAGGATTGATTCCCTCTCAGTCAACCAGGACAATGTCGAGAGCATGCTCTCTCAGAGGGTGGATCAGTTCCTGACTTATTTCGGCAGCCAGGATAAGCTTGAGGAGTATTTCGGGAAACCCCTTTATCGTCTGCGTCAGGATTGGCGTGAGCAGTATGAGGATTTGAGCCTTACCCAGGAGGAGCAAGCTAATATCATCAAGACAATCCCGGACATGACTCCTCTGGATGTCAAGGCCTATATGGACACTGTCGACACCAAGAATCTTCCTATCGTTCCGATCAAGTACCAGCTCAGCCAGATATGCCTTTATCCCGACCGTGAGGCGGCTGCCTTGGCTGTAAGGGAGAAGCTTCTGGATCTCCGCGAGAGGATTATCAACGGAGAGAAATTCTCTACCCTCGCCCGTATGTATTCGGAAGATCCGGTTAGCGCTCGTAGAGGAGGGGAACTTGGAATGGCTTCAAAATCAATTTATTGGCCAGTGTTCTCGGATGCCGCGATGGCCCTGAAACCAGGTGTCATCTCCCAGATAGTCGAGACTCCGGACGGCTTTCATATCATAGAGGTTATCGAGAAGAACGGTGACATGTTCAATGCCCGTCATATCTTGATGAAGCCCCAGTATACTACAGCTGACAGAGAGAAGGCTTTCAAGACTCTGGACAGTTTGAGGACAGAGATTATCAACGGGGCTGTGACATTCCAGATGGCCGCCAACTTCTATTCCCAGGACGCCCCCACGAGGACAAACGGCGGGCAGATGTCTGATCCGAACACCGGTTCATCATATTTCGAGATTGACCAGCTCAAGCCTGATGACTACAGGGCCATCAAGGACCTGAAGGAGGGCGAGATCTCCGAGCCTGTCGAATCCACTGATAATGATGGCCGTCAGGACCAGGTCAAAGACTTCGTGATCGGAAAGACCAATTACAAAATCATCAAGGTGGACAAGATCATACCCGCGCACACGGCCACTTTCGAGAATGATTTCTCCCAGCTCCAAGAAGAGGTCAGGCGTGAGAAACAAATGGCCGCCATTGATTCTTTCCTTAACAAGAAGATAGCTGAGACAAAGGTCGTCATCGATCCAATGTTCGCGGATTGTGAGTTCCGCCGTCCCGGGTGGGCCACGAAGTTCAGCCAGGAGTGATGTTCCGCCGCCGGCTCATATATTCCCTTCTGTTATTTCTTCTCCCGGTAGCGCTCCATGCGCAACTTGGGGAAAACAAAGATAGCCTCGTGCGACTTCTGCGATGCGATAAACTGATGCAGGAGGATGTGGGTGGGCATAGTTTCCGCCGGGCGATCGGGAATGTGTGTTTCGAGCATAACGCCACGAAATTGCTCTGCGACACTTCCTATTGGGATGTCGACAGGGAGATTATCCAGGCCATCGGTCATGTCCGCATTCTCCAGAATAACACTGCCCTGACGAGTGACAAGCTCGATTATTATATCGGCAGCAGCTTGGCTGAGTTCCGCGGAACGCTGGTCCAACTTCAGGACAAGCAGAAGAACACTCTCAGGACCACTAATTTGGACTACAATACCAAAGATAGTGTGGCCGTTTTCAGGAATGGAGGCTCTTTCCGGGACAAGGATGGCCAGATAATCGAGAGTGACGTGGGTCGTTACGACTCCAAGATCAAGCTTTTCCGGTTCTACAAGGATGTCAACATGTACACCGATTCGGTGTTTATCAAGACAGATGCGCTTGACTACAACACCGAGACTTCGGTGGCTGTGTTCGGAACCGGAACCAATGCCTGGCGTGGGGATAACATGTTGACTTCCAATGCGGGATCATACGATCGCGCGGCGGAGTTGTTCACCTTCACCAAAGATGTTCACCTTCTTACCAAAGACCAGGAAGCATGGTCAGATACCCTTGTTTATGAAAGGGCCTTCAACAATGCCGAGATGTTCGGCAAGGTGGAATTGCTGGATGAGTCCAGGAATGTCACCGCGTTGGCCGGATACATGCAATATGTCGATTCCCTGCAACGGGTGAGGATGTTGAGGAATCCGTCGGTTATCGCTGTGTTCGAGCAGGATAATTCGAAAGACACGGTGTATGTCCGAGGGGATGAGCTGATCTATTGGGCAGTGCCGAGATGCGAGGTCAAGGAGTCTGAGATACAGAAGTCGGAGTCCAGGCTGAGCGACTTGGAAATAGACCCTATCTCTGAGTATCGCCGCAAGGCTTATGAGGCAGCTCAAGCGGCTGCCGCGGAAGCGAGGAAGAAGATGGAGGAGGAAGATCCTAATTTCGCCGCCGGACGTAAGAGAGGAGGACCACGCGTTGATTTCGTGTTTCAGGAACCTGACACATTGAAGGCCGCTTCTGACTCTCTCGCGGTGCCAGAACCGGGTGATTCGACAAGGATAGGCTTTCTGCAAGGGCTCCGGAACGTCAAGGTATTCAGACGGGACATGCAGGTCGTATGCGATTCCCTTGAATATTCCGACCTCGATTCCCTTGTCCGTCTGTACCGTAAACCGATCGTATGGAACGAGATACGCCGGCAATATTCCGCAGATAGCATCACTGTTGTCCTCAAAAACAGGAGGTTGGACAAGGCTAGCCTGATGTCCAACGCCTTTATCGTGGTCCAGGAAGACTCCATTTGTTTCGACCAGATCAAAGGGACGGAGATGATGGCCTTTTTCGATTCCACCGGCGCTCTTAAGCGTTTCGACTCAATGGGAGGAGCGTCGGGCTTGTTCTTCCTGGAGGAGAAAGACGCGTTCGCGACGGTCAACAAGTTCGAAGCCAAGATGTTGACCGCTACTTTCAAAGAAGGCAACCTCAATGACCTCTTGTACTATGAGGAGGTTAAAAGTGACGCTTACCCGGCCGTACAGCTTAAGAAAGATGAGAGGATCCTGAAAGGTTTCGAATGGCAACCGAAAAAGCGCCCTAAGGGCCCTGAGGACATAGTTTCTTACACCCCAAGAAAGTCCGAGAGGAAGAAATACGAGAATATTCCACACGCCTCTTTCACACAGACGGAGAAGTATTTCCCAGGGCATATAGCCAACATCAACAAGATGCTGGCCCAGGCGGATTCGATCAAGCAAGCCCGCAAGGCTGAGCGGGAGGCGCAAGAGGAACTTGCGAGACTCCGGGAACAGGAGGCCGCGGAGGCTGCCGCCGAAGCGGCCAAGGCTCAGGCTGAAGCCGAGGCAAAAGCCCAGACCGAGGTTGAGATAGAGGCCGTCGCCGAAGGAGGTAAGCAGGAGACGGAGGGGAAAGCCGGCAAGGAGAATAAAGAGCCGAAGACACCAACTCCTAAGGCACCGGCTCCGAAGATGCCTTCCGACTCCTTGACAGTTGGGCTTGACTCATTGGCTGCCGGAGTGGACTCGTTAGCCGCGGTGGATTCCGTAAGCTTGGTGAAGGCGTACGCTGATTCTGTCAGGATCGCGAGGTTGGATTCTTTGAGAAGGGCCCTGGCTGCTGACCTGGATGCTGAGAATGCCGCTAAGAAAGCGGAACGGGAGGCAAAGAAGGCTGTCAAGGACAGTCTACGCCAGGCCAAGACTGCCGCCAAGGAAGCCAAATGGGCCGAATTGGACGCCAAAGATGCCGCCAAGGCCGCCAAGAAGGCTGAGAAAGTAGCGGCAAAGAGGCGGGCTCAGCTGCAGAAGATGCTGAAAGCCAAGGCGAAAACTGATGCCAGGGAACAAAAGTTCCTAGAGCGGTACAAGGCTCGTTACGAGAAGAAAAAAGCCAAGCAAGATGCCGCCGCGATGAAAAAACAGGAACGTAAAAAAGCATCCAAGGAAGACTAGTCTGCGCGAATTAGGGTGTATCTCAGCGCATTATTCCCCGAAAAGGGAAGTCACTTTTTTTATTTTTGTTATTCCACAAATAACGCTGAAATCGTGACACCCTTTAGCAAACTCACACTTTGCGTCGCTCTGGCTGCTGTGGCAGTCTCTTGCGGGCATATTTCAAACTCCGGAATAGTCTCTAATGCTGATCCCTTCGTCGGAACAGGATTCCATGGCCACACATATCCAGGCGCCACAACTCCTTTCGGAATGGTCCAGCTTAGTCCTGATACAAGAAACAAGACCTGGGACGGTTGTTCTGGCTACCATTACAGTGACTCCACCATTCTCGGATTCTCGCATACTCATATCAGCGGTACCGGATGCGCCGATCTCGGTGATTTCCTGTTCCTTCCATTCATCGGTAAAGATATTCCTGAGAGCCTTCCTTTCTCCCATAATGATGAGAAAGCCACTCCCGGCTATTATAAGGTCACTTTCCCCGAGGCCGGAATCACGGCTGAATTGACCGCCACCACCAGGACCGGACTCCACCGTTACACTTTCAAAGGTGAGGGAGAGCGCCATGTGCTTGTTGACCTGGCCTACAATATTGGGGAGACTCATCCTGATCAGATATTCTTTGAAGCCGAAGGTAAATCCGTCCTCTTGGGAGGCCGCCATGTAAGTGGCTGGGCTCCTGACAGGTACATATTCTTTTACGCCCAATTTTCAGTTCCGTTCACATCTTCCGAGCCTTTGGAGGGTGACAAGGTGCTGCTGACATTCCCCGAGTCCACAAACGAGATGACCATCAACGTCGGAATCTCCCAGGTCGGCACCGCCGGTGCACAAAAGAATCTTGAGGCTGAGGTCGGTACAAAAGATTTTGACGCTGTTCGCGCCGAAACCGCTAAGGTTTGGGCTGAAGCTTTAGGTTCCATCAAGGTTGAGGGCGGAAGCAAAGAGGCTACGGCCAATTTCTATTCCGCTCTTTATCACTGCATGATCGCTCCTAACAGGGGAGACGATGTGGACGGGCGTTATCGTGACTTCCATCAGAATATTGTCCCGGTCCCTGAGGGTAGGGCCTTCTATTCCACCCTTTCTCTTTGGGATACTTTCCGCAGCTGGAATCCCCTGATGACTATCATCAACAAGCCTCTTGTGGCTGACATGGCTTTCAGCTTGCTGGACATGGCCGAGAAAGGTGACCGGCTTCCGATGTGGCCTCTGGCCAGTTCCGACACCCGCTGCATGATCGGCTATCATGCTGTCTCAATGCTTGCTGACGCATGGCTCCATCTGCATTCTTTTGATTGTGACGAAGCTTTGCCTGCCATGATAGTTGCTTCTAATACAGACGAGTGTTCCGATTTGTACAATGAATACGGCTATATCCCGGCCAGCAGTCAGCCGGAGTCCGTCTCCAGGACTCTTGAGTTCGCCTATGATGACTGGTGCATAGCTCACATGGCCGAGGAGATGGGTAAAGATGATATCGCTGCTGATTATTACTCCAGGGCTCGTCGCTACGCTAACGTGTTCGATGCCGCGACCGGTTTCATGCGCGGAAAGACGCCGGAGGGCAACTGGATGTCGCCATTCAACCCTATCGGAAGCTCCCGTGACTTTACGGAAGGTATTCCTTGGCAATTCCGTTTCTTTGTTCCACATGATTTTCAGGGCCTTACCGCTTTAATGGGCGGCAAGGAGGCAATGACCGCCGCCCTCGACTCCCTGTTCACTTATGACGAGAGGGATTCCGGCACCCGAATCGGGGACATGACCGGTCTTTACGGCCAATATGCCCATGGCAACGAGCCCAGCCACAATATGACCTATCTCTACAACTTCCTTGGGCAGCCTTCAAAGTCGGAAAAGCTTGTGCGTCAGATGCTTGAGGATATGTACTCACCGACTCCGGAAGGTATTTCCGGCAACGAGGATTGCGGTCAGATGTCGGCGTGGTACGTTCTCTCCTCTCTCGGAATATACCCTATCTGCCCCGGTACAGGAGAGTTCGTCCTCTCTGCCCCTTTGTTTAAGAAAGCCACCTTGTGGCCGGATTTCGAGACAGAGCTAGTCATTACGGCCGATCATCCGGAATATCCTTATATCAAGTCGGTTACCTTCAATGGCGAGCCTCTTGACGCCTTATTCATCACTTATGACCAACTGATGGAAGGCGGTGTCTTGGCCTTTGAGTTGTCCAAAGAGCCTTCCCATGATCGTGATAATCTGCGGGCCCCTTATTCAATGACCCAAGGAGACCAGGTCTCGATGCCATTCTTCTATGGCGATCCGAGCTATTATGAAGGTGAGTTGGAGGTGAACCTGCAGAGCAGAACTGAGGGAGCCACAATCCGTTACACTCTTGACGGAAGCGAGCCGGACGAGAACTCCAAGGTATTCGAAGCTCCTTTCAAAATCAAGGATGACCTGATCATCTCCGCCAAAGCATTCAAGGATGGGCTTCAGGCCAGTGATCTCATGAGGGTCCACGCCTATCCTGCCATCTTGATTCCCGCATCCAATGTTTCCGGCTTGAAGCCTGGCTGCAATTACACCTACCATAAGGGCGAGTTTACCTGCACTGCCGACGTCCGGGCAAGCAAGGTGGTTTCTTCCGGAGTTATGGAGACTCCTTCGATCAAGGACGCTCCCGACGAGGATCATTTCGGATATGTGTTCACGGGTTATCTGGACATTCCTTCCGACGGGATATGGAATTTCGCTGTCAGGAGCGACGACGGTGGTTTACTGGAAATTGACGGTAAGGTGGTGGTGGATAATGACGGTTCTCATTCCGCCTTCACTGCCACAGGCCGGATTCCTTTGAAGAAGGGTATGCATCCTTTCCGTCTCTCGTATCTTGAGGATTATGAGGGTCAGTCTTTGTTTTGGGCTTGGATGCCGCAGGGCGGAGGCAGGATCGGAATGATCCCTAAAGAGGCGGTTTGGCATAAATAGATTCTTCGCTTCGCTCAGAATGACAATTTTGTCATCCTGAGAAGGCTAGCCGACGAAGGATCTTTAAATGATTAAAAACAAAGTGTAACAATATGCGTAAAATACTGATAATCTTTGCGGTTGCGGCGATTAGCCTGACTCTCCAGGCCCAGCGTCCGATAGCTTATCATTCCCACAACGACTATGATCGTACAGTCCCTTTCTGGGAGGCATATTCCCAGCATTGCACCTCGATTGAGGCCGATGTGTTCCTGAAGGACGGTGAGATCCTGGTCGCTCACAATCTCAAGGACTTAAAGGCGGACAGGAGTCTTAGGACGATGTATATTGAGCCGATAGTCAAGGTTTTCCGTGAAAATGGCGGAAAGATGTGGAAGGGAAGCGGTGATCAGCTTCAGCTTATGGTTGATCTTAAGACAGGGGAGTCCCTTCCCGGTGTGATCGCCTTGGCGGAGGAATTCCCGGATGTGTTCTGTTCTCAGAATGGTGTGAAGATTGTCATTACCGGAGACAGGCCGGATCCTGAGGACTTTGACAAGTGGCCTTCTTGGCTGTGGTTTGACGGGGATTTTACGGACGGGAAACTTCAGTACACTCCTGATCAGCTGGCTCGTATAGCGATGATCAGCACCGATTTCCGCAAGTTCGCCCGTCATTGGAACGGCAAGGGCAGGATGATCAAACCTGAGATGGAGGCCGTTACAAGGGCCATTGAGACCGCTCATGCGGCAGGGAAACCGATCCGCTTCTGGGACGCCCCCGAAGGAACCACAGCATATTTTACCCTTCAGAGGCTTGGAGTGGATATATTCAACACAGACTATCCTGCCAAGTGCGCCCTTTTCTTTTCTGACTGGACCAACAAGAACTTCAGGATGGGACGCCACGCCGTCCAGGCCGGTGTCACCGGTACCAAGAAACTTGACAAGGCCACCCGTGATTTCCAGGGCTTCCAAAACGAGAAAATGCAGCTGGATAAGGGCATTGAGGTCTACACTCCCACTTATAGGAACGACGGTTCTTCCAAGAAGGTGAAAAACGTCATATTCCTTATCGGAGACGGTATGGGATTGAACCAGATACTTTCTGGAGCGTATGCCAATGGCCGTGACCTTTCTATGCTGAGAATGAAGAATATGGGACTTCAGTTCTATAATCCTCATGACGATTTCATCGGTGACTCGGCTTCCGGAGGCAGCGCTCTCGCCACGGGTGAGATGTCTTGGACAAGGCATATCGCCTCCAACGAGGACGGCTCCGTTGAGTATCCTTCATTGAGTGATTATTTCCATGCTCAGGGGAAGGCTGTAGGTGTTGTCACCTTGGGTGATATGGCCGACGCGACTCCCAGTGTTTTCTATGCCCATACCGCTGAGCGCGACAGCATTGACAAGGTCACACGCTACTTGGCCACCAACAAGACTCTTGATCTTCTCGCCGGAAGCGGAACCGACTATTTCGAGGATCCCCGTGAGGACGGCTTTGACCTTATGAACGCGATTAAGGCTAACGGATTCAACTACACTCATGACGCTTTGAGTGTCAGTTCCATTCCCGGCAGGGTGATTTGTGCCGATCAGAGGATGGGAGCGTATGCCCGTCAGGAGACATTGAGCTTCCTTGCTGACATAACCAAAGAGTCCATCGCCAAACTCCAGAATTCCTCCAAGAAAGGATTCTTCCTCATGGTCGAGGGGGCTAAGATCGATTATGCCGGGCATTCGGACTGCCTTCCCGCCTCAATAATCGAAACTTTGAGTTTCGACCTCGCTGTGGCTGAGGCGCTTAAGTTCGCCGACAGTAACGGGGAGACACTCGTCGTGGTCACAGCTGACCACGAGACTGGCGGTCTCACCATACTTGATGGTGACTTGGAGACCGGCCATGTCCTGGCTATTTATAATTCCGACGACCACACGCCTCTGGCTCTGCCGGTGTTCGCTTATGGACCTGGATCTCAGGAATTCAAAGGCACTTATATGAATTATGACATCGCTCGGGCGATCAAACGTATTGTAAAGAAATGAAAAGATTATTCCTCACCGCTCTCCTCGTCCTTGGAGCCGCGTCGTTGATGGCACAGGACCTGAAGTCCGGCCCGTACGACCTTCCGTACAAGAACACGTATGTAAAGAATATCTTCGTGTCGGAGAATCCTTTCCGTACGATGAAACCCGAGACCAAGGCCCCCAAGTCATTTAAGGAGGCCCAGAAAATCCTTCCCGCGCCAATCTGGGAGGGACATGAGAAAGAGATCGAGATGTATTGGCATGCCTGGCAGATCGCTGTCGGGAATATCCGTCAGCCTCAGGAAGGTTCCGGCTTTGTGTCTCCTTACCTCGATGTCGCCTACAACGGCAACATATTCATGTGGGACGATTCTTTCATGATGATGTTCGCCCGTTACGGTTACCGTTTCTTCCCTTTCCAGAGGACGCTGGATAACTTCTACGCCAAGCAGCACCAGGACGGTTTCATCTGCCGTGAGATCAGGGCTGACGGCTCCGATTGTTTCGAGCGCTATGACCCGACCTCGACTGGACCCAATCTTCTGCCTTGGGCTGAGTTGCTGTATTACAAGCAGTTCGGCGATATCGACCGCTTGCATAGGGTTTTTCCCGCACTGGTCGCCTACGCCCAGTGGTGGAAGCTCAACCGCACCTGGAAGGACGGGACTTACTGGTCCAGCGGCTGGGGAACGGGTATGGATAACATGCCTAGGGTTCCGGAAGGCTACAACCAGATTTTCTCCAACGGCCACATGACCTGGCTGGACACTAACCTCCAGCAGTATCTGGTCAATGACTGCCTGATGCAGATCGGGTTCTACATCGAGCGTTGGCAGGAGATTGAGGAGATGGAGGACGAGATGAAATATCTCAAGAAATGGATAAATGAGAATATGTGGGATGAGGAGACTGGCTTCCTGTACGATGTTTATGGAGACGGTAGCAAAAATTCCACTAAGGGTATCTCCGCTTTCTGGGCTCTCAAGACAGATGTCCTGGACAAGGATAAATTGGATCGCATTGTAGCCCATCTGTCGGATGAGAAAGAGTTCTCCAGAGTACACAGGGTGCCTTCTCTGTCGGCGGATCATCCGAAGTACAATCCTAAAGGCCGTTATTGGCAGGGCGGAATCTGGCCTGGAGCCAACTATATGGTGATCAGCGGCTTGTGGGAGAGAGGTTATCGCCAGGAGGCAATGGAGATCGCGAAGAACCACTATGACAACGTGTTCAAGGTATGGCAGGACACAGGCACTTTCTGGGAATATTACTCTCCTGAGGAGACGGCTCCCGGCTTCATGGCCCGCAAGGACTTTGTCGGTTGGACTGGTCTGCCGCCGATCGCTGTTTTCATTGAATATATCCTCGGGATCCGTTCTGATTTCAGCGAGGGCAAGGTCGAGTGGGATGTCCATAACCTCGAGGCACACGGAATCGACAGGTATCCGTTCGGCCCGGAAGGGGTCGTGTCTCTAAAGGCAGCCTCCCGTAAGTCCGCTTCTGACAAACCAATCATCACAGTAACCACAAATATACCTTTTGATCTCACCGTCACTTGGGGAGACGGACAGGCCGCTACCGTCCATGTGGAGAAAAGCGGTAAGATAACACTATAGCTTATTAACAGTTATGAGAATCGCTATTGATCTTGGCGGAACCAATGTTCGTGTGGCGACCGTCCTTCCCGATGGGAAGATAGGCAGGATCATTTCTGAACCCACTTTGTCCTGTGGCAGCGAGCGTGAAGTACTGGAGCAGTTGTTCCGCTTGATTGACGCCTTGATGACTCCGGATGTGGATGGAATAGGTATTGGAGTCCCATCCGTTGTCGACACCGAGAAGGGTATAGTCTATAACGTGGTTGGAATTCCTTCCTGGCAAGAGGTTCATCTGAAGGATGTCCTGGAGGACAGGTACCATATCAATGTCGCTGTGGATAACGACTGCAACTGCTTCGCTCTCGGTGTGACTCGTTTCGGCAAGGACGGCCCCCACAAGGAGGCTTTCTGCGCCACTCTCGGCACAGGTGTGGGAGGATCGCTCGTAGTAAACGGATGCCTTTATCACGGACGCAATGCCGGTGCGGGCGAGATAGGCAGTATTCCTTATCTCGACAAGGATTACGAGTATTACTGCAGCAGCCGTTTCTTTGTGGGCAAGGGAACCACAGGAAAGGACACCGCTATCGCGGCGGCCGGAGGGGATCCTGCTGCGTTGGCAATCATGGATGAATTCGGCTACCATATCGGTAAACTGGTCCAGATGATTATGTACGCATATGATCCGTCTGTCATAATCCTGGGCGGGAGCATCGCCAAGGCTTTCCCTCTCTACAGTAAGCCTATGTGGAAGGTTATCAATGAGTTCCCTTATCCAAAGAGCATAGAGAACCTCAATTTGTACGCCACCGACCTGGATCATCCCGGAATTCTCGGCGCCGCCCTTCTTTGCGGAGAATTATAGTTTGTCATTCTGAACGAGTGTGTCATTCTGAACGAAGTTTGTCATTCTGAACGAAGTGTGTCATTCTGAACGAAGTGAAGAATCTAATACTTAGAAGAATCTAATAATCAACAATATGAAACGAATATTCCTTCTGGCGTTATTGCCTCTTATGGCTTTATCATGCAAGAATGACAAGGCGTCTGAGACTCTCCCTGTCATGTCCTTCAACGTCCGTTACGGCACCGCCAAAGACGGAGACAATGCCTGGGAGAACCGCCGTGACGCCGCTTGCGCTATGATCCTAGACCAAAAACCCGCTGTTTTCGGTGTGCAGGAAGCTCTTGATTTCCAATTGGATTACTTCGTTGAGCACTGCCCTGGTTACAAATGTGTCGGGGTCGGCCGGGAGGACGGTGTCCATGATGGCGAGCATATGTCCGTCTTTTATGACACTGAGCGTATAGAGTTGAAAGAGTGGGGGACTTACTGGCTCTCCGAGACTCCTTTCGAGCCGTCTTTGGGATGGGATGCCGCTTGCCGCCGCACGGCCACTTGGACTTTGCTCCACGACAAGGTGGCCGACCGTAATTTCTATTTTGTCAATACTCATCTTGACCATGTTGGCAAGGAGGCCCGTCGCAATGGCCTGCTGCTCTTAGTCGAGCGTATCGGCGCGATGAATCCGGAAGGTTATCCTATGATCCTCACTGGAGACATGAACGTCTATCCGGATGATCCATGCCTCGAGGCGCTTCGCGAACTGATGGCTGATGCCCGCCAGACCGCTCCCGTGACCGATAATGAGGTCACATGGCATGATTGGGGCAAGGTCACAAGCGACAAGCCTATCGACTATGTTTTTTATTCCGGCTTCTCAGGTTGTGATAAATTTGAGGTTATCAGGCAGGCTTATCCCGGCGCTCCATTTGTCTCCGATCATTATCCTGTGAAGGCCACGCTTCATTACGGCGCCGCTCCTGAGCAGAAAAAAGCTGAGCCAGTAGCCGAGGCTCCCAAGTATGTTATTGATGTCGAGGCTCATAGGGGTGGCATGGGGCTTTATCCTGAGGAGTCTCTTCCCGCGATGCTCAATTCCGTGAAGTTGGGTGTCAACACTCTTGAGATGGACCTTTGTGTCACTAAAGACAAGAAGGTAGTCCTCTCCCACGATAAATACTTCCACCCTCGTTACTCTACTCGTCCGGACGGAAAGCCCGTTTTGGGCAGTGATCCCAAGACCTATCTCTATCACCTTCCTTACAGCGAGATAGCAAAATGGGATGTGGGAGTCAAATACAATCCCGGGTGGCCCGAGAAGCATTGCATGCCCCTTTGCAAGCCCATCGCCTCAGAGGTGATCTCCGCGGTTGAGGCCTGGACGAAGGAGAATGGCCATTATCCCATGCATTACGACATCGAAATCAAGAGCGATCCCGATTACGATGGTGGGGTTGAAGGCGTGGATTGGCCTGAATATCATGAATATACAGACCTTTGCGTCGCCATGTTGGATTCTCTTGGTCTCGGTGACCGTCTTATGATTCAGTGCTTTGACGAAAGGGCTCTCAATTACATCAATGAGAAATATCCCGGCCACACACTCGCTTTCCTTGTGGAGGAGTGGGAGACTGATTTCGACCAGTATATGAGTCTTCTGAACTTCACTCCCCAGTGGCTTAGCGCCCCTCATGAGAATGTGGACAAGGCTCTTGTTGACAAGGCTCACGCCAAGGGAATGAAGGTGAACACTTGGACCGTGGACGATCCGGATGAGATGCGACGTCTTATCGACGCCGGAGTCGACGCCATCATCTCCAACTATCCCGACAGGCTTCTCAAGGTCGTCAAGGAGTATTAATTGCCTTGATAAGGAACGAATACTTCCATCTTTCCGGGGCCACGATTGCCCCAAGCGAAATATGGTATAAAGGTTAGGACCCCTGCATCAGGGGTCTTTGCCGTTATTCTCATCAAGCTATGGCCACACCACTCGGCTTTGGGCAACCTTTCCAGGCCGAATTCCATATTCTTTGACAAGTACAGAGTGTCAAATCCGAAGGGATTATCCTTTTCTTCTATGCAATAGACTATAGGGCCGCGCCGAACAGCCCGTTTCCCTTCCTCTTTCTTTCCAAAATAAGTGGCATCGACAGTCTTCACAGGCATGTCAAGCACCAGTTCGATGTTGTCGCCATCCTGCCATTTGCGACTAAGTACCGCATATCCGGCATCAACCTTAACACTCTCGTCAGATCTGCCATTTACACTTAAAGTGAAATCTTCGCACCACGATGGTATCCGGAGACGGATCTCTGCTTTGAGGGGCTTCGGAAGCTCCAGTTGCAGAGCCACATAGCCATCCCAAGGATAGGTAGTTGTCTGATGAACGATTATATCTTCACCGGCAAATTTGACTTTCGCATTGCCGGACATGTAGAGGTTTACCCACAGGGCTTCTTTGGAAGTGCCATAGACGATATTTCCCAAATATGGAATGATACGGAACAGATCCATGGCGCTGCCTTGAGTCTCTTCCCAAGTCAGGCGGGAGAAGTTTCCTGAGGACGACAAAGGAGATTTTGAAAAAAAACGATCACCTTTCAAGGAAATGGCCGGAAGCACCTCATTATAAAGAGTTTGCTCCAGATTATCCGCATAATTCCCGTCGCCGCTGATTCTAAGCAGGTCAGCATCGTTGAAAACCTTTGTGACGGCACTGCTGACCTCGCAAGTGTCCGCCACAGCCTGCCGCTGGCCGGCCTCGTTTTTCAATCTCGTCACCCATGAGCTACGCTTAACCGCCAGTTCCGTGTCCTTCTCGAACTGTAGGGAATATGCGATGCCCTCGATTGCCTTGGGGACCATCGGAGAGTCAAAGTGGCTCTCAGTCCAGCTGACCGCAAGCGGGAGGGTTATGTCTTTGTGAATAAGGAAATAGGGAGTCCAGAAGTCATCCTTGATCTCAAGAGAGGACATACTGACAAATGTCATCTTATATGGATCACGATCTCCGCAAGAACAAAGCAGCAGAGAAAAGATCGATATTAGTAAAAGTCGTTTCATAAACCAATCAAGAGCAAGTCGGAGAGTGACACAAAAATAACCAATCTCGTTAGGAATCGCAAATTATGCTTTCACAGAATCAGGAATAGAAAAAAGCGGGGCGATCGAGTGGTCGTCCCGCTTTTATTTCAGATCCTTCGGCCGCGATGCGGCCTCAGGATGACAGTATTACTTGGACTGGATAGCACCGATGTCAGTCTTGCCGCCCTTAATGAACGGGTTACCGTTGATGTCGGTTCCGATCTTCTCAAGGAAGGCCTTGATGTCAGCTGAGTAGTTGGCACCGAGGTTGGCTGTGTCGTAGGAATTGTATGAGAGAGTCTCAAGTGTTCCGGCACCGATAGCCTTACCCTGAGACATATAATTCTCACCAAGGAAATCGGTCAGGCTGTTGTACTTGAATGTGGCAGCCTTGTTCTGAAGATCAGCCTGGGCAACCATCTCGATGTCAGGGTTCTTCAGAACCTCGGTGATCGTGAAGTTGCTAGGCATCCTAATCTCACCCGACTTCGTCCAGCCACCTTCGTTGTGCATCTGCTCTCCCTCGATGACGTTGTTGTAGGCAGTGGGACGGGCTCCGCCACCATCGATAGGCTTATCCTGCAAGAATGCGGCCTCTCCCCTCTTCGCACCCCAAGGGCGAAGAATGAGGTTGTTGGCAAGCACGGCGTTGGTATTGTAGCGGAGGTAGAAGTTACCCCACCAGTTGCCATTGTCCTCGTAGTAATTGAAGTTGTTGACGACAGTGTTGTTGACAAACTGGACGTCAACGCTCTGGTAGAAATACACTGAACCGGCATAACCATCATTCTTGATGGAACGGTTGTTGGCGATGATGTTTCCGTAGAACTTCGCATGAGTCGGGTTGGCGCGGCTCTGGCCATCCTCAACGCAGACACCGGCGGCATGGCCGTTGGCGACGTTGTTCACGATGACGCAGTCGTAGACAGTGATGTCTGAAGACTGATCGTCCTCACGAGTGTTGATGGTACCGCGGTCTGCCTCATTGTGGTGTATGTAGCAGTGGTGGACAGTGACAGGGCCACCGGACACACGGATAGCGCTACCATGGCCAGACAAGCATAGACAGTTGCGGATCTCGAAGTAGGAGATCTCGACAGAACCCTGCAGAGGCATGTCGGTGATAGGGCTCTCGCCGCAGTAGATACCGCGGTTGACACCACCACCGTCTATGACGGTCAGGTTGTCCCAGCTCTGCTCGGTGAAGTCAGCGTTCCAACCACCGGAGATGCTCTTGTTCTTGTTCTTGTCGTCGAACACGATGGTTCCGTTAAACACGGCGCCACCGGCGACACGGATTTCCTGGAACTCCTTGGCAGCGTCGATGGCGGCCTGGAGATCCTCACCAGCCTTAACATACACGGGAGGGACGAGACCAAGAGGATTGGAATAGATCCTGTCACCCTCGGTGGACTCGACATAAGACCAGACGAAGTAGTCAGTACCTTCGGCAAGACCAGTGATCTCACCCTTATTGATACCGGCGACGGGAGCACCGCTCATCGGAACGACCTTTCCCGCGGAACGGTCATTAGCAGTACCAAAGATAAGTCCCCAAGCGGCATAGTCGTCGAGGTTCTTGGTGTTCAAGGTGACATCGATATTGGCTGAACCAAGTCCCTGGCTGGCAAGCGAGGAAGTAACCGTGGCATCAAGGCTGTGGGCCCTCTGGTTGACGATAGCCTTGTCACTGCTACCGGCGACTGTGAACTCAGCGCGGCGGATAAGGCCGCTGGTGTTACGCCTGACGGTGAAACTGCCGTTGCCGTTGGAAGTGATCCAATCGTAGTTCTCATCGGGTGTCACATTGCCGGAGATGCCACTGATAGTGAAAGTCGAGGGCAGATAGTCCACGATGATCCTGTAAGGATTCTGGTAAAAGACCTCACCTTTCTCCTCGCAACCGGCGAGAAGAAGCAGGGCGGCGGCCCCCATTATCGCGTAAAATATCTTTTTCATATTTTATATCTTTTTAAAGTCATCAAACTATCGCCAGGACGGAGGGTTCTGGAGAGCTCCGTTGGCCTTGGTGATCTCATCAGTAGGATAAGGGAAGGTGAGACACTGGTCTCTCCATACTTTAACAGGAGACTGATAGTCCTCGTAAGGGCCGACAGTGTAGGGGGACTCGGGATTCATCCTATCCTCATAGTGGCGGACCCTCGGATGTGAGTTCAGCTCATTGAGAGCAAGAGCCTTGATCTCGGATGCACCGGATATAGCCCACCTCTTGCAGTCGAAAGCGTGGTCGGCGGAGAACTCGAAAGCGAGCTCGCAGCGGCGCTCGTGATAAAGGTCAGTCCAAGTGGCAGGACCATCGAGAGGCTTAAGGTGACTGCGGACGCGGATCTTGTTGATGTCGGTCGCGGCGGCTGCGGCATTGCCCAGGGCGAGGTTAGCCTCGGCGCGGAGAAGCAAGCAGTCAGCGAAGCGGACGATAGGCCACATAACCTGAGTGACAGGCCAGTTACCATTGTCGAGAACGGTCGTGCCAACGCAGTTGGCGGGCTCGAATGCCTCCATGTACTTGTTGCACTGGAAACCAACCTCAATGTTGACCGGAGAGTAGTAGCGCATCTTCTCACCGAAATAAGTGAATTCGTCGTTGTACTCAAGGATGGTCTTGGCAAGACGCTCGTTCTTGGTGTCCTGATAGTCAGAGACGCCGTCACCGTTGGTGTCCTCATTATCCTTCGCCATTTCTTCGTAGAGGTCATAGGAAGGGTGGATCTGGCCCCAGCCGTTGAACTTGCCCCAGCCCTTGTCCTCGAGCATGACACCGGTAAGCTCAACACCACCGTTACCGGTGTAGTCAGCACCACCTGTTCCGGGAATACCCCAGCAGTACTCCTTGTTGTAGAAGCCCTTGCTGAAATCCGGGGAGAAGAGGTCGGCGAAATTGTCCACCAGCCCGCGGCCATATTGGTTCTCAAGACGGTTCACACAGTCGATGACATTGCTCCACTGTGAGCTGTCCCACATGGCCCAGTAAGCGTAAACCTTGGCCATAAGGGCGGCGGCGGACTGCTTGCAGGCGCGGCCGAGGTCAGCCGTGGAGTACTCCTCAACGCGAGGGAGGATCTCCTCAGCCTTCTTCAGGTCGGAGACGATGTAGGCGTAGTTGTCGGTCACAGAAGGGAGCTGCGGGGGGATGGTGTAGTTGTAACCACCCTCGACATCCTCGTATGCCACGAAGGGAACACCGAGCTCCTTGGTGCCGTAGCGGTAGGCGGCGAGCAGGTGATACTGCGCGCGGAGAAAGTAACCCTCACCGAGTACCCTGGTCTCAACAGGAGTGAGGCCTTCCTTGGCCTGTTTGGTGAGAAGAGAATTGACCACCCAGTTGGCCTTGGGAATGCCGTAACGGTTGTAGATCCTGTTCCAAGTGTCAAGAATACAGGACTCGTTGCCGGTGTAGCTCAGAGTGGCGAGGCTCGGGAAACCACGGGTCTTGCCCCATACCATATCGTTAGCGCAAGCCTGCTCCCAGTAGATCTCACGGCTGAACATTCCGTCCCTCTCGAAGAGGCCGTAGTAGCAGTTCTCAATAGCACCATTGGCCTGTTCGTCGGAAAGGAAGAAGTTGTCCTGGGCGATAGTTCCCTGGGAAGTGTAATCCAAGAAATTATCGCAAGAGGCGAAAGTGAGGGCGCAGAGAGCGGCAAAAGCTATATAAATGTACTTTTTCATATCTAATGTCCTCCTAAATATTAGTAGTTGAGTTTCACACCGAAGGCGAAAATCTTGTGGACCGGGTAGGTCAGGGTGTCGTAACCGCCGACCTCAGGATCCATTCCGGAATACTTGGTGAAAGTGAAGAGGTTCTCACCGGAGAAGTAAACGTTGCAAGAAGAGTTCCTCTCGGCGAAGTGAGGCAGACGGCGCATGAGCTTGGTGATGTCGTAACCGACAGTCAAGTTCTTGACGCGGAGGTAGCTACCATCCTCGAGATACCATCCTGAAGGGGTGGCGAGGTTGGAGTTCGGGTCGTTCCTGGAGAGGATCGGGATGGTGGAGTCGCGGTTCTCAGGGCTCCAGGCGTCAAGAATGCCTTTGGCGCGGCTGAAGTTACCCTCGACATCGGCGAGGATGAGCTGCTTGGCCATGTAGGCGATCTTGTTGCCGGCCACGCCCTGAAGCATGAGGTCAACATTGAGATTCTTCCAAGTGAATCCGCCGGAAAGGGCGAAGGTGTACTTCGGAGTCGGGTTTCCAAGATAAACACGGTCCTCGGTGCTGATCTTGCCATCCCCATTCACGTCGGTGAACTTGAGGTCGCCCGGGCGGGCACCAGGCTGGATGAGCTTGCCGTCCTTCTGGTGGTCATAGATGTCCTCCATGCTCTGGAATATGCCCTCGTAAGGAATCATATAGAAGGAGTTGATAGGCTGGCCTACCTCACTGCGGTAGATAGCGGTGGTTTCAAGACCGTATCCGCCACCACCGACCCAAGGAGCTGAGTTACCGTCGGAATCGAACACACCGGTGTTGATGACGCGGTTGCGGTTGTAGGCGAAGTTGCCGGTCATATAGTAGCTGAAGTCCTTGCCGATCTTGTCCTTCCATGTGGCGACGAACTCGATACCACGGTTGTTGATCTCACCGAGGTTGATCTGGCGAGGGTTGATACCCATGTAGGTCGGCCAATCCATGGTCTGGGACTGGATAAGGTTGAAGGTCTTCTTATTGTAAAGGTCGAGGGACATCGACAGACGATCCTTGAAGAGGTCGATATCGAGACCGAGGTCAGCCTGCTCCGAAGTCTCCCAGGTCAGTTCCTGGTTGAAGGCGGTGGTCAGTGACCAGGTGACACCTCTCATGATGCCACCCTTTCCGTAACCGGTACGGCCAGCCATCCTGTTGTCAGTGTTGTCTCCCATCTGGCTGAGGGACGGGGACTTGTAGTTCGCACCGATGGAACCGAGGTTACCGACGCGGCCCCAAGAGGCCCTGACCTTCACAAGGTTGATGTTGTCGTTTTTCGGGAAGAAAGGCTCGCTGGAGATCTTCCAAGCGCCTGTGACGGCGGGGAAGTCACCGTAGTTGTGGCCAAGAGGCAGACGGCCGGCATAGTCACGACGCCATGAGGCGGTGAGGAAGTAACGGTCGTCGAAGCTGTAGGAACCACGGGCGACGAACGCGATGTTGGCGTCAGGTCCGCTGTAGTGGTCGGTAGGGATACCATAGCTGCCGGCGAAGGCCATGTACTGCATGGACTCGTTCTCGATGTCGAAGGAGGAGGCGCTTGCGCTGAAGTCCCTTCCCCAGCTGCGGTTGAGAGTGACAGCTCCGAGGGCTCCAACAGTGTGCTTGCCGAAGGTGCGGTCATAGGTGAGGGTGGCCTCGTTGCGCCAGTTGTCGCTACGTGAGGCGCTCTCATTCAAGGAGTTGGTGAGGCTGGGTTTACCAATCTCAGGACGCTTCGGGTTGAAACTCTTAGAGATGCCCTGACCAATATTATAAGAGAACTGGTCGACGAATTTGAGTCCCTTCACGATGTTGGCGATCTCAAGGCCGGTGGTTGACCAGAAGCTGATTCCGTGGCCGTACTGAGTGTCGGCGAGGAGGAGACGCAGAGGGTTCACAGCATCACCATGCAGACCGGCAAAGTTGCTGCCGTACTGGGCGGCGTAGGCGGGATCCTCGGTGGTGGTACCTCCAAAAGAGCCGGCGTAAGGCCCGGCTGTCGCGTAGGCCTCAGCGGACGGCGGCATGTAGAGGGCTGAGAGGATGGTTCCGGTGTGGCTGGAGCCAGTGTCGGTGCCGCGGCTCTTGCCGTCGGAGAAGTGGATGTTCTCAGTGATCTTGATCCACTTGTTCATCTGGTACTGGCCGTTGTAACGGACACCAATGCTTCTCGAGAACGTACCGACGAGGACGCCGGGGTTGTCGCTGAAGGTGAAGGTGAGACGGCTCTTGAGAGCGTCAGTACCATAGTTGAGGGTGGCGGTGTGACGCTGGTAGAGGGCGTCGCGGAAGATCTCGTCCATCCAGTCGGTACGGGTGGTGGCGATCCAGGGGTTGACGGCGGGATCCCAACCTGTGTCAAGGTTAATGCCCGCATTCTTGGAGGCAATGGTCCTCATCTGGATCTCTTCCTCGGCGGTGAGGCACTCGGGGAGGTTGCTGGCGTGGCGGATACCGGTGACGAGGTCATACTCGACATGGATACCGTTGCTGGCCTTCTTGGTGGTGACGATGATAACACCGCCAGCTCCTGAGGAGGCTCCGTAGATAGCCGCGGAGGCCGCGTCCTTCAGGACGACGATGCTCTCGATATCATTCATTGAGGTGATAGGGCCACCAGGGACACCATCAACAACCCAGAGGACACCATCTCCGTTACGGGAGCCTTGTCCACGGATGAGAATGCCAGGGCCGCTGGTAGGCGAACCGTTGGAGTAGGACACGACCACACCAGGGATCTGGCCCTGGAGCATACCGGTCGTCGAAGTGACAGGACGTCCGGCGAGTTTCTCAGGGTTGCTGACGATACCCACGGAAGCGGACAGGTCCTTCTTCTTTGTCTGGGCACCGTAACCGAGGGCGACGGCCTCCTGGAGCATCTCGACATCTTCCTTAAGGATTATGTCGATGACAGACCTGCCATTAACGTTCACATTTTGAGTGGCGTAACCAAGGCAGGAAACTTCCAGGACAGCGTTCGATGGTACGGTAATTGAGTAGTTACCATTGACATCCGTGACAGCATTGGCTCCGCCACTGAGCACCACGGCTCCCACGACGGGACCCTGGGCGTCCTTGACGGTTCCGCGTACTGTCAGGCTTTGGGCGTAAGCGCCAAAGCTAGCTGCCATGCCGATCAGCATGGCAACCACGCAGAATAGCTTCTTGGAAAACATTTTTAAACTAATTAATTGGTTTGGTGAATAATAGTGTCTTCAAAAATTATTAATATGTGTAGTATGCCGACATGTCGGTATACTCGCTAGCAAAAATATAAAAAGGGTTTTTTAGGAAGATGAAATTTTGCGTATTAGAGGACGCAAATCCCGCAAACATTATATTGAGACTGAACACAACAAACCTTATACATACAAACCTAATTATAAAAAAAATGAATGTTACAAGTTTCAAAGACGCTTGCTTACGATGGGAAGCAAGCAAGGCGGGTTTTATCAAAGACACAAGCCTTGCCGCCTATTCATTGATTATCCGAGCGCACCTTCTTCCACGGTTCCGACGTTTGAATGATGTGACTCCGGAGTCTTTCCAAGCATTGATTGACAACAAGTTCCAAGAAGGCTTGAGTGTTAATTCAGTCAAGGCTATCATCCTCGTCCTCAAAATGATCATCCGCTTTTGCGAGGATGAGGAATGGATGGAGCCCAAGGCCTATCGACTCAGAATGCCAACACGTCGGAGAAGAACCGAACCCCAAGTGCTCCAACTCCGGGAAGAGAAGAATCTGCTGGCGTGGCTGCACGAGCATCCTACTCCATATAATGTGGGGCTTTTGATTTGCGTATATTGTGGACTCAGGATCGGCGAGGTTTGCGCGCTGCGGTGGAGCGACTTCGATACGGAGGAGCAAATCATACATGTACGCAGGGCGGTTCACCGAATATATTTGGTGAACCAGATTCCCAAGAAATCGGTTCTGGCCATCGGCCCTCCGAAAACAGCGGACTCCTGGAGGGACGTGCCTGTAGCGAAAAGGCTCGCCCATTCGATAGAGAAAGTTTGCCTCAAGGGGGAAGGAGACCCTTACTTATTGACTGGCAATGATTTCCCGGCAGATCCACAGAATTTCAGGAATAATTTCAAAAGAATATGCCGGAGGTTGGGAATGCCTGTACGCAAGGTCCACAGCCTCCGCCACACCTTCGCCACCAGATGCATCGAGAGCCAGTGCGACTTCAAGACATTAAGTTCCATTCTCGGCCATTCCGATGTCTCCACGACTCTGAATATTTATGTCCATCCGGACATGAACCAAAAAAGAAAAGTCGTCGAACGGATGATCCGTAATATCTGATTGATTTATAAGAGATTAGTTTCTTGGATTATTTTTATTATACCAATTATTTTATAAAAATGTTTTCCAAGAAGCTATTCTGCGTTGTTGCTAAGATCAACGTCGGTTGCTACCAGGCTCAGTAAACCATGTCATCCTGAGGCCGAAGGCCGAAGGATCTAATGATAGGCGGGACGGCTTCCGAAGCCGTCCCGCTTTGTTTTCGTTTATGCATGAGATAATTTAATATGATACTTGTTTATATCATATTGATTTATTAGATTTGCGAAAAGCAACAGAATATGGAAATCCCTTTCATTTACGGTAAGATCGTTTCCGACCGAGATTTTACTGACAGGACGCAAGAGTCTTCCAAATTACTGGCTAATTTTCTCTCTCAAACCAATACGACTATTATTTCTCCGCGTCGGTGGGGAAAATCTTCCCTGGTCAACAAAGTGATCAAGCTGGCATCTGAGGCGAATAGCAAACTCTTATTTGTCAGAATGAATGCTTTTAAGTGTGAGACGCCACAGGAGTTTTATGAACTATTCGCGAAACGTACTGTAGAAGAGATATCCACTTCAAAACTGAGTATCTCAGGTCCCGCCGGGCAATATGAATTGTCTTTAGGTGTGGATTGGCGAGACGCTTCTGTTGGTGAGGATGTTCTTAACCTTCCACAGCTGATTGCCAAAAAGCGTAAAAAGAAGGTGATAGTCTGTATTGATGAGTTCCAGCAAATTGGTGAGTTTGACCAGTCTTCCCGTTTCCAAAAGATACTTCGTAATCACTGGCAAGAGCAGACCGATGTCGCATATATTTTATACGGCAGCAAGAAACATATGATGCTGAATATATTCGGTGAATATGGAAAACCATTCTATCGCTTTTGCGATATGATGTTTTTGCCTAAGATCGACAATCAAGATTGGCAAGAGTATATTATGCGGCGTTTTTCTGAGACAGGAAAGGCAATTTCGCCAGAGCTGGCAGGGAAGTTGGCTGATATTGTGGATAATCATCCGTATTATGTTCAGCAGCTGGCGCAGTACACTTGGCTTAGGACTCCCAGAAAGTGTACAGAGGATATCATCCAATCCGCATTTCAGTCAATGCTGGATTCTTTGAATTTGCAGTTCGTGAATCTGATGGATTCACTGACGGAAAAGCAGAGGAGTTTCCTTTGCGCGATATGTGACGGGGTAAGAAATTTTTCCTCGGTAGAAACTCTCTCAAGATATAGGCTTGGAACAAGCGGAAATATCCGGATCATGAAAAACGCTTTGATTAAGAGAGATCTGATTGAAGTGTCTGGGTCTATTGTCGATATTCAGGACCCTGTTTTCAAACAGTGGATTTTGAAGGAGTATTATTCTATATGATAGTGTGATGGAAATTGTTATGAAGCTGAACCGTTTTCTTGTATTCCTGTTTCTTGGTTTGATATTGGTTGCCTGCGGAGGTTCCCAGACTCTTTCTGGAGAGGTCAACCCTTTCATTGGGACAGCCTTGGACGGCCACACCAGCCCAGCCGCTACTGCGCCGTTCGGTCTCGTCCAGCTGGGACCTGACACTGTGGACGGGGGAGTGGCTGGCTATCATGATAAAGACAGCCTTATTCTTGGATTCTCTCACACCCACCTAAGCGGCACCGGCCAAGGAGATCTCGGAGACTTCCTCTTCGTGCCGGTTATTGGGGAAGTTCCTCAGAATCAGGACGGTTTTGCCGTCCCGCCGCTTCCTTTCTCCCATAAAGACGAGAAGGCGAGCGCCGGATATTACCAGGTCAAATTCCCTTCGCTCGGTATCGTGGCCGAGATGACAGCCTTGCCACACACCGGCTGTCACCGCTACACTTTCACCGGGAAAGGGGAGAGGAGGATTCTTGTGGATATGGCACACGCTCTAGCTTATGCGAAAGCTGACGGTATGACCTTGCAGGCAGTCTCGGATAACCGTATAGTTGGCGGACGTCATGTCACCGGCTGGGCTCCTGATCGTTGGGTGTATTTCTCCGCGCTCTTTTCCGTCCCGTTCACTGACTGCGCCACGGATGGACACGACCGTTACCTTCTCACTTTTCCTGAGACCACAAAGCAACTCACAATCAGTGTCGGCCTTTCCTCTGTCGATGCGGAAGGCGCTGAGAATAACCGTCTTGCGGAGGCTCCGCAGGCTGATTTTGACAGCGTGCTGAAAGCCTCTGAGGCCGCTTGGAATGCAAGTCTTGGCAAAGTCGCCGTGGAAGGAGGCAGCAAGGAACGCCGCGAGGTTTTCTATACCTCCCTTTACCACAGCCTTATCGTTCCTAACCAGATGGCCGACCTTGACGGCTGTTACAAAAACCATCTTGGGGTGGTCAAGAAAGCTCCTGATGGAATGGGATTCTATTTCCCTCTGTCCTTATGGGACACTTTCCGTTCATGGAATCCTCTTATGGCCCTACTGGAGCCGGATCTTGTTAACGGAATGGTATTCAGTATGTTGGATATGTACGATCTGAATGGCCAGTTGCCTTTGTGGCCGCTTTGGGGAGACGAGGTGGACTGCATGATAGGCTACCATGCGGTATCGGTAATCGCTGATGCTTGGTTGCGTGGAATAAGGGGCTTCGACGGTGAGAAAGCCCTGAAAGCGATGATCGCCTCTTCGAATTCATATCCTGCCACGGATTGGTACAATGAATATGGCTATATCCCTTGCGACTTCACCCCCCAGTCAGTCTCGATGACTCTTGAATATGCCTACGACGACTGGTGCATAGCCCGAATGGCGGAGTCGCTCGGGCACAAAGACATAGCCGCTGAATATGACGCCAGGGCCCTCAGATACAGGAATATACTGGACACTTCCACGGGATTCTTCCGTGGAAAGGATTCCGATGGCAACTGGAGGGCTCCATTTACTCCTGATGGGACAGGAAGGGAATCCTCCCGAGACTACACTGAGGCCACCGCTTGGCAGTATCGTCATTTTATGATACATGATGTGGCCGGCTTCGCCGCCATGTTGGGAGGCGAGGAGGCCGCCAAGGCATCCCTGGATTCATTGTTCTCTGAGGGTTACGAGAGTCTTGATGACCACGCCGAGTGGTTCGTGACAGGGCGTATCGGGAAATATGCCCACGGCAATGAGCCAAGCCACGCCACCGCTTGGTTATACACGGCTCTTGGAGATCCTTCCTCCACACAGCGTTATGTAAGGGAAATAGTTGATAATCTGTACTCTGCCGGACCGGACGGGCTTTGCGGAAACGAGGATTGCGGTCAGATGAGCGCTTGGTATGTGTTTGCCGCACTCGGTTTCTATCCACTTTGCCCGGGCACGGGAGAGTTCGTCTTCTCTGCTCCGGTATTTCCGAAAGCCACGGTTACCTTTGGGAATGGGAACTCGTTGACAATCAGCGCTGACCATCCGGAGTATTCTTACATCAGGGAAGTGTCACTGAACGGCGTGCCGATTGATGCGCAGTACGTGACTTACGACCAGCTGGTGGCTGGCGGAGAGCTGTCCTTCAAACTCTGCAAGGAGCCTTGTCACGACAGGGATGGTCTCAAGGCCCCATATTCATTGTCGGAAGGGAAGGTAGTCTCCACTCCGTATCTGGTAGGGAATCCTTGCTTTTTCGACAAGGAATTCATAGCCGAACTCCGTTCCCGGACCGAAGGCGCCCAGATCCGTTATTCATTTGACAGTGAGGACATGTCGATTGTCTCTGACTTATATGAGAAACCAATTCGTATCAACCAGGATGTCTACTTGGTGGCAAGGGCTTTCAAAGATGGTTTCGAGCCTAGTCCAAAAATGATCGTACATGCTTTCCCGATTGAATATATTCCAGCGAAGAAAGTCTCTTCCACCAATCCAGGATGCCGCTACACCTACCATCTCGGCGAGTTTAAAAAAGCCGCTGATGTGCTTGCCTCGCCGGTCGTTGCCAAGGGGACCATGCCCGCGCCGTCAATCGCCGGAGCCCCTGACGCTGATCATTTCGGCTATGTGTTCACAGGATATATTGATGTTCTTGAGGATGGGCTTTGGGAGTTCGCCCTCAGAAGCGATGACGGAAGCATCCTTGAAATTGACGGCCGCCTTGCCGTTAACAATGATGGTTCCCATTCTGACTACACCGCCACCGGACAGGTCGCCCTGCGAAAAGGTCCACATTCCTTCCGCTTAGTTTACTTGGAGGACTATGAGGGCCAAGTCCTTGGTTGGGCCTGGAAGGCCCCCTCCTCTGATAAGTTCGAGAATATCCCTGAAACGAATATTAATCATTGAATCTGAAATGAGATATTGTTTGCCGTTTATCCTGATGGTGTGTGTCGCATGTTCGACGTCGCCAAAGCAAAAAGCTGAGGTTGAGCCTTTGGTTGCCGGTTTTATCCCGGCGGCTTCCCACGACAACGGGTGGCAGAAGCGTGGTGAAGGTCCCGTGCTGGGCAGCCCCGAACTTGGCACCTGCTTCGATGTCAATGTCATTCCGGACGGCTCCGCCAAGTACAATATGTATTTCTCCTGGCGCCCGAAGAAGGCCATAGCATTGTCAAGGAGCGAGGATGGCTTGACTTGGACTGATCCGAAGATAGTCCTTGAATATGATGGGTCAAGCGGCTGGGAAGATGATCTTAACCGTTCCTGCACTCTTTTCCTTCACGGGGTCTATCACATGTGGTATACCGGCCAGGCGCGGGGCTACAGTAAGATCGGATATGCGGTTTCGTACGACGGGGAGACTTTCGAGCGTATCACGACTGATCCAGTCCTGGTGCCGATGTATAATTACGAGGGCTATTCCGTGATGAATCCCTATGTCCTTTATGACGAGGACAGGGGAGTGTTCCGTATGTGGTACGCTTGCGGTGAGACCTATGAGCCGAATATGATAGCATATGCCGAGTCTAAGGACGGTGTCAACTGGGAGCGTTCGCCTCTTAATCCTATATTCGTCAAAGGCGAGGGTTGGGAGCAAGACAGGATCGGCGGATGCGAAGTCCACGAGCTTCCTGACGGGCGATACATTATGTTTTACATCGGATATTCCGACATCAATACCGCCCGTATCGGAGCGGCTATTTCCCCGGATGGTATCCGTCAGTGGAAACGGCTGGAAACCAATCCTTTGGTTGAGCCGACTGAAGGTTATTTCGATGCCTCGGCCTGCTATAAGCCAAGTGTCTTCCGGGACGAGGAGAACGGACGTTGGCAACTTTGGTACAATGGCCGGAATGGTGGAGATGAATATATTGGCTACGCTGTACACGAGGGTTTGGAGCTGGAATAATCACAGACGGAAAACATGAGAAACTTTTTTATACTAAGTGTCGGTGTCATTCTCACCACGATTCTCGTCTCCTGCTCGGAGAGCGGGAAGCCTGCTGAGAAGGTGAATGTTTTTAACGGCACTGACCTCGCTGGGAACACCTATCCTGCTGCGACTGTCCCGTTCGGGGCTGTCCAGTTGGGGCCTGACACGAGTCCGGATCGCACTTCGGGATATCATTACAAAGATACTGTCATAGTCGGTTTCAGCCATAATCACCTCTCTGGGACAGGTTGTCCGGATTTCGGGGATTTCCTTTTCACTCCGACACTCTCCGGCAAGGTGGAGCCTCTCGCTTTCTCACATGATGATGAATATGCCCGTCCAGGCTATTACAGGGTGGATTTCCCGGCAGGAATCACAGCTGAGATGACGGCTGATATCCACACGGGAGCCCACAGGTACACCTTCAAAGGGAAAGGGATTCCTCAGATCCAGGTTGACGCGGAGTATTGTATCGGTTGGTGGAGCAAGGCCTTGAAAGCTGAGATTGAGGCTGACGGACCGAACACTATTATAGGGGCGCGTAACACCACCGCCTGGGCTCACGGCAGGGACAGTTATTTCTCTGCGGAATTCTCTGTTCCTTTCGCCGGGGTAGAGAAAGTCGGGCCTGGAAAGCTTCTTTTGACTTTCCCTGAGGGAACTAAGGAGGTGACTGTATTCGCCGGTCTGTCAGGAGTAAACGTCGAGAATGCCAGGGCCAACCGCCTTGCGGAGTCCACCGGAGCCACATTCGATGACATGGTTTCCAGGGCTTATGCGGACTGGGGTGCGGCTCTTGGAAAGATAAGTGTTGAGGGAGGACCCGCTGATGTGTTCTACACCTGCCTCTATCACACCTTCGTCACTCCCAACCGTATTGACGACGTGGATGGAAGCTACAGGGATTTCAAGGGGGAGAACAAGAAAGTTGAGGCCGGAAGATTCTATTATTCAACTCTTTCCATATGGGACACCTTCCGCTGTTGGCATCCCCTGCAGACAATCCTTGATCCTGAGCTGACCAGCGACATAATCAACAGTATGCTGGATATGTACGATTGTACCGGCGAGCTGCCTGTGTGGCCGCTTTCCAGCTTCGAGACTAGTTGTATGATCGGCTACCACAGTGTCTCTGTGATCGCTGATGCCTGGCTTGGCGGCATACGGGATTTTGACGGGGAGAGGGCGCTCCAGGCTATGATCACATCCTCAAACCAAAATGAGGTAAACACAGCCGAGTTGTATGCTCATCACGGTTTCGTACCTGCCGACTTGAAGGGTGAGACTGGCTCCAGGACACTTGAGTACGCCTACGACGACTGGTGCATAGCCAGGATGGCTGAGGATCTGGGGCACAAAGACATAGCTGACGAGTATTACTGTTGCGCTTTGAGTTATCAGGAACTATTTGATCCTCAGACCGGTTTTATGCGTGGAAAGAGGCTCGATGGCGGATGGGTCCGGCCATTGGATCCCCTGTCAAGATCGAGAGACTTCACAGAGGCGACTCCTTGGCAATACAGGTTCTTTGTTCCTCACGATCTTAAGGGTATGGAAAACCTTATGGGTGGCCGTGAGGCTATGCTCGCCGCCGTTGACTCCCTTTTCAATTACAGGCCTGCCGGGCAGTCGTCTGTTGACGGTGATATAGGAGGAATCAGAGGACAATATGCACAGGGCAATGAGCCTGGACATACCCTTCCCTGGCTATTTTATTGGCTCGGGGAACCTTCCAAGAGTCAGGAGGTCGTCCGGTGGCTGCTTGAGAACACCTACACCTCTGCGCCGGATGGTATTTGTGGCAATGAGGATTGCGGGCAGATGAGCGCTTGGTATGTTCTGGCGTCCCTTGGTATTTATCCGGCTTGTCCCGGGAGCGGGCAATACATCTTGACAGCCCCTTTGTTCAAAAAGGCTGAGATACGGCTCGGCAATGGCAAGACATTGACCATCAAAGCGGATCATCCGGAATATGCCTATGTGTCTGACGTCACGCTCAATGGGGAACCTGTTGATCAGCATTATATTACATATCGTCAGATTATGAATGGGGGCGAACTTGAGTTCCGCCTTTCCTCCAACCCCGATCACTCTCGGGACGCTCTTCCAGCTCCTTATTCAATGACCACCGGACCGCAGGTCTCCAAGCCTGCCATAGCAGGAGACTTGCTCCTCTTTGACAAATGGGCGGAGGTGAGGATGAGTTGCCGGAACGATGGCGCTGAGATACATTATACCCTTGACGGGACCGTCCCAACGGTTGACAGCCAAGTTTATACCGGTCCCTTCAAGGTTGACAGGTCGCTCGTCATCAAGGCCAGGGCTTTCAAAGACGGGTTCAAGCCGTCTCCGGTCAACTTCATCACCGCGCATAAGAAATATTACTACCCGATAACAGACAAGGCCGGATTGAAGCCGGGGGTCCTGTACACTTACCACACAGCTAACTTCAAGGCAGTCTCACAAATTGAGGAGGATCCGGAAGAGGAATGGGGTGTTATGAGGGAGCCGTCCATCAAGGACGAGCGGGCGGAGGATCATTTCGCGTATAATTATATGGGATATATTGATGTTCCGGAGGATGGAGTGTGGTGTTTCGCCCTGACTAGTGACGATGGGAGCGAGTTGGTCGTGGATGGGGTGCGGGTTGTGATTAATGACGGTTCTCACGACCCCGTGACGGCCACTGGAAAGATCCCTCTTCAGAAGGGACTGCACTCATTCAAACTTCATTATTTTGAGGATACTGGCGCTCAGGAATTATCGTGGGCTTGGAAGAAGGAGGGAGAGTCAAGGTTCCGTCCGATAACAGCTGATAAATTATATTACAGATAGTTATGAAAAGGAGAGATTTCATTAGAGTGTCAGGGGCGGCCACGGCTGGGCTTGCCCTGACAGGATGTGCCCCTAAAGGCGGAGCCGCTAAAGAGGCGGCTGTCACCGGGATTCCGGTTCCTGACTATACAGGAAGGATCATTCGCAAGATTGATAAGCTGAAACCTCTTAACATTAAGGAGATTACGGTTGAGGTAGGGGCTACTAAGCCATTCGACGTTATGCACCTTTCGGACACTCACATCACCTTCGCTGACGACAGGGATGACGAGCGGAAGATGCTCCTCGCCGGCCGGCGTTCCCGTTATATGGGTTATGGAGAGCATTACATGGACGAGGCAATCCATTACGCCAAAGAGCGGGGAATGTATATGATGCACACCGGAGATATGATTGATTTTGTGTCAGAGGCCAATCTGGATGTCACCGCGATGCATATGATGCTGGCCGACTGGTTTGTCAGTGCCGGCAATCACGAGTATTCCAAATATGTCGGAGAAGCCAAGGAGGACGAGGAATACAAGGCCAGCAGCCGGGAAGCGGTTCAAGGAGCCTTTCCCAACGACCTTACTTTCGCCAGCAGGGTGATCAATGGGGTGAATTTCGTGGCTGTGGACGATGTTTACTACAACTTCACTGAGGACCAGCTTGAGAAGATGAAGAAGGAGATGGAAAAAGGACTTCCGGTTGTGTTGCTAATCCATGTGCCTATTTACACGCCCGAGTTCTGCAAATCAGAGTTGGAGGTGAATAATGGCAACTGCGCCTATCTCACGGGTGTCCCCCTTGAGATAACCGAGAAATACGATCCGGGAAAGACTTACCCTGCCGGGGAGGAATGGCGCTATCGCAAGGTCCAACAAAGGACAGACAAGCCCACCCAAGACTTCATCGCTTGGCTCAAGGAGCAGAAACAACTAAAGGCCATCCTTGCGGGCCATATGCACCGCTTCTTCGAGGAACGTTTCTCGCCCACAGCCATCCAGTACACCGTCGGGGCGACCTACAACGGAGACGTCCAAGTCATTCATTTTATTTAGATATTGTTAATTATCCAAATTGGATTATCCAAAACGGATAATCTGATTTGGATAATTAAGATAATCTGGTTATATTAGCGTGGCCAATCAGTCGCGCTATGATCAATCCATTTTATCTGACAGGGATTATTCCCGGGAAATATTTCTGCGACAGGGAGAAAGAGACAAATACCATCACTTCGCTCCTTGAGAATCAAGGGAATGTCCTGCTGACCTCCGCAAGGAAGATGGGCAAGACGCAAATTATCCGTCACGTATTCGACCAAGATGAGATAAAGGATAATTACTACACCTTCTATGTGGATATCTATTCCGCCACATCTTTGCGTGAGATGGTTTTTTTCTTGGGTAAAGAGATCTATCAGAGGCTGGTCCCAAAGGGAAAAAGGGCATTGAGTCGCTTTCTGGGCACTGTCAAATCCATAACAGCAGCCTTCAGTCTTGATCCCGTGTCGGGGAATCCCAGGATCAATCTACAACTTGGCGACATCACGACTCCGGAATTGACCCTGGAAGAAATATTTGACTACCTCGAGGCAGCCGACAAGCCTTGTCTCTTCGCGATTGATGAGTTCCAGCAGATAGCGCGTTTCCCTGAGAAGAATATCGAGGCGCTTTTGAGAACACATATCCAGAAAATGAATAATTGTCATTTCATTTTCTCCGGGAGCGACAGGCATATCCTTGAGCAGATGTTCTCATCTTATTCCAAGCCTTTCTACAACTCCGCGCAGCCTTTGTTCCTTGATAGGATCCCTAAGGAAAAGTACGTTGGTTTCGTCATCGGATGTTTTGCTGAGTCGGGTCGGGAAATAGATCCGGACGCAGTGTCCTATTGTTATGATTTGTTCGATGGCTATACATTCTACATGCATAAGGTCTTCCATGATCTTTTTGCCCGGGACACAGAGGCTCGGTTGATCGGGAAGGATCTGGTGTCTGAGACTGTTGACGCGATTCTCGGGGAAGGCGAGCATGGTTACCGGGAGCAGATGGCATCATTGTCAACGATCCAGAAGCAGGTGCTTGTCGCGATAGCCAAGGAGGGAACCGTAAGTCAGCCCACATCAGGCGGTTTCATTAAACGGAACTCTCTGCCTTCTTCCAGTTCGGTCCAGAAAGCGATGATCAGCTTAATGGAAAGCCAATATGTGACGTATCAAATGATTGACTCAAAGAGGTCTTACCTGATGACGGACAAGTTTCTTGAACTGTGGCTAAGATTGATATATTAATATTAATAATATACTGATTATGAGGAGATTACTATTTATTTTGGCTCTGTTTGCGGCCATTACTCTGGATGCTCAGCCTAAGCGATCCAAAACCCAACCGGCGACCAAGGGGTATGACGTGGCCGCCTATCTTTATCCGGCTTATGCGGCGGGTGAGCCTCGCTTGAAACCATTCTGGCCTATGGATCGGGGAGAATGGGAAACTGTTATGACAATGCAGCAACGTAATCCCGGCCACTATTGGGATCGTCATCCTCTCTGGGGTTATATCAATGAGGCTGACCCGGCGGTTATGGAGATGGAGATCGAGCAAGCCACCCGTCACGGAGTCAATGTGTTCATCTTTGACTGGTATTGGTTTGACGGACGGCCTTTTATGGAGACAACCCTTACGGAAGGTTTCCTCAAGGCAGCGAATCGTGACAAGATGAAGTTCTACCTGATGTGGGCGAACCATAACGTTGACAACAGCTGGGACACCCGTATAGGTGGAGACAACATCATCTGGAGGGGTGGCGTGGACCGAGAGGAGTTCGAGAAGGTCTGCAAGAGGAATATCGAGATGTTTTTTAAGCAGCCGAACTATTACAAGATTGACGGCAAGCCCGTTTTTATGATTTATGAGGTGACGACTTTCATCGAAGGTATCGGTGGCGTTGACAAGGCCGTGGATGCCTTGAAATGGTTCCGCCAGGAAGTGAAAAAGGCTGGTTTCCCCGATCTCGAGCTTCAATTCACGATGTGGGATAACCAGTTCAATTTCAGCGGTGTGGATGACGCCAAGACAAAATCCGAACGTCCTCGTGACGAGTTCGCCCGTAAGCTTGGATTTAACAGTATGTCTCATTACCAGTTCTGCCATTTTATTTGGATGGATGATGACTACCAGAACATACTTGACAAAGCGTATGAGGAGTGGGATAAGCTGGACGCCGAGTTCACCATCCCGTATTATCCTCACGTCAGCATCGGTTGGGACAACAGCCCCCGTTTCGGAGACAGCGCTGTGGTGAAGGAGAACACTCCTGAGCGCTTCGAGGGAGCTCTCCGCAAGGCTAAGGCTTGGGTTGACGCCCGTCCTGACCTCCATCCTCTTATCACAATCAACTCTTGGAACGAGTGGACGGAGACCAGCTACCTCCAGCCGGATGATGTGTATGGCTACGGCTACCTTGACGCTGTCAAAAAAGTGTTTGTGGATGAATAGGTTATTTAAACTATTGCTCCTTTCGGGCCTTGCGGCTTTCGCGGTTTCTTGCGAGGCCCCTGTCCCTAATGGCAACACTTGGGGAGACACAGGTGACGGCCGTTACCTGAATCCTATTCTGGCGGCTGATTATTCTGACCCGGACGCCATCCGTTTCGGTAACAAATACTATATGGTGGCCTCGGACTTCCATTTCATGGGCATGCAGGTTCTCGAGTCAGACGATTTGGTGAACTGGAAACTGATAGGCCAGATTTACGACCGTTTCGACAGACCTGGCTGGGATGAGATGGAACATTACGGCCAAGGATCGTGGGCGCCAAGTATCAGGGAGCATAACGGCAGGTTCTATGTCTATTTCTGCACCCCTGACGAGGGCTTGTTCATGAGCTCGGCGGATAATCCAGCCGGGCCTTGGGAGTCGCTTCACTGTGTAAAGGCGATATCCGGATGGGAGGATCCGTGTCCGTTCTGGGATGAGGATGGTACGGCTTATCTTGGCCATAGCAAAGTAGGCGCTGGACCGATCATCCTCCACAAAATGTCTGAAGACGGGAAGGAATTGTTCGACGATGGCGTCACTGTTTACGAAGGACCTGTCGCGGAGGGTACCAAGTTCCTCAAACTCAACGGATATTACTACCTCAGCATCCCTGAAGGTGGAGTTGGGACCGGATGGCAGACAATTCTCCGCTCAAAAGACATTTACGGCCCCTATGAGAGTAAAAAAGTCCTGGAAATGGGTATATCCGGAATCAACGGGCCACATCAGGGTGCCATTGTGGACACTCCTTATGGAGAGTGGTGGTTCATGCATTTCCAGCAAAGGGATCCTTTAGGAAGGGTGTTACATCTGCAACCGATGCGGTGGGAAGATGGATGGCCGGTAATTGGTGTGGATCGTGATGGAAACTCCGTTGGCGAACCTGTAGAAGGCTGGGCCAAGCCAAAGTCCAAAAAGAAAATCGCGCCATCCCTTCCGGCTTCTTCCGATGATTTCAGCGGTTCTGAGCTTGGATTACAATGGCAGTTCAACCACAATCCAGCTGACGAAGCCTGGTCGCTGACCAGACGTCCCGGTTTCCTGGCGATAGACGCTTTAAAAGCCGAGTCTTTCTGGAAGGCCCGTAATACTGTCTCCCAGAAACTGATGGGCTACGAAGGCTCATATACCACCAGCCTTGATTGCTCATCCATGGCGGAAGGACAATTCGCGGGTCTGGCTTGCATGGGGAGAAATAACGATCTTGTTGGAGTTTTGGTCGAAAACGGAACGAGACACATCGCGTTGGAAGATGGAGACGGAAGAAGGATTATCTCCTCTTTGGATTCTGACAAGGTCTGGCTAAGGTTGAAGTTTGACTCCAACCTTAATATATTCATTTTTTTCTATAGTATTGATGGAGAGACATTTCTGCCTGCGGGACAGATATTCACGGCATGGTTCGGATTCTGGAAAGGAGCCCGTCCCGCATTGTTCAGTTTCAACACTGTCGATTCCTCGGGAACGGCATTTTTCGATGATTTCATATATCAAAGGGACAAATAATCAAAGGGACAAATAATAACAAATGAGGCGTTTTTATGTGATCGCGATGGCGGTCATTCTCCTGGCTTCGTGCGGAAGGACTGTGGAGACGATAGACACGAGCGACTTGATGAGCGACACCTGGGTGGCGACTGATGGTCTTGGTAGGCAGATGCCTCTTATAGATTCCGTCGGCCAGGTCAAGACTGATCATAAGAGAGCTACGGGAATATTCTATATCACATGGCATGGGGCGGGAAACCACAATCTTAAGGGCCCTTATACCGATGTCACCAAGATTCTCGCGGAGGACCCCTCCGCCCGATTGGATGCGAATCATCCTCTTTGGAAATATGGTGGTTATCACTGGGGAGAGCCTGAGATGGGCTATTTCTTGAGTCAGGACGAGTGGGTGATACGCAAGGACATTTCTATGCTCGAGGATGCTGGAATTGATGTCCTGGTCATGGACGTGACCAATGGCGTTTGCTATTGGGACGAGTGGGAACTCCTTTTCTCCACCATGATGAGGATGAGGGAAGAGGGTAACCGCACGCCTGAGTTTGTCTTCTGGTCTTATAACAATAACCCTGTGAATGTGGTTAAGTCGTTGTATGAGAAGTACTACAAGGAAGGCAAGTTCTCGGATCTATGGTTCTATTGGGATGGCAAGCCCCTGCTTCTTTACAATGCGGATCCTTCTGTTGACGCCACCGGTAACTTCGAGGCCAAGGCTTCTGACTATCTTCCTGAGATATTTGAATTCTTCACTCTCAGGAATATGTGGTGGGGCTATTACGAATGGGGAAAAGACCATGAGCACGGACCGGGCCGCTTTGTCGGAACTGAGGATAACTGGAGTTTCGGTTATAGTATGGACGATGAGCGTGTGAAGGCTTTGTCGCCTGAGGAACTGGCTTCCAAGCATAACGGCCAGGTTGAGGAATGTGCCGTGACTCCAGCTCAGCATTCGTTAGGAATGAAGGGAGCGAAGATGGGAGTCGGGAAATCCTGGTCCGTAAAGACTGGGGAACCTCCTCTGAATGAATATGATATGCCTGTTGACGGGACCTCGGGTGAAGGAATATATTTCCAGGAGCGCTGGGAGGACGCCTTGGCTGTCGATCCTCCTTTCATTTACCTTAATGATTGGAATGAGTGGACCGCCGGGAAATATCATTTTGGAGACACTTGGTTCATGGGACGCAAGAACAGTCCCTTCGCCTTTGTCGACCAATACAACGCCGAGTTTAACCGTACCATCCAACCCATGAAGGGCGGCTATACCGACAACTACTACATGCAGATGGCCCAGAACATCCGCCGATACAAGGGAGTCCGGCCTATTCCAGTCAACAAGGGATTCGGAAAGATCAGGATAAATGGAGGATTCAGGGATTGGGATAGGATCGGTGTGTATTACTTGGACACACGTGGAGATGTGACTTTCAGGGATGCTGACGGCTATGCTGGCCTGCATTACACGGATTCTACTGGACGCAATGATATCCAGGAAAGCAAAGTCGCTCTGACCAAAAATGGTAAGGTCTGTTTCTATGTCCGCTGCGGGTCTCCGATAACGACTTCTACTGACCCGGACTGGATGCTTCTGCTTATTGACTCTGACCAGGATTCCTTCACAGGTTGGTACGGTTATGACTTTATCGTCAACAAGAAAGTCGTGGATGGAAGACACACCACAATAATGAGTTATTCTGACGGAACCTGGAAAGAGGTGGCGTCTGTCCCGTATAAAGTGTCCGGGAATGAGATGGAACTCGCTATCCCGGCTTCGATTCTTGGGGTCGGAGGTAATTCCGTGAGTTTTGATTTCAAGTGGGCGGACAACGTGGGTGAGCTGGTAGACCCGATTTCCCTTTGCTTGCATGGTGACACCGCTCCGAACAGAAGGTTCAACTATCGTTTCGTCTTTGAGAAATAATTGATTCACAATTTATTCTAATCACATTATGAGGAGGTTTTTGATATTCATTTGCCTACTGTCCGCACAGTTTCTCTACGGACAAGACAAGGTGAATACGCTATGGTATCGCCAGGCGGCCAAGGATTGGAATGAGGCTCTTCCGGTCGGAAATGGAAGAATCGGGGCCATGGTATATGGAGATCCGTGGAACGAGACCATCCAGCTCAATGAGGAAAGCCTTTGGGCGGGATGCCCCGCTGACGGTAACGCTGACGCCGCCGCGATCATGCCTGAGATCCAGAAACTATTGTTGGAAGGCAAGATAGCCGAGGCAAATGCTTTGGCTCAAGAGAAATTGGCAGGAAATCCTATGCGGATTCGCTCCTATCAGACCTTCGGGGAATTGTTGATTGATTTCTTTGACAGGGGCTCTAATGATGCCAATGGTTTCTACCCAGATGGGATAACGGACTACGAGCGTTCCTTGGATTTGATGACCGGAATCTCCTCCACATCTTTTTCCGCTGGAGGTGTCCGGTTTATCAGGGAAGTGTTTGCTTCGAGGACGGAGGATGTCATCATTGTCAGGCTCATTACCGATCATCCCGGAGCCTTGACTTTCAAATTGAGTTATGACAGGGTCGAGAATGCGGGTGTCCGTCCTGAAGGATCATCCTCGCTTTCGGTTGCCGGTCAGCTGATTGATCTGCCGGATGCTGAACAGGTGGAGCCGGGAGCGCACATGAGGTTCGCTGGAAAGATAAAGGCTTTGAACAGAGGTGGTTCTGTAATAGCGGCCGGCAACTCCATATTCGTTGATAAAGCTGATGAGGTTGTGATTCTGGTCGCCATGAACACGGATTACAATTTCAGCAGGCTCGACTTTGACCGCTCCATTGATCCAACCGCTCTTTGCGATTCCCGGATCAGCGCGGTAGAGGGAAAAAGCTTCTCCGATCTGAAAGACAGCCATGTTAAAGCCCACCAGTCCGTAATGGGAAGGGTTTCCCTCACTTTGGGAGATCCTTCCATGTCGGAAGTGCCTACTGACGAGAGACTCGCCAATATGAAAGAAGGAAAGTCAGACCCGGCTCTCGCGGCCCTGTATTTCCAGTATGGACGTTACTTGCTCGCAGGCTCCTCCAGCCGCCCCGGAAGGCTTCCGGCCAATCTCCAGGGAATATGGAACCAGGAGATTGACGCTCCATGGAACGCGGATTACCACACCAACATCAATATCCAGATGAACTACTGGCCCGCTGAGGTCTGCAACCTTTCCGAGACAGTTTTGCCGTTCTCTGACTGGATTAACGCCATCAGGGTTCCTGGCCGTGTCACAGCGAAGAAAACCTTCGGAGCTGAAGGTTGGACTGTGAATCATGTCGCGGACCCGTTCGGTCATACTTCAATCAGCGATGGAGTCGGCTGGGGAACCTTCCCGATCGCGGGCCCTTGGCTGACATTGCATCTTTGGGACCATTACCAGTTCAATATGGACAAGGAATACCTCCGCACCCAGGCCTATCCGGCGATGAAGGAGGCCGCTGAGTTCCTTCTCTCATTTATGGTCACGGATAAGAACGGTAATCTGGCCACGGCTCCGTCCAACTCTCCTGAGAACGCCTATAGGATGCCTGATGGTGGGACGTTTAACCTTACATATTCGGCCACGATGGGCATCGAGATAGCGATGGAATTGTTCCAGGCTTGCATTAGCGCTTCCGATATTCTTGGAGATGACAAAGAGTTCAAGTCCCGTGTCAAAGATGCCATGACAAAGTTGCCTCCGATCAGGATCGGGAAGCGTTATGACACCATTCAGGAGTGGATTGAGGATTATGAGGAAGTTGAGCCTGGCCACCGTCACATGTCCCATCTTTTCGGCCTCTATCCGGGTACTGTCATAACGGACAAGAATCCTGAGTTATTCGCCGCCGCGAAGCGTACAATCGAGCGCAGGCGCAAGTACAACGAGGATCCCGTTACCCGTCAAGGTTCTTACACCGGCTGGAGCAGGGCTTGGCTTATCAACTTCTACGCCCGGTTGAGGGACGGTGAGGAGGCTGGCGCCAATGTTAACGCCTTGCTCTCCAAATCCACACAGGACAACCTTTTCGACACCCATCCGCCGTTCCAGATTGACGGGAACTTTGGAGGAACCGCAGGTATAGCTGAGATGCTTCTCCAGTCACACGCCGGAGAGATCCACCTGCTGCCCGCCTTGCCTTCAGAATGGGTAAACGGGGAAGTTAGAGGTTTGTGCGCGAGAGGTGGTTTCACAGTTGATATTGTCTGGAAGGGAGGTATTCTCCAATCCGCCACAATTGTCCCTGACCATACAGGCAAGTATGCGGTCCGATACGGAAACAAAACAAAGAAGATTAGTTTTAAAGCCGGGAAACCATTCATTTTCAACAAGATGTTGAAAGATTAGGCAAAAGGGATTGATAATTAATTACTGACAGATAATGAGAAGGATAGTATTCGTGTTATCGCTGGCGTTAGCTTTGACGGTCATTTCGTGCGGACCTAAAGAGAAAGAGAATCAGGCCGAGCCGTTTTTCGTGCCGGTGGAGGAGACTCTGCTCCAAGATAAGACCATAACCGCCCAGGATGCGGAGCCAGGGCTTCCCAACCAATGGCTTGCCTTCCGTAAAGATATTCAGATTGAGGAAGTTCCATCGTTGGCTGAGGCAAGGATCGCTGTTGACAGCAAGTACTGGTTGTGGATCAACGGGGAACTCGCCGTGTTCGAGGGTGGTCTCAAAAGAGGTCCTACCCCGGCGGACAGCTATTTCGATGTGGTTGATTTGGCTCCTTTCCTGCGCGAAGGGGAGAACAAGATAGCCCTTCTTCTGGACTATTTCGGAAAGGATGGTTTCTCCCATAAAACCTCCGACCATCCCCAGCTTTGGTTTGATTGTCCGGCTTTGGCCCTTACCAGTGATGGCAGTTGGATGTCGAGGACTCTTCCGTCATACGGCACCGCGAATTGCCCGGTGCCGAATTTCCGTCTGTCGGAGTCCAGCATACTGTTTGACGCCAGGGAGGACATAGGGGATTGGATGTCTGGAGATCTTGAGGGATTCTCGCCGGCAGTCGTAGGGGAGAGTACTCTCGGTGCGCTTTTCAGGCGTCCTATTCCTATGTGGAAAGATTTTGGTATCAAAGATATAGCCTTCGAAAAACATTCGGGAGCGGAGCGGGACACCATCGTTGCCCTGCTGCCTTACAATATGCAGATGACTCCAATCCTCGTTGTTAATTCCGACAAGTCGGGACGAAGGATCCTCATTGAGACTGACCATGCCCATGTGGGCGAGGAGTGTGTCCGCGCCGAGTACATAACCAAAGCCGGAAATCAGGAATATGAGTCACTCGGATGGATGAATGGCCAGAAAATAATCCTGACCGTCGACCATGGTGCGGAAGTCACTGGACTCAAGTATCGTGAGACTGGTTACGACACGACGCCTGATGGTTCTTTCTCTTGTTCGGATCCCTTCTTCAACAAGTTCTGGGAGAAAGGCTTACGGACTATCTATGTCAATGCCAGAGACAATTTCTTCGATTGTCCCGAGCGGGAGAGAGGCCAGTGGTGGGGCGATATAGTGACCATTCTGGGAGAATGCTTTTACACATATTCTCCTTCCCTTCATGCCCTTGTCAGGAAAGGTATCCGGGAACTTGCCGGTTGGCAGCGGGACGACGACATCCTGTTCTCACCGATACCCGGAAATTATGGAGTGGAACTGCCTTGCCAGATGCTTGCGGCCGTCGGTCCTTACGGATTCTGGACATATTACATGAACACAGGGGACAAGGAAACAATAGAACAGGTCCTCCCGGCTGTCGAAAGATATCTGGCGACCTACAAGATCGGCCCCGATGGCTTCACCGAGTGGCACGACGGCGATTGGAACTGGGGCGATTGGGGCGACAACAGGGATATGCGGCTGCTTCAGGCGATGTGGTATTGCCTGGCGCTTCGTTCGGTCTCAGATATGTGTGATCTGGTCGGAGAAACCCAGCGCGGCTCCGCCTATTGGGGAAAGATGGAGCAGCTCAGGGACGCGATCAACAAGATCGCTTGGACAGGGTCTTGCTACCGCTATCCGGACTACGATGGAGAGACTGACGAGCGTGTGCAGGCTCTTGCCGTTGTCGCCGGAATAGCCGGTACTGACAAGTATGACGCTCTGTTTGAGGTGTTTAAGAAGGAAGAGCACGCCAGTCCTTATATGGAGAAATATGTGATGGAGGCGCTTTTCGCCATCGGTCACGGGGATTATGCACTTGAGAGGACGAAGAGACGTTACGAGTTTATGGTGAATCATCCTTTCTATGACACCTTGTTTGAGAACTGGAATGTGGGTATTAATGGAGACTGGAATTGCGGATCAGTCAACCACGCTTGGAGTGGTGGCCCTCTGGCCGTGTTCCCGACCAAGATGTTCGGGGTCTATCCTCTGGAAGCCGGTTGGACAAAGTTCTCTGTCAGTCCTGACAAGCATATATTCGATGAGGCCAATCTCTCGTTCCCTACTGTAAAAGGGACCGTGTCGGTGTCTTTCAAACGCGAGAGTGACCATTGCCATCTTGAGGTTGAGGTTCCCGCTGGTTCAAAAGCCCAGGTCAATGTTCCTTGGGCTAACACAAATACCGAGGTAGGCCCCGGCAAACATTCTTTCGATCTTCGTACAGGTCCTGTCACCTTGACTGGAAATTTCAAATACCAGGATAAGAACCTTCCTGTCGATAAAAGGGTTGAGGATCTGCTTGGCAGGATGAGCGTAGAGGAGAAAGTCGCCCAGATTAGTGCCCAGTTGCTGTTCATGAATGAGTTCTACCAAAAGAGGGACTATGCCAAAGGACACGTCCGTAATGTGGGCCATTTCCTCCCGGACGGTGGCCTGCCCAACGATCCCAAGACAGTCGCTGAGCGGATCAACGAGGACACCAAGAAGTCCATTGAGGCCAGCCGTTGGGGAATACCTGTTCTCCAGAACGGGGAGGCCCTTCACGGAGCCCAGTGGGGCAACGCGACTTGTTTCCCGCAGAGCATAGGGATGGCCGCGACCTTTGATGCGAACCTGTATTCAAAAGTCGGAGAAGTTGTGGCTAAGGAACTTAGGGCTGTCGGAGTACGTCAGGTCTATGCCCCTGTCGTGAATATCACCCGCGACCAGCGGTGGGGCCGCGGACAGGAGAGTTATGGCGAGGATGTCTTGCTTAATTCCCGCATGGGAGTAGCCTATGTCAAATCCCTTGAGGAAGGTGGGATTGTCGCCACCCCGAAGCATTATGTTGACAATTACGGTGAGGGTGGACACGATTCCTTCGCATCCCAAATGTCCTGGAGAGCCCTCAGGGAAGTCTATCTTGAGCCTTTCAGGGCATGTGTCCAGGAAGGTGGCGCTCGAGGCATAATGGCGGCCTACAACTCTGTGGATGGAGTCCCCTGCAGTGCAAATAGTAAACTGTTGAAGGATATACTAAAGGACGAGTGGGGTTTCAAGGGAATAGTGATTTCTGATTACGGCGGAGTTGAGGGAGTCCACAGCAGCCAGCATATGGCCGAGTCCAACGCGGATGCCCTCGCGATGTGTCTTGAGAACGGCCTTGATGTTCAGATGGCTAATACTGATGACGGTCTGCTTCAATTGGTTAAAGACGGGAAGGTCAGCCAGAAAACCCTCGACGAGAGTGTCCGCAGGGTTCTGAGAATCAAGTTCGAGCTTGGCCTTTTCGATGAACCTTATGTCGACCCTGCAAAAGCGGCGACTATTGTCAGGAGCCCTGAACATAGGGAGCTGGCTTATGAGGCCGCATGCAAGGCGATGACCCTTCTCAAGAACGATGGAATCCTGCCGTTGAGGCCCGGCTCGGTAAAGAGAATCGGTGTTTTCGGACCTGCGGCGGATGTCCTCAATGTGGGTGATTATAGCGGCGGCCGCGGAGGTTGGAAAGGCGACGGAGTCACACCCTATGAGGGCCTGAAAGAGGCTTTCAAGGGATCGGCTGAAGTTGTTCTCAACAATGCGGGTCAGAATGTCGGCTCTCTCGCGAGATCTTGCGATGTGCTTCTTTTCTTCCCCACCATCACCGAGGAGGAGGGAAGTGACCGCAGCAGTTTCAAGATGCCCTCGGCTCACGAGGTAGCAAGAAGGGAGAAGACGAACGCGGTCATCATAGCTGACCAGCAGGAGAACCGTATCGAGGTGGATCAAGAGAGGATGGTCAGGGATCTGATAGCTACAGGCAAGCCGGTTGTCGTGGTGCTTCACAATGGGGCTGTCATTGATATAACTGATTGGGTGGACGGAACTTCCGCTGTTCTCGAGGCCTGGTATTCAGGCGAGCAGGGCGGTCGGGCTATAGCTGATGTGCTGACTGGTAAGAGGACTCCTGGAGGCCGTCTTCCTATGAGTTGGGTGAAGAGTGTGGGGCAGAATCCGTATTACTATTCCATCAAGCCCAGCGGAAGAGGCTACGGTTATGTCGAGAATGACGGCAAGCCGCTATATCCCTTTGGCTATGGATTAAGTTATACGACATTTAGTTACAGTGACTTCCAGATGCCGGAGTCGCTTGGTAAGGACGAGCCGCTTAAGATCAAAGTCACGGTGACCAACACTGGCGAGGCCGAGGGAGACGAGGTGATCCAGGTATATTCCCATGACGAGATCGCTTCCGTCGCGCGTCCGCTGAAGGAACTTGTGGCTTTCGAGAGGGTGTCATTGAAACCAGGGGAGAGCAAGAACGTTGAGATTGATGTTCCTTACCGTAGTTTCGCGATGTGGGACAAGAATATGAGATTCGGTGTCGAGGAAGGTTGGTTCGAGGTTTGGCTCGGCAGAAATGCCGAGGAGAAAGCTGTCCCCGGCGGTCGTGTTTATGTGAAATAACAGAAAGGATTTGATATGGACAGAAGGTATTTTATCAAAGTGTCAGGAGCCGCTGCCGCAGGTATCGCCATTTCTGGTTGCGCTCCTAAGGTCTCGGATTGGAGTGAGAAGGAAAAAGAATTGTTCGGGGAGAAGAAAACCGGCCATTTCACGTTGACCCAGATTTCCTCGGCCACGGACACGATCGGGGAGTCTTACCTGTTGAAGACTTCCGGAGGGAAAGTTATCATGGTGGATGGGGGATACGCTTCTGATGTCCCTAATCTAAGGACCCGGCTGAAGGAGGCGGGCGGCCATGTTGACCTCTGGTTTATAACCCATCCTCATGAGGACCACATGGAGGCTCTCGCAACCATTTTACAGGATATGGGTGAGGTCACGATAGGGAAAGTTGTATATTCCCGTGTGCCGGACGAGTTCCTTAACCTTGAGCCCGGAAGCGCGGACAATGCGAGGAGGTACTATAGTGCGATTGATGACCACGTGGGAAACACTGATTTTCTAGATATTCATAGCCTTACACAGAGGTTCGACATTGATGGCATCGGTATAATGGTGCTTGGGGTCTCCAATCCCGAGTACAGGACCAATCCTTACAACAACCAATCGATGATCATCCGTTTTTGGGACGACTGCAAGAGTGTGGTCATCTTAGGGGACGCTGGCGTCGAATGTGGAGACAAGGCCCTTGCGGCTTACAAGGAATACCTTGACTGTGATTACCTCCAGATGGCCCATCACGGCCAAAACGGCTGCTCGGAAGAGTTCTACAAGTCAATCAATTTCAGGGCGTGCCTGTGGCCGACACCAAGTTGGGTTTGGGAACCGGCTCCTGAGAATGATTGGTTGAAGACTAGGGACACCCGCCGTTGGATGGACGAGAAAGGCATCACGGAGCATCATGTCAGTTGTGTCGAGAAAGATTGGGTTTTGGTTTAAAGTGTTGATTATGAATAGATTCTATTCTGTTGTATTGGCTTTTGTGGCGATTGTTGCCATCAGTTCCACCTCCTATGCGCAGAGGTTACCTTATCAAGATGAAAGCTTGTCTATATCTCAAAGAGTTGAGGATTTGCTCGGAAGGTTGACGGTTGACGAGAAGATTGATCTGCTGAGAGCGACATCCCCCGCGAACGAGCGTCTTGGATTCCCAAAGTATTACCACGGTAACGAGGCTCTTCATGGGGTGGTCCGTCCAGGTCGTTTCACCGTGTTTCCCCAGGCCATAGCGTTGGCGTCTTCTTGGGATCCTGATCTGCTATATAAAGTGACGACAGCCATCTCAGATGAGGCGAGAGCGAGGTGGAACGAGCTTGATCAAGGAAGGCTTCAGACTAACCAGTTCAGCGACCTTCTCACTTTCTGGTCTCCGACTGTGAATATGGCCAGGGATCCTCGCTGGGGGCGTACTCCTGAGACTTATGGTGAGGATCCGTTCCTGACCGGCGAGATGGGAACCGCGTTCGTGAAAGGGCTTCAGGGTGACGATCCGAGGTATCTTAAGGTTGTCTCCACGCCGAAGCATTTCGCGGCCAACAATGAGGAACACAACAGGTTTGAGTGCAATGCCATAATATCCGAGAAACAACTCAGGGAGTATTATCTTCCGGCTTACGAGGCACTTGTGCGAAGGGGACATGCCCAGTCCATCATGGCCTCTTACAACGCCATAAATGGGATTCCTTCGTCAGCCAACCCTTGGCTCCTGACCAAGGTCTTGAGAGAAGACTGGGGGTTCGACGGTTACGTGGTCTCTGACTGCGGCGGCCCTTCCACTCTTGTGGAGGACCATCATTATGTGGCGAGGGAGGAGACTGCCGCCGCCCTGTGCCTACTCTCCGGCCTTGACCTGGAGTGTGGCGACTATTACTACATCGAGCCGCTTAAGAAGGCCTATAAGCTCGGAATGGTGAAGGATGAGGACATCGACCGTGCCGCCAGAAGGGTCCTGACAGCGAGGATGCGGCTCGGATTCTTCGATTCCGGAAAGGATAATCCTTACACCAAGATTTCACCGGAAGTAATTGGATCCGAGAAACATCAGGCGCTTGCCCTGGATATGGCCAGGGAATCAATTGTCCTGCTCAAGAACCAGAATAATATCCTTCCGTTGAAGAAGGGCAAGATAAAGTCTCTCGCTGTCGTGGGTATCAATGCCGGGACTTGCGAATTCGGTGACTATAGCGGAACCCCGGCCTCTGAACCGGTCTCTATCCTCGACGGGATAAAAGCCGCTGCCGGGAATGCCATAGCTGTGAAATATGCGCCTTGGGTGTCTGCCGCTGATGCGACAGAGACCATTGCCCAGGAGTTCTTCCCCAAAGGTCTCAAGGCTGAGTACTATTCCGGGACTGAGTTGAAAGGGACTCCCAAGACCAGGACGGACGAATGGATTAATTTCGAGCCTACGAACCAGGCTCCTGACCCGTTCATTCCTGACGCTCCGATGAGCGTGCGTTGGACGGGAACTCTTCGCCCCTCTATTCCAGGGGAATATACCCTCTGCCTGACATCTGATGACGGTTGCCGCCTTTTTGTTGACGGCAAGCTCGTTATCGATGCCTGGGGAGGGCATGCGGTGCGTACAGACAAGGCCTCTTTGAGCCTTGAGGCAGGAAAAGAATATGATGTCAAGGTAGAGTATTACAATCTCCGTGACTATGCCGTGGCCCGTCTAGGCTGGGTTCCTCCCAAGGTGGCCGGACAGGACAGGCTCTCTCTTTATGGAGATGCTGGAAAACTCGCTAAGGAGTGCGACGTGGTCGTTGCTGTGATGGGTATTAACAAGTCTATTGAGAGGGAAGGAAAGGACCGTGATTACATCACCTTGCCCGCCGACCAGCAGGAGTTCCTGCAGGAACTTTACCATGTCAATAAGAATGTCGTTCTCGTGCTTGTCGCCGGAAGCTCTTTATCCATCTTGTGGGAGGACAAGAACCTTCCCGCCATCGTCAATGCGTGGTATCCTGGGGAGAAAGGCGGCACCGCCGTGGCCGATGTCCTCTTCGGGAAATATAATCCTGCAGGCAGACTTCCTCTTACATATTACAACAGGATTGAGGATCTGCCGCCATTTGATGATTACGACATCACAAAGCGTACTTACAAATACTTCGAGGGCGATGTCCTGTATCCTTTCGGTTACGGCTTGAGTTACACCAACTTCCGTTATTCAAACCTCAAGGTTGAGCCCAAAGGCGAGACAGTGGAGGTCACTTTCACCCTGAAGAATGCGGGGAAATATGACGGTGATGAGGTGGCCCAGGTTTACACCCGCCTTCCCGAATACGAAGGCAAGGCTCCCATCAAGGAGTTGAGAGGCTTCAAGAGGGTTCATCTCAAGAAAGGGGAGTGCAAGGTCGTGACTATTCCTCTTCGTCGTGAGGATCTTCGCTATTGGAGTGAGAGCCAAGGCAAATTCATTATCCCGGAAGGACTTCCCGAGATCATGGTCGGAGCCTCCTCTTCTGATATCCGTCTTAAGTCTGAGTAAGGACAGGTGATAAGAAGATATGAGAAAAGTAGTGATATTCATGCTTTCCGCCCTTATGTTAGTAGGAGCGGAGTCGTGTGGTGAGAAAGAGAAAAATGAACCGTCGGTTACCGACTTGGCTAATATGTTCTCTGCTCCTCCGCTTTGTTACGGTCCCTATGTCTGGTGGCATTGGATGGGGAGCAATTTCTCAAAAGAGGGAATCAGGAGAGATCTTGAAGCAATGAAAGAATCCGGAATAGCCGGTGCCACTATTTTCAATCTCACATCTGCCGTCCAGGAGTCGGAGGCCGCTATAGAAAACAATCCGTGGCCAGTCCAGACCTACCGCAGCCCCAAATACTGGGAGGCAATAGAATATGCGGCGGAAGTCGCTGAAGAACTGGGACTTAAGATTGGACTTCATAACTCTCCCGGATATAGTACCCTAGGCGGACCATGGATAACCGAGGATCAGGGAATGCGGACTGTGATCCAGAGCAAGACAACCGTGAACGGTGGTCGCATGGTCAGCGTCCACCTTCCTGACCCCGAGTTGCCTTCTTTCTCTTTTTATGGAGAATATGTCGCAAAGGCGACGAAATTCGACGATATCGCTGTGATGGCCGTCCCTGAAAAGAATAAGCTGACCAAAACCGATGTCCTTGATCTGACCGATAAGATGGATGGGTCCGGGCTGCTGGAATGGGATGCTCCTGCCGGAATATGGACTGTCTACAGGATCGCCCATGCTTGCACGATGGCTTTCCCTCATCCTGTCCCGGAAGAATTGGTCGGTAAGTGTTTCGAGGCGGATAAGATGAATGCCGAGATTAATTCTTATCATTGGGATAATGTTTTGGGACCACTTAAAGAACATGTGGGTCAATATTTCGGGAAGTCGTTCACTCATATTCTGATAGATAGTTATGAGGCAGGTGAGCAGAATTGGACGGAAGGGTTCAGGAAGAAGTTCACCAAGATGCATGGCTATGACCCTGTACCTCTATTCGCTATTAAGGATGCTGACCCTGAGAATACCCTGGTGAAATCCTTCGATGCGGACATGAAAGCCACTGTCAGCCGCATGTTCATAGACAACGGTTTCAAGGTGGCGGCTGACAAACTTCATGAGGTGGGACTCAAACTTTTCTGGGAACCTTACTGGGGGCCTTTTGACACCGCCGAGTCTGTTTCCATCCCTGATCTTCCGATGGGAGAGTATTGGACACATGGCGATGGAAGGATTAGTGACATTATCGTTGACAAAGCCAAGAAATATGGTAAAACCATTGTTGGTGCGGAGGCCTTTACCGGTTGGCCGGACAATAGCCACTACACCGAGGATCCCGCCTACTTGAAACGGTCCGCTGACGGGACTTTCATCTCCGGGACAAACCTGCTTTTCCTTCACCACTGGGTCCATCAGCCGTTTGACGACAGGTACCAGCCCGGGATGGGAATGGGATGGTGGGGAACCCATTTCGGCCGGAATCAGACGTGGTTCGAGCCTGGGAAAGAGTTCTTCAGATATTTGACTCGCTGTCAGATGATGCTCCAGCAGGGAAAACTGGTAGGCTGGGGAGGAAAATGGATTCGCAGGAGAACCGCTGACTCTGAGATCATTTTTACCGCCAACTTCGATGATCAACCAAAACTTACGGTTCTACCCGCCCCAGTTCATTCGCCCTTCTCGGAGGTGGCTCTCTGGGATCCGTATACCGGCAAGATCACAGAGGCACCCAATGGTGCGATTCAAGGTGATTCGATCAGGATATGTCTTGATTCTGGCCAGTCGATATTCGTGGTGCGGAGCAAGGGTAAGTCCAAATATAAAAAAGAGCCTGTATATATCTCCCGATCCTCGGTCACAAAACCGATCGGGGATGTCTGGGACGTGGATCTAAAGCCGAAAATGGATGAGCCATTCTCAATCAAGTCATTCAAACTTAGCGACTTCAGTGAGTCGGATGACGAAAGACTCATGTATTTTTCCGGAACAGCGACCTATTCTGTCTCAGTCGAGGTCACCGAGGAAGATTTGGGAGATAGTAAGCGGGTGATACTCAATCTTGGAAAGCTGAATGACCTTGCTGAACTGACTGTGAACGGGAAGAAAGTGGGAGTCCTATGGTATCCTCCTTTCAAAGCTGATGTCACGTCTTATCTGAAGGCTGGAGATAACTCTTTATCAATTGCAGTAACCAACACTTGGGCCAACCGTCTGATTGGAGACGAACGTTTTGAGCCAGACTTTGAGTGGGGTATTGACAGAGGTGCCGATAAGGGACGGGCGATGAAGGCTTTTCCGGATTGGTTTATGAAAGACACTCCTCGTCCTTCCAAGGGCCGTAAGGCCTTCGTGATCTGGTCATATTTCCGTGAAGATTCACCTCTTCAACCAGCCGGACTTGTGGGTCCTGTCGAACTTGAGATCCAAGATATATGAGAATAAAGACTATACGATTATTGTTGGCTTTGCTGCCGATGATCCTCCTCTCCAGGCCGGCTCAAGCACAGGGGAGTGAGGACAACACCTTTGGCGGTTGGGAGTTCTTCGAGGTCAACCACGACTTCGGGAAATCCCCCATATTCGCTACCTTCTATTTCGAACATGACAACTACCAGTACAAACGTCTGGAATGTTGGTACACCAGAACGACACTTGGAGTGAAACTTCTACCATGGCTTAAGTTCGATGTGGCTTACGATTTCATCAGGGAACCTTCATGGCTGACCCATAAAGCGGTAGCCGACCTTACGGCTTCTTTGAAGCAAGGTGGTTTGAAAGTCTCGGTCCGGGAGCGTTACCAGCATGGCTGGACTCCGGATACAGGTGGCCAAAGTGACGTCCTGCGCTCGAGACTTAAAGTCCAATACTCTATCCCGGACTCACGGTTCAGCCCCTATTTGGCTGTCGAGGTGTTCACATGGGGTGACAAATGGAAGAAAACCAGGCATTATGTGGCTTGTGACTACACTATCACAGACAAGGTTGAGTTTGAGGCTTACTATCTTTACTATGCTTTTAACTCTCTGCCGGCTGAACATGTCATAGGTCTCGGTTTTAATTTCTATATTTAAAGGCTAAATACACTGGAACTAAATATGTCAAAGCGTCTAGGAATAGCGATAACGCTCTTTTCCGCCATTCTTTTATCGGCTTGCGGTAATAATGAGCAAGTGACTCCGGCTTCCGGATCAGAGTTTGTGACAGAGTACCTCACACCTACAAGGGTGGTCTTGACTAAAGGCCTCGTTTCGGATTCCGAGTTATTTCTGAAGCCATATGTGGGGCAAGTCTCGACTGATGAGCCGGATGTTGTCAGTTTCTCCCCCGGCGGATCGGTTTTGCTGGACTTCGGGAAGGAGATCCAGGGAGGTATTCAGATAGTTCGTTCCTTGTCAGGTGACAAGGCTCCCGCCAGATTCCGCCTATGTCTTGGGGAATCGGTAAGTGAGGCTCTCAGCGATGTGAGAGAGGAAGAGTCCACCGCCACCAATGACCACTCCGTCAGGGATTTCGAGATATCTGTTCCTTGGCTCGGAGTGGCTGAATATGGCAACAGCGGTTTCCGTTTCGCCCGGCTCGACTATCTTGGGGACGATGATGAGATCGATATTGTGGCTGTCCGGGCAATATCCAGATACAGGGACATCCCATATCTTGGGTCTTTCCGGTGTAGCGACGAGCGTTTGAGCCAAATCTGGCAGACCGGAGCCTACACGGTCCATCTCAATATGCAGGAATATCTTTGGGACGGCATCAAGAGAGACCGCTTGGTGTGGATAGGGGACATGCATCCGGAGGTGATGACAGTCGGAACTGTATTCGGGAACCATGAGGTCGTCCGGAAGAGCCTGGACTATGTGCGGGACAAGACGGAACCCACATCTTGGATGAATGGAATCTGCTCATATTCATTGTGGTGGATAATCATCCAGCACCATCTTTACCAGTGGTATGGTGATATGGATTATCTCCAGGAACAAAAAGAGTATTTGGCCAAGCTCTTGGATAATGTGATTTCCAATGTGCAAGGCTCCAAGGAGGCTTACCAGGACGGACGTTTCATAGACTGGCCTTCCAATGACCAGCCGGATGTTATCCATGCCGGCCTTCAGGCCCTCACGGTGCGAGCGCTTGAGGCTGGGGCTGAGATGAGCCGTTTGCTTGGGGACGGATCTCTTACTGAGAGGTGCGCCCAGACCGCCAAAGCTATGCGTGAATATGTCCCGGACCATGTCGGCAATAGCCAGGCCGCGGCGTTGCTGGCTATAGAGGATATGATGGATGCGGGAGATGCGTCTGATATCATTCTCGCCAACGGTCCTGAGAAGTTCACTTCCTTTATGGGCTACTATCTGCTGGAAGCCCTGGCGAAAGGAGGACGCTACTCGGAGGCTATGGATCTGATATCCAAATATTGGGGCAGGATGATTGACCTTGGAGCCACTACTTTCTGGGAGGATTTCAACTACAAGGATGGTGAAAACGCCGCCAGGATAGATGAGGTTGTTCCGGAGGGCAAATTTGACATACATGCGGACGGTGGCGCCTGGTGCTATGTCGGTCTGCGCCACAGTTTCTGCCACGGATGGGCCTCAGGTCCAACCACTTGGTTGAGCCGCCATGTGCTTGGTATAGAGCCTGTCGGAATCGGCTTTAAGGAAGTCAGGATTGAGCCCCATCTGGGTAACCTCGAATGGGCTGAGGGAACTTTCCCCACGCCTTATGGGGTCATATCGGTCCGGCATGAGAAAAAAGCCGACGGGACAGTGGCTTCAGAGATAAAGCTCCCGAAGGGGATTAAACGGGTGAAATAATTATAATCCAATAGTTTATGAATAAGATTTCTGTTATTCTATGCGCCTTCTGCCTTTTGCTTCTTGGCGCTTGTTCGGGTGAAAAGACATCCGAATCCATTCCTCTTTCAGAACATCCCCGTCCGGACTTTGAACGTGCGGAATGGATTAACCTCAATGGCCATTGGGCTTTCACTTTTGATGAGGCTGCCGCCTCTAAGGTCTTGGCCGGTGAGGGCCTCACTGCCATGGACCAGAAGATCATGGTGCCTTTCCCTTGGGGATCAAAACTCTCCGAGGTTGAGGATAAAGGTGATATCGGTTGGTACGGCAGGGAAGTGACAATCCCGAAGTCATGGAAAGGCAAGAGGGTATTCCTGGTAGTCGGAGCATCCGATTGGGATACCCAAGTCTGGTTTGACGGCAAGGAAGCCGGTCGCCATCAAGGAGGTTATGTCCCCTTCGAGTGCGAGCTTCAGGAAGTCAAGTTCGGTGAGCCCCAGAAGATAGTCATCAAGGCTGACGACACCGCCAGCGATGCCCATCTTTACGGCAAGCAGGGCTATGGAAATGCCCGTGGAATATGGCAGACGGTATATCTGGAGGCCAGAGCGGAGAACTACATCAAATCTCTCCACTTCACTCCGGATATCGACGCGTCTAATGTTAAGGTTGATGTGGTCCTCGCGTCCCAGGCCGCCCAGGGGGAGAAATTCAATCTCGTGTTCAAGACTGGCGGTCAGGATTCTTTTACCGGTGAAATCGGCGGTCAGGACAAGGCTTCTTTCACAATTCCGATCAAGGACCAACATCTCTGGGATATTGATGACCCGTTCCTTTATGAGGTGACCGCTTCCATCAGTGGCGGAGACAAGGTCGAGTCTTATTTCGGCCAGAGGAAAATCGGTGTGGTGAACTTCCCGGGTTCTGATTTCAAATATGTGGCTCTCAACAACAAGCCCATCTATCTCCAGCTTTGCCTCGACCAGAGCTACCATCCGGAAGGTTATTACACATTCCCCAGTGATGAGTTCATGAAGAATGAGATCTTGATTTCCAAGAAGTTGGGCCTCAATGGTAACCGTATTCACATAAAAGTTGAGGTGCCTCGCAAACTCTATTGGGCTGACAAACTTGGTCTCCTCATCATGGCTGACACTCCGAACTTCTGGGGCGAGCCTGTCCCTGAGGCCAGGGAAGACTGGGAGAACTGCCTGCGTGCCCAGGTTGAGAGGGACTACAACCACCCTTCGATATTCGCGTGGGTCAATTTCAATGAGACTTGGGGCCTCTTTGACGCGGATCATGTGTACACCAAAGACGCCCAGGACTGGGTGCTCTCAATGTATCACCTTACCAAGAGTTTGGATCCCAGCCGTTTGGTTGAGGACCAGAGCGCATGTAACCAGGACCACGTCGAGACGGACATCAACTCATGGCATTCATATAAGCCTGGATGGGATTGGGAAAGGGAGATCAAGTACTATTGCGACAACACCTTCCCCGGGAGCCATTTCAACTTCATTGGTGACAATGTCCAGACTGATGCCCCTATGATCAACAGTGAGTGTGGTGATGTGTGGGGATACCAGGGTAGCGCCGGTGACTGCGACTTCACCTGGGACTACCACATCATGGTCGACGCTTTCCGCCGCTATCCCAAATGCGCCGGATGGCTCTACACCGAGCATCACGATGTCATAAACGAGTGGAACGGATATGTCCAGTACGACCGTTCCCCGAAGATTGATGGTCTTGATGACCTGGTGCCTGGAATGACAATGGCTGACTTCCAGAGCAAGTATTACATTTCACCCATGAAATATCTCTGGACGGCCAACAAAGCTGGCGAGGTGGTTCAACTCTCATTCTACGGTTCATTCATGACTGACAAGGATCCCGGGAAGCTCGCTCTTGAGACAGAATTGGTCGGCTACAACAGCCTCGGTGAGTTCAAGGAATATGAGAAGCAGTCTATTCCTGTGGCATTTGAGCCTTGGCTCAGCAAGCCGGTCGCCAGCCAGAAGGTCACTGTCCCTCAGGAGACCGGTCTTTATTGGCTCAGAATGGTCTTGAAGAACGACAAGGGTGAGGTTTTGCACCATAATTTCACGACCTTCAGGGTGAAGGACGGGAAGTCTCCTGCCAAGGAAGGCGTTCGTGTTCTGACCTTCGCTCCGGCCTCTTACACTGCCGCCGAATGGTCAAATGGCCAGTCAACAATCTATAAGGGACTCAAAGAGAACGGTTTCGGCCACGGATATTTCGAGTACACAATAGACCTCCCGAAGGATCTCGATCTTGAGAGTGTCCGCTCAGCCTCCTTGTTGTTTGAGGCTTCCGCCAAGCAGAAGTTCGGAAAAGACAAGGAAGGAAATGAGATTGAGGGAGATTACATGCTCGGAAAGGGCACGTTTGACCACTGCAAATCCCTTAACTCCTATGCCATGACTGACACTACACTTTGGCCTTCGAAGCTGGAAGTTTCTGTCAATGGGAAAGTTATAGCAAAGCATGACCTTGCCGATGATCCCGCTGACCACCGTGGTATCCTCTCATGGGGCGCCCAGCCGGCCGTCCGTGAGATGCGTGAGGGCGGCTCTTATGGCGAGCTTGTGAAGATTGATATTCCTCTTACCAACCTGCCATACCAGGAGATACTTAAGACAAAGAAGGTCACTCTCCGTTTCACGGTTCCCGCCGAGGACCTTGATGGAGGTCTGGCCATCTATGGCAAGGACTTCGGACGTTATCCTCTTGATCCAACTATCATCATAAAAACCAATTGATTATACTAGTACGAGGCGAAGAAGCTATGAGGAGATTGAGTGTGCTTTTCCTGGCGCTTATAGCGCTTGTACTCCCGTCTTGCGGGAACCATAAGTTATTCAAGGACGGTAAATCTGATTATACTATTATTCTATCTCCAGACGCGACTGAGTCGGAACGATATGCGGCTGAGGAGTTGAGATACTGGATTAAAGAGGTCTCCGGGACAGATCTGCCAATCGCGGATCTGTCCGGTGGAGTCCGAGGAAAGAGGCTGGTCGTGGGCTTTAACCAGCTGGTCTCCGAATTGGTTCCAGGGGCTGTCAAGCCGGAAGACAGGGATGATTCTTTCACTTTGCGAAGCGTCGGTGGGGATATCCTATTCTGGGGTGGATCCTTGCGAGGGACTCTTTACGCCGTGTATTCTTTCCTGGAGGAAGAACTCGGCTGCAGGTGGTATTCCAGCAAGGTAAGTTTGGCTCCTCATAAAGACTCATGGGGTTTCGGAAAGCTGGACAGGCATGAGGAACCTGGGATAATAATCCGTGACAACTGTGTCCTGGATGTTCGGAGTAACCCCGCTTTCTCTGCGAGGACAAGGAATAATTTCGTGCGTCTTCCTGGCAAGAATCCTGGCGAGACCATCCCCGGGACCGCCGAGGGTTATTGGGGAGTCCATGCCATGGGCTACCTTATTTCCCCGGCTGAGTATTATTCCACCCATCCGGAATATTTCTCCTTGAGGGACGGGAAACGCCTCTCAAGCTACGCCCAACTGTGTCTCTCTAATCCGGAAGTGCTTGATCTTTGCATAGATAAGATCAAGAAGGTGATGCGTGATAATCCGGATTTCCTGATTTATTCCATGGAGCAGAACGACAATCGTGACTTCTGCCAATGCGACGAGTGCACCGCTCTGGCCGAGAAGTATGGCGGCCAGTCCGGCCTCATGGTGTGGTTCGTGAATCAGGTCGCTGATGCGGTCAAGGATGAGTTCCCGGACAAGTTCATCGGAACTTTCGCATACCAATACACTCGTCACGCCCCAAAGGATATAGTCCCAAGGGATAATGTTGTGATCCGCCTCTGCAGCATTGAGTGTTGCATGTTCCATGACTATGACGATTGCGAGCTCAATGTGGACTTCCTCAAGGACTTGCGGGATTGGTCCGCTATCGCTCCGCATCTTTACATCTGGGACTATGTGACTGATTTCGCCCAGTATTGCCTTCCTGTCGCCAACTGGAAGACGATGGCTTCGCATATCAAGGACTTCCGTGACAACAACGCCATTGGAATATTGGAAGAAGGTGATTACCAGACGGTTTCATGTGAGTTGAGGGAGATGCGCTCCTGGCTGCTCGCCAAACTTATGTGGAATCCGGACGCTGACGTTGATGCCTTGATAAATGACTTTACTGATGGTTATTATGGTGCCGCCGGACCCTTTATCCGGGAATATCTCGAGTTGGAAGATAGCGTACTCCGCAGGCCGGGGATCCACTCCGACTGCTATATCGATGCATCTGACCCGATGTACACCGACGAGTTCATTTCCAAGGGCCGGCAGATATTCGCCGCGGCAAAGGAAGCTGTGGCATCTGACCAGGCTCTGTATGACAGGGTCGAGACTGCTGAAATGCCGCTTTGTTTCCTGCTTATGGAGAAGAATCCCGTTATCGGCTTACAGGAAGGAGCGGATGTAATAGTCAGGAAAGTGATTGAAAGAGAGGGAATTGACCGTATGGCGGAGGGCGAGTGGTCCGGAGGTGTTATGTCCGCCACAAGATTGCTGGAGAAATACGACAATCTTTCGGAGGCTATGAAGAAGTCTCTTGTGTTTCCCGCCACCGAAGTGAGCTATACCACCCAAGGAGTCTCTTTCAAGAAGTATGAGGGATCGTTTATGTCCACTTCCGAGATGCTCAGAAAGGGAAAGGTGACGGAAAAGGGATTGATGCCTTGGATTAATATTGACACTGACCCTAAAAACGACCATTTCGGCTATGTTTTCGAGTGCTGGTTCAAGGCTGTGCAGGATGGTATCCACCAGTTCAAGATTGTGAGCGATGACGGCACTGTATTGGAGATTGACGGGGCTGAGGTGATTAACATCGATGGTTCCCATTCGGCTCAGACCGGATTCGCTTTCGTCAATCTGGAAAAGGGGTTCCATCGCTTGGTTCTCAAGTATTTCGAGGATTGCGAAGGACAACAGCTGGATATTCATCTTGCCGCTCCTGATGGTTTTAATGGCAATCTTCCTGCCTCAAGGTTATTCACTCCTATTCGATGAAAATGAAAAAGCTTGTTTTATTGTTGTCGCTTGTGACGGTCACATTTATCGCCGCCGCTCAGAAGTTTGATCCCCGAAAAGTGTACACTATAGCTACTCCGGAAGGTTATGTCATTGATAATAAGGAGAGTATTGATGCGGAGACCCACATGTTCCTCGCTGCTCTTAATAAAGGGAGCGCCAGCCAGGCATGGCAGATCAGGTCTCTTGGAGGTGACACCTACCTTCTCGTGAACGCATATTCATACCAGGGTTTGGATAATGACGGGGGAGGCGCTGGTGATGGACATCCAGTCATACAGTGGCCGGACGACAAGAGCAATCCGAACCAGCATTGGGTGATCTCTTCATGGAAAGACGGCTCATTCTCGCTCACGAGTGTTTCCAGCGGCAAAGCATTGGCTCTTTTGAAGCCTGGAATGCCTGAGGATGAGGTTGTCCAGGTCTCTCCGGATGAGAATAGCAGTCTTCAGCGCTGGTTCATCCGTGAGTCGGATGTCAAAGCTGACTTCGTACTTCCTAAAACATCATCGAAGAATGATTGGGAAAATGAGAAGGTATTCGCTGTCAATAAGTTACCCGGACATGTCACCTTTATCCCATACGCCTCAGACGCGGAGATGATCTCCGACCCTGCTTACATTAAGCCCTGGGATCGGTCGAAGTCTTCAAGGTATATGCTCCTAAATGGGAAATGGAAATTCAATTGGGTGGCCGATCCCGAAGACCGTCCGGTCGGATTCCAGGCTCCTGGGTATAGCGTATCTTCATGGGATGAGATCGATGTTCCTTCTAACTGGGAGATGCAAGGCTACGGTACTCCGTTATATTCAAATGCCACATACCCTTTTTATAACAATCCTCCTTTCATCCAGTCTCAGCGTGGCTACACGACAGTGACGGAACCTAATCCCACAGGATCATACCGCAGGGATTTCACACTTCCGTCCGATTGGTCCGGCAAAGAGATATTCCTCCATTTTGACGGGGTGTATTCAGCCTTTTATGTCTGGGTCAATGGCAAGAAGGTGGGGTATAGCCAGGGAGCCAATAACGATTCTGAGTTTGACATCACAAAATATGTCGTGAAGGGCCGCAATGTTGTCGCGGTGGAAGTCTACAAGTGGAGCGACGGCAGTTACTTGGAGGATCAGGACATGTTCCGCCTGGCGGGTATTCATAGGGATGTCTATCTTATCGCCCGGCCGAAAATACATCTGTCAGACCTGGACCTCAAGAGCGGTTTCAATGAGGATTTGACATCCGCCACGCTCGACGCTTCCGCTTTGCTTCGCAACGATGGAAAGACAGCGGCCGCGAAGTTGAGAACCACATTATTGGACGAGGACGGAAAGGTGATAGGTTCAGCGGAGTCCGGGTTACAGACTGTCTCATCCGGAAAAGAGCTGAAAACAGAGGCGTCGAGGATTGTTGTGGAGAAGCCGCACCTCTGGTCTGCCGAGGATCCCTATCTCTATACTGTCAAGATGGAACTTCTTGACAAAGAGGGAAATACCCTTGAATGCACCTTCCAGCGCCATGGTTTCCGAAAGGTTGAGTTCAAGAATAACAAGTTGTACATCAACGGAGTCCTCACTTATCTCAAAGGAACCGACCGTCACGACATCGATCCTATTCATGGCAAGGCTGTGCCTGTCGAGACAATGCTGAAGGACGTCCTTCTGATGAAGCGCCACAACATCAACACAGTGCGTACAAGCCACTATCCGAACGATCCGAAGATGTATGCCATGTACGACTATTATGGCCTTTACATCGTCGATGAGGCGGATCAGGAGTGCCATGGGAACCACAATATAACCAGGACACCCTCTTGGGAAGGTGCTTTTGTGGATAGGGCTGAGAGGATGGTAAGGCGTGACAGGCTTCATCCTTCTGTCATATTCTGGTCTCTCGGGAACGAGTCTGGAGGTGGCCCGAATATCGTGGCGGAAAGGGATGCTGTGCGTCGGCTGGATGACCGTCCGATCCACTATGAGGGAATGAACAGTGTGGCAGACTTCGATTCCCAGATGTATCCGTCTTTGGATGGTATGGAGCGAACTGACAGGAACGGTGCCGCAAGGCCTTATTTCCTCTGCGAATATGCCCACGCCATGGGCAACGCCATCGGCAATTTGGCTGAGTACTGGGACTATATCGAGAACAAATCCCAGAGGATGATCGGTGCCTGCATCTGGGACTGGGTGGACCAGGGAATAACCAGATTCGGCGAGAATAACGGCAACATCTATTTTGGAGGCTCCTTCGGAGATGCGCCTAATGACAACGACTTCTGTCTCAACGGTATAGTCACAGCGGATCGCCGCGTTACCGCTAAGCTTCTCCAGGTCAAGAAGGTTTATCAGTACATCAAGATTTCCGGGCCGGTCCTTCGACAAGCTCAGGAACCCCTTCGACAGGCTCAGGGCCCGTGTGTGATTAATCTCGAGAACCGCTACACCACCTACAACCTCTCCCAAATGGATCTGCATTACAAGGTCCTTCACAATGGCGCGGAGGTAGCTTCTGGCGTAGTCGGTCTGCCAGACACCGCCCCGTGGAAATCCTGCCAGGTGGAACTTCCTGTGGATAAGGCGGTTCTGGCAAATAATGAGGCTGACGTTGTCTTGCAGGTTGAGGTATGCCTACGTGAAGCCGCTCGTTGGGCGGACGTCGGTCACGTGGTCGCGTCCGAGGAGTTCGTGATCCGCGAGGAACCGGTTGTCTTGAAGGCAGAGGCCTCAGATGGAGTGTCTCCTCTAAAGGTTTACACGGAGGAGAACCGTTTCCTTTGCGCCTCGAATGACAAGATATCCGTGAGATTTGATAAACTTGAGGGCGCCCTCCAAAGCCTTCAGCTTGACGGGAAAGAGATTCTTCATTTGCAGGGTCAACCGCTTTTCAACGGCTACAGGTTCATCAGCAATGACGCCGCGCGGTTTACTGGGGTCCAGTTCCATGACCCGCTGACCACAACTTGCAGGCTTGTAAGTTTCAAATCCACCCCGGTTGAGGGAGTGTTACGTGTGGATACGGATATGGAAGCTACTGTGGGAAAGGTAGTTGTGCCTTATTCAGTGACTTATGAAGTTTCGCCTGACGGATATGTCGATGTAAGCGCCAGTTTCCACCCTGGAGAAGGATTCGACCTTCATAGGCTGGGGCTCCGCATGTTCTTGGATTCATCTTTTGAGGAGGTTTCTTGGTATGGCCGGGGTCCTATGGAGAATTATAGAGACAGGAAAGACGCCGCCTTCCTAGGAACCTACAGGTCAACAGTTTCCGACATGGTGGAGCCATACGCCCGCACCCAGACGATGGGTCAGAGGACTGACACGAGATGGGTCACGTTCACTTCCGCGGACGGGGTCGCGGTCCGGTTCTCCGCCGCTGGTTCCTTTGAGTTCTCCGCACAGCATTTTACAGACGAGGATATATTCAGAGCCAGGTACTTCCATGATCTGGACAAGGTGCGTCGCCCTGATATTGTCCTTAATCTGGATTGCTTTATGGACGGTGTCGGCAATGGCAGTTGCGGTCCTACCGCCCTCCCTCAGTACAAGATCAAGCCCGGTGGGACGTATTCCTACAAGTTCCGGATCCAGAGGACGGATTTGTCCAGTCCAAAGACGGCCGCTTCTTCTTGGACTGACCGCCCTAAGGCATTCAAGGAGAAATATTCATTGGGCCAGGTCGTGGCTTTAAGTCGCCATAATATCCGTTCGCCCTTGTCGGGCAAGGGTTCTGTCACTTCAAGGATTACCCCTCATAAATGGTTCGACTGGACATCCGCCCCAGGAGAACTATCCTTGAAGGGTGGCGCCTTGGAGACTAGGATGGGACAGTTCTTCCGCAGGTGGCTTATAAGTGAGGGCCTGATGGTTGAGAATGAGGTCCCGGCAGAAGGTGCGATGCGTTTCTATGCCAACTCGATGCAAAGGACTATAGCTACGGCGCAGTATTTCTCGAGTGGCATGCTGCCGATAGCGAATGTGAAGATTGAGCATCACTATCCTCTTGGCACTATGGATCCGGTTTTCAACCCGCAGATCACCAACGTGACTGATGAGTTCCGCTCCGAGGCGATCCGTCAGATTATCGGATTGGGTGGGGGAAAAACTCTTGAGGATGTCGCCTCAAAGATGGCTCCCAATTTCAGAGTGCTAGAGAACGTGTTGGATATCAAGCGGTCACCTGCCGCCGCGAATGACACTGTCAAGTTCCGTACGGACGACTTGAAGATAACATTCAACGAGCATAAGGAGCCTTCTATGACTGGTGGGTTCAAGATGGCCAACTCGGCTTCTGACGCCTTGGTTCTCCAATATTATGAGGAGCCTTCTGAATTGAAGGCCGCTTTCGGCCATGATATTTCCCTCGACGCTTGGGCCAAGATCGCGGAAATCAAAGACTGGTACGGAGATGTGCTCTTCGCCGCTCCCATTGTCGCCACCAATGTGGCTCATCCGCTTTTGGAAACCATGCTGTCCGAGATGGAGACGCCTGGTCGCAAGTTCAGTTTCCTATGCGGTCACGATTCAAATATCTGCAGTGTGTTGGCCGCTTTGGAGTCTGAGGATTATCTGCTTCCGGAAGCCATTGAGCGTAAGACTCCTATCGGTTCCAAACTGGTTGTCGCCATCTGGGATGGTAAGGATGGAAAGCGTTACGCTGAATTGTTCCTGACTTATGAGTCGCCTTCCAATTTGAGGGAGATGCCTATGCTTGGACTGGACAATCCTCCAGCACGTTATCAGATATGCCTTAAAGGCTTGGAACCCAACGCTGACGGTCTATATCTGCTCTCGGATGTCGAAGGTCGTTTCAGAAAAGCGATTTCGCAAAATCGGTAGGTTGGTGTATAAAAATTGTTGCATTGATTCGGTTTTTTACTATATTTGCGTATATAAACCGTTTTATAGACCTAATTTAGATTATTATGGCCAGGCTCATTTTGATGACGGATTTTTCCGAATCATATGCGAATAAGTTGCTCAAAGGCATTATGCGCTATTCCCATGACCATGATCCTTGGGTGGTCTGCAAGATGCCCCTTTCACTCAGGGATAATGGACGTATGGATGAGGTCGTCAAGTTCGCTGAAGACTGGAAAGCTGACGCGATCATCGGCCAGTTTCTTCCGGATGACGACGTGGACGCTTTCGGTCGCCACGGAATCATAGCGATCGCTCAGGATTATCAGCAGAAGTTCTCCACAATCAGCAATATAAGTGGTGACTATGCCGCTTCCGGCAGGATTTGCGCTGATTATCTTATTAAGAAAAGAGTCCGCAATTTCGGGTTTTTCGGTTTAAAGGGGATGGTCTGGTCTGATGAGAGGAGAGACAGTTTTATCTCCGAGATCCAGTCCAGGGTGCAAGACGCGACGATATCCATATTTGAGAACCGGGATATCAGCGCCACTTGGTGGTACGATCTTGAGGAACTGGAGGAATGGTTAAGCGATCTTCCGAAACCGGCCGCGGTCCTTACCTGCGATGACAACAGGGCATATTACATCATCGAAGCCGCGCAGCATAGCGGCCGGGATGACATGCGTATTCCTGATGACATAATGGTGCTTGGAATCGACAATGACGAGTTCCTTTGCCAGATGTGCTCACCGCAGCTTTCTTCCCTGAACCAGGACACCGAGGAGGCCGGTTACAACACAGCCAAGTTCATCGATGAGCTTCTTGCCCTGCCTGTTGAGCAGAGGGTAAAGACCATTCAGGATATCACGGTGAAGCCGACATTTGTCACCACCAGACGCTCCACGGATGCGGTTCTTCACCCTAATCCGTTCATTTCCAGGATTCTCCATTACATCAATAACAATGTGACGGAGCGTGTCTCCGTGGATGACGTCGTAGCGCTGGTTCCGATGTCCAGACGCTTGCTGGAGAGCACTTTCCGCAGGGAGATGGGCACTTCTATCTACCAGTATATCATAAAAGTCCGCGTCGAGAAGATGAAAGACTTGATAGTCAACGGCAACCCTCCTCTCGCGGCCGCGGACATGCTTAATGTGGACTACAAGATAATAGCCAGAAGTTTCAAGAAGCTCACCGGGATGACCCCGGGTGAATTCGCTGACACAATTACTGTTTAAGTATATCATGAAAAAAGTTTTTTTCCCATTTTTGCTTGCGCTTGCCGCTATCATTTCATCATGCGGTGATAATGATCCGAGATTGGTGATCATGACCTATGACGGGTTGCGCTGGCAGGAGGTTTTTACTGGAGCCGATTCCAGTTTGGTGGGTAATCCCAAGTATGTTGACAATCCTCAGGCTCTCAAGGCCAAGTATTGGAGGGCGACTCCTGAGGAGCGTCGCCAGGCTCTTATGCCCTTTACTTGGAGTTATGTGGAGTCCAATGGTTACATGCTTGGTAATCGCTTGAAAGGTAGTCAGTTCCAGGTTTCGAACGGCATGAGTTTCTCTTACCCGGGCTATAGCGAGATGTTCTGCGGCTGGGCTGATGACGAAAGGGTGAACAGCAATAATCCTGTTCCGAATCCCAATGTGAGTGTCCTCGAGGTGGCCAATGCCGATCCTCGTTATAAGGGTTCTGTGATGGTATATGCCTCCTGGGAATCAATCCGCTACGCTGTCAACAACGAGAGGGGAGGTTTCCCTGGAAGCGCGGCCTATGAGCCGGACATCGCCTCTTCCAAGACTCCGGCGCTGGAACTGATAAACGATATGCAGGATGTGATGCCTCATTACTGGGGAGAAGAGCGTTTTGACGCTTTTACCTATGCCTATGCCCTGGAGACTATCAAGAAAGACCATCCTAAAGTGATCTTCATCGGGTTTGGAGACACGGATGAGTGGGCTCATGCCGATAAGTATGATTTCTATCTTGACGCCGCCCATAATACGGATGAGATGATCCGCAGAATAGTGGAATATTGCGAGAGCGATCCGTTCTACAAAGGGAAAACCACCTACTTGATGACAACTGATCATGGCAGGGGGAACAAGGGCGCTTTCACAAGCCACAGCACCGGCACCAAGGGCTCTGAGAACACCTGGATGATGATGTTCGGAAAAGGTGCGAAGCGTCTTGGAGAGACTTCCGGCAACGGCCCCTTCTACACCAAGCAGTTCGCTGCCACTATCGCCGAAATCCTCGGTATTGACTTTACTCCGAGCAATGGAGAAAAGCAACCTCCAGTGGATCCCGAATACAAAGGTGAGCCTATCCCGGAGGACCTGGGAATAAAGGATATCGGTTATTTCCATGAGATTAAGGCTGTTCCTAAGGGCTCAGGAGTGCGTTACAAGTACTTCGAGGGCCCGTTCCTGAGTGTCGATGAGTTGGCCAAGGCGAAGGTCCTGGATAGCGGAGTGATGGCTGACTTCTCTATTGATGGAGCGAAGGCGGCGGATCATTTCGGTTACGAGTACAACACCCTCTTGAAGATTCCCGCTCCGGGTCGTTATACGATTTCTGTCGCGTCAGACGACGGAACGAAGGTGTATCTTGATGGACAACTGATCATCGATAATGATGGCAGCCACAGTGTCAATATCGTCGAGGTCGCCGCGGCCATTGACGCTGGTTTTCACCGTCTCCGTGTCCTTTATTTCGACGACACTGAGGGACAGGATCTTGAGATCGGCCTGTCTGGAAATGGGTTGGGTTATGACAAGATTCCCGCCTCGATGCTTTATTACGATTAGTTAACCCCTGATTATGAAGAAAATACTATTGTTGTCATTGGGCATTTGTGCCCTCCTTGTTTCGTGCGCCAAGGTCGACAAAGACCCGAAGGTGATTGTGATAACGTTTGATGGATTGCGCTGGCAGGAGGTATTCACCGGAGCTGACTCTTTGCTTATTTCTGATCCCAGCTTTTCTCGTGACCCTGATGCTTTGCGAGCCGAGTATTGGAGAGCGACCCCGGAGGCCCGTCGCCAGGTTTTGATGCCATACACCTGGAGTCATATAGCATCTCACGGGTATCTCCTTGGCAACCGTTATAAGAATAGCCTGATGCAGGTGTCTAACAACAAGTCGTTTTCATACCCCGGCTACAGTGAGATGTTCTGCGGATGGGCGGATGACGAGAGGGTTGAAAGCAATGACCCCGTGCCTAATCCCAATACGAGTGTAATGGAGGTGGTCAACCAAGATCCAAGGTATAAAGGACATGTGATGGTCTACGGTTCCTGGTCGTCAATCCGTTTCGCGGTCAACAATGACAAAGGCGGCTTCCCCGGGAGCACAGCATTTGAGCCAAATGTGTCGCCTGATCCCAGCCCGACCTTAAAGGCTTTGGATCTCCTTCAGGAGAGCATCTGGGGTAAGGGTGGTGACGAGCGCCCCGATGGTATGACATACGCATATGCGATCGAGACCATCCGAAACGACCATCCGAAGCTTTTCTTCATCTCTTTCGGCGAGACCGATGAGTGGGGCCATGGCGGCCAGTATGACAAATATCTCCACATTGTGACCCACACCGACTCGTTTATTAAGGATATCATCGAGACCTGTGAGGCGGATCCATTCTATAGGGGTAAGACTACCTACCTGCTGACTACTGACCATGGCCGTGGCCGTGGTGAGAAGTTCACTTCCCATGGCGCTGATGTCAGGGGAGCGAACCAGACTTGGGTAATGGCTCTTGGGAAAGGCATTCCCGCTCTTGGTGAGACTTCCGATAATGGTCCGTTCTATACGAAGCAGGTGGCGGCCACTATAGCTGATCTGTTGGGAGTAGACTTCACTCCTGACAATGGGGTCAAATGCGAGCCCTTCGACCCCACGTATTATAAGGCTCCTGAGACTCCTGAAGCCTCCGCCAGTTTCGAGGCTGTCGAAGCCACCCCTAGGGGGCATGGAATACGCTACACCTACCATGAAGGCCCGTTCATGAGTGTCGGGGAAGCTTTGGCTAGCCCTGTCGTGGCTCAAGGAACCATCCCGTTCTTCTCGACTTCGGCCAAACGCCAGGAAGACCATTTCGGCTTCAATTTCAACACTTTGATGAAGATAGAGAAGACTGGCCTGTACCAGTTGTCACTTGCTTCTGATGACGGTTCGAAACTGTTTCTTGACGGGAAACTATTGTTCGACTTGGATAGGGATGGAGGCGGATATGCGGAGGCGTGGTTAGAGCTTAAAGCCGGCTTCCATCGCCTTGAGATCCCTTATTTCGAGAACTATGGTGGCGAGAACGTGGAAGTCGGCCTTATCGGTCCTGGCATAGAGGTGGAGCAACTCCCCGCCTCGATGCTCTGGTACGATTAAAGGAGCTTTTTCTTCAGAGCGTCAATCATGTCGACAGTCATGCCCTCGAGGTCGTAGGACGGAGTCCAGTCCCACTCCTCGCGGGCGCAGCTGTCGTCCATCTTGTCCGGCCATGAGTCGGCGATCGCCTGGCGGACAGGATCAACCTCGTAACGCATCTTGAATCCGGGAATATGCTCGGTGATCTTGGCCTTGAGAATCTCAGGGTCAAAGCTCATCGAAGCGATATTGAAGGAATTGCGGTGGACAAGCCTTGAAGGGTCAGCGTTCATGATGTCGACCGCGGCCTTTAGGGCGTCAGGCATGTACATCATATCCATGAAAGTACCGGGGGCTATAGGGCAGACGAACTCCTCTCCCTTTACCGCGGCATAATAAATCTCGACAGCGTAGTCGGTGGTTCCGCCACCGGGAAGTGTCACATTCGAGATCAGTCCCGGGAAACGGACCGAACGGGTGTCAACCCCGTATTTATGGAAATAGTAGTCGCTCAGCAACTCGGTGGCTACCTTTGTGCAGCCGTACATGGAACGGGGCCTCTGAATCGTGTCCTGGGGGGTGTTCTTGCGTGGGGTCTCGGGTCCGAAAGATCCGATGGAGGATGGCGTGAAGACCGCGCAACCGTTATCCCTCGCGATCTCGAGGATATTCATCAGACCATCAATCTGGATGTGCCAGGCCAGTTGGGGTTTCTTCTCGGCGACAGCTGAAAGGAGGGCGGCAAGATTGTAGATCGTGTCAATCTTGTACTTCTTGACGATCTCCAGAAGTTGCTCACCATTACAGACATCCGCTTCAGCGGCAGGACCGCTTTCGAGGAGGATTCCTTTAGGCTCAGCACCCTTGATATACCCGGCAACAACATTACCTTCAGGGATCAGTTTCCTGATTTTCATTGTCAGCTCGGAGCCTATCTGTCCGGTTGACCCGATCACAAGTACATTTTTCATTGTCTTTAATGAATAAATCGCTAAATTAGCATCGCAAATTTACATTAATTTCACGTAAACACGAAACTAATTTAACATTTATAACCATGTACGGCAAATTTCAAGATCATTTGAAAGCAGAGCTCGCCTCCATCCAGGAAGCCGGCCTGTACAAAAACGAAAGGAACATCGCTTCTGCCCAATCCGCCGAGATTACTCTCCAGGACGGCAGCAAGGCGCTTAACTTCTGCGCCAATAACTATCTGGGCCTGGCTGATTCCCCGAGACTTATCGAGGCCGCCAAGAAGGCGATGGACGAGAGGGGCTTTGGAATGAGCTCCGTGCGCTTCATCTGTGGCACTCAGGACCTCCACAAGGAGCTTGAGGAAGCCATCTCGAAATTCTTCAAGACTGAGGACACCATCCTTTACGCCTCATGTTTCGACGCCAACGGCGGAGTCTTCGAGCCGTTGTTGACCGCTGAAGACGCTATCATCTCCGACTCGCTCAACCATGCTTCCATCATCGACGGTGTGCGTCTCTGCAAAGCCGTCCGTTATCGTTATGCGAACGCCGACATGGAAGACCTGGAGCGTTGCCTCAAAGAGGCCCAGGCACAGAGGTTCCGCATCATCTGCACTGACGGTGTGTTTTCGATGGACGGCAACGTCGCCCCGATGGACAAGATTTGCGAACTCGCCGAGAAATATGATGCGCTTGTGATGGTCGATGAGAGCCATTCAGCTGGTGTTGTCGGAAAGACCGGTCGTGGAGTAGCCGAGCAGTTCGACTGCTATGGACGTATTGACATTTTCACCGGTACCCTCGGAAAGGCTTTCGGCGGCACTGTGGGTGGATTCACGACTGGACGCAAGGAGATTATCGACATGCTTCGCCAGCGCTCAAGGCCGTATCTCTTCTCCAATTCACTTCCTCCGATGATTGTCGCCGCAGGCATCGAGATGTTCAAGATGCTGAGCGAGAGCAATGAGCTCCACGACCGTCAGCAGGAGAATGTCAAGTACTTCCGTGACGCGATGATAGCCGCCGGATTCGACATCAAACCGACCCAGAGCGCCATTTGCGCCGTTATGCTTTATGACGCTCCGTTGTCACAGAAGTTCGCCGCTAAGATGGCTGAGGAAGGAATATTCGTGACCGGCTTCTATTATCCTGTAGTTCCGAAGGGGCAGGCCAGGATCCGTGTCCAACTCTCCGCGGCCCACAAAAAAGAACACCTTGACAAAGCCATCGCTGCCTTTATCAAGGTGGGTAAAGAGCTCGGCGTGATCAAATAAGATCACTCGCCGGCGTAGAGAGTGATAATATTCAGAATCACCTCTGACGCCTTCTCCATCGATTCCAGGGGGACGAATTCCATTTTTCCGTGGAAGTTCAGTCCCCCTGCGAATATATTAGGGCAAGGGAGACCCTTGAAACTCAGGTTGGCGCCGTCGGTCCCTCCGCGGATAGGCTGGATCTTCGGTTTGATTCCGGCCATCTCCATAGCTTTGACCGCCTTCTCAACAACATGATAATGAGGCTCGACCTGCTCTCTCATGTTGTAGTACTGGTCCTTAACCACAGGGGTGGCGGTGCCTTCGCCGTATTTCATGTTTATAAACTCGCAGCATTTGACGATTGTGTCCTTCCTATGCTCAAAAATGGTCCTGTCGTGGTCGCGGATGATGTAAGTCAGGTCCGCTTCCTCTACCGATCCGTTGAAAGCGATGAGATGGAAGAATCCCTCATAGCCTTCTGTATATTCAGGCCTCTGCTCTACCGGAAGGAGCGAATTCATCTCCGTTCCGATCAGGATGGCATTCTTCATCTTGCCTTTTGAATAACCTGGGTGGACATTACGGCCCTGGATATGGATCTTGGCCGAGGCGGCGTTGAAGTTCTCGAACTCAAGCTCGCCGATCTCTCCTCCGTCCATGGTGTAGGCGTAATCGGCCCCGAAACGGGGAACGTCAAACTTGACCACACCTCGGCCTATCTCCTCGTCCGGAGTGAACCCGATCTTGATCTCACCATGCTTGAAATCAGGATGTTCCACGATAAACTGTACCGCGTCCATGATTTCTGCCACGCCTCCCTTATCGTCGGCTCCCAGGAGAGTCGTGCCGTCAGTTGTGATTAGGGTCTGGCCGATGTAGTGGAGCATCTCGGGGAACTCGGAGGGTTTCAGGGCGAGTCCGGGAACCCCTTTGAGCTCTATCTCGCCACCATCATAGTTCTTGATAATCTGCGGTTTGATATTCGCTCCCGATGCATCGGGGGCTGTGTCCACATGGGCTATGAAACCGATCTTCGGGACCTTCTGGCTGATGTTGGATGGGATTGTGGCCATAACATAACCATACTCGTCAAGGGTGGCCTCCAGGCCCATGGTCTGGAGCTCATCCCGGAGCATAGATAGAAGGTTCAACTGTTTGGCTGTTGAAGGTTGGCTTTCAGAGTTCTCGTCGCTTTGGGTGTCGACCGATATGTACCTTAGGAATCTGTCAAGAATCTTTTCCATTACTCTTTGGTTTTCATTGATGATATGATCATATAGGCGATGAGCGCGAGGAAGGGCACTATCGCTATCGCCTCACCGTAGGCGCTGTGCCAGGCGGAGAGGAACCAGTCCACATTGAAGAATTTGAGAAGGGCGCTCACCACACCCATCAGGGCGCCACCGGCGATGAAACCGGAAGCTATCAGAGTGCCCTTGTTCATTCTGGCCTCATTGACTTTCTTGTCTTTGGTCCTGGTGCTGACGTACCAGGAAATAGCTCCTCCGACCAGCAGCGGAAGGTTGAGGTCGATCGGAATGAACATACCGAGGGCGAAAGCCAGGGCGGGAACCTTGAACACCGTCAGCAAGATGGCGATTACGGCACCGATGCCATAGAGGAGCCAAGGAGCGCCTCCGCCGTTCATCATCGGCTGGATCACAGCGGCCATCGCGTTGGCCTGAGGGGCCACAAGTGCCTGGTCACCCACGAAACCGTAGGTCTTGTTGAGGACCAGCATGACTCCACAGACAGTTGCGGCGGCGACAGCGACTCCAGCGAACTTCCAGGCTTCCTGCTTCTTAGGAGTTGAGCCGATCCAATAACCGATCTTGAGATCAGTGATAAATGATCCGGCGACCGAGAGAGCTGTGCAGACCACACCACCGATTATCAGGGCGGCGGCCATTCCGGCATTGCCCTTCAGTCCAACGGCCACAAGGATCAGCGAAGCGATAATCAGGGTCATCAGGGTCATTCCACTTACCGGGTTGGTACCGACAATGGCTATGGCGTTGGCTGCCACTGTGGTGAAAAGGAATGATATTATTCCAACGATTAGCAGGCCGACAATCGCTTGCCAGATGTTATTGACGACACCTCCAAAAGCGAAGAAAGCGAATATTGCCAGAAGGGCGATCACAATCCCGAAAACGATGGTTTTCATCGGAAGGTCTTCCTGGGTCCGTAGTTCCTTCCCGGTCCTTTCGGTCCCTGAGCCTGTCGAAGGGGTCGAAGGGACCGCGGATCCGCGGAACTCCCTGACTGCCAATCCAACAGCTGACTTGATCACTCCAAAAGACTTGATGATACCTATGATTCCTGCCGTGGCGATGCCGCCGATGCCGATATGGCGGGCGTAGTCCTTGAATATCTGGTCTGGCGACATCTCACCGATAGTCATTGTGACTCCGGTGTTCATCAGGTCAATCACCTGGCCACCCCAGATAATATTCATTAGCGGGATGATGACCAGCCACACCAGGAGGCTGCCGCAGCAAATCACGAAAGCGTATTTTAGACCAATTATATAACCTAGGCCAAGGACTGCGGCGCTGGTGTTGATCTTAAGGAGAACCTTGGCCTTGTCGGCAACTGTGCGTCCGATTCCCATCACGGTCGTGCTGATAGTGTCGGACCAGGTGCCGAATGTGCTGACCAGGAAATCATAAAGGCCACCGATCAGACCACTGACAAGGAGAGTTCCGGCTCCCTTTCCGCCCTCGCCACTGACAAGGATTTGGGTTGTTGCCGTGGCCTCAGGGAAGGGATATTTTCCATGCATCTCCTTGACGAAATATTTCCGGAAAGGAATCAGGAACAATATTCCTAAAACACCGCCGAGAAGGGAGGAGAGGAACATCTGCGTGAAATTGACTTCCACTCCAAGGATGTAGATCGCGGGAAGAGTGAATATAGCGCCGGCCACTACGGCGCCGGAACAGCCTCCGATTGACTGGATGATGACATTCTGACCCAATCCTTCTTTCTTGCCCAATGCGCTGGTGAGACCTACCGCGATTATGGCTATAGGGATGGCGGCCTCGAATACCTGTCCGACCCTAAGACCGAGATAAGCCGCTGCTGCTGAAAAGATTATCACCATCAACAGACCTATGGCCACAGAATAAGGCGTGACCTCAGCCCAGTTTCTCTCGGGGCTAAGCAGGGGATGATATTCCTCACCTGGGGCGAGTTCCCTTTGGGCATTCTCCGGTAATGCGTTGTGTTTTTCTTCCATATATTATTTATTATTGGTCTCTAATGGTCTTATAAAGATAATGAAATAAATTTTTTCAAAAAAATTTGCCAGAATAAAAAAAGTGCGTATCTTTGCAGCCCGCTTTGAAAAAAGCGACAGATCATTGACAATACTGAGAGATCACAACGAGGTAAAGTGATAACGAAACGAAATCAGCAACTAGTATAGTAATTAAGTATAAGTTGACAATTTCACGATATAAGTTGACAATTTCACGAATCAGAGATGATTCACTTAGAGAGAAAGAGAAGCAAGGGCGTACGGAGGATGCCTTGGCTTCGGCAGGCGATGAAGGACGCGGTAAGCTGCGAAAATGCCCGGGGACCCGCAAACAGGGAGTGATCCGGGTGTGTCCGAATGGGGCAACCCCCCAGGCTGAAGGCCTGGGACCGTCGTTATAGACGGGGCGAACCCGGGGAACTGAAACATCTTAGTACCCGGAGGAGAAGAAAGAAACGATCGATTCCCCCAGTAGTGGCGAGCGAAGAGGGAAGAGCCTAAACCGTCGTGTTCGAGGACACGTCGGGGTTGTAGGACCGTTCACGAATACCGACCGCAGGAACCGGAAGGAGTTTGGAAAACTCCGGCGCAGAGGGTGACACCCCCGTACGGGCAACGCGTG
>CACZZF010000007.1 GCA_902785575.1 uncultured Bacteroidia bacterium | reverse complement strand
TTATACAGGTTCACTGCCTGTATCTTCTCATCAAATGAATGGATGATTTCTTTGGACATAATTGTTCTTTTTATGTCCAACTTTTGGGGTGCACTTCACCGTTGGTCGTGGCTCGCCACGCAAATATGCCCTACAGTGTGCCAGGAGGGCTGTCACCCTGCTTTCGGTTTGTAAAAAAGAATGTCCCCTGGGGGTGCAGGGGGATAGTAGGGTGCGGCTGCCGAAGGCGGCGTCGCGCCCCAAAGCAAAAAGCCTCCTTTGCGGGAGGCTTTTTGCTTTGGGGTGCGATGTGGGGCTCGAACCCACGACACCCAGAACCACAATCTGGTGCTCTACCAACTGAACTAATCGCACCGTGTTAGAGGTTGCAAAGATACAAAAAATTCTTTCTTAACAAGAATTTCTGAATAATATTTATCTTTGTGCATGCGGAGATTTTTGACTTTCGCCCTTTTTATCGCTATTCCGGTCTTGGCCGGAGCCCAGATAACCGTGACCATCCCACCGGCACGGCCGCTTCGCCATCTTCCTGATACCGCCACCATCCTCGTGATGGGAGATGTGATGATGCACACTGACCAGATAACAAACGCCAAGAGAGCGGATGGGGGCTATGATTTCTCAACTTATCTGGAACATATTAAGTATATGGTCTCGGGGTCTGACCTGGCCATAGCCAATATGGAATTCACTTTGGCAGGGCAACCATATTCGGGATACCCTTGCTTCTCGGCTCCGGATGGATATGAGGACTATGTCGCATCCTGCGGAGTTGATGTGTTCCTGACGGCCAACAACCATATCCTGGACAAAGGTAAAGCGGGAATCGAGAGGACTTTGGGGCGCTATTCACAGATGGAAGAAGAGGGACTGGTCAAGCATACAGGATGTTCCGATTCCCCGGAGGATGATCTCAAGCGTTTCCCTCTGATTATGGCAGTGAGGGGGACCCGGGTCGCCCTCGTCAACTTCACTTATGGGACTAACCTTAAGATAGACAGCGGTTTCCCGAAAGTTCACCGGACGGATAAGACAGAGATCGCGGACGCTATCCGCAGGGCAAGGGAAGCTGGAGCCGAGTTCGTGATCGCACTGCCGCATTGGGGGACTGAATATGCTTTGAACCATTCCTCGTCCCAGGAGAAACTTGCGGATTGGCTTGTTGAGCAAGGTTGTGACGCTGTTGTCGGGGCGCATCCCCATGTCGTCCAGGACTGGGAGCGGGTAGCGTCCATGTCCGGTAGCCGTCCCAAAGCGGCGCCTGTCATCTATTCTTTGGGTAATATAGTGTCCAACATGAGCGCCACGAACACCCAGGTTGGGCTGATAACTAAACTTATGATAGTGACGGATGAGGACGGGAACAAGCGCCTTCTCAAGCCGAAGTTCATATTCACTTGGTGCACTCGTCCGGGCACTTTGACTGACAGTTATGCCACTATCCCTGTCAGGGATTTCATCAGCAAGCGCTCGCTATGGAATAACAAGGCGGATTACGACAATATGATCCGTTCCTATGAGAGAGTCAAGGCTGCCACTCATATTGTTGACTAATAATTATTTAATGAAGAAAACCATAACATTGGAGGCTGTGGATCCTGTCGAGATATTCGGTGTTGGTAACCGGATACTTGAGGAATTCATAACCTATTTCCCAGGACTTAAAGCTGTGGCCAGGGGCAATGAGATCCACCTGGAAGGAAAGGAAGAGGACATTAAGGAGTTCGACCAGAAGTTCGCCGAGCTTGTCCAGAGGCGTCACCATAAGCTGAACCTGACTGTGTTCGATGTCGAGGATATATTCGATGGGGAGAAAAGTTCCCCTGAGCGCTTCAGGTCCTCAGGCGACGCGATTATCGTCCATACTACTGACGGAAAGCCGATAAAGGCTCGCAACGAGAACCAGAAGAAGATGGTCAAGGCATATTTCAATAATGACCTCGTCTTCGCTGTCGGACCCGCCGGTACCGGTAAGACTTATGTGGCTATCGCTTTGGCTGTCAGGGCACTGAAAAACAGGGAGATAAAGAGGATTATCCTGACCCGTCCCGCCGTTGAGGCAGGGGAGAGGCTGGGTTTCCTCCCCGGAGACTTGAAGGACAAGCTGGATCCGTATCTCCAACCTCTCTATGACGCTCTCGGAGATATGATTCCTCCGAAGAGGTTGCAGGATTTCATGGCGGAAGGGACAATCCAGATAGCTCCTTTGGCATATATGCGTGGCCGTACTCTTGACCGCGCGTGCGTGATCCTTGACGAGGCGCAGAACACTAATATGTCCCAGCTGAAGATGTTTCTGACCAGGATGGGTGTGAACGCCAAGTTCATAGTGACTGGCGACGCCACTCAGGTGGACCTGCCCAAAAAGGAGGACTCCGGCCTTGTGCGAGGGATTAATCTCCTTAAAGGAATCAAGGGCATTGAGACCATATTCTTCACAAATGAGGATATCGTCCGCCACCCTCTCGTCACAAAGATTGTGAAAGCCTTTGACCGACAAGAGTCGGAGTAAGGAAATTTATGCGTATCTTCGCAAGATATTATATTATTTGAACACATGGAGAACATCAAATGTCTTATCATAGGAGGCGGTCCCGCCGGGTACACGGCAGCGATATATGCCTCAAGGGCGGGATTGAACCCCGTTCTTTATGAGGGTATGGAGCCTGGTGGCCAGCTGACTACCACGACTGTCGTCGAGAATTTTCCCGGTTTCCCGGGAGGCGTTGACGCTAACCAACTTATGAGTGACATGAGAGCTCAGGCGACCCGTTTTGGCGCGGACATCCGCAGGGGTGCCATAACCTCGGTGGACTTTTCGCGGAGGCCTTTCCGCCTGATGGTTGACGGTGAGACTGAGATTGAGGCACAGGCTGTGATCATTGCCACCGGAGCCGCCGCCAAATATCTCGGCCTGCCTTCCGAGAGGAAGTTCAGGGGCATGGGCGTGAGCGCTTGCGCCACTTGCGACGGGTTCTTTTACAGGAAGAAGGATGTCGCGGTTGTAGGAGGTGGAGACACCGCTTGCGAGGAGGCGACTTATCTCGCGAATATCTGCAATAAGGTCTATATGATCGTCCGTAGGGATGTGTTCAGGGCCTCTCTGGCGATGCAGGAAAAGGTCAAGAACACTCCTAACATCGAGATCCTATGGAATTGCCAGACACAGGAAGTCCTTGGAGATGATTCCGGTGTCACAGGTGTCCGTCTGGTTAGGAAAGATGGTAAGGTTTTTGATATCAAGGTCGACGGGTTTTTCCTCGCCATAGGCCATCATCCCAACTCTGATGTGTTCAAGGAATATATAAACACGGACGAGAACGGATACATCATCACTGACGGCAAGTCCACCAGGACAAACGTCGAGGGTGTGTTTTCCGCCGGAGATGTCCAGGATCCGAGCTTCAGGCAGGCCATAACGGCCGCGGCGTCTGGTTGCAAGGCCGCTTTGGAAGTGGAGAAATTCCTTATGTCGAATTAGTTATGCGCATGTCTAAGACTATATCTAAAGTCGCGGTTGTGGTTCTGGCCTTAACCGGCTTGCTGGGTTCTTGCAAGTCGGAATATGACGCCTTGCTGAGCAGCAACGATGTGGACCAGAAGTATGCGGCCGCTTTCGATTTCTTTAATCACGGTAAATACAACAAGGCTTCCCGCTTGTTTGAGAGCCTTGCGGTCCAGACCTCAGGTACTTCCAAGGACGACACTGTCCAGTTCTATTGGGGAATGAGCAATTACCGTTACAAGGATTATTACACCGCGGAGACGAACTTCGCCAAGTTCCTCACGAGTTTTCCTAGGAGCCCCTTCGCTGATGAGGCCGCGTTCTTGCGTATAGATTGCCTCTACAGGTCCACCATGAGGTCGGAGCTTGACCAGAAGCCCACCTACGCCGCTTTGAATGTGATCTCGCAGTATATTATAGATAATCCTAGAAGCACCCATCGCTCAACTTGCGACAGGATGATGAAAGAACTCAACGATCGTCTGGACAAGAAAGCTTATGACAACGCGAAGCTTTACTACAAGCAGGAGGATTACAGGGCTTCCAGGGTCGCTTTCCGGAATATCCTAAAAGATGATGCTGATAATATCTATAGGGAAGATATCCTCTATTATATAGCGATGTCATCTTATAATTTCGCTCATCTGAGTATCGAGTCCAAGCAGAGGGAGCGTTACCTCACTTTCGTGGATGACTACTACAACTTCATCGGTGAGATCCCTGAGTCTCCTTATCGCAAAGAACTCGACGTCCTGTACAAGCGCGCGCAGAAGGCTCTCGGCCGTTATTCGGGTACTGATGAGGACCTCGATGCCAAGGCTAAGGATTTCGAGAAAGAGAGAAAAAAATTATTGAAACAATCCGAGACTGAGGAGTAGTAAATTATTTGGAAGATATAATTATTTGAAATGGATATTAAGAAGAAAACCCCTACAAACACTATCACAAGGGATGTGAAGTATCTCGCCGAGCCTACCGGCAACATTTATGAGACTGTTGTCATTCTTTCCAAGAGGGCGAACCAGATCTCGCTGGCTGAGAAGAAAGAACTTGCCAAGAAACTCGAGGATTTCCGTACAGACAGGGACACCATGGATGAGGTGTTCGAGAATAGGGAGCAGATTGAGATCTCCAAGTATTACGAGAAACTCCCCAAGCCGGATCTTATCGCCATCACCGAGTTTGAGGATGGTGAGCTTTATTACAGGATGGCCGGTAAGGAAGAAGGCGATAGGTAGCGTTGGTTCGAGACCATGCTCAAGTCCCTTCAGATTAAGAATTACGTTCTGATAGACTCTCTGGATGTTGACTTTCCGGAGGGTCTTGTCATTATTACGGGACAGACCGGGGCTGGAAAGTCTATCCTGCTGGGAGCCTTGTCGCTCCTTTTGGGATCCAAGGCTGACGCTTCTGTCATTGGTTCCGGAGCGGACAATTGTGTGGTCGAAGCTGTATTTGAGGTTCCTGAATCCGATACTATTACTTGGAAACTGTTGCGTGACAATGACTTGGATGATGGGTCAGAGGAGTTGACCATCCGCCGTGTCGTGTCGTCTTCGGGGCGTTCCCGCTCTTTTGTGAATGATTCTCCGGTGAGCTTGCAGGTTCTCCAGGGGATATCTTCCCGACTTGTGGACATCCATTCCCAGCACCAGACACTTATGTTGTCTGATAAGTCTTTCCAATTATTGATGTTGGATCATTTCGCCGGGAATGAATCGTCGCTTTCCAGTTGCTCATCCAGTTTCGCCCATCTCAGGGCTCTGGAGCGGGAGCTTTCGGAAGTGTCGCGTGAGCTATCCCGTATCGAAGAGGAAAGGGATTACATCCAATCCAGGTGGAAACGGTTGGACGATGCCAATTTGAAGTCAGGTGAGATCGAGGCTCTCGAGGAGGAACAAAGCGTACTCGCCAATTCCGAGTCTATCAAAGAGTCTTTCTCTGAGGTTGAGGGACTTCTTGACACATCTTCCTTGAAAGAGACCAGAAAACTGCTTGAGAAGGCCGGGAAATATGTTCCTGAGGCGCTGTCACTGGCTGATAGGGTGGAATCCGCGAGGATCGAGTTGAATGACATCCTCGAGGAGGTGTCACTGATCAATTCAAGGACCGAGGTCTCTCAGGATAGGCTCGAGGCGGTTGAGGCCAGGATGTCTCTCATATTTGATCTGCTGAAGAGATATTCTGCATCAACGGTTGAGGAGCTTATCGCTCAGAGGGATAGCCTGTCAGGGTCTCTTTCCGATTCGGAAGAATTAAGAAGCAAGGTTGAGACTATTACCGCGGAGGTCCAGAAAGGAAAGTCCAGGTTCGCGGATATATGTGCCCGTCTTCATGCGTCCAGAGCTGCCTCGAAGGATCGCTTTGCCGACTCTATCCTGGATTCCTTGAAGTCACTTGAGTTGGAAAGAGCCGTTTTCGAAGTCGAGTTGGTTGACGCTCCGGCTGGTCCGTCCGGAACAGATGCTGTCCATTTTCTCTTTTCAGCATCCGGTTCACGTCCGGTTGAGGTGGCGAAATGCGCCTCTGGAGGTGAACTATCCAGGCTGATGCTTTCCTTGAAGGCCATGATGGCCCGTTTCGAGAATATGCCCACATTGATCTTCGACGAGATTGATTCCGGTGTCTCAGGAAGTGTGGCGGACAAGATGGGGCAGATGATTTGTTCCATGGGCAAAGATATGCAGGTTTTCGCTATCACCCACCTGCCCCAGGTGGCAGCAAAAGGTACCGCCCATTATCTTGTCGAGAAATCTTTTGAGGGCAACGAAGCCGTCACCACTATCCGCCCTGTGTCAGGGGAGGACAGAATTATGGAAATCGCCCGGATGCTATCTGGCAGCAGGGTTACGGAAGCGGCTGTCGGCAACGCGAAGGCGTTGCTATCTGACCAGGCTGATTGAGAAATCTGGATTGTAAACCACCCTGCGGACAGCCTTGTTGATGTAACTTCCGGTAGAAGTTCTCTCCAATTTGAAATCTGATTGTAGTCCTGAGTAATCGGCCCTGTGTAACGCCCTGGGCCATCTTTTCCCATATTTGTTGGCCAAAGTCGAGAAGTACTTCATGAGATCGTAGCCTGAATAGGCCGAGCGACTAGGCTCGGCGTTGTAAAGCGCCCTGTATTGGAGGAGGAAGTCCTTGACTGCCTGTGAATTGTAGTCCACAAAATAAGTGACGCAGGCATGGAGATTCAGCCTATGAAGCTGCTCCACATCAATCTGGTCGTATGTCCTGATCCTGGATGTGCTGTAAAGTACTATCTGGGTAGTCTTGCTGGATGAGGCGGTCATGTAGAGGTTTCTCACCACCTCGAGTAGGAATACTGTGCTTCTCTCGGTGAAGTCGCATGCGAGAACCACCCGGTTGATCCCTTGGGTTGTCATCAAGGATCTCATTGATCCGAGAGTGGTAGTGGAATGGGACACTCCCAGATTATTCATTTCCCTTTCAACCATATCCAGATAATCAGAAGCTGGATTAGAAGGAGTTACCACCAGGACTTTGTCGCCACGGCCCATGTCAGATTTGATCCATTCGACCATGTCCCTGATTTGGACAGAAGTGGGAGTCGGAGCCTGTATGATTCTTGCCAGAGAGTCGGCGAGAGGCTCTACCTGCATGTCTAGGGGAGACACGACCCATGAGTCTCCGTCAGCCAGGGCAGCGGCCTTCAAAATGTCAGTCTTTGAAACAGGCCCGATTGTGAAGTCACTGGCAGCCAGCCTGTCATAGGTTACGGGCATATTCCCGCCACCCACATCGAATGTATGGATGTCAAGATTGATACCATCTCTTCCAAGATCACGTGCCGCGAGCAGGGATCCGCAATATAGATCCATGAATGAGGTCCTGTCACCTGATTTTGAGGCGGAGAAAGGCAGGAGCATCGAGATGTTGACATCGTGGTTGCCTTCTCTTACGAACAAATCGTCAAGAATGCCTTCCTCATCTTCGGCGTTGCCTTTTTTCTCTGACGGGAACGCGATCACTCTCGTATCATCAGGATTAGTCTCGGGTGTGGGCTCATCGACTTGGACTGTCCGTCCTTCCCATAGGACAGGATCAAGGGGAATCTTAAGGTCTTGCTTGCGGGTGATTCTGTCAGAGGTCATCCGGTTGATATTCTTAATTGATTCCTTAGACACTCCATATTTCTTGGCGATGCCATCAAGATCGTCGTACCATTTGACTTTATGGATGAAATATCCATCCTCGGTTTGTTTCGCCGCGGCTTTTTTCGCCTCCTCTTCCTTGGCGGCCTTTTCCAGTTCAGCCTTCTCCTTGGCCGCGGCTTCCTTTGCTGCTTTCTCTTGTGCCGCCTTCTCTCTGGCGGCGGCATCTTGCGCGGCTTTCTCCTGCGCGGCCTTTTCCCTGGCCGCTGCGTCCTGTGCCGCCTTTTCCCTTGCGGCCTCTTCCTTCGCGGCCTTCTCTAGAGCCGCTTTCTCTCTGGCGGCCGCATCCTGTGCCGCTTTTTCCCTTGCGGCCTCTTCCCTGGCGGCTTTCTCCTGAGCCGCTTTCTCTCTGGCCACGGCGTCCTGCGCGGCCTTCTCTCTAGCTGCTTCTTCTTTAGCGGCTTCTTTCGCCGCCTTCTTGGCAGCTTTCTCTTGGGCCGCCTTTTCCTTTGCCGCGTCTTCCTGGGCAGCCTTCTCCCGCGCTGCCTTTTCCTTCGCCGCCGCTTCCTGAGCCGCCTTCTCACGCGCGGCCTTCTCCTTCGCGGCAGCATCCTGGACCGCTTTCTCCTGTGCGGCCTTATCTCTGGCGGCGGCATCTTGCTCAGCTTGGTCCTTTGCGGCATTTGCCTGCGCGACTATCTGCTGGGCGATTTCCTCTTTATAAGGAATGAGAATGATCTGATCTTTTTTCAGCCCATCTTTCTCAAGGCTGAGGTAGGGGTTCGCCTCGTAGATCTCTTCTACAGTGACCCCATAAGCTTTACTTATGGAATACAAAGTCTGACGCTCCAGGACAACGTGGGCGTAATAAATCTTGCCTCCTGAGCGGACTCTTTCTTTTGATATGGTCACGGGCGGGGCCTGATAATCCTGGGCGGTGGTCTCTACCGTAGCGAAAGCCGACAGGCACAGTGCCAAAGCCAGCATATAGGTCAACTTCGTTCTCATAGTGACTTGTATAAATTATCGGAGAAATCCAAGAGCCTCTTAGTGAATGTCTTCCATGACAGCCGGTCTTTCTCTACTTTAATTGAATTGACGCACAATGTGCGGAGATTCTCGTCTGAGAAAAACCTCATTATTTCACCAGCGACACATTCCGGGTCCGGCCTCTCGGCGACCAGGCCTGTCCCACTGTCACCGACGGACTGTTTCAATCCGCCGACATCGGTGACGACCATAGGGACCTCAAAATGCCAACAGATGGCGCTGATGCCGCTCTGTGTGGCGGATCTGTAAGGAAGGACCACCAGGTCGGCTGAGGAGAAGAAGTCCTTGACTTCCGAATCTTTGATATATCTAGTGAATAGCTTTATCCTGTCCTTCGCGGGGGATGCGGCTATCATCTCTTCGTATTTCACGAATGAGCCATAAGGCTCGCCGGCGACGATCAACGAATAGCTGTCATCCAACTTATTGAAGGCTTCCAAAAGAATATCCAATCCTTTATATTCCCGGATAAGACCAAAGAAAAGGAGATTCTTCTTGCCGGGTTCCAAGCCCAGCTTCGTCTCGGCTTCTTCTCTAGGAATTCTTTCACCGAAATGAATATAAACTGGATGGAATAAGCTGATTTTTAAAGCCTTAGGCGCTAATGAAGTTAGATCGTCAGATACTTCCTGGCATAAGGTCACATGGGCTGTGCAGCCGGACAGGAAGTACTTTGTGAGGGGAGCGTCAAAGAATTTGGGCTCATGGGGAATAACATTGTGAAGGATGGAAACCACCTTGCAGTGTTTCTTCAACCTCCTTGCTATCCATCCCAAGGAAGGAGCGAACCATGACATCCAGTAACTGATTATGACCAGGTCCGGGTTCCAGTCCCTTATCGCCTTGTAGGTCTTGACATAAGTGAATGGATTCGCCGTATCCAAGAGAGCCTCGCTCTCTATGGGTACGGCGTCATCATCCTTAGTTACGTACTGGGTCTTTCCAGGGAAAAGGAAATCAGGGTATTGCCTCTTGAAATTGAACGCTTTGACCGTGTTCTCCTTTCCCAGTTCCAAGTATAAACTCGCGTTGAACTGAGATATCCCTCCCCTGAAAGGGTAAAAGCACGATAGGAAAGCGATTCTCAAGCTACTCGGTCTTGGCTGCGTCCTCTCCCTTGCCCTTGGTCTTGACGTACTCGCTGTTCAAACCTTGGAGAAGGGCGTCGGTGATGTCAAGGTCAGGATCTCCACAAGCTACGGGAGAAGGAAGAACGCTTCCCTGGGTGGCGATGATCATCGCGAACTTGTGCTCCTCGTTGAACTTGTCGATGAAAGTCTTGATGGCATCAGCGATCTGGTTCATCATAACCTGCTGCTCCTCAGCCATTTCCTGCTCTTTCTGAGCGGCGTAGTTGTTGAAGTTGTTCTGCTGCTCCTGGAGTTTCTGGCTCCTCTGCTCAGCGACCGAACGGACCAGGAGACCCTTGTTGAGGTCGGACTGGAATTTGTTGGCGTCACTCTGGAGTTTGTTGCCCCTGCGGTTGATCTCCTCCTGGATGCTTTGCATCTTGGTCTCCACTACGGAACGGAGGTCATTTGCCATATCATACTCGTTGAGGACCCTGTCCAGGTCGTACCATACGATGGCACCAGGTTGGGCCGACTGCTCAATAACCTCGCCAGTCGTGGCTTTCTTTCCGCTGCCGTTCGAGGTCAGCTGCGCAATACCTAACGCAGCAACAGCCACAAGGGCTATGATGCTGAGAATCAGTGGTGTTTGTTTCATTTTATCTATTCTTTAATAATATTCCAGTCTACAAATGTAATGAATTTTTCTTAATCTCCGACAGATAAGCCCGGATTGTCACTTCCAGTCCCATGTAAAGGGCGTCACAGATTATGGCATGCCCGATCGAGACTTCGTCGGTCCAGGGGATGGTTTTGATGAAATATCCCAAATTCTGGAGGTTGAGGTCGTGACCGGCGTTCAGCCCGAGTCCAAGCTCCTTGACCTTCAGAGCGGTCTTGAGATATGGAGCTATCGCCTTGACGGGATCTGAGGGGAAAACCTCAGCATAACTGGCTGTGTATAGCTCGACTCGGTCGCAACCACAGGCCGCGGCTCCAGCCGCCATGGCAGGATCCGGATCTATAAATATAGAGGTACGTATTCCTTTCTCCTTGAACCTCGCGCAGATGCCGGTGAGAAACTCCTTGTGAGCCACCGTGTCCCATCCCTGATTTGAAGTGATGGCATCATGAGCGTCGGGAACCAGGGTGACCTGGTCGGGCACGACCTCAAGCACGAGGTCGACAAAACTCGGGATCGGGTTCCCCTCGATGTTGAACTCAGTCTTGACGTCGGGCCGTATGGCTCTGACATCGGAGTACCGGATATGTCTCTCATCTGGCCTGGGATGGACAGTGATGCCTTCGGCACCAAAGATTTCGCAGTCCCTGGCGGCCTTCTCCACGTCCGGCATATTCCCTCCGCGAGCATTGCGGATGGTGGCTATCTTATTGATGTTGACACTTAATCTTGTCATGGTGCAAAAGTAGTGATTTCTATTCAGATTTTATCAGAAATGTGTTAATTTTGAAAGTTGAACTCATTCTTGCGAGAACAGATGAAGATAGCGATATATACACGGGATGACTCCGCACTTACCAGTGGAAGATTCATGCGTTTGTCGGACAAGTTAGTCTCTTCAGGATTCAAATTGTACAGGATCCGTTCCTCTTCCGACCTCTCTGAAGACACCGGCTTGGTGTTGAGCGTTGGAGGGGACGGCACCTTCCTGTCGACGTCAAAACGTGTTGGAGATTCCGGGATTCCTGTGCTTGGAATAAACTTGGGTCGGCTCGGTTTTCTTTCCGAATATAGCCCTGAGGAGGCCTGCGAGGCCATTTTGTCCGGATCATATACCCTTGAGGATCGGGCATTGCTAGAGACCAAAGTGGAAGGGGAGATGCTTGACTCAGATTCGTCGTTCTGGCCATATACCCTCAACGAGATTTCTGTCCTTCGAGGCGGGGCTTCCATCCTTGGTATTGATGTCTGTCTTGACGGCAATCCTCTTCCGACTTACTGGGCCGACGGACTCCTTGTCTCCACCAGCTCCGGATCCACAGCATATTCCTTGAGCGTCGGAGGCCCGATATGTGTCCCGGAATCAAAAGTGATCATCATAGCGCCTGTCGCCCCCCACAACTTGAATGTTCGTCCTTTGGTCGTCCCCGATTCGACAGTGGTGACCATCTCCATGAGGTCCAGGGACAAGGTGGTCGCGATGTCAATGGATAACCGTAACGTCAGGCTCTCCTCTGACGCCAGGCTCGAGGTAAAGGTGGCACAATTTTCGCTCAAACGAGTGCGTCTCGAGAAGTCGAGTTTCATCAAGGCCCTGACGACAAAATTGTTCTGGGGCGAGGATATCAGAAATGGAGGAATTTAACGACAATATTCAAGGCCGTGTGCCTACTCATGTGTCAATCATTATGGATGGCAATGGAAGGTGGGCCCAGTTAAGAGGAAAGGAGAGGGTCTATGGCCACTCTCATGGTGTGGAAAGTGTCAGGGCATGCGTTGAGGCTGCTGCCGAGACAGGTGTAAGGTATCTGTCACTATTCGCTTTCTCATCCGAGAACTGGGGTCGTCCCGAAGCCGAGGTCAATACCCTTATGAAATTGATGTTCAAGGCTATAGCCGATGAGATTGAGGCTTTGAAAAAACAGAGGGTGAGATTCCGTGTGCTAGGGGATATGAGTCGCTTGGAGCCGGCTCTTGTCGAGGCGATCCGGACCGCTGAGGCTTTCACTGAGCCTGAGGACGGAAAGGAGCCTATCCTTGACCTTATTATATTCCTAAGCTACAGCGGCAAATGGGACATTCTCCAGGCAGCCAAGCGCCTGGCGGAGGCCCATGCTTCCGACCCTGCCGGCACGGAAAATGCCACGGCTGATGAATTCGCCTCATACTTAGTTACTTCCGGTATTCCGGATCCTGACTTGATAATAAGGACTTCTGGGGAGAGCCGTATTAGTAATTACCTGCTTTGGCAGGCCGCGTATTCAGAGTTTCTTTTCGTGGACACCTTGTGGCCTGATTTTCGAAAAGAAGAGTTCCGGTCTGCGCTTAAAGAATATGCGAAGAGAGACCGCAGGTATGGAAAAGTCAAATAATCGCCGTATATTTGCAAACTTGTTTCAATGAATTCTGACTTGATGAGAATATATCGTCTCTTGTGTGTCCTGCTTTTGTCAGTGGCTGGTACTGTGGCTTTTGCCCAGGAACCGGTCAAGAAATCCGATCCGGTGGAAGTCGATTACGAGCAGCCCCGCGATTATGTTGTCGGAGGCATCAGTGTCGAGGGAAACACTCATTTCGGAGAGCAGCAGATCATTTCTTTGACTGGTATCCAGCCGGGAATGACGGTGAAAGTGCCAAGTGACGAGATGTCTTCAATCGTCACGAGGCTCTGGGCGCAGAGATATTTCGAGGATGTGGCCCTTGAGATCGACCACATCAACGCTAGTGGCGACTCCGCATGGTTCAAAATCATTATCAAAGAGAGACCAAGGGTTTCCAGGTGGCTGTATACCGGTGTCAAAAAGACAGAGCAGAAAGATCTGGAGGAGCGTTTGAGGCTCCGCAGGGGTGGTGAGTTCTCGGAATATGTCGCTACCACTTCTGTCGGAATCATCAAGCGATATTACGCCGAAAAGGGTTTTCTCAATTGCGATGTCGACGTGCAGACCCAGAAAGACACTATAATTAAGAACGCTATCCGTGTCAATTTCGCTGTCGACAAAGGTGATAAGATCAGGATCAGGGACATCAATTTCGAAGGGAATGACGGGGTCTCTGATTTCAAACTCGCCCGCTCGATGAAGAAGACAAAGGCCAAGAAGATATATAACTTCTTCAACAGCAAGAAGTTCAATGAGAAGGAATACCCGAACGACAAGATAAACCTGATCAGCAAGTTCAATGAGGCCGGTTACCGTGACGCTCGTATCTTAAAGGATTCCATTTATTATGTGGAGCCGGACCGTCTCGGGATTGACTTCAAGTTTGACCAGGGAAAGAAGTATTATTTCAGGAATGTGACTTGGACCGGTAACTCCGTCCACTCCGCCGAGCAGCTGAACTCTATTCTTCAGATTAATAAAGGTGACCCTTATGATATGGTCACAATGGAGAAGAGGCTGAAAGGTGGTGGCAAGCAGACTGACTATGACATCTCGAAACTCTACCGTGACGAGGGCTATCTGTTCTTCCAGGTCACTCCGGTCGAATTGAACATTGATGGGGATTCCGTCGATGTCGAGATGAGGGTCTCTGAAGGCAAGCAGGCGACTTTGAACAACATTATAATCAATGGCAATGACCTGACCAGCGAGAAAGTTGTCCGCAGGCAGATCTACACCAAGCCTGGTTATCTGTTCAGCCAGACCAATTTCGAGAGGTCTATCAGGGAAATCGCTTCCTTGGGCCAGTTTGATCCAGAGGCGATCTCCAGCGAGGGCGGTTATTCGATCTTGCCTAACCAGCTGAACAATACGGTGGACCTTGTCTATAACGTGACAGAGAAGCCTTCCAGCCAATTGGAACTCTCCGGAGGTTGGGGTATGAACACATTTGTCGCCACTGTCGGTGTCAGTTTCAACAACTTCTCCACAAGGAGGATGTTCGAGAAGAACGCCTGGCGTCCTGTTCCACTTGGTGACGCCCAGAACCTATCCCTCCGTTTCCAGACCAACGGAACGTATTACACGTCATTGATATTCAGTTTCACTGAGCCGTGGCTGACCCAGAAGAAACCCACTTCGCTTAATCTCCAGGCTTATTACACAAGGCAGACAGACTCCTATCTCGCCATCGGCCTCTTGAGTAACGACAAGGTCATGGAGATCTATGGTTTCTCCGGTGGTATCGGTACCCGTCTGAAATGGCCTGATGACTATTTCGTGTTCTATAACGGCTTGAGCTGGCAGGTTTACAACCTGAAGAACTGGATCAACGGTTACTTCATGTTCAATGATGGCACTTCACACAACTTGAGCTACACGGCAAGCCTTACCAGGACTTCGACCGACCAGCAGATATACCCCAGGCGCGGTTCCGTGTTCTCAGCCAGCATGCAGTTGACTCCTCCTTACTCGTTATTCAGGAAGAATGACTTCGGTAATCTGGATGCCGCCGGGAATCCCAAGAAAGTCTCTGATTACAAGGACATTAATTACGACACATGGTCTGCCGCGTCCAGATACAAGTGGATTGAGTACCATAAGTGGAAGTTCAGCGCCGAGACTTACACAAAGGTCTGGAAGGACCTTGTGGTGATGGGACGCGCCCAGTTCGGTTATCTTGGCTACTACAACCGCAAGTGGGGTTACTCGCCATTTGAGGGCTTCAGGGTCGGTGGTGACGGTATGTCCGGCTACGATACTTACGGATCGGATATCATTCCTCTCCGTGGTTACGATAATTATTCGTTGACTCCTTGGGAGGCCACCCCGTATAACACGAATGGCTATTACGCCGGTAACGTATATGACAAGTTCACTGTCGAGGCCCGTTATCCTGTGATACTCCAGCCGCAGTCGACCATCTTTGCTCTGCTATTCCTTGAGGGAGGTAATTGTTGGTCTGACATAAAGAAATTCAATCCTTTCCAGATCAAGCGTTCAGCCGGTGTGGGCGTGCGTGTGTTCCTCCCGATGATCGGTTTGCTGGGTGTTGACTGGGGTTACGGATTCGATAATCCGGACAAGAGCCAGAGGAGCCAGTTCCACTTCATGATAGGACAACAGTTCTGATATTCGTTTTTATTTATAAATTTGCACAATCTTTGCAAAGCCTTAATTCGGAAAACTGATAAAATTGAATTTGATATGAAAAAGATCGTTTTGTTTGCCGCCATGGCATTGTTCACCCTCACGGCTTCAGCCCAGGTGAAATTCGCCTACGTCAATTTCAATGAGCTCGTCATGCTCACTCCTGAAGCTGACGCTGCCAGGACTCAGATGCAGGCGGCCCAGAAAGAGGCGAGCGACACTTACCAAAGCATGGTGGACGAGGCGAACGCCAAGTTCAACGAGTACCAGCAGAAGCAAGCCACTTGGACTCCCGCTATCAAGGAGAATAAGGAGAAGGAACTGACCGAGATCCAGAACAGGATCAATGAGTTCCAGCAGTCTATCCAGGTTGAGCTCCAGCAGCAGCAGGCGCAACTGATGGAACCTATCCAGAAGAAGGCCATGGAGGTCGTGGAGAAGCTCGCCAAGGCCGGTGGCTATACCTTTGTTTTCGACACCAGCCAGTTCTACTATGTTGACAAGGCTCAGTGCAAGGACTTGACTCCGGACGCCAGGAAAGAGTTGAAGATTCCTGCCGGAAGGACTTTGGAGTCACTCCAGGCCGAGCTTCAGGCCCAGCAGCAGTAGTTCGCTAAATACCATGATTTAAAGACAGGTGAAAAACCTGTCTTTTTTATTTAGATTTATTGCGTTTTCTCTATTTTATTCTTTACATTTGCAACGAAATAAACAAGATTTTTTATTTTTATTAATCATCGTATAATAACTGATCATGAAAACCACAGAAATCATGGCCCGTCTCCAGGCCAAGTACCCCATGGAGAGCGAATATCTTCAGGCTGTCCAGGAAGTTCTCGAGTCCATCGAGGAAGTCTACAACCAGCACCCCGAGTTCGAGAAAGCTAAGATCGTCGAGCGTCTTGTCGAGCCGGACAGGATATTCACTTTCAGAGTGACCTGGATTGACGACAACGGTGAGGTCCAGACCAACCTCGGCTACAGGGTCCAGTTCAATAGCGCCATCGGCCCTTACAAGGGCGGACTCCGCTTCCACAAGGCCGTCACCCCTTCAATGTTGAAGTTCCTCGGCTTCGAGCAGACTTTCAAGAATGCCCTTACGACCCTTCCTATGGGTGGTGCCAAGGGTGGCTCCGATTTCGATCCCGTCGGCAAGTCCAACGCTGAGATCATGCGTTTCTGCCACGCTTTCATGCTTGAGCTCTGGCGCTGCATAGGTCCTGACCAGGATATCCCTGCTGGTGATGTGGGTGTCGGTGGCCGTGAGATCGGCTTCCTGAATGGAATGTACCAGAAACTTGCCCGTCAGTATCACACTGGTGTCCTCACTGGCAAGGGCGCTACTTGGGGAGGCTCAATCCTCCGTCCTGAGGCTACCGGTTTCGGTGCCCTGTATTTCACCCAGCACCTTCTCGAGAAGGCTGGCAAGGATATCGTAGGCAAGAAGGTCGCCCTCTCCGGCTTCGGTAATGTCGCATGGGGTGCCGCTACCAAGGCTCACGAACTTGGCGCCAAGGTTGTCGCTATCTCCGGACCTGACGGTGTCTGCCATATTCCTGAGGGTATCACTCCGGAAATGATTGACTATATGCTTGATATGCGTGCTTCTAACCGTAATAAGGTTGAGGATATGGCTACCAAGTTCCCTGAGAAGGCGTTCTTCACCGCCGGTAAGAAGGCTTGGAGCATTCCTGTTGACATCGCTCTCCCTTGCGCCTTCCAGAACGAGCTCAGCGAGGCTGACGCCAAGGAACTTGTCGCCAATGGTTGCTGGTGCTGCTGCGAGGTCTCCAATATGGGTTGCCAGCCCGATGCCATCCGTTACTTCCAGAACAATGGTATCCTCTTCGCTCCCGGAAAGGCTGTCAACGCTGGTGGTGTCGCCACTTCAGGTCTTGAGATGACCCAGAACGCCGCTCATATCAGCTGGTCCGCCCAGGAGGTTGATGACAAACTCCATTGGATCATGAAGAGCATCCACGAGCAGTGCGTCAAGTACGGAACCCGTGAGGACGGTACCGTCGATTATGTCAAGGGCGCCAATATCGCCGGTTTCATGAAGGTGGCCGAGGCCATGCTTGAGCAGGGAGTTATCTAGTCTCTTGATTTTTGTTCTTTAAAACAGGTAGATCGGGCGACCGATTTACCTGTTTTTTATTCAATAATGATTATCTTTGCAAGATTTAAGCAAGTTTATTATTGAATTTAATATAACTAAGATGGCTGAAACAACAATTGAAACAGCTGGGAAGAAGAAACTCAATGTGAAGTATTGCGTTCTTCTTCCGATCGTCCTCTTGGTCACACTGTTCCTCTGGTGTGTACCGGTTTCTTTTTATGGTATCGCTGATCTGACTGTGACTCAGCAGCGCGTCATCGCCCTCTTCGCGTTCGCGGCTTTGATGTGGATTTGTGAGATTATCCCGAACTGGACCACATCCCTCCTTGTGATCGTCATTTCTTTATTGACGCTCTCAGACAAGGGACTTGGCTTCCTGTGCGACCAGAGATTTGGCCAGCTTGTCAGCTATAAGACTATAATGGCCTCATTCGCTGATCCTGTGGTCATGCTCTTCCTGGGCGGTTTCGTCCTCGCTATCATGGCTGAGAAATACGGACTTGACGTCACGATGGGACGTGCCCTGTTGAGCATTTTCGGCACGAGGCCGAAAATAGTCCTTTTGGGCTTTCTGATCGTTATTTCCGTCTTTTCGATGTTCATGAGTAATACGGCCACGGCCGCCATGATGTTGGCTTTCCTCGCTCCGGTTTTGTCCACGCTACCGTCCGATGATAAGGGAAAGATCGGCCTCGCGCTATCGATTCCGGTAGCGGCCAACCTGGGTGGTATCGGAACTCCTATCGGAACGCCTCCGAACGCCACCGCCGTCCGTTTCCTCGCCGAGGCCAACGCTGAGATCTCATTCATGGATTGGATGATCCACATGATTCCTTATGTGGTCATTATGATCCTTATCGCGTGGTTGCTTCTCCAGTGGTTCTTCCCCTTCAAGTCCAAGAAACTGGTGCTTGAGATTCCTTCGAACAAGAAAGAGAAGAATTGGAAGTCGACAGTGGTTTGGGTCACTTTCATCGGCACAATCCTTCTCTGGATGACAGAGAGTATCACCAAGATCAACTCGAATATTGTTGCCCTCATCCCTCTTGGAGTCCTTACCGCTTGCGGAATATTCACAAAGGAAGACATAAAGGAAATAAACTGGAGCGTTCTCTGGCTCGTGGCTGGAGGTTTCGCCCTTGGTACCTGCCTACAGGGCACAGGACTTGCCAAAGTGCTCATCGACTCCATCCCGTTCGGCTCCATGCCGGTTATCCTTGTGCTGGTTGTCGCCGGCATCGTTTGCTACTTCCTGTCCAACTTTATCAGTAATAGCGCCACCGCGGCCCTTCTGATTCCCATCCTTATCGTTATCGCCGAGGGTATGGCCGATCCTTCCGCCGCCAATAACGCCGAGTTCCTGTCGCTGGGTGGCTCGAAGGCCATGATTGTGTTCATCGCCTCTTGCGCCTCGTTAGCGATGCTCTTCCCGATCTCCACTCCTCCGAATGCCATCGCATCCTCCACAGGCCTTGTCGAGACCAAGGATATGGCAAAAGTCGGAGCGTTAATAGGTTTGATTGGTTTTATCTTCGGATTCTTCTGGCTTACCAAATTGTTCCCGTTCGCTTAATATCACTCCAATAAGAATATGAAAAGGATCATTACCGCTATCGCCGCTTTCGCCCTTTGCGCCACTCTCGTCGCGCAGGAGAAGCCTTCGACACTCAAATTCTACGGTTTTATCCGTAATTATTTCACATTCGACACCAGAGAGAGTGTCGCCGGAACAGAGGACTTTTTCTACTATGTCCCGAAAGATCAGAATATCATTGACGGTTCCGATATGAATGCTCACACCAGTTTCCGTTTCGCCGCTTTGACTTCTCGTCTCGGTTTGGATTTAGTTGGTTATGAGTATGAGGATTTTAAGGTCACTGGAAAGATTGAAGGTGACTTCTACGCTGGAGTCTCAGGTGTGACCGGTACCGCGCAGTTCCGTCTTCGCCAAGCCTTCGCCGCTATCAGCAAAGGCGATTGGAAGGTGACTGCCGGACAGACTTGGCATCCTATGGCCGCTGACATGCCCGATGTGTTCTCCCTGAATACCGGTGCCCCCTTCGGCCCCTTCGCCCGCACCCCGCTTGTGAGGTTCGATCTCAGCCTGTCCAAGTCCCTGTCACTGACAGCCGCCGCTCTTTGGCAGATGCAGTACACCTCCGCCGGCCCTGAGGGAGCGTCAGCCAATTACATCAAGTATGGCATGACTCCTGAGGCTTATTTGGGACTCAACTTCACCACCGGAGGCTTCACCGCCAGAGTCGGTGGTGACCTGCTTTCCATCAAACCTCGTTGGAATGACGGCAAGAAGAGGGTCAGCGACCGTATCACTACGGTTTCCCCGTTCCTCTTCCTCCAGTACAAGAGCGGCTTGTTCTCAGTCAAGGCCAAGACTATCTTCGCCCAGGCTGGTGAGCACGTGAACCTCAATGGCGGTTATGGAATATGCGAGGTCAAGGAAGACGGAAGTTACAGGTACACTCCCACCCAGAACTCTTCAAGTTGGGTGAGCCTCATGTACGGAAAGAAGACCCAGGCTATCCTCTTCGGTGGTTTCGTCAAGAACTTCGGTACCATCGAGCAGCTCACTGGCTTCAAGAATGGTTATGCGCCCGCATCCCACCTGTATTTCAGCAAGAACAGTTTCTCCAACATGAACGCCATGTGGAGGGTCACTCCGACCATCATCCACAATATCGGCAAGTTCTCACTTGGTCTCGAGTATGAGCTCACCAGCGTACAGTATGGTGACTACAAGACCATCAATGGAGTCAAGTACCTGGGTAACTGGGGCCTTGCTGAGGATAACCTCCACTGGATCACCAACCATCGTGTCCAGGGCTTGGTAAGGTTCTCCTTCTAAATTCATTGATTTGATGCAAGATTTTTCATAAAGTGGATTTATTATATTGAGAAGTGAGTGTTTTATGAAAAAGTCTTTGCGCATCATTACTATTATCTCATGTTTGCTCTGGGCTGGCAATCTGGCCGCCCAGAGCCATCAGGTGAATCTCCGGAATACGTTCGAGCCTTACGGTTTCTTCCGTACGGCAGCGATTTTCGACACAAGGGATTCGAAAGCCGGCTCAGAGGATCTGTTTTATTTCAGGCCTCTTGACCATCAGTATAATTTCGAAGGTCAGGATATTTACGACAACATGTCCTTGAAGTCGTATGCTATCACGACTCGTCTTGGTGTCAATGTCACTGGTTTCCGTTATGGTTCGTTGAAGGTGGACGGCAAACTGGAAGGTGATTTCTATCTGATGAATGGCACCTCCGCTTCCCTCCGTTTACGCCACGCCTATGTCGACATTTATTGGGACAAGCTGGGCTACATGGAAAACAGTTTCGCCTTCAGGGTAGGACAGAGCTGGCATCCGATGGCAGCCGACCTCCCTTATTGCGTGAATATCGAGACAGGCGCCCCGTTCACCCCGTTCAACTGGAGTCCACAGTTGATGTTGGAGTACACTTTCGCCAGCCGGATGCATTTTACTGTCGGGGCTCTTTATCCGATGCAGTTTCTTCCCACCGGTCCTCAGGGTGAATCTGAAAACTATGTGAAATATGGTTTGATTCCGGAGCTCTACGGAGGTATATCTTTCACCGGTAAACACTTCACAGCCAGGGCCGGAGCTGATTTCTTAAGCTTGAGGCCGAGGTGGCGTACCATTACTCGTAACTTTGTCATTGATGACTGGTATGACATCGGAACAAGAGTCAAGGATCGTCTTCACATGGTCAGCCCATTTGTCTATCTCCAGTTCGAGAAGGGGATGTTCAAGATCAACGCGAAGTCAGTGTTCGCCCAGGGTGGGGATCATCTTCGTCTGATGGGAGGTTACGCCATGTATGATTGGCGTGACATTTATGAATACAAGTACACGCCGTTGCGTTCCACAGTGTCTTTCCTTTCTTTCTGCGTAGGAAGAGATCTGCAGTTCATGTGCATGGGTGGGTATATGATGGCACTCGGCACCGGACATAACCTCTCTATTGACGAGAATGGCCATTGCCGTGATACTGATGTCTACTATGCTTCCGCCGGGTCAAAGGGAATCGCCCAGATGTACCGGGTCACCCCGACTATCGCTTACAACGTCGGAAAACTCACGGTGGCTGTTGAATACAACAATACCTCGGTCTTGTACGGAACTGAGAATCTGTTGGATAACTACGCCCGCCCTAAGGAGAACCTCCATTGGATCACCAACCACAGGGTAATGGGTGTCGTCCGTTTCTCCCTTTAGTTTATTTCAGGAATCGGTCAGCGAAGCTGACATATTGCTGCCAGTCGTAGAGCCTCACGTTGTGCTCTCCCCGGCGGATGTGGTGTCCCATCCTGCCGACCACGACAGGATGCTCGATCTCAGGCACCGTCCTGTCGGTTATTCCCTCATAACCGAATAGATTATATACCGAAGCGGCACCTACGAGGCTGAAATATTCCCCGACAGGATCAGCCCAACTGTCCTCGCTGGCGCTTGCCACGTAGACGGGTCTAGGGGCGATCATCGCGATCAACTCGTGCTGGTCCCAAGGCATTTTCTCCTCCCGGCCGTTGTATGCCGTATAATTGGTGCAGAACCAGTGTGGGAAATTCTTGTTGATGACATCAAGTGTCTCGCCGAATTTCCTCCTTGCGATCGCAGCGCCGGAACATCCTGAGTCATTGGAAATCACAAGCGCGAATCTCTGGTCGGTGGCTCCAGCCCAAAGGGAAGTCTTGCCTAACCTGGAATGCCCGATTACCGCCACCTTCCTGGCGTCGATCTCTTTCTGGGCCTCCAGGAAGTCCAGGCATCTTGAGAGGCCCCATGCCCATGCTGAAATGGTGGCCCAGGATTCTCCGTTTCTTGGTTTGTCTCCATCCATCAGCTGATGGACGCCGTTGTGGAAGCCATCATGGAAGTCCGGATCGACATCGTTGTAGCAGAATGTGGCCACGGCATATCCATGCTTGAGAATATATTCATATTCCCATCTGTGCCCGTTTGTGTTCCTGTCCTCAACCACGTATCCAGGAGCGTAGGTGGCCAGTTTCTCCGGTGTCGGCATGAGCACCGCCGGATCTGTGGTCGTGGCATGGTTGCCTTTGAAATTCGCTCCGAGGAAGGCGGGAACCGGTCCTTTGCGGTCGTTGGGGACATACATCAAAAGAATCAGGTAATAATTCTCATCCTTGTCGAAGCTGACTTTGACCTGCTTGCGAGTAGCAAGGCCACCGAAAGCGTCGGGACTCTCCTCCAGAACGGTGAAATGAAGGTCAGGAGCTTGCCCGGGTTCCCGGCCAAACATCTGTGAGCGAAGCATTTCCATCAATTCCGGCCTGCGTTCCTTTATCCATTGTCGCTTTGTCCGGACAATCCGGCCATCCTCCATTCTCAATGGGTCAGGAAGCTCATAGGGGTTGGCGGGCTGGGCGCTGACCGCGAAAGGAAGCGACAAAAGAAGAGCCACAGCTATCAGTCTCAGTGTATTTCTCATGGTGTATGGTTATTATGGTCTATCATTATTCCCACTCAATGGTTGCCGGGGGTTTGGAGGAGATGTCATAGACAACCCTGTTCACTCCTTTGACCTTGTTGATGATCTCGTTTGATACGTCAGCGAGGAAGTCGTACGGGAACCGGAACCAGTCCGCTGTCATGGCGTCTGTCGATACCATAGCCCGCAACGCCACGGGATTCTCATATGTTCTCTCATCTCCCATCACTCCAACGCTCTTTACGGGGAGAAGGATCACCCCGGCCTGCCAGATGGCGTCGTAGAGGTTAGTGGCCTCGACCCTCGGATCAGAAGCGGAAGGGAGATGCAAGGAGGCGCAGTCATAATTCCGGAGACCCTTGATGAATATGTCGTCCGCCTCCCGGAGAACATCCAGTTTCTCTTTGGTTATGTCTCCGATTATGCGTACGGCAAGTGAAGGTCCGGGGAAAGGATGCCTTCCCACCAGTTCTTCCTTTATGCCGAGAGCCCGGCCGACTCGTCTGACCTCGTCTTTAAAGAGCATCCTGAGGGGCTCCAAGACCTTGAGATTCATCTTTTCAGGAAGTCCGCCAACATTGTGGTGCGACTTGATCTTGGAGGCGATACCCTCAATCCCGGCGGACTCGATCACGTCCGGGTAAATCGTGCCCTGGGCTAGCCAGCGTACACCCTCGATCTTACGGGCGTATTTGTCAAAAGTCTCGACGAACAGGCGGCCGATTATCTTTCGTTTGGCTTCCGGCTCAGTGACTCCGGTGAGTTCCCGCAGGAAATCCTCCGAGGCATCTGCTCCAATGACGTTGAGGTTCATGTCCCGGTAAGATGCCAGGACATCCTCATATTCATTTTTCCTTAAAAGGCCGTTGTTGACGAATATACAGGTGAGGTTGTGGCCGATAGCCTTGTTGAGCAACACTCCGGCGACTGTGGAATCCACGCCTCCGCTGAGGCCGAGAATCACTTTGTCATTCCCGACCTTCTCCTTAATTGCCGCGACTGTGGTTTCGATGAAGGAAGCGGATGTCCAGTCACCTTCGCATCCGCAGATTCTGAAAGCGAAATTCCCGAGAATCCTGGACCCCTCGGTAGTGTGGAAAACCTCAGGATGGAATTGCACGGCGTATGTGGGTTCCCCATCAAATGAGAAGGCGGCGTTTTCCACGCTTTCGGTAGAGGCTATTATCCTGGCTCCGTCCGGCAGAGCGGAAATCGTGTCTCCGTGCGACATCCAAACCTGTGAGCGATGGGGGAGACCACGCAACAGAAGTGACTCTGAGTCAACTATATCGAGCATGGCTCTACCGTATTCCCTAGCAAGCGAGCCTTCCACCTTGCCTCCGAATTTGTGAGCCAGATACTGGGCCCCATAGCATATTCCGAGAAGTGGGAAATGACCCTTGATCCCGCTGAGATCGATCTGGGGCGCATTGGTGTCCCTTACGGAGCAGGGGCTGCCGGAAAGGATCACTCCCTTCACATCGTCGCCCAAGGCCGGAACTTTGTTGAACGGGTAGATTTCACAATAGACATTTAGCTCACGCAGGCGTCTTCCGATAAGTTGGGTAACCTGGGAACCGAAATCGAGAATGATGATCTTTTCTGTCATTTGGACTGGTGTTTCCAATACAAATTTACTATAAAATATGTCCTCTGAAAAAAAATATCAAAAATGAATAATAATTGAAAAAATATCCATATATTTGCATTCGTTTTGAATATTTATTGAAAAGTGAAAGGCAAGCAGGAGAGACATAGGATCATCAAAGAAGTGGTCGGAAGCGGGAAGGTCGCGAGTCAGGAAGATCTCGCCGCTCTTCTTGAAAGCAGGGGTATAGAAGTAGCTCAAGCTACCTTGTCAAGGGATATCCGCGATTTGGGAATAACCAAGCTGCACGATGGCACAGGCTATTTTTACAGCCTGCCGGGAGCCTCCTCGTCAAGGGTAATTCCCTTTGGGACAATTGGTTCCTCTGTAAGCATCACCAGCCTCGAGTTCGCCGGACAGCTCGCTGTCCTGAAGACCATGCCAGGTCATGCCAATATGGTGGCCGCGATTATTGACGCGAGTTCTCTCGCTGGGGTCGCGGGAACCATTGCCGGTGATGACACGATAATGCTAGCTATCCGGGACGGAGTCAGCAGGGAAAGCATGGCGAAAGCCTTGGGGACACTTTTCGCCGGACTTGAAAATAAAAGGTTGAACTGATAATTAATCAATCATCAGATGAAAATAGATGATATAACCATTGAGGTGGCTTCGGAGAAGCACCTTGTTTATGTGGACAGGATATTGAAATCCATTGAGGAAGCCGCACAGGTCCGCGGCACTGGTATTGCCAGGAGGAAACCCGAATATATCTCCCGGAAAATCGAGGAGGCCAAGGCTGTCATAGCTCTTCATGGTGATGATTTCGCCGGATTCAGCTACATCGAGACTTGGGAGCACAAACGTTATGTGACGACTTCCGGACTTATCGTCAGGCCTGAGTACAGGGGACTGGGTATCGCGAAGAAGATCAAAGACCTTACTTTTTCTCTTGCCCGTACACGCTGGCCTAACGCGAAGATATTCAGTCTCACGAGCGGCGCCGCTGTCATGGCGATGAATACTAAACTCGGTTACAAGCCTGTGACCTTCGCCGAACTGACCAACGACGAGTCGTTCTGGAAGGGATGCGAGGGGTGCATCAATGTGGACATCCTCAAGAGGACAGACAGGAAGTACTGCATCTGCACCGGAATGCTGTTCGACCCGGAGGAGCACCTGCCGGCAAAGATTCCACAGGAGGTTCTGGACAGGATCGCTGAGCTTGATAAAGAAGAAGATACAAACGATTAATAATATGGATAAGAAGAAAGTTGTGGTCGCCTATAGTGGCGGGCTTGACACTTCGTTCACGGTCATGTACCTGACGAAGGAATTGGGTTATGAAGTATATGCCGCCTGTGCGGACACGGGTGGTTTCAGCGCTGAGCAACTTAAGGACAACGAGAAACGGGCTTATGAGCTGGGCGCGAAGAAGTATGTGACTCTTGACGTGACTAAGGAATATTACGACAAGAGTTTGAAGTACATGATCTTCGGAAACGTCCTTAGAAACGGAACTTATCCGGTCTCCGTCTCTTCCGAGCGTATATTCCAAGCGATGGCTATCGCCCGTTACGCCAAGGAAATAGGAGCTGACGCGATCGCTCATGGCTCAACTGGAGCGGGGAATGACCAGGTCCGGTTTGACATGACATTCCTGGTTCTAGCTCCAGGAATCGAGATCATCACCTTGACCCGCGATATGGCGCTCACCCGCCAGTTCGAGGTCGATTACCTCAATGAGCACGGCTTCAAGGCGGACTTCAAGAAACTGAAATATTCCTACAACGTGGGACTCTGGGGAACTTCCATTTGTGGAGGAGAGATTCTTGACTCAAAGCAGGGGTTGCCGGAAAGCGCTTATTTGAAGCAAATTACCAAAGAAGGTTCCGAAGTCATTGAGATTGGTTTCGAGGAGGGAGAGATAGTCTCCGTCAATGGTGAAGTGTTCACCGACAAGGTCGCCGCCATCCAGAAAGTCGAGTCTATCGCCGCTCCTTACGGCATTGGCCGTGACATGCATGTGGGAGACACCATCATCGGTATCAAAGGTCGTGTCGGTTTCGAAGCCGCCGCTCCGATGCTGATCATGGCTGCCCACAAATTCCTGGAGAAGTTCACCCTAAGCAAGTGGCAGCAATACTGGAAAGACCAGGTCGCCAACTGGTACGGGATGTTCCTCCATGAGAGTCAGTACCTTGAGCCTGTTATGAGGGACATCGAGGCGATGCTAGAGAGCAGCCAGAGAAACGTGACCGGCAAAGTCACCATGGAACTCCGTCCTTGGTCGTTCTCAACTGTCGGCGTCGACTCGCCTTGCGACCTGGTGAAGACCAAGTTCGGTGAATATGGCGAGATGCAGAAGGGCTGGACCAGCGAGGACGCCAAGGGATTCATCAAGGTGAGTTCCACGCCTCTCCGGGTTTATTACACTGCCCATAAAGACGAGGGCGAGAAACTTGAGAAGGAGTTGTGATGGCCGCTAATAAGATAATAAAGGTAGGGATCGTCGGGGCCGCCGGTTACACTGCCGGTGAGCTTCTGAGGATTCTTGTGAACCATCCTTGTGTGGAGATAGTATTCGCCCAAAGCGGCAGTCATGCGGGTGAGCCGGTCTGGTCCGCCCATTCGGACCTGCTGGGTGAGACAAATTTGAGATTCTCATCCCAATGTGATTATGACTGTGACGTGCTGTTCCTTTGCTCGGGTCATGGAAAGGCAAAGCCCTTTGTCGAGGGACTGCCGGATAGCTATAAAGGCGCCATCATCGACCTCGGCAACGATTTCCGTCTTGCGGCGGATGCCGGAGACTTCGTTTACGGACTTCCGGAAGCATTTAAAGATAAAATAGTTAAGGCTAAGCATATAGCTAACCCCGGTTGCTTCGCCACCGCCATGCAACTGGCCTTGCTTCCGATGGCCAAGGCGGACTTGCTGCCGGAGATCCATGTGACCGGTATCACCGGATCGACCGGAGCCGGGCAAGCTCCATCGGAGACTACCCATTTCAGCTGGAGGACGGATAATTTGTCTGTTTACAAGGCATTTACCCATCAGCACCTCGGGGAAGTCAACGAGACTCTCAAAACTTTGGCTCCTCATTATTCGGGAGACATCAACTTCGTCCCGGTGAGAGGAGATTTCGCGAGGGGAATCTTGGCCTCTGTCTATTTCGACTGTGATTTATCCGAGGAGGCCGCCGTCGCTGTTTACAAGGATTATTACAAAAACGAGCCTTTTGTCCATGTGATAGATTCCAATCCGGACCTCAAGATGGTTGTGAATACAAACAAATGTGTCTTGAATGTGCGGAAACATGGCAGGAAACTCCACATTATAAGTGTGATAGATAATCTGGTGAAAGGTGCCTCCGGTCAGGCTGTCCAAAACATGAACCTTGTTTTCGGACTTCCTGAGGACACGGGCCTCCACCTTAAAGGAACAAGATTCTAGATGAGACTTTTTGACGTATACAGTTTATTCGACGTGACGCCGGTCCGGGCGAAAGGAACCCGGGTCTGGGATGACCAAGGTACTGAGTATCTCGACCTTTATGGTGGCCATGCGGTTATTTCCGTCGGGCATTGCCATCCGAAATATGTGTCCGCCGTGACTGACCAGCTTGGAAAGATCGGCTTCTATTCCAACAGTGTCCGCAACCCCCTTCAGGAAGAACTTGCAGAGAAGATAGGTGAGTTGTCCGGTCTTCAGGATTATTCCTTATTCCTTTGCAACTCGGGTGCTGAGGCGAATGAGAACGCTTTGAAATTGGCCTCTTTCCACACCGGTAAAGACAAGGTGATCGCTTTTAAAGGCGCCTTCCATGGAAGGACTTCCGGAGCTGTCGCCGTCACTGACAATCCTAAGATCCGCTCGCCTTTCAATTCCTGCCATAATGTGGTGTTCTTGCCGATGAACGACATAGAAGCCGTCAAGTCGGAACTTGCGAAAGGTGATGTGGCGGGAGTCATCATCGAGGGTATCCAGGGAGTTGGAGGTATTATTATCCCGGATGATGGTTTTATGAGGGATCTACGTCAAGCGACAAAAGCCGCGGGTGTTGTCCTTATACTGGATGAGGTCCAGAGCGGATATGGTCGCTCCGGTAAGTTTTTCGCCCACCAATGGGCTGGGATAAAGCCGGATGTGATCACTATGGCGAAGGGTATGGCCGGCGGGTTCCCGATCGGCGGTGTGTTGATCTCGCCGGAGTTCGAGCCTGTCAAGGGAATGCTTGGCACCACGTTCGGCGGCAACCACTTGGCTATGGCCGCCGCTATCGCTGTCGCCGACATCATAAAGGAGGAGAATCTTGTCCAGAACGCCCTTGAGGTTGGCGAATACCTCAAATCCAAGTTGGAGATTCTTCGCTCCGCTCAGAATGACATGAAAGAGGTGCGTGGCCGGGGCTTGATGATTGGGGTCGAGTTCGATGGACCGATTGCGGAAATCAGGCGGAAGTTGTTGTTTGATAAGCACATATTCACTGGAGTCTCCGGCAAGAACATGATACGCCTTCTCGCTCCGCTCGTGCTGTCAAAAGACGACGTCGACATATTTATAAAAGCATTGGAGGAAGTGTTATGAAATCTTTTTTCCACGTCAACGATATAGGCGACCTCGCCAAAGCCCTTGAGGAAGCCAAGCAAGTCAAAGCCACACCTTTGGCTTGGAAAAACCTTGGGCAAGACAAGACCATAATCCTGATATTCTTCAACAGCAGCTTGAGGACCCGTCTCAGCAGCCAGAAAGCCGCGCTCAATCTGGGCATGAACCCCATCGTCCTGAATGTCGGCGCGGACAGCTGGAAACTCGAGACCCAGCTTGGAGTGGTGATGGATGGCGACAAAAGCGAGCACTTGCGGGAAGCCATTCCAGTCATCGGGAGCTATTGCGACATCATCGGCGTACGATCTTTCGCAGGCCTCCAAGATAGGGGGTTTGACTATGCGGAAACGATTCTGAACCAGTTTATTGAATATTCCGGGAAACCTGTCATTTCCCTTGAGTCCGCAACTGTACATCCGTGCCAGGCATTCGCTGACCTGATCACGATCGAGGAATATAAGACCAAGAAGCGTCCTAAGGTGGTGATGACCTGGGCGCCTCATCCGAGAGCCCTTCCGCAGGCTGTCCCGAACTCGTTCGCTGAATGGATGAACGCGGCCGATGTGGACTTCGTGATAACTCATCCGGAAGGATATGAGCTGGATCCTCGCTTTGTCGGAGGCGCCAAAGTCGAGTACGATCAGATGAAAGCCCTTGATGGAGCGGATTTCGTCTACGCGAAGAACTGGAGCTGCCCTGGAGTCACCAATCCCGATGATTATGGCAAGATTCTTAGCAAGGACATGGGTTGGGTGGTGGATGCTCGCCATATGGCCGTGACGAATGACGCGTATTTCATGCACTGCCTGCCTGTCAGGCGCAATATGATTGTCTCCGATGAGGTGATAGATTCGCCTCGGAGCATTGTTATTCCCGAGGCCGCCAATAGGGTGGTCTCAGCCCAAGTTGTGATGAAAAGGATGCTGGAGGACTTGCTATGATTAAGGAGCAATTGAATATAATCAAGGTCGGCGGTGCCGTTGTCGAGGACGAGAAATCCCTGGCCGGACTTCTCATGTCGTTCTCCAGTTTGAGAGGGAAAAAGATCCTTGTCCATGGTGGCGGAAAAATCGCCACGGAGATGGCTGATAAGCTCGGTGTGGAGACCCAGATGATAGACGGGCGCAGGATCACAAGCGCCGAGATGCTTAAGGTGGTCACCATGGTTTATGGCGGACTTGTCAACAAGAACCTGGTCGCCAGGCTTCAGGCGCTAGGAGTCAACGCCCTTGGCTTGACAGGCGCTGACATGAATGTCATAATGAGTGTCAAACGGCCGGTGGAACTTGTCAATTTCGGATTTGTGGGTGATGTGAAATACGTGAATGTCAAGGCTTTGACATCTCTTCTTGATGCGGGAGCCGTGCCGGTTCTCGCTCCGCTGACCCATGACAAGGAAGGGACGATGCTCAACACCAACGCTGACACCATAGCCTCTTCTGTGGCTGTCGCTCTGGCTGAGAAGTATTCGGTCACCCTGACTTTCTGTTCTTCTATTCCGGGAGTGCTTAAAAATGTCGAGGATCCTACAAGCCTTATAAAAACCATCGCCAAGGCTGATTTCGACCCGATGGTCGCTGACGGGACAATCTCGGCAGGGATGATTCCGAAGCTCCAGAACGCTTTTGAGGCTATTAATTCCGGTGTCGCCAAGGTGGTCATAACCTCGCCAACCAATCTCTCCGGAGGAACAACCATCCTCATGGACCCTGAGACTGATGACTGATTGTCATTCTGAACGAAGTGAAGAATCTTGATATGGACACCATAAACCTCCTTCAGAACTTGATTCGCATTCCTTCTATCAGCAGAGAGGAGGAGGCCGCTTGTGATTATCTCCAAAAGTGGCTGACTGACAATGGATTCCAGGATGTCAGAAGAATCGGGAACAACCTATGGATGGAGTCTGAGGCGCCCTGTGACAAGCCCACGTTGCTTCTTAATGCCCACATAGACACTGTCAAACCCAACCATGGCTATACCCGTGATCCGTTTTCTCCCGAAGTGATCGATGGGAGGCTTTACGGCCTGGGCAGCAATGATGATGGTGGCTCCCTTGTGGCGCTTCTGGAGGCATATTCAATCCTTTCCTCCAAACCTCAGCCATATCGTCTGGTGTATGCCGCCACGTCGGAGGAGGAGGTCTGCGGAAAGGGAGGCTTTGATCTCTTCCTTTCCGAGGCCGGTAAGATTGATTTTGGAGTGATTGGGGAGCCCACAGGGATGGATATGGCTGTCGCGGAGAAGGGACTCATGGTGCTGGACTGTGTTGCAAGGGGAAAGAGCGGACATGCGGCCAGGAATGAAGGAGTGAACGCTATTTATGAGGCTCTTAAGGACATAGAATGGTTCCGGACATATCAGTTCCCTAAGGTCTCTGATTATCTCGGCCCGGTCAAGATGAGTGTGACCATGATCGCTGCCGGGACGCAGCACAATGTCGTTCCGGACGAGTGCAAATTTGTCGTGGATGTGCGTCCGAACGGGATGTATTCCAACCCTGAATTGCTCTCTTTGATCAAAGAGGCTGTCTCTTGTGAGGTGAAGGAACGCTCGACCAGGATAGGAAGCTCGCATCTTCCTGTAAGTCATCCGATTGTCCGGCGAGGTCTCTCTCTCGGCCTGCAGCCTTTCGGGTCACCGACCACAAGCAACCAGGCACTGTGCTCTTTCCCGACCCTGAAAATCGGTCCCGGGGATTCTTCCCGTTCACATGGACCTGATGAGTATATAACCTTGGATGAGATCTCCCGCGGAGTGGCGACTTATGTGGCTCTTCTCGATGAAATGATTATTTGATATGGCGAATAAATTATGGGATAAAGGCTACGACGAGGATGCCCGTATTGATGCGTTCACTGTCGGCCATGACCGTGAGCTGGATCTTGAACTGGCTCCATTTGACATTCTGGGCACAATGGCACACATCACGATGCTAGAGAGTGTCGGACTGCTCCCGAAGGCTGATTTGGAGCGATTGCTTCCGGAGTTAAGGTCTTTATATTCATTAGCTTCTGAAGGTAAATTCGAGATTGAACCGGATGTTGAGGATGTCCATTCCCAGGTCGAGCTACTGCTGACCCGAGCTCTCGGGGATATAGGCAAGAAAGTCCATACCGGTCGTTCCCGCAATGACCAGGTGCTGGTGGATCTGAAACTTTTCACCCGGGCGAGAATCGGGAAGACTGTCCGCAAGGTGGAAAGCCTGTTCAAGACCCTCCAGGAGGCCAGCGAGAAATATAAGGATGTGTTGATTCCAGGGTATACCCATCTTCAGGTGGCCATGCCTTCCTCCTTCGGCCTTTGGTTCGGGGCTTATGCCGAAAGCCTTACCGGGGACATGACCATGTTGAAGGCCGCGTGGGACATAGTCAACCGCAACCCGCTTGGATCAGCCGCGGGTTATGGTTCCTCGGCTCCTTTGGACAGGACTATGACCACCAAGCTGCTGGGATTCGATGATCTGGATTACAACTCGATTTATGCCCAGATGACGAGGGGCAAGATGGAACGGGCGGTCGCTTTCGCATATTCTTCTGTCGCGGAGACAGTTGGCCGGCTTGCGTTTGACGGTTGCTTGTACTCCAGCCAGAATTTCGGTTTCATTAAACTTCCCGACGCGCTTACCACAGGCTCAAGTATTATGCCTCATAAGAAGAACCCGGATGTGTTCGAGCTTGTCCGCGCTCATTGCAACAAGATCCAGGGCGCTCCGGTGACTATCAGGATGATCACGGGTAATCTTCCTTCTGGATATTTCAGGGATATGCAGATTCTGAAGGAAGTATTCTTTCCGATCTTCGATGAGATGGATGACTGCCTTGACATAGTGGAATACGCGATAAAGGGTATGGAGGTCCGGAAGGATGTGATGTCTGATCCGAAATACTCCTTGGCGTTCACGGTAGAAAAGGTCAATGATCTTGTGTCTGAGGGAGTTCCGTTCCGTGACGCCTACCGTAAGGTGGCCGCGTCAGTGGCTGATGGCTCGTTCGATTATTCAGGGAAACTGTCCCATACCCACGAAGGTTCTATAGGTAACCTTTGCAACGATAAGATCGCCGAGCGTATGGAAAAACTCATATCCGGTTTCGGCTTTGAGGAGGTGGCCACCGCTATAGATGCATTACTATAGCGCTGCTCTCGAATGAGTTCGCGTTTATAGTTGGTTTTTCGATAATATATTATTATATTGCAAAATAGTTGCAATAATTCATTTTATCGTAAAACTAATAAGACGTACCCATGAAAAAGACAGTCGCGGGCTTATTCACATCTTTATTCGCCCTTATCACTCTGGCTTCTTGCCAAAACCTTGAGAACGATGTTCAAGGCCTTGATCCTTCCAATGCGAAGAAGGAGTATCGAGAGGTGATCATCACGGCTGACATCTCGGATAACAGTGGCGAGGATGAATCGTCAACTCGTACCGAATTGCAGATGTCGGGAAATCAACTCAAGACTTATTGGGTTCCTGGTGACGCTATCAATGTGTTCAGTGCCGGGGAAAGCGCCAAGTTTGTCTCTGTCAACACTGAACCCTCGCGTAAAGCCAAGTTCCGCGGTTATGTGGCTATGATGATCGGTGATGACGGAGAATCGGAGAAAGACTATGTATGGGGCTTGTATCCTTACCGTTCCGACGCTGTTTATTCAGAGCCTGATGGAGAAGGTAAGACCGCCACGGCTGTGATTACCACCACTCTTCCGGCAATACAAAAAGGGAAGGCTGGGACGTTCACTGACAGTCTCGCGACGATGATTGGCCGTTCTGAGACCTTGACCATCTCCTACAAGAACGCCTATTCCGGGGTTTATGTACGTTTCGGCCGTCCAGACATTGTGTCCGTGACTTTGCGTGGTCTACATAATGAGGTTCTCGCCGGCCGTTTCACATTGGGCCTTGACAGTAATCTCTCGCCTGAGGTCAAGAGCATACAGCATGGGTTGACGAGTGTGACTGTTACCGCCGCTGACGGGGCCACATTCGCGGAGAACCAGAACTATTATATGGTGACACTGCCCGATGTGAAGTTGACTGAGGGCTATTCCTTGACAGTTCGCCGCAGCGACGGTTACGAGGCCACATTCAACTCTCTTCCGAACGTCAATCTTCTTGCGCGAAACTCTTTCAAGACATTCAATAATCCTCTTGAGACCTACATAGAGAGTGCGGCGAACATCGAATCCGGGCGAAGCACGGGTTGGGTTAAGTCGAACAATCCTGTATCGTATGAGATCTGGTACAAGACCAATGATGATTCGGATTTGAGATCGGTGTACCATGTCGATGACGAGACGGGCAACGTGGTTGACATTGACAACTGTGTGGCTCCAAGTGCGGCTAATGGACATGTGGGTATCATCCGTTTCACTGCGGATATCACTGAGATTGATGAGTTGGCGTTTTGGCAGCAAGATAAGTTGACCTCCATAACCCTTCCCAATAGCGTACAGACTATCAAACATAGGGCTTTCTCTTGGTGTTCGTCACTGTCAGAAGCCAATTTGGGAACTGGTTTGAAGGAAATTCTTTTCGCCGCATTTGAGGAATGTGGTTTCTTCAATATAGACTTCCTTCCGGAAGGACTTCAGACCATAGACGCTTCTGCTTTCAGGTCTTGTCCCGAACTTATTAGTGTGACTATACCCTCGACAGTGGAGACGCTTGGTAGTGACTTTGCTTCAACACCTAGTGGGAATCCATTCGCGTCTTGTGACAATCTTTCGGGATTCAGCGGGAAATTCGCCACTTCAGATGGACTGGCACTTATTCAAACTGTGAATAACAAGACTTACTTTGTCAGTTTCGCTCCAGGACGTATGACCGACGCGGTTTATACTATTCCGGATGATGTCGATTATATAGCCGCTTTTGCGTCTGCGGGAGCGCATTTGAAGAATGTGATTTTGCCAGAAGGCCTTCAAGCAATCAACCAATATGCTTTTGTTGGTTGTAGCCATCTCACTTCCTTGACAATTCCGTCAAGTGTGGAACGCATAGATCAAGGAGCGTTCGAGAATTGCCAGAATTTGGAGTGGATAAAGATGAATTGCCCAGATGTCCCTGAGACCAATTACGACGGAGGAACAGACTACGGATTTGATGTCTTCGCTTTCAGTTTCTGCCCTATCTATGTTCCTGCCAACCTTTTGAATGAATATAAGACTACCTCGCCATGGAGTGACTATGAAGAACAAGGCAGGTACATGGTCGCGGACAGGGAGATCCGGTTTACCACAGACGATCCGGATGCCGTCAACGAGCTTCTGGCCGGTTATAAAGCGGCAGGAACTTATGGAATCTCTGATTTCTTTGTTAACGGTATCTCTGTTCCTGGAATGATGATTGAGGATTTGGACTCATATGATGGGGCTGTGTATTTCAACGATGACCTTACAGAGATTCCGGACGAGTTTTTCAAGGATATGCCTATTCTGACAGTAGATATTCTTAGCGATAAAGTCACCAGGATAGGAAGCGAAGCGTTTTTGGGCACTGGTATCTCGGAAATAGTCTTGCCTGAAAGTGTCACGGAAATAGGAAGCCACGCGTTCAGCAACACCGCGTCACTCGCGTCATTCAGCGGTGGTTGTTCTTTGATCTCAGAGGACGGGCTATGCCTTATTGACTCAGCCGGCAATTTAATAGCGTTTGCTGGAGCCGGACTTGATGGGTTGCCATACTCAATACCAGAGGGCGTCACTCAAATAGTGGACATGAATAGCGCGCCTTTCAGTGCCGTAGATATGCCTTCTTCTGTCACGATTATTAGAAGTAATGCGTTTATGAATTGCGCTAATTTGTCGGAAATCATCTTGTCTCCTTCTATATTTACCATTGGAGGCGGCGCTTTTGAAGGGTGTTCCGCGTTGAGTAGGGTCATGTTAGACACACCTGATCCTCCTTATATCTCACAAGATTTGATTTATGGCCCTTTTGGCTCTGGAAGTCTTTGCAACGACTATTTCAAAATCTATGTTCCAGCCTCCGCTTTCGACACATATCGCAACAGAACCGACTGGAAGTATCTCTATGAGACGGGACACCTTGCCGCTTTCCGTTCGTCGCAGGCCAATAGCGAGATCTGGTACACCGTGACTTCGGGATATAATGGCGCTAATCTGGACTTCAGGGGAATACAAGATGCATTTGACGAGGGTGGCCAATGGACAAATGAATATGATGAGGAACATGGGGTCTGGGTGGCGACATTCTCGTTCGATTTGACTGAGATACCTCAAAACGCGCTTTACCAGAACACATATCTCAAGACAGTTTCTCTCCCTTCGTCAGTCACCAAAATAGGAGATTCCGCTTTTTCAATTTGCTCTAATCTTGAGAGTGTCGCTTTCCCCGCCAGCCTGCTGGAAATAGGTGATAACGCGTTCTCTTTTACCAAGCTTTCTGAGGTGATCCTGCCGGAAGGTGTGACAACCCTTGGGAATCAGGCTTTTGGAGACTGTGAGAGTCTTGTGACCGTCTCATTGCCCGCATCTTTCAATCTCCAGTCCGCGATCGATATTTTCCCTTTCGGAGGTTCTAAGTCTATCGCGTCGTTCTCCGGGAATAGTCCTATGATCTCCCAGGATAGAAGATGCCTCATTGATTCAGAGGGCAGACTGTTCGCTTTCGCGCCTGCTGGTCTCAATGGTTCCTATTACGCCATCCCCGATGGCGTCGTGACAATCGGGATGATGAACCAAGCTGGATTCAATAACGTTTATATCCCGAACTCTGTCCAGATTATTGATCAAGGAGCGTTTTATGACTGCAACCGACTCGAGTATGTGAGTATAGGTTCCGGAGTCGTGGATATCCGTGACTCGGCTTTCGAGAATTGCACTTCTTTAAATACAGTCTCAATTCCTTCAAATGTCAGTCTCATAAGGAATTATGCCTTTAAGGGCTGCACGAGTCTGCAAACAGTCCTGATGATTAACTGCGTCACACCGCCCCAATTGTATCCGAATAACCAGACATTTGGTGACACGAATAATACTTTCAAGATCTTCATCCCTGGCGCCAGCTATCAGGCATATTGTGCCGCGACTGGATGGGGTGCTCTCCAGAGCCACTTTAATCTTGTACAGACAAACAAGGAAATATGGTTCACTACGGTCAGTGGCGAGGAGATTGACATGCGAGGTGTTACAGGTGAAGATCCCTATCCCTTTTACTTCGCTAACGGTGGTTTCTGGGTAGCAGTGTTCGATGATCCTGTGACAAGCATCCCTGATCAGGCTTTTTGGAAAGATACCGACCTCAAGACCATGAACTTGCCCGGTAACGTTCAGAGTATCGGGTCCCATGCGTTTGCGGAATGCACTCAACTGGAGTCGGTAAAACTCTTGAATCCTGATGCCCTGACGACCATAGGCTCATATGCTTTTTCTACCTCCCAAAAGCTCAGGGTTGTAGGCGGCAATGTGGAACCTGTTGACGGAGAATATATTACTAACTTACCGGCTGTCACCAGTTTAGGGTTTGGGGCTTTTTACCAGGATAGCAAAATCACTAACTTGAGGTTACCGGTCCTTGAGACACTGAACAGTTCTATTATCCGTTTTGCTGGAATCAAATCTTTGGATATACCTAATGTCAAGACATTGGCTTCGGGCGCGATTTATGGTTCATCTAGCTTTAAGGTTCTGAACTTGCCTTCTGTGGAGACGATGGCACAGAGTTGTTTGGGACAATGCAGGTACTTGGAGGAGATTCATATAGGCCCTAATGTCGGGAGTATGGAAGCCTGTCTATTTGAACAGGATGGCTATATAAATTATCCTTTGACTACTAGTGAGCATAGTCAGCAACTCAAGTTCTATATGGAAGCCGCCACTCCTCCCGCGGTGAGCTCTGAGACTTTCAAGCTGATGAATGATGCCAATCATGGCGGTCCCGTTCAGGTGCAGAAGATATACGCTGTCTATGTCCCCGCTGCTAGCGAGGCGGCTTACGAGGCAGCTTGGGCTAGCGCGCTATCAATCGCTCTGCCGGATGGCATGACTGTCGCACAGGTGGTTCAGCCCATGCCGTAAAATTGTCAGGTCGCTGTATTGGCAATCGTAAATATTTTTTCATAATCCTGCGAAAATCAGTAAATTCGCAGGATTTTTTTTGAGATATATGCAGGAAATCAGGAATATAGCGCTTATCGCGCATGTCGACCACGGCAAGACTACCCTTGTTGACAGGATGATTTACCAGGCCAATCTGGTACGTCAGCCCGAGAACCTGGGCCAGTTGATTCTCGACAATAACGACATCGAGAGGGAAAGAGGTATAACCATTCTCGCCAAGAATGTCTCCGTGACTTATAAGGGAGTGAAGATCAACATTATAGACACTCCTGGTCATAGCGATTTCGGAGGTGAGGTCGAAAGGGTCTTGAATATGGCGGACGGTGTCCTCCTCCTAGTGGACGCTTTCGAGGGGTGTATGCCTCAGACCCGTTTCGTGCTTCATAAGGCACTTCAGCTCGGGAAGAAACCTATCGTGGTCATCAACAAGGTTGACAAGCCCAATTGCCGTCCGGATGAGGTGCAGGAAGAGGTTTTTGACCTTATGTGCGCCCTTGACGCGAATGATGAGCAGTTGGATTTCAAGACCATATTCGGAAGCGCCAAGCAGGGCTGGATGTCGGAGGATTGGAAGAATCCCACCTCTGACATCACTCCGTTGCTGGATGCCATCCTGGATGTGATTCCGGCTCCTGAAATGGTCGATGGAACAGTCCAGATGCAGGTCACGTCGCTGGAGTATTCCCCGTATGTCGGCAGGATCGCTGTCGGAAAGGTCACAAGGGGAGTGATCCATACTGGCGAGCAGGTGAGCCTCTGCAAAAGGTACGACATTGTCGAGAAGCACAAAGTTAAACAGCTGATGGTTTTCGACGGCCTTGGGAAGACAAATGTTGAGGAGGTCCGTTGCGGAGACATCTGCGCCGTGGTCGGTATAGACGGGTTCGAGATCGGTGACACCATCGCTGACTTCAACGCTCCAGAAGCGTTACCTCCTATCTCTATCGATGAGCCTACTATGAGTATGCTCTTCACCATCAACAATTCCCCGTTCTTCGGAAAAGATGGGAAATATGTGACTTCCAGGCATATAAAGGATCGTCTTGACAAAGAGTTGGAGAAGAATCTGGCCCTGAAGGTCAAGCCGGGCCTTAATGCTGACTCTTTCATAGTTTATGGGCGAGGAGTATTGCATCTCTCGGTTTTGATTGAGGAGATGCGCAGGGAAGGATTCGAGCTTCAAGTCGGCCAGCCAAAGGTACTTGACAAGACCATAAATGGTCAGCGCTGCGAACCCATTGAGGATCTGTCCATTGAGGTGCCCGAGAATTTCGTGGGTACCGCGATCGAATTGGCGACACGCCGCAAGGGAGCTTTGATTCACATGGAGCCGAGGGGTGATCGTACCCTTCTTCAGTTTGACATCCCTACCAGGGGACTTATGGGGCTCAGGAGCAATCTTTTGACCGCCACTCAAGGCGAGGCGATAATGGCGCACAGGTACAAGGAATATCAGCCGTTCAAGGGCGAGATTGATAATCGTACCAATGGCTCCTTGGTCTCCCTTGAGACAGGTGACGCTATCGCATACTCGATGAACAAGCTCCTTGACAGGGGCAAGTTCTTCGTGGAGCCGGGTGAGGAGATATATTGTGGAGAGGTTGTCGGTGAGCACACACGTGAGCGCGATCTTAACATCAATATCTGCAAGACAAAGAAACTAACCAATGTTCGCGCCGCTGGTTCGGACGAGAAAATCCTTCTGCCTCCGGCGATCAAGATGTCATTGGAGGAGATGCTGGAATACATCCGTGAGGATGAGCTGGTGGAGGTCACACCACACCACATGAGGATCCGCAAGATATTGCTCGACCCTATGGATCGCAAGCGCGCCGGCAATGCTGGTGATGATGAATAAAAACTATTCCATAAAAGTTTTTATTAAGGAAAATTTTTTATACCTTTGCATCCCTTAATCTGTTTGGCGAAGCGATGAAAGATGATTTTATAGTTCCTCTGAACGGGTTGGCGCAAGGGCGGACAGAGTTCCGCAGGAGCGTTGGGAAGGAGTTCTTTGAGCTTTTTGGGAATTCAGAGATCCTGGCCGCAAGCCTTGATGCCGATGTCGTGATCGAGAAGTCCGGCCGTTTTATCGGAGTGGATTGCGTGATCGATGGCGAAGTCACGGTAACCTGTGACAGATGCCTTGCTGATCTGGTTTTGCCGGTCTCCACCGGGTTCTCGTTGAGCGTAAAGTTCGGCGATCCTGATTTGTCCGGTGAGGAGGAAGGGGACAGGGAGATCATCGTCCTGCCTTATTCCGACACCGATCTGGACCTCAGCCAGACTGTGTACGACTACATCTGCCTGTCGTTGCCTGTGCAGAGGGTTCATGAGGATGGAGGTTGTGATCCGGAGACAGTGAGGTTCCTGAGTTCCGAAGATGAAGAAGAACAAGTTCAGAAGGATTCTTCCAGCCCGTTCGCGGGTCTGAAAGACCTTCTTGGCGAGAAATGATAAAATTTAAAAGATATTAATTATGGCACATCCGAAACACAAAGTCTCCAAGGCGAGAAGAGACAAGAGAAGGACCCACGATTTCGCTAAGGTTCCGACTCTGGCTACCTGCCCTAACTGCGGCGCGACTGTGATGTATCATCATGTCTGCCCTGAGTGCGGTTATTACAGAGGTCGTCAGATCATCGAGAAGAGCGTTGAGTAGTTCTTCAAGAGATTAGCTGGTCCCTTAGTTCAACGGATAGAACGGAGGTTTCCTAAACCTTAAATAGTGGTTCGATTCCACTAGGGACTACAAAAAGAGCATCGCGGTCCGCGATGCTCTTTTTGTGTCCCTGAAGGGCCTATTATTCATTGGGGAACGTTCCCCCCAAGCCCCCTGCGTCCCAGACCTAAAATCTGACCTTGCCCGATGAGACTGGTTTTGATAAACCGATGATTCTTGAGACCACTTCACGGGGTAGTCCGAAAACTCTGGAAAGCTGTGGAACAGTGGTTTTGAGTGTTCTAAATAGATAAGGAATGATTCGAGTCTTTCGTTCAATGGAAATCTGGTCGATGTTGGATGAGAACCATCGCTGGGATGTCTCTTCTACAATTTTAAGGAACTCGTTGTCGGTTAACCTGTTCCGTGGAGCCTCAATAAGCCGGTATCTCATCTCTGCGGAATTCTGACCGCCAATCGTTTTTAGAAAAAAAGCTTGATCATGCTCGAATGCCTGCTCCAAGTAGTTATAGTCGCAAAAGCTCTTGGGAATAAGTCGTCCATCTTTATCTACAACCCATGTGACATCTGTCAATTTGTCTCCGGAGTGCATGATATCTCGTTTCATTTCTTTACTCATTGAAGTGACGGGTAGACCAATGGGAGACTCTCCAGAAAACATTGCTCTATATCCTGACCAAGGATATTCATCAACATTGCATCCATTGTCCAAAGCATTCCTGGGCACATAGGCCAGAGCGTTCCGAGCATACCAATCACTATCTATGAATATTGCCTTTACATCGACTTTCTTCATTATGCCAGATCTTCCATATTTACGGCTGAACCACATGGAATACATTCTTTTGATCTCTTCGCTGAAAGAATCAGCATCGTCTTGGCAAATTGCAAGAATAGCGACATGACTATGATTTGACACGACAGCATAGATGATGACTATCACATTTTTCCTTCTGGCGCAGACACAGATAATCTTGACCATAACGTCATAATCCTCGTCATCTCGGCAAAGCACAGTCATTTCCTGCCCTTCCATGCTCACGTGATATGGCTGGACGTACCTGACGCTGCCGTCAGGCATCTGTCTAAGGACTGTCCGCTTCATATTCAGCTTCGTGTCTTGGGCGGCATTACCCCAGGACCAAAAGTCATTATTTTGCCACCGTCTTTCTGAAAAGCTTCATTTGCGTCCTGGAATGCTCTATACAATTTGCCGGACTCCCTGTCAAGCCATTGAATCATTTCCTTTCGGTTGACACTGAGGGCGAGATCAGCGATAGCAAGCACCCTGATCATGGCCAGGACTGCCTGCTCGTTGCCTCCCCATAGTTTTGTCGCCATGGACATCATGGCTTGGATCAGCACATTGTTGACTTCATCGGGATTTTTCAAAGGGTCGACATCTGTTTTGAATACGATGTCACCACTACCATAACGGAGAACTTCAAGAATCTTTTTCATAATTTAAGAGTTTTGGCAAATATAGGTTTTTTCGGAGAACAAAGGCCCTTTCACCGACACTTTTCTAACCATTTCCGGGCAAGGTCGAATTTAGGTGGCTTGACCTTGCCGGGGAATACTGCCATAGAAATTGCTGAAAGGCCGATTACCCGGGCAAGGTCCCAGACCTAAAATCCGACCTTGCTTGAGGAGGCTGAGAGCTAAGGGTTCAGGGGATAGATTGTCGCTTGGACTTTTGCTCCGGTGGCGGTGATGGTGTTGAACGGGGTGCTGGGGAATACAAGGTTAGTCATGCAGAAATCGTCCCCAAAGACCTCGATGCTGGAATTGTCCACCAGGAGACGGAGTGAGACCCGCTTCCCGGGAAGAGTCGGAGCGACGGTCTCAGCAGGAAAATCATTGCTGAACGCGACATCTCCGGATGCCTTCCTGTCCATTGAGAAGGTCTTCGCTGAGGGATCGTAACTCATCAACACTTTCTCACCCTGGCCGTTATTTAAAGTAAAGCCGACAACGCCCTTTTTCGGAGGAACAAACTCTAAAACAATCTCATAAGTGCCTCTGGGCTCAGGGAATAACTTGACAGGTTTACTGCTTAGCCGAGCGGCTTTGGCTTTCCCTCTCAGAGCTTCAACTTCCGGGGAAGGCGAACTGACGAGGACCGGACCATCAGGCCTGGAGAGAAGTTTTAGGTCTCTCGGAACAGAATTGGCGCTGCGGAAACCCTTGGTAGGAATGACGTTGGCATACTGCCAGTTGCTCATCCAGGCTATCGCCACCCTTCTCCCGTCAGGTGCCCCGCTCCATGTGACAGTGGCATAATGATCTTTACCGTAGTCCATCCATCTGGTGGTCTCGGGAGCATCATCGCAGATGAATTGTTTTCCGTCATATTCCCCTATGAAGTACTGGGTGGCGCTGCCCCCGAAAGGACCGCCAGGGTTGATGTTCACGATCAGGACCCATTTACCGTCAAGTTCAAAGAAATCAGGACATTCCCAGACTCCACCATGGCAGCCGAAACCTTTGCCGAAGGAACTCTCATATTCCCAGTCCCGCAGGTTGTCAGAGGCCCAGAACTGGACTTCCTGACCGGCCGCCAGGACTACCTTCCATTGATTTGAACCCTTGTCCCAAAATACTTTAGGATCTCTGAAATCACGGATGTCCGCGACTATTACCGGATTCTTTCCATAGATGTTGAAAGTTTTTCCGCCGTCTGTGCTCCAAGCTATGCTCTGGGTCTGAGTGGTTCCGGCGGAAGTGTACATAGCCACGATGGCGCCTTTCCCGAAACCGGCCGTGTTATTCTCGTCCACTACGGCGCTTCCACTAAAAACTGATCCCAGCTCGTTGGGAAGGATGGCGTTCTCCCATTGCTCCCAGTGGGTGAGGTCACGTGAGACGGCATGCCCCCAAGTCATATTCCCCCAGATGTTTCCGTAAGGGTTATACTGGAAGAAAAGATGCCAGAGACCATCCTTGTATACCATCCCGTTCGGGTCATTCATCCAACCGAAAGAAGGAGCGAAGTGGTATGCGGGACGGAAGGGCTCGGGAGCCGGAAGTTCGAAAGAACCGGAATATTTCATCTCTTTCCAGCAAATGTCCCTTCTTCTGTCTCTCCGGGCGCTTGTGATGTCCAGAAGAACACTCTTGGTCTTCCACTGGCCACGATCCAGGGGAACAAAGTAATCTACCTTGTCGGTCGCCAGGCGAACATTGATTGTTTGCCACAAATCGGTGTCGGCCAACACTTTGATTGATGCCTCAGGCGAACTCTCCTGAACCGGGAGAAGAAAGACTCCGCTCCCACCGTCAGTCCGCACTAGGGTTCTGCGTTCGGAAAGATGTTGAACTTCAACCGTTTGGGCGAAAGCAATGAATGACAGCCCGATAAAAACCAAGATAGCCAGGAATCGTCTCATAAGGAATAGCTTTATACGCGAATATAACTGAATAATTGATATATTTGCCTTACCCCCTGTTTATGAAGATTGTAGTAGCACCAGATTCTTTTAAAGAATGTTTGAGCGCTGGGGATGTGGCTAGAACCATCGCCTCCGGAATTACCTCGGTTTACCCTGAGGCCAAGGTGTCATGTGTTCCTCTTTCGGACGGGGGAGAGGGGATGGCGGACATCCTGACGGAAAGGTCACATGGCGAAGTGGTGACTGTCCCGGTTTCTGGCCCAATGGGTGGGATTGTCCAGGCCTGGTTCGGAAAGTCAGGCAAGACGGCAATCCTTGATGTGGCTTCTGCCTGTGGCCTTCAATTGGTTCCGTCAGAAAAGAGAAACCCCCTTCTGGCCACTAGCAAGGGGGTTGGGGAATTGATCCGGGCAGCTGTCCTTGCCGGATGTGACGAGCTGATAATCGGGTTGGGAGGATCGTCTACCTGTGATGGGGGCGAGGGAATGATGGCAGTCCCCGGTTTGCGGGACCTTGTGGCTGGAGTTAGGATACATGCCCTTTGCGATGTCGGCAATCCTTTCTTGGGAGCAAATGGGGCGGCAAGAGTATTCGCTCCTCAGAAAGGCGCTGATCCACAGATGGTTGAGGAGTTGGAAAAACTAATGGAAGAACGGGCTGACAGAATTCAGTCTGAGACGGGCATTGATGTCTCCCGGATGCCCAGGACAGGTGCCGCAGGAGGTCTCGGTGGTGCCCTTCACGCTTTCTTAGGGGCGGATTTGGTGTCGGGGATAGAAGAGGTCCTGAATATGGTAGGATTTGACAAGGAAATACTTGACGCTGAATATATTATCACTGGAGAAGGAACGTCCGACCTCCAGACTTTATCGGGTAAAGTCCCGCTGGGAGTGCTGAGAAGGAGCAGGGAAGTCCCGGTTTATCTCCTTTCCGGCCGGATCAAGAATCGTGAAGAGTTACTTTCCGCGGGTTTCGCCGGCATGTTCCAGGTTACTCCTGAAGATATGCCGACTACCGAAGCTATCAAACCCGATATCGCCAGAGAGAATATCCGTCGGGCGGCGGAAAGATTCTGTAAAGAGGTTCTAGACTAATAATCAATTCTTTTGTTATATTTGTCATTGGACATAATAGAACCAATCATGAAGAAACTTATCATTGCGGCAGCGCTTTTGTTCGGAGCCTTAGCCGCGAAAGCTCAAGAATTGACAATACCACAGATTTCAGAAGAATGGGCAAAGGCCGCCATCGAGGTGCCTCAGGTCAAGGGGAAGATCGGAATCTCCGAGTTCGCGTATGCGGTTGCCAAGGCTTTCCCCGGGAATGGCCTGACAGACGAGCTGAAGGCCCAGCTGGACAGCCCCGAGAGGGATAACGAAGATGTCGATGAGTTCATCCTCGACCGCCAGAACGGCTACTGCAGCCTCAATTTTGTCAGTGATGGGACAGTGAATATGGAGATGTGCTATTGGAGCCGGAAAGATGGCCGGAAACTGGTGGCTGTCAAGCTGTTCAATGTCTATGAGGACAAAGTGCCGCTGATGATGCTATATAATTACAACCCTGAGACCGGCTATCTGGAGCCAGAGTTGGATATTGACATATTCGCTCCTTACACTGTCCTTTCCTTCTCTCTTCCCAGGGAAGGTAAAGACATCGATGTTTTTTTGAAGGAGTTCCCCGATATTGTCTCTCTTCGCTATGATGGGGACGGCGGCTTCGAGTATGATATCCCCCCTATGCCAATTGTCGGATGTTTCTTGGTTGACACAACTCCCACGAATATCCGCAGGGCCCCTAAAGGGGAGGTCATCATGAAATTGGATCCGGATGAGTGCTACATGATGACTGTCTGTGACCCGATTGACGGCTGGTGGAGAATCCTCGGTGAGACGGTGATAGGCATGGATGATGAGATCATTCTCACCGAAGATGACACACAGGCTTGGATACACTATTCAGTGATAGGTGCGGGGCTTCGCAACTATGGAGGTGAGAAGGTGGCATTGTATGAGTCTCCTACCGAGGATTCCAAAGTTGTCGGCTCGATAGACCAGCAGGAAGCGATCGTTAATCCTCTCGACGTTAATTCTGACGGCTCCTGGGTCAAGGTCAAATGGGGCAAGCTTACCGGCTGGCTGGATTCCGACTGGTTGTGCGGAAACTCGCTGACCACCTGCCCGTAATCCATTTTATCTTATGTCAAAATCAACCAGGATAGGCAGATGGTCTGATGGTCTCCAGAAGTTCGATAGTCTTTGGGGATCCCTTATCGGGGTGGTATATTCGTCCCAAATGACATCCGCGGAGGTTATCATCTCAAACAAAGGTTTAGTGCAATAGACGAAATCAATACGGGAGGACTTGCTACCTACAGTAGGCTTGAACTCGTCCGGATATTTCTCCTTGATGATATCGATGTAGGGAGTGTTTCCGAGAATATAGTCATGGACCAGTAGCCTGGTGTCGTCATCAGGATACCCATAGGTGGCATTGTCGACCCTTGACCGGGAGTTGAAGTCTCCCATCATCATCCAGAGTTGGTCTTTCGCCTCCGGGACAGTGCCGATGGTATGTTCGCAAATATATTCCATCTCCATTGCCCTGTACTTGTCACCGCCATGGTCGGCTATAGAGGCTTCCCGATCTTCCACTCCAGGCGCGTATGCTTGGGGCCAGGTGTGAAGAGTGACTATATTGAAGGTCTTTCCATTAATATCTATGGTGGCCCATCCGGCCCCGTGGGCGACAATCCGGTCTGGTTCCTCTCCAACTATCTTTTCAATATAAGTGATTGGATATTTGGAGGTTATAACCTGGGGATAATTGTCCCTCCATCCGCCGATGCCCCAGAACTTATGTCCGTAGCGCGCGGCCAGTTCTCCCCAGTTCTCCACGAGGTAGCGATCTTCCTTAGGCATTGCCTGGTCGGAGTCTGTGAGCCATATCGATTGGGCTTCGCACCATACGCAGATATCAGGATCCTGGGCTTTCACGAAGTCGACGAACCGGTCATAATTGTCGTTTTGTCCATCCCACATCCCGTTCTGGATGTTCCAGTAAAGAAGCCTCATAGGGACAGGCTTTTTGCCGCAGGAGCATAGGATGACGGAGAGAACGGAGCAAATCAGAATTGTAGTCAGTCTAGTGTTTTTCATGTCTCGGATATATATTGTCGTAATTATATTCTAATGGGAAATCACTTCCTCGGATACCTGACTGTGAAACAGGCTCCCTTGAGGGAGAATGACTTTGAGTAGAATATCTCTCCCTCGCACTTCTCGACTATGTTACGGCATATGGACAAACCCAGTCCTGTGCCGTTGCTCTTTGTGGTGAAGTTTGGAGTGAAAAGTTTCGAGCGGTTCTCGTCACTGACTCCAGGCCCATTGTCCTCGAACACTATATCGTAGAAACCTTCCTTGTTGGATAGCCTCAATGACACAAGTATCTGGCCCATAAATGGTTCTCCACCATTGTCACGTATCTCGTCCTGGGCGTTCTCGATAGCCTGGACAGAGTTGCCGATGAGATTGACGAACACTCGGATAAGCTGAGGTTTCGGACCTATGATCTCAGCTCCCTGAAGCCCCATGTATGAGAAGTTGATATTGTCTCTGCTGTCGAACAAGTCTATCTGTTCCTTAAGCATCTTGTCAAGGTCAATCTCAACCGGTTCCTCAGTGTACAGTTTGGCGAAAGTGGAGAACTCGTTGGCGGTGTCGGCCAGCAAGTCTATCTGGCTGAGAACCTCCTTGGAGATCTCGTCAAACCTGTCAGCCCATGCGGGATCACCTTTGCTCTTCATCCTTATCAGCCTCTGTATCTGGAGCTTGATAGGAGTCAAAGGATTCTTGATCTCGTGGGCCACCTGGCGGGCCATAGTCGCCCATGCCTTGTCCCTCTCCGCTTGTGTCAACTGTTTCGTCGAATTATATAGGTCGTGGACCATGAGGTTATATGCGCGGACCAGCGTAGAGACCTCGTCATCTCTCTCGTAGACAATATATTCCAGGTTGTTGATGTCAACCTCGTTCATCTTCCGGCCGACTTCCGTGATAGGCTTGAACATCTTCTCAACAGCCCTCTCCATAAGCAGCCTGGCAAGAAGCAAGAGGATAAGGAACACAATCACGACTGTGATCGAGTGAAGGACCGCCTCCGATTTGAAGTCGAAACTCTCATCCGTGTAAGGCGCCCCCATTATGGCGATCATCTTTCCCTGGCTGTTGAATACGGGAGCGTAGAGGAAGTAGGTCTCTTCATGGCCGATATGTTCCTTGCCGATATAATACCGACGATTATTGTATATTATATTCTCGAAAGCGTCCTGGTTAATCCTGGCGCCAAGTAACAATCGATCAAATACTTCCGGAGTGGTCGACCGGAATTCCTTGCCGCTGGTCGTGTAAAGAGTGATGTCGCATTTCATAGTGTTGCTGACATCCTCGAGAGCCGCCGCGGCTTCCTGGGTGTTCCATTCCGTATAGTCTTGGGCGAACCTGCATCTGGCCTCAAGCAGGGTCTGGATGGAGTTCGTCTTCTCCGCCATAGAATATTGGAGATTGGCGTTGTTCCTCCTGTAGACGAATAGCACGCTGACAGTCGCCAGGGCGATAAGAGTCATCACCAGCGCTACCATCATAGACGCGTTGAACCTGGACTTGAAGTAGTTCTTTTCCCTGACTTTCTGACGGTTCCTGAACGCGACAGGGATACTCAAACAGAAAAACAGGATCAAGGTCAAGAACAGGAAGGCCACGAAATAATAGAAATCCTCTATCTTCTCTCTTGACAGGAGTATGATATCCTCGTCAGAAACGTTGTTTATGAAGTGGATGTATCCTCCCGAGCGGAGAAATCCTCCGACAGCTCCTAGCAATTCTTTCTTCCTTTCACTGTCGAGCCTGGTGGAGTAGGCGTAATTGCCTTTGTAGGACACCAGGTAATCCGAGGAATACTTCGCATAGGAATACCTGGCGGGAAGAATAACATCACCTGGGGCGGAGTATCCGAGTATCCTGGCGTACCCCCTATCCTCCCGGTTCGACTTGGGAGAGACGGTGAGGAGCATCATGGTTACTCCACTGGATTGGTTGTAATATGCGAAATCGCCTGTGTAGAAGCTGTTTCCACCAGTGTCCCTCCAGAACCGGAACCGGGTCCCGTCAGCGATCGGGGTGCCTCCTGACACCATCCTGGTGAAATACGCTATAGCGGCCGGGTTTTGCTCATTCTCGGGGAACAACTCGACAATCAAGTCATTGTCCTGCGAGAGTCCGACCATATAACTTTCCAATATCCTGTTGGCAATAATGCTGTTGCTGTTGGGGATCGAGGCGAGAGAGGCGATCAGCTGGTCAGAGGATATCTTGTCTTCCATTAGTCGCAGCTGAAGTTCCAGGCTAATATTCCTGTCCATCGACAACCTGTTGGCGAGAACATTGATCCTGTCCCTCTCCTTGTTGAATCCGAGGATGCCTGCCATAGTGACAAGGTAGGCTCCGAAGATGATAGACAAGATGATTCTGGATGTTCTGGATAATGGGTCGACCTTTATTCCTGTGAGTTCCTTCAAAGGAGCCGCGATCATCAAACCGAGCAGTGGAACAGCTACCATCAAGGCGGCCAGAGTGATGTATATGAGGAGGCTGTAAACGCTGAGCTCATTTAGCTTGTAAAGCTCGAGAGTGATGCTGGAGTTGAGGATTATGCTCCTGAATATGAAATGAATATACAGCAGGACTCCGGCCAGCATCATGGTAAGGCAGACGATGTGGAGAACCAGCCATACCTTGGACCTGTTCCGGGAAAGGATTCTCTTCAGCATTCGCTTCCTAAAAGAGAACAGCAGACATATCCCGAGAAATATGGCCAGCGAAACGATCAAAAGCGCTCCCAGTGAGTTGAAAACCTTGCCATCCGCATAAGTTGTCGGAGAGAAAAGCTTTGATAGGAGCGCCGGACTAGTGAACGGTCCCTGTCCGGTGATTGATTCGGAAACAACCTTGAAAACAGGAGTGCCACCTAGACTGACAAGGGAACCTCCATTCTCGGAAAGAGGCACTATGGAGTAGCCATTGCCTGGGTCGAGTCTCGGATTGGCCCCGTTTGAGACTTCCTCATCCATGGTGTCCATGATCTCAAGGCCTGCTATCACCTTGACGGTTCCTCTTGACGCGGATTTGACCAGGTACCATTTCAACCCATAGTTGACGAATGAGGGCTCGTCACGTACTTCAGCCAAAGGGGATGAGATGTTTTCACGAGGTCTTGATAGCCTCTGTATCACAAGTTTACCAGTGATATCATCATTCCTGACAGGGAACTGGTTGCACCAGGACTGAAGTGTGTCCTCGATGTAACGGTAGATGACCATGTCCGCCGGAAGTCCTAAACTTCCAATCCAGATATCTCCTTCAGCCAGAGCGCTTTCAATATAACTATCGAGGGCTGCCATCCTCTTGCCGAGTGCTTTTTCGGTACGTTGGGCGGCTTTTATCGTGTCAGCAGGTGAGGGACGGAACGCTAGGAACGCGACCACCAGGACCACGGCTGCTGCCATGATACATAAGAGATATCTCCAGGTATTTGACTTCGATTCCCTCATTCGTGATGATACGGTTCTCCTTTGATTATAGTGAACGCTCGGTACAGTTGCTCTGTGAACACGGCCCTGACCATCTGGTGGGTGAAAGTCATCTTAGACAAGGAGACCTTGCCGTCACACCTGGCGTAGACCGCGTCTGAGAATCCGAACGCGCCACCGGTCACGAATACAATATTTTTGCCACCGGACACCATCATGCGCTCTATTTCTTTCGCGAACTCGATGGAAGTGTATTCCTTACCCCTCTCATCGAGAAGAATAACGGAGTCTCGTGGGCCTATATTCCCGAGTATCGACTCTCCCTCCTTTTCCTTAACTTGCTCCTTGGAAAGCGATGCGGCATTCTTCAGATCCGGGATCTCAATCACACTGAAGGGGATATATCGCCTTAGTCTGGAAGCGTAGGTCTCCAGACCTTCCCGAACCCATCCGGAATCGGTTTTTCCGACAGTCAGCAAGCTAATCTTCATCAATTGCAAAAATAAGAAAGTGGCTCGGTATTTGCAACAAATAAAGGTGTTATGAGGATACGAGCCAAGTTATTCCTCGCTCTCGCGGCGTTGATGCTGTGTCTGACCGCAAAAGCGGCTGGCGACAGCTATGATGTTTTTGTGCCCATTTCCAAATATCTGGCCAGCGGTGATGCCGAGAGCCTATCGGCATGGTTCTCTGACAATCTGGAGATATCCATAATGTCTTCGACCAACGATTCGAGCAAGAACCAGGCTAAACAGATCCTCAAGACATTCTTCTCGTCACACACTCCCCGTTCTTTCGAGATCAACCACACGGCCTCCAGGTCCAACACGAAATATGCGTTGGGCTATCTCAACGCCGGAGGGGAGTTGTTTGAGGTCACTATATTCGTGAGCAAGAGCAAGGACCGTTATGTGATCCAGCAACTCAAGATCGACCGGATCAGATGAGACCGTTGAGATTCATCTTGGCGGCATTCCTCTTATTGCTGTCACTTTCTGGATCTTTCGCCCAGTCGACGAAAGTCCGTGGTCGTGTCATTGATGAGTCGACAGGCGAGGGGATCCCTTATGCCGGGGTGTTTTTCAAAGGTTCAACGGTCGGGGCGACAACTGACACGGACGGTTGGTTCGCTTTGGAGACGAGAGAGGATTCATTATCTGTCATTACTGTCAGCCGTATGGGATATCTTCCTTCGGAGACGGTAATCGCGCCTAAACGCTTCAATACGGTCTATTTCCGTCTGAAACCTTTCGAGGATGTCCTTGATCCGGCTTATGTCAAAGCCGATGACAGATATGTGAAATCCCTTTTGGGACGTATCAAGGAGGCGAAAAACCGTAATAATCCCGAACGTCGGCCACAATATGACTGCGAGATCTACAGCAGGAATGAGTTTGACTTGGTCAACCCCGGGATGGTGGAGAAATTCCTTCCCCGGAGTTTCCATTTCGTCTACGAATACGTGGACACGTCTTTGATTTCCGGCCAGCCGTATCTTCCGGTGATGATCGCTGAATCCAAGTCACATTATTACCATTCCCGCAGTCCGGAACTGAAGAAGGAAGTCATAGAGTCGAGCCGTATTTCTGGTATTCAAGAGGAGAAGACGGTCGCCCAGTTCACAGGAGGCCTTTACATAAAAGCTAATTTTTACGAGAACTACCTGAATATATTCCAGGTGGAGATCCCTTCCCCATTGGCCGACAACGGATCTTTGTTTTATGACTATTATTTGGTGGACAGCCTCGCGGTTGACGGACGTGAGACATACAGGTTGAGGTTCAGCCCTTCCAAGTGGGCTTCATCCCCGGCTTTCGACGGTGAGATGCTGATCGACGCGAAGGATCTCGCGATCAGGTCTTTGCGGGCCAGCCTAAATAGCTCATCCGGAGTCAACTGGGTTAGGAAACTGGTTATTGATGTTGATAATCAGCAGCTTCCGGACTCGACTTGGTTCTACAAACAGGACAGGATTTATATCGATGCCGCGATGACTCTGGTAGGATCCAAGGAGATCGCTTTCATGGCCAACAGACAGATAGATTATTTCAATCCTTCTTTCTCACAGAGCCAGATTCTGGGGATCCTTGACACAAAGGCACCGGTGTTGATGCACAATGATGTCTTGAATGATGATGAGGCTTACTGGGCCTCGATACGCCCGTATCCGCTGAGCGAGAAAGAGCAGGGAATCTATAACATGGTGGATTCCGTCAAGAATGTGTCCTTGTACAAGTTCGCTGAGAAGACTGTTGACATGTTTTCCAACGGATTCTTCAATTTCAAGTATGTTGGGCTGGGACCGTATGACTCGATGTACAGTTTCAATGATCTCGAGGGACCGAGATTCCAGTCGGGCTTCAGGACGAACAAGGATCTTAGCCGGAAGTTCCGTCTGATGGGCTATGCCGCATACGGACTGAAGGATGAGATGTGGAAAGGCGGCCTTTCTACGGAGTTTATTCTCGGCAATCTGCCGCAGCGTAAGCTGGTTTTCTCATATAAGCATGATATGCTTCCGTTAGGCGCTGGCGCTTTCGGATTCGGTAATGGAGATGTCGTCACATCCATCCTGGCCAAAAAAGGAGGCCGTAAGATGAGCATGATCAATGACTTCTCTATTAACTACCAGCATGAGTGGACCCAAGGTTTCAACATGACCACCGGGGTGCAGATGAGGGAGATATTCCCGAGCGGTGTCGTCCCGATGGTGAGCAAGAACGGGACGCCATATAAGTCGGTCGCCTTTGATCAGGCTTTGCTGCAGCTCCGTTTCTCCAAGGATGAGATTGTGACCAGGGGAGTTTTTGACAAACACTATGTGTTCTCTTCTTATCCGGTGTTGACGATCAATATGGCTGCCGCGATGGAGGGTGTGGGGCGAAACGAATATACCTTTTTCCGTCCCGAGGCCAAATTGCAGTATACTCTTCTCACGGCTCCGTTAGGATCCTCAAACATAACCCTTAACGCCGGCACAATCGTTGGTAAGGTCCCTTATCCTCTGCTTAAGATTTACGAGGGCAATGAGAGTTACCGTATCAAAAGGAGGGCTTTTTCGTGCATGGATTATTATGAGTTCGCATCCGACACTTGGGCCACCTTGTTCTGGGAGCATGATTTCAGAGGCTTTTTCCTTGGGAAGATACCGTTGATTAAGAAGCTCAAACTCCGTGAGATCGTTTTGGTTAGGGCCGCTTACGGTACCTTACGGGACGAAAACAATGGTATCCTTGGTGACTCCACCTCTGGTGCCGATATGGTGTTCCCGGTTGGCATGAACAAACTGGACACTCCTTATGTTGAGGCTGGCGTTGGACTTTCCAACATATTCAAAGTCTTGAGGGTTGACGCGGTGTGGAGATTGACCCACCGGGACAAGATTGTAGACGGGGTAAGTGTCCCTCATCCTAACCGGTTCGTGGTCAACTTGGGTTTTGAGTTTAATCTATGATCTTTTTACTTGTTCCTGTATGTCCAAGAAGACGATATTCCCGCTGATCCTGCTATCATCTGCCCTGTTGAGTGTTCCCTTCCTTGTGCCTGGGACAGGGTACATTTCATTGGTAGCTTTCGTTCCGTTGCTTTTCGCGGAGAAGGTGGCCCAGGAGACCAAGATGAAAGGATTCTGCTGGTGGCATTACCTGTGTTTCCTGCTGTGGAACGCCGCCACCACGTTTTGGGTCTGCAACGCTACTGTCGGTGGAGGAATATTCGCTTGTGTGGCTAACGCTTTCCAGATGTCGATTGTGTTCGGCTTGTTCAGATGGAGCAAAAAGCATCTCCAAGGGGTATTGCCGTACCTTTTCCTTGTTTTCGCATGGATAGCTTGGGAGCGCTGGTACTTGACATGGGCACAAATCAGCTGGCCATGGCTGGTATTGGGCAACTCTTTCTCCAGGACAACCAATTGGATCCAGTGGTATGAGTTCACCGGGACCCTCGGCGGTTCTTTGTGGATATGGGCATGTAACCTGGCAGTGTTCGGAGTACTGATGTCGCTTAGGAGCGGGAAATGGAAAGAGTTCAATGCCAAGGCGAAAGCAGCGTCGGTAGTGGGAATATTATTCCTGTTCTTAGCGCCTCCCTCCATCTCATTGTTCTTAAGACCTGAGCCCGCTGATGGTGAGCTGGACGTATTCATCGCCCAACCTAACATCGATGTATATGGAAAACACGGTGGGCAGACACAGGAGGAGCAAAACAATACTTTAATCGGTTTGCTGGAGAACGCCCCGAAGGACAGCACGGTGTTATTGATTGCTCCTGAGACCTTCACAAGCGATATCATCATGAACGGGATCACGGCCAGCCCGACCGTCCAGACGCTGCGGAAATACTTGTCCTCCAGACCTTTGGCTGGACTTCTTTTCGGAGCCTCCACTTGGGAATATATCAATAGCCCGTATCGCCCATCTCAGACTGCCAGGCAATTGAATAATGGCAGTTGGGTGGAATCCCATAACACTGCCCTGATGATGACAAGTGATGGAGACATCCAGACTTACCATAAGAACAAACTCGTCGTCGGAGTGGAGATGACACCCTATCCGGCATTCTTCCGACCGATTGATGACAAACTGGGTGGTGTGATGGGTCGTTGCATTGGTGACGGCAAGGCTGCCAATCTGGTGTTCAACGGGGTGAAGATCGGTTGCGCGATTTGTTATGAGTCCGTCTACGGTGAGTTCTGCGCGGATTATATCCGTGATGGGGCGAAGTTGCTGACAATCATAACCAACGACGCATGGTGGGGCGACACACCAGGCTACAGGCAGCATCTTTCTTATGCCTCTTTGAGAGCCATTGAGACTCGCCGTTGGATAGCCCGCTGCGGCAATACCGGCATCTCGGCGATTATCGACCCCACCGGTAAGATTGTCAAGGAAACCTCATGGTGGGAGCCCGCGACTTTGAGCGGTAAGGTCGGCTTGTCAGATGAGGAGACTTTCTTTGTGAGTCACGGGGATTTCGTCGGCAGGATTTGCATCCTGATGTTTATCCTCATCCTCCTCGGCACTATTGTCCGCCGCTTGACAAATAAAAAAGGACAAGCTTAGTTGTCAAGCTTGTCCCCTTTCTCATCATACAATTCATTCTGCAGGACCGAGAAGTCGGTGACCTCCTCGAGGTTGATCCGGCATTTGTACTTCTGTTTCCATTTCCCCAGGTAAGACTTGTCTGACAACATGGTCTTTCCACGTTTCAGGTAAGCTCCCAGGATAGGACTGACCTTCAGTGTGATGGCCTTTTTCCCATGCTCGGCGTAATAGGCGATATTGCGCTCTATCTGCTCGTCGATCACCACGCTCGAGGAAATCTTTCCGGTGCCGTGGCAAACCGGACAAACCTCCGCTGTGTTGATCTCTGTGGCGGGGCGGATCCTCTGACGGGTGATCTGCATCAGGCCGAACTTGGTGAGGGGGAGGACATTGTGTTTTGCCCTGTCCGCTTCCATAAGCCCCTGCATGTACCTGTGGAGCTCGTTGCGGTGCTCGCCAGACTCCATGTCGATGAAGTCCACGATTATAATTCCTCCCATATCCCTCAGGCGAAGTTGCCTGGCTATCTCCTCGGCAGCGATCTTGTTGACCTCGAAAGTGTTTTCCTCTTGGTCGGATGTCTTGGCGCGTATGCCGCTATTGACATCAATCACATTGAGCGCCTCGGTGCTCTCTATCACGAGATAAGCTCCCTGCTTCATCGGAACCACCTTTCCGAATGAGCTCTTGATCTGCCTGGTGACCTCGAAATGGTCGAAGATTTTCTCTTTTCCGTCGTACAGCTTTACGATTTTCTCCTGATCTGGAGAGATCAGGGAAATATACTTCTTAGTCTCCTCGTAGACGTTCTCGTCGTTAACATAAATGTTTGTGAACGAGTCGTTCAGGAGATCCCTGAGGATTGTGGTGGTCTTGCTGTACTCGGTGAACAGCAGCTGGATGCTCTTGTTTTTCGCGATTTTCTGCCAGGATGCCTCCCATTTCTGGATAAGGGATTTCAGCTCCGCCACCAGGACAGCCGCGTTCTTTCCTTCGGCCGCCGTGCGGATAATAGCCCCGTAGTTTTTGGGAAGAATGCTCCTGACGAGTGTCTCGAGCCTTCTTTTCTCCTCTTTTGAGGAGATTTTCTGGGAAACGTTGACCTTCTCAGCGAAGGGCATCAGTACGATGTTTCGTCCTGCCAATGAAATTTCCGCGGTCAGTCGTGACCCTTTGGTTGAGATCGGTTCCTTGACGATCTGCACCACAACTATCTGGCCTGGCTTGAGCACGTTCTCGATTCGCCCTTCCTTTTCGAGGATAGGCCCGACTTTAATATTGGAGAACAGTTGCCCGAGATCGGTGTTGGGGTTGCTCTTCTTCACGAACTCGTCGAACGAGGTGAAGTATAGACCCAAGTCCAGATAATGGATGAATGCTTCCTTCTTGTCTCCGATGTCTACAAAGGCGGCATTGAGCGCGGGGAGAATCTTCTTGACTTTCCCGAGATACACGTCTCCGACGGAAAACCCGTGCCCTTTGCTGGACTCCTTGTTGAGTTCAATCAGCCGATGATCTTCCATCAGCGCGATGTGAACGTCAGTCGATGTGACATCGACGATCAAATCTTTTGATCCTTCAGACTCCATGGAAATAACAGTGGTGTTTCTTTCAAGAAAAGAGGCTGTCCGGATCTCCCGTTCAGCCCCTTTCTTCTAGCGTTCTGCTAAAATGGCAGACACAGAGGACTTACTTCTTCTTGTGTCTGTTCTTGCGCAAGCGCTTTTTACGCTTGTGCGTCGACATCTTATGTCTCTTTCTCTTTTTACCGCTTGGCATAATAAATAAGGTTGTTAAGATTATTTCTCCTTAACGGCGTTGATGAAGACCTTGGCCGGCTTGAAAGCGGGGATATCGTGCGCAGGAATAGTCATGGTGGTCTTCTTGGTGATGTTGCGGGCAGCCTTCTGAGCCCTGTGCTTCACGATGAAACTACCAAATCCACGAAGGTAAACAGGCTCTTTCCTGACGATCGAACCCTTGACCGACTCCATGAATGCCTCAACGACGGACTGAACCGCGATCTTCTCAATGCCGGTTGACTTCGCAACCTCATTAACGATTTCTGCTTTTGTCATAATAAAAATGTGTTTATTAGGATAATCACTTTTCCCCTAACGCTTTCGGGGGATGCAAAATTAGGCTTATTTTTTTAATAATCAAAATAATGGGAGAATATTTTTTTGGCAAGATTATTGACCATATTAATTGCCGCGCCCGGAGCGGTATCCCGTCTGACAGATTGGCAGGGATAGTCGTGTCCGATAGTATTTGAAGAAGATGAGTATAGATTTAGGCAAAGATATGATGTTTCCTTCCGGTGCGGAGGTCAACATTATCCCTGTGATGCAGGGAGAAGAACAAATAAAGGTGGATGAGTCCAGCCTTCCCGAGTCACTTCCCATTCTGGCTTTGAGGAACGCGGTGCTTTTCCCTGGGATGGTATATCCAGTGACAATCGGACGTGACAAGTCCATAGCTCTGGTCAAAGATGCCGAGAAAGGAGACTCGTTCATCGGGGCTATCCCTCAGAATGACATCTCTGTCGAGGATCCTCGAGACAAGGATTTGTTTGAATATGGCACTGCCGCCAAAATTATGAAAGTTTTGGAGATGCCAGACGGCACTGTCACAGCTATCCTCCATGGAATCAAGAGGATCCGCAAGGGACGTATCCTGGCATATGAGCCTTATATCACCGCCAATGTCAGTTACGTGGCGGATATCGTCCCGGAGAATGACAACAGCACCAGGATGATCGCCGAATCGCTGAAGGAAAAGGCCGCGGCTATCATAAAGTCCTCGTCTTTCGCTCCCCGCGAGGCTGTAGGGGCGATGAAGTCTATCGACAACTTCCAGTTTCTGGTCAATTTCATAGCCACCACGGTTGAGGTTGAGAACTTCTCGGAAAAGGTGGAACTTTTGAGGTATGACGATGTGAAGGTCAGGGCAATGAAGCTTTTGGCTGCTCTTGAGACTCAGACCCAGCTCCTCAAAATCAAGCAGGAAATCAACCAGAAGGTAAAGAGCGATATTGACCAGCAGCAGCGTGAGTATTATCTCAACAATCAGCTCCGTACAATCCAGGAGGAGCTTGGAATGGATGAGGAGGAAGAGTTCGAGAAGTTCCGCGCCAGGGCCAAGGAAAAGAAATGGCCGGAGGCTGTGGCCGCCCAGTTCGAGAAGGAACTGACTAAATTGGAGAAGTACAATCCGTCTTCCCCTGACTACAGCATCCAGTATAATTACATAGAGTTCATGCTTGACCTTCCATGGGGGGAGATGTCCAAGGACAACCTTGACCTCGCACATGCCCAGAAGGTCTTGGACAATGACCATTTCGGTCTTGAGACTGTCAAGGACAGGATCATAGAGTATCTTGCCGTATTGAAACTCAAGGGGAATATGAAGTCTCCTATTCTTTGCCTCTACGGCCCTCCTGGTGTTGGAAAGACCAGCCTGGGCAAATCAGTGGCAAGGGCGCTGGGTAGGAAATATGTCAGGATCGCCCTTGGCGGAATGCACGATGAGGCTGAATTGCGAGGCCATCGCAAGACCTATATCGGAGCTCTTCCGGGCCGTATCCTCAGCGGTATCCAAAAAGCCGGGACTTCCAATCCTGTCATCGTCCTTGACGAGATTGACAAAGTAGGGGCAGACTATAAGGGAGACCCTTCTTCCGCCCTCTTGGAAGTTCTTGATCCTGAACAGAATGTCGCTTTCCACGATAACTATTTGGACATAGATTACGACCTTTCCAATGTCCTGTTCATCACTACCGCCAACACAGTCTCCACGGTTCAATCCGCCCTTTTGGACAGGATGGAACTTATCAATGTGACCGGTTACTTGGCTGAGGAGAAGATGGAGATTGCCAAGAAATACCTAGTGCCGAAGCAGCTTCAGGAGCATGGTTTGGCCAAAAAGTCCCTCAGGATAGACAAGAATGCTATGGCCACCATAATTGACGAGTACACCCACGAGTCGGGAGTCCGCGGGCTTGAGAAACAGATAGCCAAAATAGCCAGAGTCACCGCCAAGAAGATCGCCCTCGGGCAGGAATGGCCCTCAGTTATCAAGAAAGAGCATCTCAAGGAATATCTCGGCCTGCCCACCAATATGCATGACCTTCAGAAAGGTAATGAGGCTCCGGGAGTTGTCACAGGTCTGGCTTGGACGCAGATGGGAGGAGAGATTCTCTTTGTCGAGAGTTCCGTGAGTGGAGGAAAAGGGAATATGACCATGACCGGCAATCTCGGTGATGTCATGAAAGAGTCCGCGACAATAGCTTACCAGTATATCAAAGCTCATCCGGAACTTGCCGGGATGACCTCTGAGCAGTTCTCGGCCAAGGATATTCATGTCCATGTCCCCGAAGGAGCCGTGCCGAAGGATGGTCCGTCGGCAGGTATAACTATGGTAAGCTCAATGGTTTCCGCATTAAGAGGAAAGAAGGTCAAGTCCGGAGTGGCGATGACTGGAGAGATGACTTTGAGAGGCAGGGTTCTTCCCGTTGGTGGAATAAAAGAGAAGATTCTTGCCGCCAAACGGGCTGGAGTAAAAGAAATAATAATCTCTGAAGACAACCGGAAGGATGTCGAGGACATCAAACAGATATACGTCGATGGCCTGACATTCCATTATGTTAAGACCATTGATGATGTCATAGCTGAGATTTTCTGATAGTTTCTTAAATAATGGACGTCAAGATAGAAAAGAGTTGGAAGGAAGCCCTGGCAGGGGAGTTTGAGCAGCCGTATTTCGCCGCTCTTGCCCGGCAACTCCATCAGGAGAAGGCTGAGGGGAGAGTCATTTTCCCTCCCGGGCCTCAGATATTCAAGGCTTTTGAGCTGACTCCGGTTGATCAGGTGAAGGTTGTGATCCTCGGTCAGGATCCCTATCATGGTTACGGCCAGGCGATGGGACTTTGCTTCTCCGTGCCTGACAATATGCCCGCCCCTCCATCCCTAAAGAACATATTCAAGGAGATAGAGGATGATCTCGGGGTCAGGATGAGTGGCAGGCCGAACCTGGAGAATTGGGCGAGGCAGGGAGTGCTGCTTCTAAACGCCATTCTCACAGTCCGTTCCGGGGAGGCCGCTTCCCATAGCGGGATCGGTTGGCAGAGATTCACCGATGCTGTCATCCGTTATATTTCCGATAACCTAGACGGGGTGGTGTTCCTATTGTGGGGCAGTTTCGCCAGAAGCAAGAAAGAACTGATCGACACATCCAAGCACTATGTCCTTGAGGCGGCGCATCCTTCCCCTTTGGCGAGGGGCGCTTTTTTCGGATGCCGTCATTTCTCAAGGACAAACGAGATACTGGTTTCAGAGAATAAAACTCCGATTAATTGGCAACTTTAAAATAATGAGCAAAGTAGCATTATTCCCGGGGTCGTTTGACCCATTCACTTCAGGTCATTTGAATATCCTGACGAGAGCTTTGACCATCTTTGACGAGGTAGTCGTCGCTGTTGGTATCAACCAGGCCAAACGTGGTTTTTACACCATGAGCCAGCGCGAGGATATAATAGCGCAGGCCACAAAGGATCTCAAAGGGGTAAAGATCATCAGCTATGACGGCCTCACGGTGGATCTTTGCAAGGAACTGGGTATCAAGCATATCGTTCGTGGAGTCAGGAATATGACCGATTTCGACAATGAGCAGGCCGTGGCGGACGCTAACCGTCACCTGGCTCCTGACATTGACACGATAATCATTCCTACCGCACAGGAGTATTCACATATCTCCTCTTCCGCTGTGAGGGACCTTCTCAGCCATCATGGTGACCTTTCCCGGTTTATTCCCGATTGGGTGGTTCTTCCTGAGATAGTATGAGAAGGCTGGCTGCCATATTTATTTCCTTGATCCTTTGTGTCCCCGGTTTGGTGGCGCAAGTGGATTCAACCAAACTGGCTGAACTCGATTCTCGACTGGAGCGGTACTTCTCACTCCTTGATGCGGAGGATTTCGGGACAAAGATCACCGAGTGTGACGCATTGATTGAGGCCGCTACCGATCCTTCTTTGAGGCAGAGGATAGCGTTAAAGATATATGACCACTATCTCAATTCCAAGTTGATGGGAGATGAGGCAGTGGCCATTCATTTGACAGACAAGTGGTTCTCTACTGGAGAAGTGGCTATGGGTAGCGACCAGGCCCTTCTTGACGCGAAACTCTTCGCTGATTTTAACCGCCAATCGCTTATCGGCATGCCCGCTCCGAAGGTGACCCTCCATAATCCTTTCGGGGAAGAGGTTTCGGTCCCTGAGCCTGTCGAAGGACGCTTCCAGGTCATCTATTTCTTCGACACAGACTGCGCCAAATGCAAGTTGGAGACGGCTATGCTCCGCAATATGCTTGACGATAAAGACTATCCTGTGGATGTATCCGCTGTCTATGTGGGGCATGACATGGATAGCTGGAAGATATGGAGAGGCTCGACTTTCGTTTTAAATAAAGGCAATACACGTATTAGGCATCTGTGGGATCCTGATGACGAGTCAGACTACCAGATGAAATATGGAGTGACGGTCACTCCCAGGATGTTCCTGGTTGATCCTGACGGGTTTATCGTGGGTAGGGGATTGGACACCGGTGCTTTGGCCAGTCTTCTTGACATCTATCTCGATGACGGAATCTACAAATACGGCAAGGAAGAATCATCTGTCTTGCTGGATGAGGTCTTTTCGGTCTATGGCGCCAAGGTGGATTCCTCCGATGTGATGGAAGTGGCCTCACTACTCTCGGACAGGACTCTCGCCAAGGGAGACACATTGGGTTTCAAACACATGGAGGGAGACCTTCTGTATTATCTGGCCACCAAGAGGGGGGAAGGATTCAAGGAAGGTACTCGTTTGTTTGTCAAGGATTATATTCTCTCCAGGCCGGAGATATGGAATACTCCGGATGATTCCCTGGCTATTGTCGGGATGGCGAGTATGTTTGACGGTCTATTGTCAAAGGCCCCTGTCGGGGCCAAGGTGCCGAAGACACCCATCAAGGGCTGGAACAAACTCAGACGTAAAGGTGGTTTCTTTTTATTCAGTTCACAAGGCTGCCCGGTATGCGCCGCGGAGAAGGCAGCCGCCGACTATCTCCACTTGGCTTATCTTCCCGTGGAAATGGAGTCTTTGGAGAGAGAGTCCCCCGAGCTTGCCAGAAAGATGCTTGATTTCTTTGATCTTTCGAGCCTCCCGTACATCATCCAGGTCGGCAAGAGGGGCGTGATAAAAAGACGTTATATAAGCTTGTCGGAACATCTTTTATTTTTGAGTGAAAAAGATTAAATTTGCACGGCTTTTGAAGCCAGGCAGACGGATTTGACAAATTCTTAAGTTTTATTTATACAAAATTATGGTTTCTTACAAAGATCTTGGCCTTGTGAACACCAGAGAGATGTTCGCTAAGGCTGTCGCCGGCGGTTACGCTATTCCCGCTTTCAATTTCAACAATATGGAGCAGCTCCAGGCCATCATTCAGGCCGCGGCTGAGACCAAGTCTCCGGTCATCCTTCAGGTTTCCAGCGGTGCGCGTAAATACGCCAACCAGACCCTTCTCCGCTACATGGCTGAAGGCGCTGTCGAGTATGCTAAGGAGCTTGGGTGGGAGCATCCTCAGATTTGCCTCCACCTCGACCATGGCAACTCTTTCGAGCTCTGCAAGAGCTGCGTGGACATGGGCTTCTCTTCTGTCATGATCGACGCTTCTTCTCTTCCTTACGAGGAGAATATCGCCCTCACCAAAAAGGTTGTTGACTATGCCCATCAGTACGATGTGACTGTTGAGGCTGAGTTGGGTGTCCTCGCCGGTGTTGAGGATGAGGTTTCCGCTGAGGAGTCCCACTACACCCGTCCCGAGGAGGTCATTGACTTCGCTACCCGCAGTGGTTGCGACTCCCTGGCCATCTCCATCGGAACTTCCCATGGCGCTTACAAGTTCAAACCCGAGCAGTGCAAGAGGGATCCTGAGACCGGTCGTCTCGTTCCTCCTCCGCTCGCTTTCAACGTCCTTCATGAGATTGAGAAGAAGCTTCCCGGCTTCCCGATCGTCCTCCACGGCTCCTCTTCAGTTCCTCAGGAGTATGTTGACATCATCAACGAGCATGGTGGCAAACTACCTGACGCTGTCGGTATCCCCGAGGAGCAGCTCCGTGAGGCTTCAAAGAGCGCCGTTTGCAAGATCAACATCGACTCCGACAGCCGTTTGGCTATGACCGCCGCTATCCGCAAGGTCTTCGATGAGAAGCCCGGCGAGTTCGATCCCAGGAAGTACTTGGGTCCTGCACGCGACGAGATGAAGAAGCTTTACATGCACAAGATCATCAACGTCCTCGGTTCAGACGGCAAGGCCGAATAAAACCGCTTTTTGTCCTGAGCTAAGCGAAGGATATGATAAAAGGCCGACCCTAATAGGTTGGCCTTTTATTTTGTAAATAATTCTTTTACAATGTTTTGACTTTCTCTAAAAAGGATCTCACATGGTCGGTGTATTCCTGGGGATGATCCTTGTATGCCATAGCGTGTTCCGAACCGGGAGCCAGCCAGATCTCCTTGTAACCCTTGGTCTTCGCCTCGTAGTTCTTATAGACGTGATCTGTCGGGACGAAGTCGTCTTTGTCACCGTGGATAAACAGGACCGGTCTCTCGCTTTTGGCCAGCTGGTTCACAGAGGAAGCCTCCTTGAAGTCCCAGCCGTAACGTTTGCGGCAAACGATGTTGGCGCTAGTCAGGACAGGGAAAGGAGGAAGGTGGAACATATCTTTCAGGTTGTGGGCGAACTGATCCCACACAGATGAATAACCACAGTCGTCGATAAAGGCCTTCATATATTCAGGAAGGTCATCATCACCGCTTAGCATCATAGTCGTGGCACCTCCCATAGAGACTCCGTGGATCACCATAAAATCGTCTCCCCAGATGTCGTGGGCCATCTCCGCGAATCTCTTGACATCCAGACGGTCGAACCAACCCATCTGGACAGCCCTGCCCTCTGAAAGCCCGTGGTAGTGGAGGTCGGGAACCATGACGTTGTAGTTGAGGTCGTCACGGTACATCTTGACCAGATTCAGGAAGCAGATGTGGTTGTCGGTATATCCGTGTACGACAACCGCTGTGCCTTGAGCGTCAGAGGGGTTGGAGGCGGGTACGAACTCGCCGTGGAGTTTGTAGCCGTTCTCACCGATAAGGGAAGTGTCTCTGAACACTCCTGCCTCATGGAGATTGTCATACCAGGCGATGATTCCGGGATAGCGTGACTCGGTCTTCGCCCGGTCCCCTTCAAAGTCGTTCCCGTGCTCTTCCGGAAGAAGGGAATAGTTGCACATGTACTTGCCCACGAGGCAGCTGTTGGCTAATAGCAGGATAGCCAGAAACAAGGGTATTCGTGTGATTTTCGCCATCATTTTATACTTGAATCGATTCAAATCGATCGCGAAATTACTTATATTATTCTATATTTTTTTAAATTCGCGGAAAGAAAACTATTCAAATCATTTAATAAAACTCAAGATTATGGCAGTTCAAGTCACAACCAAAACATCTTACGGACAAAGACTCGGCAGCTCATTCAAGGGCATAGGTTCCGGCTTCCTTCTCCTTATCATTGGAATTGTGCTTCTATGGTGGAACGAGGGGCGCGCTGTCAAGACCGCGAAAATGCTCAACAGGGCCGAGAAAGTGGCCGTTGAGATGCCTGACATCAAGACAGTCGATCCTCAATTCGATGGACAGCTTGTCCATGCGTCCGGCATGACCGCCACCAACGATGTCCTGATCGACAATCTTTTCGGAATCAAAGAGAACGCTGTCAAGCTTGACAGGAAAGTCGAGTACTATCAGGTTCAAGAGACTTCAACCTCCACGACCAAGGATAAAATCGGCGGAGGACAGGAGACCGTGACGACTTATGATTACAAGGAGGGCTGGAGCTCGACCCGCATCAATTCATCCGACTTCAAGGACGCATCCTACAGGGGAGTGAATTTCGTCCTTTGCAACGCCGAGAGCGAGAACTGGACCGCCGAGAACGTGACCTTCGGAGCCTATCGTCTTCCCAAGGAGTTGATCAGCTCGATCCACGGGGACAAGCCTGTGGAACTCAATCTGTCTGAGGATATTCTCAAGAGATTGAACCAGGCGGCCGTCACGGCGAAGAAAGACACCAGCAAAGCCATTCTCCAGGCTGTCACAGGTGACCTTAAGTACATCCATATCAGTGACAATGTCCTCTACATCGGTGCCGACCCCATGAATCCCCAGATCGGTGATGTGAAGATCACCTTCACCAAGGTGCTTCCTGGCCAGGTCTCCATTCTCGCCAAGGTGGCTGGTGACACATTCACCAAGCATACCGACAAGAACGGCAAGTCACTCGAGACCCTCAGCATGGGTGTGAAAGCGATGGATGAGATGTTCTCTTCTGAGCGTGCCTCCAACAACATGTGGAAATGGTTGCTCCGTCTCGTCGGATTCTTCCTGATCATGGGTGGATTGAAGGGAATATTCGAGATTCTCGTGACTATCCTGAAGGTCATCCCGTTCCTCGCCAATCTTGTCAACCTTGCGATGAACATTGTTATCGGCGTGGTGGCTTTCGCTATCACTCTGATAGTGATCGCCCTCGCATGGCTCTATTACAGGCCTGTGCTTGGAATTATCCTGCTCGCCGTCGCTGTCGCCGCTCTTATATTCTTCGCCAAGAAGGGTAAGGAAGAAGGACCTCAGACTCCTGAGGTTCCCGAGGCTCCCGCCGAGTAGGCTTTTCTAGTATTAATAAGTTTAAGGGGATGGCTTAATTGCCATCCTCTTTTTTTTCAGTATATTCGCGTATCAAGTCATAAAGTTCTTTCAAATAGATTTCAGAAATGAAAAAATGTGCACTGCTGGTTTTCAGCATGGTGGTCTTGGCCGTAGCGGCAGGCTGCCAGAAAAGTGAAACCACCTCCAGGGATGCGGACCTTGCGGGTGTCAATGTCGCAGTAGGTGAAAAGGGATTGTTCGCCAAACTTTTTGTTTTGAACGAAGGAAACTTCCAGAAGAACAATTCCACTTTGGATTTCTTCAGGTTCTCTGATGGAAATTACGTGTCCGATGCTTTCGGATCAATGAATCCCGCTGTGGTACAAGGAATAGGGGACACAGGTAACGACCTGGCCCTCAATGAAGGTAAACTCTGGCTCGTGATGAACGGGTCGGGGTATGTTCATGTGCTCGACGCTTTTGACGAGACACTTATCGCCTCCATAGCTGTGCCGGATCCGAGATATATCGCTTTTGATAAGTACTACGCTTACGTAAGCTCTTATGCCGGAGCTATTTACGGTGGCGATGAGGTTAAGGGTAAAGTTTACAGGATTTCGCTTTCCACCTACAAGGTTGACGGGGAGGTCGAAGTCGGTTGTCAGCCGGAGGGCGTAGCTGTTTCCGGTAACAAACTCTATGTCGCCAACAGCGGTGGTTATAACTACATTCATGAGAACACTGTCAGTGTGATAGATCTGGCATCTTTCAAGGTCTCCAGTTCTGTCACGACCGCTTCCAACCTGCATTATATGGCTTCAGATGGCCAGGGTGCCGTCTATGTCTCAAGTTATGGTGAGAGCACTTGGAGCCAGGACGCTGATGGTAATTGGATACAGAGCATGTCTGAACCCATGGGCCTTTACAAGATCAGCGGCGCGTCGAGCAGTCAGGTTAAGGATGTGCATGTAAGTTGCATGACTATGTGTTCCGACGGATATATCTATGCGATCGGCAATGCCGAGGAACTTACTGGAGGATATTCAAATATGCTCTATAAAGTGTCTGTCAAAGATGGTTCTGTATCATCCAAAGCTATTTCCGGGACAGACGCCGCAAAGGTCGGTAATCCATATGGCATTTGCGTCGCTCCGGGGACTGGTGACATCTATATCGCAGACGCTGATTACACAGGTCCAGGTAAGGTCTGGTGTTTCACAAAGGATTTCAAAGAGAAGTGGTCAGCTGTGGCTGGGATGCTTCCGGCGCATATGGTTCTCTACTAGAGAATGAGGTGTCTGGCCACAGTGGCGTTTTGTCTGCTGGGTGCTGTCATGGCTGCCCGGCAACCGGGTGGGGCGGGGATCCTTCGCTACGCTCAGGATGACATTGTGGCTCAGGATGACATTGTGGCTCAGGCGGACACTCTTCGGGCGTCTGTAGTAAGCTCGACAGCCGGCAGTATCACTGTACCTCAAAGAATAACTTTCCAGCAACTTGGATCGGTCACGGGCCTGTCCGAGGCAGTCAGGCGTTTCACCGGCGTCCAAATTAGGGACTATGGTGGGGTAGGAGGACTTAAGACCGTTAATGTCAGGAGCTTAGGTAGCGAACATACTGGAGTCTTTGTCGATGGAATCCAGATAGACAACGCTCAGAATATGCAAGTTGATCTAGGGCGTCTCAACCTCGAAGGCCTTGGCTCTGTCAGCTTGTTCTCAGGCCAGAAGGTCGCGCCGCTTCAGAGCGCCAAGGAGTATTCATCGGCAAGTTCGCTCTACCTTGAAAGTGCCGAGCCTGTCTTTTCTGGTAGTAAGGCGGATAACTTCAAGACAGGAATCGGAGCTGGTTCTTTCTTTACTGTCGCTCCAAAGCTTTCCTGGGAACATCTGTTCCGAAATGGCGCTTCCATGAGACTCTCGGCTGACGCTGTGTCCTCAAACGGCAGATACAGGTTCCATGTAAAGGATTTCCGGCAATATCCGGATGGATCTCTTGCTGGCTATGACACGACAATGATCCGGAAGAATTGCGACCTTTCGAGTGTCCGCGCGGAAGCTATGGTTTTTTCTCCGAGTTCCGGTTACGAGTCCTGGATTATCAAGGCATATTTTTACGGTTCTGGCAGAGGACTTCCTGGCCCGGTCTACAAAAAGGCGGGAGAGTATCCCCTCAGCCTTGACCGGCAGACGGATAGGGATGCCTTTATCCAGGGGCGATATTACCGTTCTCTCAGCGATGTATGGTCGGTGTCAGGAAGGGCGAAAATATCCTTTAACCATCTGGAATACATTGATTTCCCCGAGACTCTTGCTGGAGGGAATCCGGCTCATTACAACTACCGGAATCATTCGGCTTACCTTTCCGCCTCGGCTATGGCGAGGATAAGCCCTTGGCTGAGTGTCAACATAGCCCAGGATATCCAGTATGACTATCTTGACGCTGATTTACGCGGCTTTGTCTACCCGGGCAGACTGTCATCATGGAGCTGCCTTTCAACCAGGTTAGGCTCAGGACCTGTGGACTTGTCAGCCACTATCCTTTATCTGGATGTCAATGACAGATTCCTGTCAGGCGGTGACCGGGCTGGTGCCAGGAGAAACGTTCTGATGCCTTCTTTAGTCGCCCGTTGGAAGGCAGCGGAACGCTTCACTGTCAACGGATTCGCCAAACGGTCATACAGGATGCCGACTTTTAATGACTTGTATTACACTACGGTCGGAACCAAGACCCTGGATCCTGAGGATGCTTTACAATTTGATCTCGGGATGGATTGGGTGGCTGTACGGTCCGGGGCGAGCAACCTGTCATTTAAGGCTGATATTTACTGGAACCAGCTGAAGAACAAGATAATAGCTGTCCCGACATCAAATCAGTTCCGCTGGTCGATGTACAATATCGGCAAGGTTGCCGTCTTAGGAAGCGATGTGACGGTGGACTACTCTTTCAAAGCCGGCAGGGGAGAGTTTGGGGCATTGGCCAGGTACACTTTCCAACAGGCGAGGGATAAGTCGGATTGGAACGGGCAGATCCCTTATATTCCCCTTCATAGCGGCTCAGTCAACTTGTTCGGAGACATCTCGGGCTGGAGGGCGGATGTGACTCTCTTCGCTACTGGGGAACGGTTCACGACCTCAGCCAACCTTCCTGCCTATCGCCTCGCTCCATGGGCCACACTTGACGCGGCGGTCACTAAGAACCTGTCCCTCAGAGGCAACGACCTTTCCCTGAAGCTTTGTCTCAACAATCTCCTCAACGAGCAATACGAGATAGTTGACAACTACCCCATGCCCGGCTTCAATTTCCTTCTGGTCTCCACCTTGTCATTCTGAGCGGAGCGGGACGGCGGAAGAGGGAGAGGCCTGCCGCCAGGACAAATAGTAATGAATTACAATCTTTTTTGTAAATTTGTACGATATGGACATCGTACAGATTATAGAGATAGTGGCTCTGGTGATGGGGATCCCGTACATGATCTTCGAAGTGCTCCAGAAGAACACCATGTGGTATTTCGGCTTCTTCACAAGCACCGCCTGCGCCATACAATTCTTTCTTGAGAGCAATTGGGCCAATATGGGCCTGAATATCTACTATGTCGGCATGGCCTTCTGGGGCCTGTACCAATGGAAAAAGGACAGCGCCGAGGTTGAAGCCGACGTCCACCTGACAAGACTCAGCCCGAAGATGGCCATGCTGAGCGCCGCCATTTTCATCGTCGGAACAGCTCTTCTTGTCTGGCTGCTGACTATCCTGAACGACAGCAATCCATGGCTTGACGCCTTGTCGACGTGCCTGTGCGTCGTCGGCATGATCTGGTTGGCGAAATCTATCCCTTATCACTGGATACTTTGGATCATTGGTGACACGATCCTCGTCATCATGTGCTTTCTTGCCGGAAAGTATTGGATGACCTTGCTTTATGTCGCGTATGTCATTGCCTCGACGTATGGTTTCTTCCATTGGAGGAAGAAAGGTGAATATGTTTCCACTATAGGTAATTATTAATAACCAATATATTATGAAATCTGTTTTGAAAATGGCCGCAGCCGCTTTGCTGACTCTCGCAGCCGCTTTACCTGCCGCCGCGCAGCTGCCTTACATGGATAAGAACTTAAGCCCTGAGCAGAGGGCTGAAGATCTTTTGGGGAGGCTTACACTTGTCGAGAAGGCTTCCTTGATGGATTATAACTCACAGGCCATTCCCCGTCTTGGTATTCCCGCCTATAACTGGTGGAATGAGGCGCTTCACGGAGTCGCCCGTAACGGCTACGCCACAATGTACCCGATGCCGATCGGTATGGCGGCTTCTTTCGATCCCCAGCTTATAGAGGAAGTATTCACGTCCGTCAGCGACGAGGCCAGGGTCAAATACCGCCTAGCCCGTACAGTCGAGACCCGTCAGAGTGTACAGTATGCCGGCCTGACTTTCTGGACCCCTAATATCAACATATTCAGGGATCCCCGCTGGGGCAGGGGAATGGAGACCTACGGTGAGGATCCGTACCTGACCGGCCTCCTGGGATCCGCTGTCGTGAGGGGACTTCAGGGAGATTTTTCTGATGGTCATCTCAAGGCCCAGGCCTGCGCCAAGCATTTCGCTGTCCACTCCGGGCCGGAGTCTTTGAGGCACACATTCGACGCTAACGTTTCCGAAAGGGATCTTTGGGAGACTTATCTCGCCGCTTTCAAGGACCTTGTCACAAAGGCTGGGGTTCAGGAGGTCATGTTCGCCTACAATCGCTTCGAGGGTTATCCCTGTGGCGCCTCCACCAGGCTCCTACAGGACATCCTCAGGGATGAGTGGGGATATAAAGGATTGATAGTGAGTGACTGCTGGGCTGTCTCCGATTTCGTCGGCGAGCAATATCACAATTGGGCTAAGACTCGTGAGGAGGCCATCGCCGCCGCGACTCTCGCCGGAATGGATGTGGAGTGCGGAAATATGACATACCTTCTTCCCGCCGCCGTCTCACAGGGACTGCTTAAGGAGACTGATCTTGACGAGCACGTGAAGAGGCTGCTTACCGTGCGTTTTGCCCTCGGTGAGATTGACTTCGAGTCCCCTTGGGACAATATTCCCGAGTCCGTCCTTTGCTCAGATGAGCATAAGGCACAGTCGCTTGATATCGCCCGCAAAAGTCTTGTTTTGCTTAAGAATGACGGCATACTGCCTCTGGCGCCAGACAACAAGATCGCCCTTGTCGGCCCCAACGCAGCTGACTCAGTGATGATGTGGGGCAACTACGAGGGAGTCCCCAAGCGCACCGTCACTCTTTATGACGCTTTGAAAGTAAGGATTCCCGACCTTAAATATGTCAAGGGCTGCCCTCACGCCGCGGAACTTGAGGAGACCCCGACAGACATTAACGCTGTAGTTTCTGAACTTGAAGGCTATGAGACAGTTATATTTGCCGGCGGTATCACACCTCGCCTCGAGGGAGAGCAGATGGATGATGTCGACATCCCCGGCTTCTTTGGTGGAGACAGGACTTCCATCGAGCTTCCCGCTATCCAGAAGCAGCTTGTCAAGGCTCTTGTGGATGCTGGTAAGAAGGTGATATTCATTAACTTCTCCGGAAGTACGATCGCCCTCAAGGATGAGGATAAGATATGCTCGGCAATCGTTCAGGCTTGGTATCCTGGGCAGGAGGGTGGCACCGCTGTCGCGGACCTGCTTTATGGCGAGTTCAACCCTTCCGGCAGGCTTCCTCTTACTTTCTATGCCGATGATTCCCAGGTCAAGGATTTCAAGGATTATGACATGGAGGGAAGGACTTACCGTTATTTCCGCGGGACTCCGTTATACGCTTTCGGCCATGGCCTGAGCTACACCACCTTCAAATATGGGAAACCGAAAGTGAAGACTCTCGATGATGGCAGCAAGGTAGTCGTGGTCAAGGTGAAGAACCGCGGCCGTAAGGATGGTGACGAGATTGTCCAGCTTTATGTCAGCCGTCCTGATGACTCTGAAGGGCCGGTTAAGGCTTTGAGGGGCGTCCAAAGAGTTTCCGTTAAGGCTCGTAAGGCTGTCAAGGTCTCCATTCCTCTCACTGAGGACACTTTCAACTGGTGGGATCCCGAGGCCGGCAGGGTTGTATACCGTCCGGGTGAGTATGTACTCCGCGTCGGAGGCTCTTCCGCCGATAATGCCCTCAAGTCTATCAAGGCTAAGGTATGAGACTCCGCTTCGCTGGTAAGCCATTTAAAACAATAAGCGCGCTTTCCCTGTCGCTGTTGTTGTCAGTCGCGGGAGTAAGTGCCCAATCCTGGCCTGAAGCTGGCCGGTGCGCAAAGCCTGGCAGTCGCTGGTGGTGGATGGGGTCGGCCGTCGATCGTGAGAACCTGCGTGTTAATATGCGGGAATATGCCTCAAGAGGTATCGGAGCGCTGGAAATCACGCCTATCTATGGTGTGCGGGGAAACGAGGCTAACAACATAGAGTTCCTCTCACCTCAGTGGATGGAAATGCTCCGTTTCGTAGAGGAGGAAGGAGAGCGCATGGGTATCCAGATAGACATGAATTTCGGTACCGGTTGGCCTTTTGGTGGACCTGCTACTCCTCTGGATGAGGCCTCCTGCAAGGTGACTTGGAAAGCTGATACCATTGATGTCTCAACCAAGCGTAGGCATATCAGTTTGGACGTCCGTATTCCTGGACAAGATGAGCGGTATTCGACCCTTCAGCGTGTGTTGGTTTATCCGATTGTACCAAATGGAGGATGGCATGGGAAATACTTGAATCTTACCGCATTAGTAAAAGACGGAACACTTGATTGGAATCCCCGGAGAGGCTGCTGGCTTGTGATCAGCCAATACTGCACACGGACTTTGTCAGATGTCAAACGGGCGGCTCCTGGCGGGGAAGGTCTGGTGATTGACCATTTCGATTCGGTAGCCGTGGCTCATTACATCCAGCGCTTCGAGGAAGCGTTCGAAAGTAGCGGCGTTCCCTATCCGGACACTTTCTTCAACGACAGCTACGAGGTATACGAGGCAGATTGGACTCCCCGTCTTTATGAGGAGTTTCTGGCCAGGAGGGGATATGCCCTTGAGGAAAGATTGCCGGAACTGCTGACCGGCATGGGAGACAAGGCGGCCAAGGTTCTTGCCGACTACCGCGAGACTCTGAGTGATCTGATCTATGAGTATTTCACCAGCCAGTGGGTGAACTGGGCACATGGGAAGGGCGTGCGTGTACGAAACCAGGCTCACGGCTCACCAGGTAATCTTCTCGATCTTTACGGTGCCGTGGATATTCCTGAGATAGAAGGATTTGGCTTGTCAGAGTTCGGCATCCGAGGCCTTCGGACAGATCCCGGAAAAACCAGGCGGAACTTCTCCGACCTGTCGATGCTCAAATATGCCTCATCAGCGGCCCATACTGGCGGGAAACCGCTTACCAGCTGCGAGACTTTCACATGGTTGACTGAGCATTTCCGCACTTCCTTATCGCAGTTTAAGCCTGATCTCGACTTGATTTTCTGCGCCGGAATCAACCGGGTATTCTTTCACGGAACTTGCTATTCGCCGGTGGATGATCCTTGGCCTGGCTGGAAGTTCTATGCATCAGTGGACTTCTCGCCCACAAACACTCTTTGGCGAGACGCCCCTTTCTTCACTGAATATTTGGAGAGGTGCCAGAGTTTTCTGCAATGGGGTGAACCTGACAATGACTTCCTTATCTACCTTCCGGTCCATGACATGTGGCAGCGGCGCCAAGAAGGGCTGCTGATGATGTTTGAGATAAGCAATATGGGTAATAGAGCGCCCGAGTTCATATCCGTTGTGCACGAGTTGGACCGGCTCGGATATGACTGCGACTATGTAAGCGACCGTCAGGTAGCTCTTATGCGTTGCGAGGACGGTTCCATCATAACATCAGGTGGCACACGCTATAAAGGGATTATTATTCCGGAAGGAGCTACACTGCCTGAGTCAACTCGCCTTGTGATTAATCAGCTGAGGGATAATGGCGCGGCGGTCATTGATGGCCTTGATGAGGAAGCTCTGGCTCGAGTTGCCCGTCCGGAAGAGATGAAGAGCACCTTGGGACTGAGCTGCATCCGCCGCAAGAATTCAGATGGATACCACTATTTCATCGCCAACCTGACGCCTGACGACATGGCTTCGGACATATCTCTTGGAGTTGATGCTGAAGCGGCTGTATTCTATGATCCGATGAGTGGGAAGACCGGTAGCGCCTCTTTTAAGGAAGGGAAAGTCAGCTTGAGTCTCCGCTCTGGTGAATCAGTTATCCTTCGGACTTTCAATAAGAAGCCATCATCTATGCCCTCATTGTATGGCGTTCGTCCTGGAGAGGAGCGCATCGACTTGACTTCGAATGGATGGAACCTGTCTTTCACAGAGGAAGCGCCGGAGGTAGGCCGCCACTATTCCTTCCAGACACTTAGGACCTGGGAAGGACTTGACGAGCGCGCTGCCGTCACGATGGGAACGGGAGTATATTCCACTATCCTGAATATGACGGAGGAAGAAGCCGCGCAAGCTTGGACAATCGACCTTGGGGACGTGCGTGAGAGTGCCCGGGTATATGTGAACGGAACATTCGTCGGTTGTGCCTGGGCTGTGCCCTTCACCCTCGACTGCGGGAAACTGTTCCACCCTGGAACGAATGAGATCAAGATTGAGGTTACGAACCTGCCTGCTAACCGTATAGCGGACATGGACCGGAGAGGTGTTCCCTGGCGGAAGTTCCACGATATCAATGTCGTAGACATTAACTATCACCACACGACATACGATAGATGGGACCCCGTCCCGTCAGGACTGGCCGGTAAGGTCGTTTTGCGCCTGACTGAGAACTGATAAAGTAGATTATTATTTTTATATTTGTTCCCTCATCTGTTACGTATGACTTTAATCGTAGAAAGCGGAGCGACGAAGACCGACTGGCTGGCCTTGGCGGAGGATGGAACTCGGGTGAATGTCAAGACAGGCGGAATGAATCTCGCCTCAATGCCTCAAGATGCTGTCAATGAAGTCGTTGAGAGTGCTTCGTCTTTACTTTTTAAAGAAGGAGTCACAACGATCGACAGCATCCATTTCTATGCCGCGGGTCTTATTTGCCAACCTGGAGAATGCGTCCCGGTGATGGCCCAAACCCTGGATAAGGTATTACGTGGTTTCTTCCCGGACGCGAGCATAGAATATGCCTCAGACACTCTGGCGGCTGCCAGAGCGGTTTGCGGCCATGATCCAGGAATAGCGGCGATACTTGGAACCGGCTCAAACACTTGTCTTTATGATGGCGAGAGGATTGTGAGAAATGTCCGATCCGGGGGCTTTATCCTTGGGGACGAAGGCGGGGCCGCCAGGCTCGGTAAGCTCTTTGTCTCTGATTTCATCAAAGGATTGGTTCCTGAGCCGGTGGCCGGAGAGTTCGCCCGGGATTTCGAGGTAGATTATTTAACAGTCGTCAGGAATGTCTATAAAGGCGAGGCGCCAGCTGGCTATCTCGGTTCTTTCGCTCCTTGGATCACCAGCAGATACGACTCTTGTGGGTATATTAAAGAATTGGTTGATAATAATTTCCGTGATTTCTTCGAGAGGGCTTTGAAGCAATATGACATTGAATCGTACCCGGTAGGAGTAGTCGGAGGATTCGGATATGCCAACAAGGATATTCTTATGAGGCTCTCCGAACCCTATGGAATCAAGTTCTCTAAAATCATAAAGGCCCCTATTGAGGGTTTGGTAGATTATCATTCAGGGAGGAATTAGAATGGAAAACCGGACAACTGAGCGTTCGTCAAAATACGACCACTTGGAGAAAATGACCACCACGGAGCTTCTTACTGCCATCAATTCTGAGGACAAGACAGTTCCTGAGGCCGTCTCGACAGCAATTCCCAAGATCAAGGAACTGGTGGACGGAATTGTCGATAGAGTTCCCCGTGGTGGCCGGGTGTTCTACCTTGGTGCTGGAACCAGCGGGAGACTCGGTGTTGTGGATGCGTCTGAAATACCTCCGACTTATGGGGTTCATGATGTGTTTATCGGTCTGATGGCGGGAGGAGATAGGGCGATCCGAGACGCTGTCGAAGGCGCTGAAGACTCCTGGACAGGCGGATGGGAGGATATGTGCCAATATTCCCCGACCAAAGATGATGTGTTGGTCGGGATCGCCGCATCCGGGACGACCCCATATGTGGTTGGCGCTGTGGAAACAGCGAGGCGGAACGGCCTTCTCACAGCCTGCATAACCTGTAACGAGGGTTCTCCCTTGGCTTCGGCGGCCGAGATTCCGATCGTGGTCGTGGTCGGGCCTGAATTCGTAACCGGAAGCACAAGGATGAAGGCCGGAACCGCCCAGAAACTTGTTCTGAATATGATTTCCACCTCCTCTATGATTCGTCTCGGTCACGTCAGGGGCAGCAAGATGGTGGATATGCAACTGACTAACAAAAAGTTGGTTGATCGTGGCGCGAGGATGATTATGGAGGAGACGGGCATAGTTGATTACAATTATGCGAGAAGTCTTCTGTTATCCCATGGCTCCGTGAGAGCGGCGGTATTCTTTTATCAAACCCAATCAAGCCTGGCATGACAATCCCTGAGAAATATCCTTCCAAGCTGCTGGAGGACGCCGTTCAGGCGATAGGGTCGCTTCCCGGGGTGGGGAAGCGCAGCGCCCTGCGCCTTGCCCTTCACTTGCTGCGGCAGCCTTCGGAAAATGTCCATCATTTTTCTGAATCGATCATGAGGCTTCGCGATGAGGCCAAATATTGCCGGATATGCCAGATGATTTCGGACGATGACATTTGTTCGATTTGCTCTGACAAGAGCAGGGATCAAAGGACGATATGTGTCGTGGAGAATGTCAGGGACGTTATGAGCATTGAGAACACCGGGCAATATCATGGGGTCTATCATGTGCTCGGCGGTATCATTTCCCCGATTGCGGGAGTGGGACCTTCAGATCTGACTATCTCTTCATTAGTCGATAGGGTAAAGGAGATGACTTCTTCCCCAGCGGCGATTCCCTCGGAAGTCGAGATTATTTTGGCGTTGAGCGGGGATGTTGAAGGTGAGACAACTTCATTTTATATTTACAGGCAGATCTCGGGCTTCGGGGTCAAAGTCTCATCCCTTGCCAGAGGCCTCGGTTTCGGAGATGACCTTGAATATGCCGATGAACTGACCCTAGGCCGCTCAATTACCGGGCGCCAGCCATTCAAGCCATGATGTGGTTAATCGCAGCCATACTTCTCGCCTTGTCCTTGTGCGCTGATTGCTTTGCCGTCTCCGCATGCTCGAGTGTGACCCTCAAGGATAGCTCTTGGGGAAAGGTGATACCTGTGGCTTTTGTTTTCGGGGTTGTCCAGGCGGGTCTGTTCCTGCTAGGATGGTTGTTCGGGGACCTTTTTGTCGGTTTTGTAGGGAAACTCGCTCCCATAATCGGCTTCCTCCTATTGCTTTATGTTGGTGGCTCGATGCTTCTGTCAGCGTGGAGGAACGAACAGTCACTCAGGGACTTGAATGGTATCCGGAATATCCTTATCGGGGCTGTCGCCACTAGCATTGACGCCTTTTCCGTGGGTGTCTCATTCTCAATGGATGGAGACTCCGGCGGGGATATGCTTTTGAAAGGTATGGTTTTGTTCGCCGTCACTTTCCTGACTGTGGTCGCCGGGATGAAAGGAGGATCTTATGTGGGCAGGAAATACGGTCGTCCGGCACTATGGACCGGTGGTACTGTCCTTATCCTGATAGGCCTCAATATCCTGTTCAAATTCATTTAGTTCCGCTTAAGCCCTTGTTTTTGCGAAAATATTTCTATTTTTGCAAACTACCCTCGCAAAAACTGGAAGTGTATGATCGCGATCTTCTACAGACGGAATGGCAAGCTGGTGGTTTCCCAGTCCGAGACAGAGCTCGCTAAGCTCAGCAGGGACGATGTCCTGTGGATCGACCTCCTCTCCCCATCAGGTGAGGAAAAACACACTGTAGATGACTTTCTCGGCGAGGAGATCCAGAGCCGCGCGCAAGCCGAGGAGATCGAGAGCTCCTCGAGATATTCCGAGACTGAGAACGCCATTTTCGCCAACACCAACTTCCTTATGCCTGGCCCTGAGGACTACACGATGGAGGCTGTATCGTTCACCTTTGTCGACAATTGTCTCACGACCTTGCGCGATGTCCCGCTCCGTTCTTTCACCGAACTCCAGAGGAGGATAGTGGCAAAACCGCAGATGTATCCCAATGGTTACACGGTCTTCGTGAACATAATGGACCAGCGTGTTGACCTTGACGCTGATATGATCGAGTTGATGAGCAAGGAGATCGCCCAGTACAGCAAGAGGATCAACCAGCAGGAGGATATCAACGAGGACTTCCTTTTGGACATCAACCAGTTGCAGGAGAACACGATGATTGTCCGTGAGAACATCATCGATAAGCAGCGCCTTATCACTAACATGATAAAGAGCGACAAATATCCCCCTGAGCTCCAGTCCAGGTTCAGCGTCATACTCCAGGATATCACATCCCTGATCAACCATGCCAATTTCAGTTTTGAGAGGCTGGAGTACCTACAGGAGACCGTCCTTGGCCTTATCAACCTGGATCAGAACAACATAATGAAGATTTTCACTCTGGTGTCGGTGCTTTTGATGCCTCCGACCCTGGTGGCCAGTTTCTATGGCATGAATGTCCCGCTGCCGTTCCAGGACAAAGGGTGGGCATGGCTCAGCCTGGTCATCTTCATGCTCCTTCTGGTTGGGGTCGTCCTGTTTATTTTCAGGCGGAAGAAAATGCTCTGATTTTTCTTCCTGAACCATTGTAAATCAGATATTTTTCTCTATTTTTGCACGCTTTTCGACAAGGTGGGCTTTGAGGCCTATTCTTGTGGAGCGCGAAAATATTGTTAAACAACTAGTTATCTTTTATTTACCATTATGGCAGAAGAAACATTGAATCCCGCCGTCGAGCCCGTAGAGGTTCAGCCCGAGGCTCCGAAGGCAGAAGTTAAAGAAACCAAGAAACCGTCCCTCAACGCTTCAGTAGCGCCCGAGGACTTCGATTGGGATGCCTTTGAGGGCAGCTCCGATGTCTACGGCAAGAGCAACAGGAAAGAGATTGAGGAAGCTTACGACCAGACCCTCTCCAAGATCGTGGAGAACGAGGTGGTCGAAGGCACCGTCACAGCCATCTCCAAGAGGGAGGTTATCGTCAACATAGGTTACAAGAGCGAGGGTGTCATCCAGGCTCCTGAGTTCCGTTACAATCCTGATCTTAAGGTTGGTGACAAGGTCGAGGTCTATGTCGAGTCCGCCGAGGACCGCAAGGGCCAGCTGATCCTTTCCCACAAGAAGGCCCGCGCCCTCAAGTCATGGGATCGCGTCAACGAGGCTTGCGCCAACGACGAGATCGTCAAGGGCTTCATCAAGACCCGCACCAAGGGCGGTATGATCGTCGACGTGTTCGGTATCGAGGCTTTCCTCCCCGGTTCCCAGATCGACATCAAGCCTATCCGTGACTACGACGCCTACGTCAACCAGACCATGGACTTCAAGATCGTCAAGATCAACCAGGAGTTCCGCAACGTCGTCGTTTCTCACAAGGCTCTTCTTGAGGCTGAGCAGGAGGCCCGCAGGGCTGAGCTCATCAGCAAGCTCGAGAAGGGACAGATCCTTGAGGGTACTGTCAAGAACATCACCAACTACGGTGTCTTCGTTGACCTCGGTGGTGTTGACGGTCTCATCCACATCACTGACCTCAGCTGGGGTAGAATCGACAATCCTGAGGAGGTTGTCTCCCTGGACGAGAAGATCAAGGTCGTCGTCAAGGAGTTCGATCCCAGCCAGAAGAGGATCGCCCTCGGTTACAAGCAGCTCACTCCTCATCCTTGGGACAATCTCGACCAGAATGTCAAGGTCGGTGACACTGTCAAGGGTAAGGTTGTCCTGATCGCTGACTACGGCGCCTTCGTTGAGATCGAGCCCGGTGTCGAGGGTCTTATCCATGTCTCCGAGATGAGCTGGTCTCCCAGGCTCCACAGCGCCCAGGAGTTCCTCAAGGTCGGCGACGAGGTCGAGGCTCAGGTTCTTTCTATCGACCGTGAGAACAGGAAGATGTCCCTCGGTCTGAAGCAGCTCACCCCCAACCCTTGGGAGAGCATCCGCGACAAGTATCCTGTCGGTTCCGTTCACAAGGCTATTGTCCGCAACGTCACCAACTTCGGTGTGTTCGCCGAGCCTGAGGACGGTGTCGAGGGTCTCATCCACATCAGCGACCTCAGCTGGAACAAGATCAAGCATCCTTCAGAGATGGTTGCTCCTGGTGACGAGATCGATGTCGTTATCCTTGACTTCGACGAGGCTAACCACAAACTCAGCCTTGGTCACAAGCAGCTCACTCCCAACCCTTGGGACGCTGTCGAGCAGAAGTACGCTGTCGGTTCCACAGTTGAGGGAACTATCGCCTCTCTGACCGACAAGGGCGCCAACATCAAGCTCGAGGGTGATGACGAGGGCTTCGCTTTCAGCCGCGACCTCATCAAGGAAGACGGCAAGCAGCCTATCGTTGGTGAGACTCTTCCTTTCAAGGTTGTTGAGCTCCGCAGAAGCACCCGCAGGATTCTCCTTTCCCATGTGAGGACTTACAGCGAGGCCAAGCAGGAGAAGGTTGCCGCTGAGGCTGACAACACCAAGAAGGCTGTCAAGAAGATCAACTCCAACCTTGAGAAGACCACTCTTGGTGACATCAGCGAGCTCGCTGCCCTCAAGGACAAGCTTGAGAAAGGTGAGTAAAGCATGAACTTCACTTTGACGGTTCTGGGCACGGCTTCGGCCAAGCCAACCGCCGGAAGACATCAGAGCGCCCAGGTACTTTCGGTACGTGGGCGCTCTTTCTTGGTCGACTGCGGGGAAGGGGCGCAGACACGCCTCGAGGAGAGTCATGTGTCTCCGATGAAGATTGATTCTATCTTCATTTCCCATATCCATGGCGACCATGTCTTCGGGCTACCTGGACTGCTCTCCACTATGGGGATGCTTTCCAGGACCCAACCATTGAATATTTACGCGCCTGCCAGTTTCGGCCCGCTTCTCAAATTCTTCTTGTCTTACTATGGTGAAGGGATATCATTTGAGATCAGGCATATTCCTTTAACTATGAGGGAGCCGGAGACGGTTTATCAGACGAAATCGTTGGAAGTCAGCGCCTTCCCGCTCAATCACGGGATTGAGACATTCGGTTTCCTATTCCGTGAGAAGGAGCCCCAGTTCAATGTGAAGAAGTGGAAGGTTGAGGAATATGGTCTCAGTCTCGCTGAGATCGCCGCGGTCAAGAGGGGAGAGAATGTGGTCAGGGAGCTTCCTGACGGGGCTTATTTGACTTTGCCTTTCGAGGAGTTGGGTTACAAGCCTTTCGAACCTCGTTCCTACGCCTATTGTTCTGACACTGCTCCTTTTACTGAGGAGGCAAGTTGGGTGGCCGGTGTCGACCTTCTTTACCATGAGGCGACTTACGTGGATGAGTTCGCTGATTTGGCTAAGTCTCGTCATCATTCGACCACTTCGCAGGCGGCTGGTGTCGCGCTTGAGGCTGGTGTGAAGAGGCTGGTCATCGGGCACTATTCTTCCAGGGTGAAAGATGTCGCGAGGTATGAGGCTGAATGCCGCGCGATCTTCCCGGAGTCCTATGCCGCTTCCGACCTCGACGTCTTCGACGTCCCTCTCCTCAAGAACCAATAAATTGTTATATTTGTATGATATGAGACGGCTTGTAATAACGATGATGGTCGGGTTGATGGCTGTGGTCGCGTCAGCGCAGTCACCGATCGAGAAATATATAGCCCAGTGGGCGCCGACGGCGGTGCGGGAGATGTACCGAAGCGGGGTGCCTGCCAGCATCACGTTGGCGCAGGGGATATTGGAGTCACGTTACGGTCTCTCGACTCTCGCCGCTGATGGCAACAACCATTTCGGAATCAAGTGCCATAAGGACTGGACCGGCAAGAAGCAGTATCACGATGATGATGAGAAGGGGGAGTGCTTCAGGGTATATGATTCGGCCGATGAGTCTTTCCGGGACCATTCTGACTTCTTGCGCTACCGTGACCGGTATAAATTCCTCTTTGATTTCGAGACAACTGATTATAAGTCATGGGCTAATGGTCTGAAGAAAGCTGGTTACGCCACCGATCCCGGCTATCCGGGCAAGCTTATCAAATACATTGAGGACTATAAGCTTTACGAATATGACACCATGCCTTTGACGGAGACTGAGACTCTCGAGGAAAAGGCTGAAGAGGTAGTTGGCCAGACTGTTCAGCCGGAACAGGGAAAGCAGGAGGTCAAGGCCAAGAGTAAGGATAAGTCCTCAAGGAAATCTGTAAAGGCCTCCAAGAAGAAAGCCAAGAAGAAGACCTCTGTGGTTGACGAGGAGCTCACCGGTAAGATCCCTGAGTCTCCGTTGTCCCTTGAGGAACCTAAGCGGATAGACAAGAGCCAGCTTGAGGAGTTCAAGTTCTCGCTCTCCAGGGAGGCATATTCGAAGAATGGCGTGCCATTCGTGACTTCGGTGGAAGGGGAGACATATTCCTCCATAGCCGCCCGTTATGGCTTGTTCCTGAAGGAAATCCTTAAGTATAACGACCTTGCGGCTCCTCAGGAGCTTCTTCCTGGGACTGTGGTATATCTCCAGGCCAAAAAGAAACAGAGCGAGAAGGGCCTTGACAAGTTTATTGTGGAGGACGATTCTCAGTCTCTGCGTGACATCTGCCAGAGGTTCGGTGTCAGGATGTCCAGCGTCCAGAAGATGAATGGTTTCAATGCGGGATACCAGCCCGGAGAGGGTGACACCATAGTGCTTCGAGGAAAAAGGAGGAATAAGAGATGAAAACTTGGAAACTGCTGATTCTCTTTGGTTTGTTGCTTGCTATTATCGCTGTCGGAGTTTTCGGCGGCAGATGGTACGGTGATAATCGGAAGTCCAATTTCTCGGGCAAGGCTGACTTATATGTCTATCCGGGAGAGAGTGTCGCCGATGTGCTGGCATCTATTCCGGACAGCATTGTCTCACGTCGCCGCAGCCTTTCCAGGGTAATGGCATCGTTGTCAGACTCTGATCTCAAACCTGGCCATTATGTGGTCGAGAAGGGCAAGCCGAGTGTGTATGTGCCCAGGATGTTGAGAGCCGGGTGGCAGACCCCGGTGAATCTCACCCTGTCAGGCATGATGAGGCAGAAAGGCGCTATCGCGAGGAAGATTTCCAGGCAGATGCTTATTGATTCGTCCTCTGTCGCACAAGCTTTGAATGACAAGGCTTTGCTGGCTTCATATGGGTTCACTCCCGAGGATGTCTTTTCCTTGTTTATTCCTGACACTTACCAGGTCTATTGGACAGACTCCATGAAAGACATACTTGACCGGCAGAAGGCCGCCTATGACGCGTTCTGGACAGCTGATAACCTGCGTCTCGCGAGCGCCCAGGGACTGTCCCCTAAAGAGGTCTCGGTCGTGGCGTCAATAGTCAAGGCAGAGTCGAACCACGAGCCGGAGTATCCTTCGATAGCCGGAGTGTATCTGAATCGTCTGCATCAGGGAATGAGGCTTCAAGCGGATCCGACAGTGGCTTTTTGCTTCGACTATGAGCCGACCAGGATTCTTTACAAACACTTGGAGGTGGATTCCCCTTACAATACTTATCTCCATGAAGGTCTGCCCCCGGGTCCTATCTGTGTCCCGGACAAGCCCAGCCTCAATGCGGTGTTAAACCCTGACCGTCATGGTTACCTCTATTTCTGCGCCAGCGCCGCTATGGACGGCACCCACAAGTTCGCGTCCACGCTTTCTGAGCATAGTCGTAACGCCAGGGAGTTCCAACGGGCTCTCGATTTGCGGCGTTTTTCCGGGAAGTAGCTGGGTTTTAATTGATTAAAGAATATGAAAGATAGGATCCGGCAAATATTTCCCCAGTTCGACGGAGCCGGACAGGCCCTTGTCGAAAAGGCCTATAATGTGGCCGCCGAGGCTCTTGCGGGCAAGACCCGTGAGAATGGCAAGCCTTTCCTGGAGCATCCTGAGAATGTGGCGTTGATCGCCACTGATGAGATCGGCCTCCCTGCGGAGTGCGCCGCCGCGGTGTTCCTTCATGAGGCGATGCGCATGGGCTCTTGTCATCCTGAGCAAAGTGAAGGATCTGTCCTTTCAGGCTTCCCGGACGATGTCGTCAAGATGGTGGAAGGTCTTAACAAGATCTCCACGATCAAGCCCAAAGATACTCGTCTGGAGGCTGAGAGTTATAAGAAACTGATAGTCCAGTATTCCACTGACCCGAGGGTTACTGTCTTGAAGATCGCGGACAGGCTCGAGGTCATGAGGAACTTGGACGTGTTCCCGAAAAGCTCACGTGATAACAAGATCCTGGAGACTTTGATGTTGTACATCCCACTGGCTCATCAGCTGGGACTCTACAACATTAAGCGGGAGATGGAGGATATCTATTTCCGCTACACGGAACCTGTTGAGTATAGGGCGATAACGAATAAGCTCAAGGCGACCGAGAGAGACAGGGAAAGACTCATGATGGAGTTTATCCAGCCGCTCAAGCAGGAACTTTCAGACGAGGGGATCAAGTACAAACTGAAGATAAGGACAAAGGCCGCTTACTCGATCTGGACAAAGATGCGGAAGCAGAAGGTTCCTTTTGAAGGAGTTTTCGATGTGTTCGCTATCCGCTTCATTATAGACTGTGAGCCGGATCCGAAGATAGAGAAGGATCTTTGCTGGAAAGTGTTCTCCTATGTTACCAAGGAGTATGAGCAGGACACCAACCGTCTCCGTGATTGGATAACCAATCCTAAACCAAACGGTTACGAATCTTTGCATATTACTGTAAAGAACCGTCGCGGGGCATATTTGGAGGTCCAGATCCGTACCCGTAGGATGGACGAGGAGGCCGAGAACGGGCAGGCCTCCCATTGGTCTTACAAAGGAGTCCTCCATGAGGAGCAGATGGACAAATGGCTGACTTCAGTCAGATACGCCCTTGAGCATCCTGGAGACGGTAGTCCGGAGGATTTGCCGGAGCCGCCTTCCAGGGAGATATTCGTGTTCACGCCAAGTGGCGAGCTGAGAATACTGTCCGCGGGGGCGACGGTCCTTGACTTCGCTTTCAATATCCACACTGGTCTCGGAGTCAAGTGCACAGGAGGCCGTGTCAACGGGAAAGCGGTTTCCATCAGGGAAAAACTGAAGACAGGTGATGTGGTTGAGATCATGTCCGGCAAGAACCAGAGACCGTCCCCGGACTGGCTCAACTTTGTCGTGACCTCCAAGGCCAAGAGCCGTATCAAGCGTGAATTGGATGAGGAGGAATACAAGAAGGCCGCCGCTGGTCGTGAGCTGCTTGGAAGACGTCTGAAGAACTGGAAACTCGAGTTCCCGGACGACATGATAGCGGAGTATCTGAAGAAGATCAGGTACACCACCCAGAATTCTTTCTATGCCGCTGTAGCCGACTCCATCATTGATGTGAATGATGTGAAGACCTTCATCCAAGACCACGACAAGGCCGCCGCGTTGGCCGTTGATGCCGCCAAGGAGGCAGAGGCGGCCCGGATCGAGGCAAGGTCCGGGGCATGGGAGGGACGAAGCGCCTCGGATGATATCCTGGTCTTGAACGCCAAGGACTTGAAGGGACTTGACTATAAGATGGCCAAGTGCTGCCATCCTGTCTTCGGAGATGATGTTTTCGGCTTTGTGACACGTACCGAAGGCATCAAGATACACCGTATCTCTTGCCCGAATGCGGCGAGGTTGATCAGCACTTATCCTTATAGGATCCAGAAAGTCAGGTGGGCTGAGTCACCGTCCGGAGGCAGTTTCCAGGGCACTTTGAAAGTTGTGACCGGAATTGAGCCTTCTGTGATCGGCAGGATAACGGAGGTGGTAGGCTCATTCAAAGCCTCGCTGCGTTCCTTCAATGTCTCGGAGAACTACCGCAACGGCACTTATGAGATCACGATGAGGATAAGCGTTCCTTCCAATATGGAGCTGGATAAGGTTATTTCCCAGATAAAGAATCTTCGTCACGTCGTGAAGGTCACGAGGGTCTAAGTGACTTATTTCCAGACTTTCAGATATTCCTGCAGGGCCCACATTTCGTCCCTGTACTTGGCGGCTTGGCTGAAATCCAGCTCAGCGGCGGAGTGTTCCATCCTGCGTTTGTCCTCAGCGATTGTTTTCTCGATCTGTTCCCGGCTCATAGCTCTGATGACCGGATCTTGCAGGACAGCCGCAAGGTCAGCCTTGACATAGCCGTCCACATAGGCCGTGTTGCCATCCCGTCTCGAGTCGTGGCCGAGGCCGACAGAGATTGTACCTCGTCCCAGCTCGCTCGGGTTGGGGATATATGTGGGGTCGGAGACTGAGTCTTTTGCGCTGACCCTGCCGCTCGGGCCATTGGCGATCCTGGGATTGACTGCCTTGTCGGAAGGACCGTAAAGCTCTGAGGCTAAGATATTTCTCTTGACTTCAACCTGTGTGGGAGTGATTCCGTTGATCTTATTGTATTCCATCTGTTTGGTACGGCGTCGGTTAGTCTCCCGGATGGTCTCCTCCATAGAGTCTGTTACCGTGTCGGCATACATGATGACGAGGCCATTTACATTTCTGGCAGCCCTGCCGGCGGTCTGGGTGAGCGCCCTTCCGGAGCGGAGGAAGCCTTCCTTGTCCGCGTCCAGGATGGCAACGAGAGAGACGGAGGGAATATCCAACCCTTCCCTCAGCAGGTTGACTCCTACCAAGACGTCGAATAGTCCGTTCTTGAAATCCTCGATGATCTCAACCCTCTCGGAGGTGTCGACATCTGAGTGGATATAGCGGACCCTCACTCCGATCCTGTCCAGATAATCTGTCAGTTCCTCTGCCATCCTCTTTGTCAAGGTGGTGACGAGTATTCTCTCGTCCCTTTCGGCCCTTTGGCGTATTTCCTCGACCAAATCGTCTACCTGGTTTTTCGTCGGCCTTACCTCAATGGGTGGATCGAGAAGTCCGGTCGGTCTCACAACCTGCTCAACCACAAGACCTTCCGAGCGTTCCAACTCATAATCCGCAGGAGTCGCGCTGACATATACCTTTTGGCCGGTGATGGCGTTGAACTCGTCGAATTTGAGGGGCCTGTTGTCCGCGGCGGCAGGCAGTCTGAAGCCATATTCCACCAGCACGGACTTTCTGGAGTGGTCACCTCCGTACATCGCCCTGATCTGGGGAATAGTCACATGGCTTTCGTCGATGAAAGTGATAAAATCATTTGGAAAGTAGTCAATCAGGCAGAATGGCCTTTGACCAGGCTTCCTGCCGTCAAGATACCTGGAGTAGTTCTCGATTCCGGGGCAGTATCCCATCTCCTTAATCATCTCCAGGTCATTTTCGACTCTCTGCTGTAAACGTTTGGCTTCCAGCCCCTTCCCGATTTCATTGAAATAATCGACTTGAGCCTTAAGGTCGTCCTGGATCATGCTTACCGCCTTGATGCTCCGTTCCCTTGTGGTCACGAAGTTTGTCGCGGGGAATATCGGCACCTCATCCAGGTCCTCGATCCTGGCTCCAGTGACAGGGTCAATCAGAGAGAGATTCTCCACCTCATCCCCGAAAAACTCTATTCTCACAGCCTCGTCTGAGCCTCCAAGGAACACGTCTACAGTATCCCCCCTGACCCTGAAGGTGCCTCTCTTGAAATCCACCTCAGTGCGGCTGTAATTGGCGTCTACCAAATGATAAAGCAGGCGGGTCAAAGACCGGGTCTCGCCCTTTTTTACTGTCACGGACTGGGCGTGAAAATCCTCCGGATTGCCAATGCCATAAAGGCAGGAGACGCTGGAAACGACTATGACGTCCCTTCTGCCAGACATCAAGGCAGAGGCGGCACTGAGACGTAACTTGTCGATTTGGTCATTGATACTCAGGTCCTTCTCGATGTAAGTGTCTGTTGTCGGGAGATATGCCTCCGGCTGGTAATAGTCGTAGTATGATACGAAATATTCCACCGCATTGGATGGAAAAAAACTCTTGAACTCACCGTAAAGTTGGGCGGCTAAGGTCTTGTTGTGGCTAAGCACCAGAGCGGGTCTCTGGAGTTTCTCGATCACATTCGCCATTGTGAAAGTTTTGCCGGAACCGGTCACTCCGAGCAAGGTGACATCGCCTACTCCCTCCTCGAGGGCGCGGCAAAGACCATCGATAGCCTCCGGCTGGTCACCGGATGGTTTGTATGTGGATTCAAGGCGGAATTTCATCACCGCGAAAATAACCAAACTATCTGATTATCCCATAATAAATCCATGTGTGAAAGGCCTTATTTACAATAGCGCTGATGTTGTGATTTGAAAGAAAAATTTGAAATAACAATATTTATTTGTAACTTAAAACCCGAATAACACGAAAACTTTAAACCAATGTCAGAGAAATACCTTCTTCTTGGAGATGAGGCGCTGGCTCTGGGGGCCTTACATGCCGGTCTGTCTGGCGTGTATGCCTATCCTGGCACCCCATCTACTGAGATCACAGAATTTATCCAGAATCATCCGCTCACGAAAGAACGCGGCATCCATAGCGAGTGGTGCGCGAATGAGAAGACCGCCATGGAGGCGGCACTCGGAGTGTCTTATGCGGGCAAAAGAGCTTTGGTCTGCATGAAACATGTCGGCATGAACGTTTGCGCCGACGCTTTTGTCAATTCAGCGGTTACTGGGGCGAACGGTGGTCTGGTTATCGCCGCCTGCGACGATCCCTCCCAGCATTCCTCACAGAATGAGCAAGATTCCCGTTTCTATGCGGATTTCGCTATGATGCCTTGTTTCGAGCCCTCAAACCAGCAGGAAGCTTATGATATGGTTCGGGAGGCTTTTGATTATTCAGAGGCCAACCATATTCCGGTGCTGATGAGGCTGACGACCAGGATGGCGCACTCCCGCGCGGTTGTCCGGGCGATAGAGGGCTCTCCACGCGAGGAGAATGAGATGCGCTTCCCGCCCAAAGATCGAGAGAGATTCTGGGTCACTCTTCCGGGCATTTCACGAGTCAGGGTTAAGGAACTAGCTGAGGACCAGCATAAATTCCGTCATGATTCGGAGGAGTCTGATGACAATAGATTAATTGATGGGCCCGACCACAGGCTTGGAATAGTGACTTGTGGAATCGCTTACAACTATCTGATGGAGTGTTTCCCCGGAGGGTGCTCGCACCCGGTTCTTAAGGTCACCCGCTATCCTTTCCCGAACGCCCTTCTCAAGCGAATGACGGCTTCATGTGACACTATCCTGGTGATTGAGGAAGGACAGCCACTAGTTGAGGAAAGGTTGAAAGGGTTGCTTTATGATGACAGCCGCGGAAACGGATTCGTGAAGGTCAAAGGACGCCTGGACGGGACTCTCCCTCGTACCGGTGAGCTGAATCCGGATTTGGTCAGGAAGGCTCTCGGGATGGATTCCCTGGAAGTGTTTCCTGAGGCTAAAACCACTGTTCCACGTCCGCCGGCACTGTGCCAGGGTTGTGGCCACAGGGACTTTTATACCGCCCTCAACAACGTTCTTCGAAAATATGACGGGGCGAGGGTATTCGGTGACATAGGTTGTTATACTCTCGGATACATGCCACCTTTCCATGCGATCCATTCATGCGTGGAGATGGGCGCGTCCCTGACTATGGCGATCGGGGCGGCCAACTCTGGTGTATGGCCGTCAGTGGGAGTTATTGGCGATTCCACATTTACGCATAGTGGTATGACCGGCTTGTTGGATGCTGTCAATTTCGGGGCTGATATCACCTTGTGCATCTCCGACAACCTGACCACCGGTATGACTGGAGGCCAGGATTCGGCCGGAACAGGGAAGATTGAGGCAATCTGCGAGGCGATAGGAGTGGCTCCGGAACACATCCGGACAATCATTCCTCTTCCCAAGAACTATCCCGATATGGAGAAAGTTATTGAGGAAGAGATCAATTACCATGGTGTCTCGGTAGTAGTCTGCCGTCGTGAATGTATCCAGACCGCCAAGCGGCACGCAGCGGCGGCTAAAGCGAAGTGATTATGAAAAAGGATATTATACTCTCAGGCGTGGGAGGACAGGGGATCCTCTCGATCGCCACTGTGATCGGAAGAGCCGCTCTGGCGGATAACCTCCATCTGAAACAGGCTGAAGTCCACGGAATGAGCCAAAGAGGAGGTGACGTGCAGAGCAACTTGCGTCTTTCAACAGATCCGATATTCAGCGACCTTATCCCGAAAGGGGAGTGCGACCTTATCCTTTCCTTGGAGCCGATGGAGGCTCTGAGGTACCTTCCATGGCTTTCCAAAGATGGTTGGGTTGTGACCAATTCCACTCCTCTTGTGAATATTCCGAATTATCCACCGCTTGATGATATTCTGGCGGAGTTGCGCTCGGTCCGGAACCTGGTTGTCCTTGATTGTGATGCCGCCGCCCGTTCCATCGGTTCACCTCGTGGAGCCAATATGGTCCTTCTAGGCGCCGCGGCCACAGCGCTCGGTGACATTCTGGATTCAAGGAAACTTAAAGATGGAATAGCTGGGGTCTTCTCCAGAAAAGGTGAGGCGGTAGTCGCCGCTAATGTGGCCGCCTTTGAGGCAGGCCAGGAGTTGTCTAAAAAATGATATTATGAGAGCGATAGACAAAACATCCATGGATGATGTCCTTGCCGGCATGGACATCAAGGATCTTTCAAGAGCCACGATCCGCCAATGCGTTAACACAACAAGGGAACTCGAGAGGATCTCTGGTGAGAAGTTCGTCCATTTGGAGTTCGGCGTACCTGGCCTTAAAGCCCCTCAGATCGGGATTGATATGCAGAAATTGGCTCTGGACGCGGGTATAGCGGCGGTATATCCTCCGACAGGAGGAATCCCAGAGTTCAAGTGGAATGCCTCCGCGTTCATCAACGCATTTGTGGGGATAGGTATTTCTCCTGAGTGCGTGATCCCGACGGTTGGCTCCATGCAAGCCTGCTTCACCTTGCTGATGGAGTGCTCCCAACTTCATGAAGGGAGGAAAGCTGTGATTTACATCAGCCCTGGATTCCCATCTCATTACCTTCAGTCAAAGGTTTTGGGACTTGAGGCCAGAATCCTTGACATCTATCATTGCCGGGGGAAAAAGCTCCGTCCAGCTTTGGAAGAGTTGATGGCTGACGGAAAGGCATGCGCCATCGTCTATTCCAATCCTAACAACCCGACCTGGGCTTGCCTGACTGAGGAGGAGCTCAAAATTGTCGGAAACCTTTGTACCAAGTACGATATTATTGCCTTGGAGGACATGGCTTACATGTGCATGGATTTCCGCAGGGACAGGTCTGTCCCGTTCTCTCCTCCCTACCAGCCTACTGTAGGACGTTACACTGACAACTTCGCTTTGATGGTATCCGCTTCAAAGATATTTAGTTACGCGGGGGAGAGAATCGGTTTCGCCGCGATATCCCCCAAACTGTATGAGAGAGAGTATCCTGCCCTTAAGGAACGGTATGGGATCAGCCGGTTCGGAGACAATTTTGTCCTGACATTCATCTATATCAACTCTTCCGGTTGCTCCCGCTCGGCTCAGAACGCCATGTCAGAGATGATGGAGGCTTCGGTCAGCGGGAAATATGACTTCGTGGATGAGCTCAGGGAATATGCCAGAAGGGCACACAGGGCGAAGGAGATCTTTTACAAGCACGGCTTCAACCTCGTCTATGACAAGGATCTCGACCAGGATGTCAGCGATGGTTTCTTCTTCACCATAGGCTATGAGGGAATGCCGGGAAGCGCTCTTCTTTATGATCTGATGCGTTGCGGCATTTGCGCTATCACTTTGACGGCCACCAGAAGCGACCAGCAAGGCATCAGAGTCTGTGTGTCGATGCTTAATTCCGACAAGGATTTCGAGGCTCTGGATGAGCGGCTCGGCCTTTTTGTGAAACTACAGAGTGAAGTCTCAGAATAATATCGCAGCAATATGAGATATGTTTCCGCCGACGAGGCCGTTTCTTTAGTCCGGTCAGGTGATTGGGTCTTTTTCCAGGGCAGTACTTCTGTGCCTGTCATTATCCAGGAGGCGCTCGCCAGGCGCCATAATGAACTCCGTGATGTGAAGATAGTGTCCGGGTTCAATGTGACCAAGGGTGTGGCTCCTTTCTGCAAGCCGGAGTATAAGGACTCCTTTGTCGTGAACAGCTTGTTCCTCTGTGGGGACCAGCGGGATTACGTCGCGCAGGGCTATGGAAGCCTGATTCCGGGCTTCCTCAGCGACCTCCCCGGCCTTATGCGGAGGCGGGAGATACCAATCGATGTGGCATGCATCAACTGTTCTCTTCCCGATGAGAACGGGTGGTGCAGTTACAACATATCCGCTGACTTGGCCCAGCCAGCCGTTGAAGTGGCAAGAGTTGTGATAGCCCAGGTCAACAAGAGTATCCCTTATCTGTATGGTACGGCGATGATCCATGAGAGCGCTATTACCGCCGCCGTGGAGTGTGATGACCCACCTGTCGACATGCGGTTTGGCCCTCCGACTGAGATCGAGGCCGCTATCGGGTCACATATCGCCGCTGAAATACCTGACGGTGCGACTTTGCAGATCGGAGTGGGTGGCATCCCTAACGCCACCTTGAACGGCTTGATGGACCATAAACATCTCGGACTCCATACGGAGGCTATGACTGACGGTGTGTTCCGCCTGATGCGTGCCGGTGTCATCGACAATTCGATGAAGAAATATGAACCTGGACGTAGCGTGGCCTCTTTGGCCCTCGGTTCCAAGGAAATGTATGAGTTCATCGATCACAACAAGGATTGCGTTTTCTTTGATGTCGGGGTCACTAACGATCCTTCCTTGATAAGGAAGAATCCTAATGCGGTGGCGATTAATTCCGCGATAGAGGTTGACCTGACCGGACAGATATGCGCCGACAGCATCGGAGAACTGATTTTCTCCTCCGTTGGCGGTCAGCATGATTTCATGTACGGGGCGTCATTGTCTGAAGGCGGCAAGACTTTCATCGCTATGCCTTCCAGGACAGGGAAAGGGAAGGCCAAGATCGTTTCCCACCTGGCTCCCGGGGCCGGTGTGGTGACTACCAGGTTCCAGACCCAGTATGTTGTGACTGAATATGGTTGCGTGTACCTGCGCAACAAGAATTTGGCGGAGAGAGCGAAGGCCTTGATATCAATAGCCCATCCTGATGACCGGGAAGAGCTTGAGCGTGAGGCCGCAAGACGTTTCGGACTCGTGTACCATCGCTTGTCGATGATGCCTTAGCTACCTTCCGTTTCTGGGAATCTCAAGGTGATTAAGGTCGTAGTCGGCCTTGATCTTGTCTATGATGGCGCAGACGACCTCGAAAGTGCGGCTTTCCTTACGGTAGTCCGCTGGGACGGCAAATCCGACTCGTCCCTGGCGTAACAACTTGAGGGCGAATGATTTCTTTTTCTGGATTTTCGGATTAAAAACCGCTATCGAGTGGCCTCCGAACATCGAGACCACCTTCATGCTCGGAATATCAGTTTCCCCGTCTCCGAAATAAATCATCTGAGGATAGGGGATCCTTTTCTTGTCATCAGAGACGCTTTCGTTGACCTTTTTGTTGTCGTGGGCGCTGAAGATACCTTTGCTGATTTTGAAAAGGAACTGGGTCTTGGCCGTGTAGTCGACCGCGATGCCCGGCCATACCGCCTCGCCCTCATCGTTGTAGATGTAACTGCAGGCGAAGATATATTTGAACTCCGACGCTATAGGGGAGCCCTCGATGATTTCCTTAAGGCCAGAGGAGTTGATATAGTGCTCGATCCTGACACCTTTTGACTTCCCGTATTCATTGACGAGCGAGAACCATTCCTTGACTCCTTCGAAAAGCTCGATGTCCTTCCCGAATCTCCGTAGATCCTCCCTGCGGAGGGAAATGCCGTGCTTTTTGGCCTCGTCACGCATCATCTTCATATACGAGAGCACATTGCTGGCGTCCTGGCCGACAGCAAGTCCGTCACTCATTGTCCAGAATTCCTGAGGGGTTTTCCCTACTGCCTGGATGAACCCGAACTCCTGCATATTGCCAGGGGAGAGGGTGCCGTCGAAGTCGTAGATGAGCGCTACAATGGGTTTCTTTCTCATATCCTTCTCTGATTTTCGCCACAAATACGCTTGTTTCACGGATTTGCGGCATCCGACGGCAAAGATAACATATTAATGGATTTGAATTCTCAATCATGATGACTATTTTTGTTAAAACGACAAATCTAGATTATGGATCATTATTTATATCTTCTCCAGCAGGCTACAAGGAAATTCTGGGACAAGTCCGCTCTCAACACCATCGATGGTGAGTCATTCAATTATGCCCAGATGGCTACCCTCATCGCTAAGTTCCATCTTTTCTTTGATGAGATTGGCCTGAAGAAAGGCGAGCATGTGGCTTTGTGGGCCCGCAATAGCGCGCGTTGGGGTATGTCTTATCTTGCCATCAACACTTTCGAGGCTGTAGTCGTGCCTATCCTCGCGGATTTCACACCTGAGAACGTGGAATTCCTGTTGGATCATTCTGACAGTGTGGCCCTTCTGACGAACGCTGACAAGTTCAACAAGTTGGATCTGGCCAAAACTCCTGGAATCAGGTTCGTGATGGATGTGGATAACCTGAAGGTCCTGTATTGCGCTGATCCTGCCATCAAAGGCATTTGGAACAATATCGACAACCTGTTCGCTGAGAAATATCCGGATGGCTTCGGTCCTGAAGATGTGGTCTATCCTACCGACAACTGGGACGACCTGGCGGTTATTAATTACACATCCGGATCCACTGGAAACCCTAAAGGTGTAATGCTGACTTACAGGAACTTCTGCGCGACAATCGAGTTCAGCCAGGTCAACAGGCCTACCAATGAGCACCAGAGGATGATATCTATGCTCCCGATGGCCCACATGTACGGACTGGTCACTGAATTCATATATCCGCTTTGCTACGGAACCTCGATCTATTGGCTCGGGAAGACCCCGACTCCATCAACCCTGATGAAGGCTTTCCAGCAGGTCAAGCCTTACCAGCTTATCACCGTGCCGCTTGTGATGGAGAAGATATTCAAGTCCAAGGTCAAACCCGTCGTGGACAAGCAGCCGGTCAAATTCCTCTGCAAGGTTCCCGGGATCAGGAATATTATTTTCAAGAAGATTCATGACCAGATGATCGACGCCTTCGGTGGCGAGGTGCAGGAGTTCATCCTTGGAGGCGCCCCGGTCAGCCCCGAGGTTGAGAAGTGGTTCAAGAGGATAAAGCTTCCTTACATGGTTGGTTATGGTATGACAGAAGCCACTCCTCTTCTCGCTTATATAGGTTATAAGGACTATGTCGCAGGTTCTTGCGGTAAGGCTGTCACATGCGCTGATGTGCGTATAGACTCAGAGGATCCGGAGCATATCGCTGGTGAGATACAGGCAAAGGGCGACAATATTTGCATCGGGTATTATAAGAATCCTGAGGCATCCGCTAACGCCTTCACTGAGGATGGTTACCTCAAAACTGGAGACCTTGGTATCATTGACAAGGATGGAAATATATTCATCAAAGGCCGGAGCAAGTCGATGATCCTTTCCGCCAACGGGCAGAATATCTATCCTGAAGAGGTTGAGGCGATTATTAATGACCAGCCTTATGTGGCTGAGTCTGTGGTGGTTGACAGGGCTTCGAAACTTGTCGCTTTGGTTTATTTCGACCAGGATGCGATTAAGAGGGACAACCTCGATGCCGAAACCGTGGCTGATCTTCCGGAGAGGGTAAGGGTCAATTCCAACAAGAAACTGCCTTCTTACAGCCAGCTCACAAAGGTTGAGGTGCAGGAGACTCCATTTGAGAAGACGCCCAAGATGTCCATCAAACGTTTCCTTTACAAGTAGTGACAATTTGTCAGTCGCCGCTCCACTGGAACGTTATTTGACTACTTATAAACCGGCTCCATTAGGCGCCGGTTTATATTTTTCAGGAGGGGAGGGGGATCCCTTCGAAAGGCAAGATAATTTAAAACTAACAGATATGGCTAATAAAGGACAGATTGGTGTGACGACTGAGAATATATTCCCGGTCATTAAGCAGTTTTTGTATTCGGACCATGAGATTTTCCTCCGCGAGCTTGTGGCTAACGCTGTGGATGCCACTCAAAAGATGAAGGTTCTGGCGTCTAACGGCGATTTCAAAGGCGAACTCGGGGATCTGAAAGTCATTGTGGAGTTGGACGAGAAGAAGAAGACCCTCAAGATTATCGATAACGGAATCGGCATGACAGCCGAGGAGGTCGATAAATATATCAACCAGATTGCTTTTTCGTCCGCCGGGGAATTCCTCGAGAAATATAAGGACCAGAACATAATCGGACATTTCGGTCTCGGTTTTTATTCGGCGTTCATGGTGGCGAAAAAGGTCACTATCGAGTCCCTTTCATGGAAAGAGGGCGCTGAGGCGGTGATTTGGAGCTGCGAGGGCGACCCTGAGTTCGAGATGGGAGCCTGCGAAAAGAAGGACCGTGGAACAGTCGTGACATTGTTCCTCGACGATGATTCCGCGAAGGATTACGGCAACAAAGGCAAGATTAGCCAGCTTCTCGGCAAGTATTGCAAGTTCATGCCGGTCCCTATTGTTTTCGGAAAGGAACAGGAATGGAAGGACAAGAAATATGTTGACACGGATAAGGATCATATAATCAATTCAATAGAACCTCTTTGGACCAAGAAGCCTTCAGAATTGAAAGATGAGGATTACGTGAAGTTCTATAAGGATCTGTATCCGATGAAAGAGGAGCCGTTGTTCCACATCCACCTCAATGTCGACTATCCGTTCAACCTCACCGGAATCCTCTATTTCCCGAAGATCAAGGAAAGGATGGCGATCGAGAAGAACAACATCCAGCTATACTGCAACCAGATGTTCGTGACCGACCATGTGGAGAATATAGTCCCTGACTTCCTTACCCTGCTTCACGGTGTCATTGATTCTCCGGATATTCCCCTGAACGTCTCCAGAAGCTATTTGCAGGCCGATGAGAACGTGAAAAAGATATCCACCTATATCACCAAGAAGGTGGCTGACAGGCTGGAGGAGATATTCAAGAACGACCGAGCGTCATGGGAGAGCAAGTGGGACAACCTCAAGCTTTTCATCGAATACGGAATGCTCTCTGACGAGAAGTTCTGTGAGCGCGCGATGAAGTTCGCCCTTCTCAAGAATACGGACGGGAAGTTCTTCGCTTTCGAGGACTACCGCAAGGCTATCTCTGACACCCAGACCGACAAGGACAAGAAGGTTGTCTACCTTTATGCTACGGATTCTGAGGCACAGTATCCTTTCATCGAGGCTGCCAAGAACAAGGGGTATGACGTGCTGCTTATGGATTGTGAGTTGGACGCCCATTTCGTTAACTTATTGGAGCAGAAGATTCCAGATACCAGATTCGCCAGGGTTGACTCTGATTCGGTTGACAATTTGATACCTAAAGAAGAAAAAGTAAAGCCGGAGATGGCCGAGGAGGATAAGAAAAATCTTGAGACCATGCTAAAGGCTGTGCTTCCGAAAGATAAAGAGTATTATGTCGATGCGGATAATCTTGGAGAGGATGCGTTGCCCATTTTGATAACCAGAAATGAATTCATGCGGCGCTACCGTGAGATGAGCGCGTTGGGTGGCGGAATGAACTTCTACGGTGAGATGCCGGAGTCGTTCAATATCACAGTCAACCTTCAGAACCCATTGATGATCAAGCTTGTAGCTCAAATGAAAGACCACTCTGACAAGGTTGAGGAATTCGCTGGAGAAAGTGATCTTCTAAAGCAAGTGACGGATCTGGCTCTTCTCTCTAATGGGCTTTTGAAAGGTAAGGATTTGGCCGATTTTATAGTCCGGAGCGGCAAGACACTTACAGATTATTATGCCGATAAATAATTAAAAAAATGGCCTTGTACGTTTGTGCAAGACCATTTTTTTGTTTATATTTGCCCCGACGTAACCGGATTGGTCATGGCGGAGGCTGATATTTTTTATCCTTTAGACACAGAAAAAGTCTACTACTCGATGGACGAGTTGACCCTCGATACTCCCGAGGGACCGAAGACTTTGCGTCTGGGCGCCTGGCTTAATGAAGACCCTGTCCGGATCCATAAAATGGTAGTCCGCGAGAAAACCCTCCACCTTGATCAGATTGAGTTATATAACCCTTTGATGAGTAAGTTGCGCAGGGCGGATCCCCAATATTATAAGCAATATATGGGTCTCAATGTGACCATAGATTTTCCCGGTTTCTCGTCAGATATTCTTGCCAAGATTCCTTTTGAGAATGACCCTATCGGTTTTTACAAATGGTGGCGCAAGGGTAAGCATGAGGATAAGGTCTACCTCTCCAAAGTCAATCAGTTCCGTCTATTCCAAAAAGTCTACCTGATGGAGCCGAAGGTCATGCTCAAGAAAGACATCCAGTTCTTCCAAAGCTTCTAAAAGGCTTTTAGTCATTGTTTTTCGCCGTAAATTTTGTCAAGTCAAAGTTTTTATTTACTTTTGGCTTAATAACACTGTTAACAACACCTTAATTTTCATTGCAATGACTTACAAGATTATCGACATCCAGGGCGTTGGTCCTGTCTACGCTGAGAAGCTTATCGCCGCCGGCGTTGTAACTGTAGATCAGCTTCTTGAGAAGGGAAAGACCCCTAAGGGCCGCAAAGAGCTCGAGGAGGTCACCGGAATCACTGGCAAGCTTATCCTCACATGGGTCAATCATGCTGACCTCTTCCGTATCAAGGGTATCGGCCCTCAGTTCTCTGAGCTGCTCGAGGCCTCCGGTGTTGACACCGTGAAGGAGCTCCAGCACAGGGTAGCCGCCAACCTCGTCGCCAAGATGACTGAGGTGAACGAGCAGAAGAATCTCACCAAGGTTGTTCCCACCGAGGTTATGGTCCAGAAGATGATCGACCAGGCCAAGGTCCTCCCTCCTATGGTGGAGTACTAGTCGAAAGAACCTTTTGTTTGAGTCGGGGCTGGATAGTCCCGACTTTTTTCATATATTTGTATTCTATTGCGTAAGCGCCGGAATGAAAAAGATCGCGATACTCATAATTATCAGCCTAATAGGGCTTTGGGCCGTGTCCTGCAGAGATTCCAATGAAAAGACCACAGGCCCTGATTACTCTATGTCCTACACTGTCGGGGCTGTCTCATTCGAGATGCTCAAGGCACCGGCGGGGTATTTCACGATGGGAGTGTCGGCTGACAACAGACGGAAAGTAACCAAAGGGATCGCCCAACCTGTGGCGTTGGACGGTTTCGTCATCAGCGCGGAACCTGTCTCACAAGCCTTATGGACAGAGGTTATGGGCAAGAATCCAAGCCAAATCAAGGACCCACAGGCCCCGGTTGACATGGTCTCGTGGGTTGATATTCAGAAGTTTCTATCCAAATTGGAGAAGCGGACAGGCAAGTCTTTCTCCCTCCCGACTGAGGCCCAGTGGGAATATGCCCATCACCTCAATGGGGATAAGGGCTTCACCTCGGTGGCGGAGTGGTGTCTCGATAATTACGATGAGGTTCCGGAGGATGCTACGAAGGATGATTATTTCGTCCCTATGAGTTTGATGGTTAACCCTGCCGGTCCAGAGAAGGGTAGCGCCAAGGTTGTCCGTACGACATTGGAGAGGATGCCTGTGGAATCGCATACACGTAGGGTTAAGGTCGGATTCAGGCTTGCCCAACCTACGGAAGATGTTTTGAATGAGGACATTCTGGGACCTATTGACGGGACGGTGGTCAAAAGGGAGAAGGTCGACGCGTCGAGCGGACTGCCGGAATCATTCACTGTCGGTAATGAGAGTTTCAAGATGGTTATGGTCCAAGGTGGCACGTTCTCCATGGGATTCAATAGCACTGACAGCCCCTATCTTGATTTCAAGGTTCCTGAGAATGAGGTGAACGCTCATCAGGTTACTCTTGACGATTTCGCGATAGGGGAGTCCGAGGTAACTGTGGGCCTTTGGTACGCAGTGATGGGATCCATTCCATATCTGAATGATATAAAAGAGCCGAATAAACCGGTCGGAAATGTTTCTTGGTATGATTGCCAGGTGTTCCTTCGCAAGCTTAACGCTATGACAGGCAGGACCTTCCGTCTCCCGACGGAGGCTGAATGGGAATATGCCGCCAGGGGTGGCAAGTTCTCTCGGCATTATGGTTTCAGCGGCTCGAACGATATGAAGATATCGATGTGGAATATAGACAACGCTGACTCCAAGCCCCAGATCGTCAAGACGAAAAAACCGAACGAGCTCGGAATCTACGACATGAGCGGCAATGTTTGGGAATGGTGCTACGATAGGGCGGAGGAGTACCCTACTGATCCCCAAGTCAATCCTACGGGAGCGAAGGAAGGTGGCACCAGGATTCTTCGTGGTGGAAGTTGCGCCAGCCGCTGGGACGCCTGCAGGATAAGTAACAGGTCATATATGCCCGGAAAGAATTTCAAAGGCACATTCGGATTGAGATTGGCTCTGTAAAATGGACAAAAAGACTTCGATAATCATACTGGTGATTCTGGCCGTCCTCGGGACCGCGTATCATTTCATTTGGAGTGGTGATGGGACGGAGGGGGAAGTGGAAGATCCTCAAGGCCTGGTCATGGATCCATCTCAGGATGGGGTTGATCCCTTGTCCCGTCTGGAGATCCCTTACCGCTTGGAGGACAGCGAGGCTGAGATCATAGAGCACATGGGCTACACCCTGTCTTATAATAATAGCTACAGGGTGCCGAACTGGGTCGCTTATGAACTGCTTGAGACAGAGGTGATCACGGCTTACAGGAGCAGGGAGGATGAGTTTTCTCCGGATCCGATGGTTAAGGGGAGGCAGGCTTATGACAGGGATTATGTCGGGTCTGGTTATGACCGTGGGCATATGGCTCCCGCCGCGGACATGAGGTGGAGCTCCCAGACCATGAAGGAGAGTTTTTACCTGAGCAACACTTGTCCGCAGAACCATAATCTTAATTCCGGCGCTTGGAACGACCTTGAGAAGCAAGTAAGGTACGAGGCCCGGTATTACAAATCCATCTGGGTCGTTTGCGGCCCCATATTCGAATACAGCAACCCCAAGCATATTGGAAGCAACCATGTGATGGTTCCGGACGCGTTTTTCAAGGCCCTGCTCGCGAAGAGGAAAGACGGCACCTACGCTTCGATCGGATTCGTGTTCCCGAACAAGGCTTGCGAGAGGAACTTGACCCATTACGTGATGACGGTGGACGAGCTCGAGGCCAAGCTCGGAATGGACCTGTTCTTCAATCTTGATGAGAAGGCGCAGGACAAGGCCGAGGCCGAAATCGATCCCTATGGGGACTGGAGGATTAGAGACGAGATACTTAGAAACTGATATACCATGGAACAAACCCTTAATTTAACTTGTCTACATGACAACCATCTGGCCCTCGGGGCCAAGATGAGCCCTTTCGCAGGATTCGATATGCCGATCCAGTATTCATCGATCACTGAGGAGCACCTCGCCGTCCGCCACAAGGTCGGAATGTTCGATGTCTCCCACATGGGAGAGATCTTCGTCTGTGGCCCGGATGCCGAGAAATTCGTGAACCATGTGTTCACCAATGACGTGCGTCCGATGGTTCCCGGGCAGATCCTCTATGGGATGATGCTTTACCCGGACGGAGGCACAGTCGATGACCTCCTGGTCTACAAAGAGTTCGAGAAGGATCATTTCCTTCTTGTCGTCAACGCCGCCAACATAGAGAAAGACTATCTCTGGATCAAGGATCACAGCAAGGGTTTCGATGTGAAGATCGCTAACCAGTCCGATAAATGGGGACAGATCGCTCTCCAGGGCCCTCTCGCCGAGGAGACCCTCGTGAAAGTCCTTCCTTTCGCCGCTGAGGCCGCGGGACTGTCCTTCTATACTTTCAAGGATTTCCAGGATGGTAGCTCCAGGGTTATCGTGAGCCGCACCGGTTACACTGGTGAGGATGGATTTGAGATCTATGCCGCCCCTTCACTCATTGTGAACTACTGGGAGGCTTTCCTGGCCGCCGGGGTCGTTCCTTGCGGACTCGGATGCCGTGACACCCTTCGTTTCGAGGCTGGACTGCCTTTGTACGGTGATGAGCTTACCCCTGAAATTTCTCCTGTGATGGCTGGATTCAGCATGTTCTGCAAGCTTGACAAGGACGAGTTCATCGGCAAGGATGCCATTGTCGATCAGAAAACTAACGGTACGGCGAAAAAGCTGGTCGGTATCGAGCTTCAGGACAAGGCGATTCCTCGCGCCGGTTATCCGGTCGAGCTCGCTGACGGGACCGAGGTCGGTGTCGTAACAACCGGTTACCACAGCATTTCTCTTGAGAAGAGCATTTGCTTCGCCCTTGTGGACCGCGCTCACGGAGCACTTGATACCCCTCTTAATATCAGGATCCGCAAAAAGGTATTCCCTGGCAAGGTGGTTAAGAAGAGATTCTATCAGACAAACTATAAGAAATAATTAATAATCAACTAAATAAACTAATAAGACATGAGTAAAGTAATCGAAGGCCTCCGTTACAGCGAGGACCATGAGTGGGTTAAAGTCGAAGGCAATGTGGCCACTATCGGCATCTCTGATTTCGCCCAGAAGGAGCTTGGTGACATCACTTATGCTGACCTTCCTGAGGTCGATGACGAGTTTGAGGCTGGTGAGGAGTTTGGCGCTCTGGAGAGCGTGAAAGCTTCCAGCGAGCTTCTCTGCCCCGTTTCCGGAAAGGTCGTTGAGGTCAATCCTGACCTTGAGGACGCTCCTGAGAAAATAAACGAGGATGCCTACGAGGCTTGGATCATCAAAGTTGAGATGAGTGATCCCGCCGAAGTTGAGGCCCTTATGGACGCCGCCGCTTACCAGGCATTTTCCGAGAAGTAGGAAGCGATGGCGACATTCCAGTATTTCCCTCACACGGAAGATGATGTCAAGGCCATGTTGGCCCGTATCGGAGTGGGGTCGATGGACGACCTGTATTCCGATGTGCCCAAAGACTTCATTTTCAAGGGTGAATATGACCTCCCGGACGCTATGTCCGAGCAGGAGGTCAGGGACTTTTTCGAGGCTTTGGATGCTAAGGACGCCAGGCTGAAGGTCTTCGCCGGACAGGGAGCTTATGACCATTATACTCCCGCCGTTGTCCCTTACATCATTTCCCGTTCCGAGTTCCTGACGGCTTACACTCCTTATCAGGCTGAGATCTCACAGGGTACCTTAAGGTATATTTTTGAGTTCCAGAGCATGATTTGCGCCCTGACAGGGCTGGATGTCAGCAACGCCTCCATGTACGACGGTCCTACCGCCGCCGCTGAGGCTGTCAAGATGGCTCCTTCCTGCACCAAGAAAAAGACGAGGGTTCTTGTCTCCAAGACTCTCCTTCCCAATGTGGTCAAGACCATCGAGACTTATGCCAAATACCATGGGATTGAGCTTGGTTATCTTCCCGTGATGGATGGCCACACCTGTCCTCACCACATGAATGCCGAGCTTAAGAAAGGCGATGTGGCTGGTGTTATCGTCCCTTCAGTCAACCGTTTCGGTATTGTCGAGGATCTCACTGGCTTCGCTGACGCCATCCATGAGGAAGGTGGAATATTCATTGAGTATTGCGACCCTTCAGCCCTTGGCGTCTTGAAGACTCCCGCCGAGTGGGGGGCTGACATCGCGGTCGGTGACGGCCAGAGCCTCGGCATCCCGATGACTTTCGGTGGCCCTTATGTCGGCTTCATGGCTTGCAAGAAGGAATATCTGCGTAAGCTTCCCGGAAGGATTGTTGGAGAGACTCGTGACACGGAGGGACGCCGCTGCTTCTGCTTGACCCTTCAGGCCCGTGAGCAGCACATCCGCCGCGAGAAGGCCACTTCCAACATCTGCTCGAACGAGAGCCTGATGGCCCTCTTCGTGACTGTCTATATGTCGCTTATGGGACCTAAGGGGCTGAAAGAAGTCAACGAGCGTTCTTTCGCCGCCGCCCATTACCTCCACGATGAGCTTCTCAAGACAGGCAAGTTCGAGGAGGCCTTCCCTGGTCAGCCGTTCCTTAAGGAATTCGCTCTCAAGCCTTTGGTGGCTGTTGAGACGCTGCAGGGAAAAATTCTTGAAGAAGGTTTCTTCGGCGCTCTTTCCACGGAGGAGGGTTATGTCACTTTCTGTGCAACTGAAAAAAGGACGAAAGCTGAGATTGATGCTCTCGTCGCATTGGTGAAGGAGGCCTAGGAATATGAAATATTACGACAAACTTATATTCGAGCTCTCCAAAGAGGGACGTACGGGGTATTCTCTTCCTTGCCGGTCCCTGAGTGAAGTCGAAGGGTCGGCGTCCGCCGCTATTCCCGCAGGCCTGCTTCGGGCTGAGGCTCCGGCGCTGCCGCAGGTAAGCGAGGTGGATGTTGTACGTCACTACACCAATCTCTCCCAGATGAACTTCGGTGTTGACACCGGATTCTATCCTCTCGGGAGCTGCACGATGAAGTACAATCCCAAGATCAACGAGGAAATCGCCAACATGAAGGGTTTCCAGGGGCTTCATCCTCTTCAACCCGCATGCTCAGTCCAGGGAGCCCTGGAGGTCTATTATAATATGGACAAGGCCCTTTCCGCGATCACCGGGATGGCAGGATTCACCTTTAACCCTTGCGCCGGTGCTCATGGCGAGTTGACCGGGCTGATGATCATACGTCAGTACCATCTTTTGCGTGGTGACTTGAAAAGGACTAAGATCATTGTCCCGGACAGCGCCCATGGAACCAATCCTGCCAGTGCCGCTGTCTGCGGCCTGGAGGTTGTGGTCGTGAAATCCAACGCTGACGGCCTTGTGGATGTGGCTGATCTTAAGCCGCTTCTTGGCCCTGACATCGCTGGTATAATGATGACCAACCCCAACACTCTCGGCTTGTTCGAGAAGGAGATAGGGGAGATCGCTGCCCTCGTCCACGAGTGCGGAGGACTGCTCTATTATGATGGAGCCAACATGAACCCGCTGATCGGTATGGTGCGCCCTGGCGATATGGGATTCGATATTCTTCACTTGAATCTCCACAAGTCATTCTCCACTCCTCACGGTGGTGGAGGCCCTGGTTCCGGCCCTGTCGGAGTCTGCGAGAAACTGCTTCCTTATCTGCCTGTCCCTAAGGTCGTCAAGAAAGAAGACGGTTCCTTCGATGTCGTGTGTGATTCCGAGAAGGCCGCCGGTCAGGTGTCTGGTTTCCTGGGCAACTTCGGTGTCATTCTCAGGGGATATGCCTATATCCTTATGCTAGGCAAGCAGAATGTCAAACTGGTCGGCAAGTACGCTACCCTTGGAGCCAACTACATCAAGGAGAGCCTCAAGGATTGCTACAAGCTTCCGATCCCTTCAGTCTGCAAACATGAGTTCGTGTTCGACGGACTGATTAATGACGGGTCGAGGAAAGGCACTGGTGACGAGAGGGAAGGAGCCACGACTCTGGATGTGGCCAAGAGACTGTTGGACTTCGGTTTCCATGCTCCGACTATCTACTTCCCGCTTCTCTTCCACCAGGCTATCATGATAGAACCAACTGAGACTGAGTCAGTCGAGACGCTGGACGCTTTCATCGAGGTCATGAGGAAGATCGCCGCTGAGGCCGCGGAGGATCCGGCTATCCTGAAAGCCGCTCCTCACAACGCTCCGATCACTCGTCCGGACGAGACGACCGCCGCAAGGCAGCCGGTTCTCAAATTCCAGGATGAGGCTTAATGTGATAAAAGAATCCGGCCGGTTTCCGGCCGGATTCTTTTTTCTTTAAAAATTTTGCGGATTCACGGAATGTTTATATATTTGCAGTCCGAAACGGGGTATTAGCTCAGTTGGTAGAGCGTTTGAATGGCATTCAAAAGGTCAGGAGTTCGATTCTCCTATGCTCCACAAGAATCCCTCTCAGATTAGTCTGAGGGGGATTTTTCATGTCTAGTGTGACAAATAGTGTATCATTTTAGGCCTATTGTCGCCATGAACCGTTGCTCGAAGACATGCAACGATTTGTGGAAACAAATGAACACGTTTTTGATGAGGCATACTAACTCAGTCTTAAGATTTGTGCCGCTCATTGATAATCGCTACCTTTGTCTTTTGTAAAGAATACCCCGTGTCCTTCTTCAATCGCATATTCTCTGACAGGCGCAACAAGCCTAAAGAGGCTCCCAAGAAAACGGAGCCGGCCATAGGTATACCAGAAGCGCCGACAGCTGAATATGCCAGATTGCTTCAGTTCACCCAGCGCTTGAATTCGCTCCTCCTGGAGGACAGATTTCTGGCCCGCAGCGACTATAAGCAGCTGATTGACGAGTATGCGGACATCAACACCTTCTTCCAAAATCAGAAGACCGCTACCACTCTCGAACTGTACTGTGAGAAGTTCGCCATACCAGCCTCATCCGTTGAGGCTTTCCTGCGGAATTATGCCGACCTCTCAGACCTCCGAGAAGGTTCCACTGGCATCCAGCAACACAACCATACCTTCCTGCATCGGCATCTGGAAACCGACAAGCATTATCTGGACACGATACTATCTAAAGTCGATCCCGCCATCTCCCTGGACGAAGAGCAGCGCAAGGTGGTTCTCACGGACGAGGACAATATGCTGGTAGTGGCAGGCGCAGGAGCCGGAAAGACTACCACAGTGGCCGCCAAAGTGAAGTACCTGGTCGAGAAGAAGGGCGTTAAGCCCGAGCAGATTCTTGTCATATCCTTCACCAACAAAGCCGTTGGAGAACTTCAAGACAAGATTAATAAGGCGCTGAAAATCAATTGTCCCGTCACTACATTCCACAAGACCGGCTATGCCATCCTCCGGAAGCAGGATGCCGATAAGAAGAACGTTGTGGATAGTGGCTATATGTTCGATGTTATCAATAACTACCTTAAGAACGATGTCCTCCGGGAGTCGGATATGGTGAATAAATTGATCCTGTTCTTCGGCAGTTATTTCGATGCACCATACGAGGGCGATGACCTAAACGCCTTTTTCAACTACATTTCGAAAGCCGATTTCTCCACCATGCGTTCCAATATGAACGAGTATGTGGAGACCATCACTAACAAGCGTACCGGCAAATCCATCACCATCAACTACGAATCCCTCCGTTCTTCGCAGGAGGTGATGATTGCAAACTTCTTGTACCTACACAAGATTGACTACGAGTATGAGCGGCCGTATCCTTACGGATTCCGCCACTCTCACAAGCCATATACCCCTGATTTCGTCATCAGGCAAGGAGATCGGACCATCTACATCGAGCATTTCGGCATCACCGAGGACGGTAAGAACAATCGCTACTCCAAAGCGGAACTGAATCGATACAAGAAGGAAGTCAACGATAAGATTCTCTTCCATCGTGAACACGGCACCGAGTTGATATATACTTTCTCTGCCTACAATGACGGACGTCCATTCCTTGAGCATCTGGAAGAGCAGTTGAAGGAGAAAGGCATTGTCCTGGACCGCCGCTCTGATATGGAGGTCTATCAGAAGATTGTCTCCACGGAGGAGAACAAATACATATTCAAACTCACTCGCCTCATTTGCGCCTTCATCCAGAACTTCAAGACAAACGGTTACGATACCGACAAGTTCCGTGAGATGCAGCGGATGACCGATAATGTCCGCACAAAACTCTTCCTGGACGTTTGTCACCAGAGTTTTCTAGAGTACTCCAAGAAGTTGAAGGAACGTGGTGCCGTGGACTTCGAGGACATGATAAATGACTCTGCCAAGATACTGCAGGAGCAGGAGGAAATCGGCGAGAAACTCGATTTCAAGTACGTTATCATCGACGAATACCAGGACATATCCCGGCAGCGTTTCGACCTTGCAAGGGCTCTTTCCAACGTCTGTGACGCCAAGATTATCGCCGTGGGAGATGACTGGCAATCCATCTACGCCTACGCTGGTTCAGACATCACACTCTTCACTCACTTCTCCGACATCATGGGCTATGGCGAAGAGTTGAAAATCACAAAGACCTATCGCAACTCCCAGGAGGTAATCGACATCGCCGGCAGTTTCATCCAGAAGAACTCATCGCAGATTCAGAAGTCTCTCATCAGTCCGAAGCATATTCAGCGGCCGATAATCATTGAGGCATACTCGGAAGAAGCCGACAAAGAGCTGACGGAAGGCAAAGGTGGCAAGTTCTACCTGCGTGCCCAGGCTGTCGAGCGCTGCATTGGCCAGATTATCGAATCCAATAAGGCAGAAGGGAAACCGGAGAACTCGTCCATCCTGCTCATAGGCCGATACAACTTCGACGGATTCCACCTGGCCAAGACCGGTCTCTTCTTCCTCAATGACAAGACTGGCGAGGTCAAGTCCAAGGCATACCCGAAAGCGAAGATTACCTTCCTGACTGCACACCGAGCAAAGGGGCTCGGCTACGACAACGTCATCATCATCAATGCCGCTAACGCCGTCTATGGCTTCCCGTCCAAGATTGAAGACGATCCTGTGATGAAACTGGTCATCAAGGAAGACCGAACGATTGAATACGCTGAAGAACGCCGCCTGTTCTATGTGGCAATGACCCGCACGAAGAATCGTGTCTATATCGTGGTACCCCAGCAGCGCCCATCACGCTTCGTGGCAGAACTGATTCAGGACTATTCGGCGGTCCACGTCAACGGCGACCTGGACATCTCCAAGACTGATTCACCAGACATCTCAATGATTAAACGTTGTCCGATATGCGGCTATCCTCTTCGGGTCCGTCAGAAGAAGGACTTCGGTCTGCGTCTTTGGCTCTGCACCAACGAGCCGGAGATATGCGACTTTATGACCAATGACCTCTCCGGCGGCATACTCCCCATCCTCAAGTGCGACTGCTGCAAGGACGGCTATCTCATTGTTCGGAAGAAAGACAACACGCCCTTCCTGGGTTGCACGAACTATAAACCCGATAAGAGCGGTTGCAACCGGAAAATCAACCTGACGTACTATGAGAATATGCTAAAGCGAGGCGAAATTGAGCTATAGCTTGAAAAGATTCTCAAGGATAAAGTGCTGCGCGTTGGCATCATAGGATATAGCAAGATACTGCCCTTGGGAGCCATCTCTCCATGCTGATGTCATTCCGATGGATGTTCCGAGTTCTGTCGGAGCCTTGTATTTGCGGCCGTCGCTACTCTGCTGTTCCACCAGGTATCCTATCGATACCAGCCACTGAGTTACCTTTGATGCGGCCAGAGGCTGCATATTTTCAGGAATCACCTTATTGATCTCCTTGACGAACATGGCAATTCCCGTTCTTTCGGCGATATAGACCTTTGACGCAATCTCCGGAGTAAGTTGGAATTCCAATTCATACTGCTTTTGCTGGGAAGGCTTCTTCTTCCCAACACCTTCAAGCAGGCTAGACACATAGAACAGGCAGCGGGAGATGTGAACGTTATTCACGACGTCGCTTTCAGGAAGAACTTTACCATCAATTGGATTCATCCCGTTAGCAAGTTTGTTAATCCAGTCAATTGCGACTTTCAGTTTATTCTGATCAATGTCGGAGGCCATGGTCAAATTAAGATTATGGGTGATGTTCATACTTCAATTCACCACAGAGGGGGAATCGATTTACAAAGATAGGCAAAATGCGCGAAATACGCAGATTACGTAATGCCGATGGTAGAAGAACAAATCAACTGGCGTACCGGGTAGAAGGGAAAGGAGATTGCTTGGCATATCTTGCCGAGAAACACCGCTTTTTGCATCGTTTACTGCCAAGAATCGGAATTGTTTTCGAGTTGGCATTTGTTTAATACAGCCACTCCCGGGCTTGCCCGGATTCTGCCACCTTTTAAGGGTGGTGGGTAACTTAATACCCCCTTCCCTATAAGGGAAGAGGAGGGCTGCCAGGAGATCAGCAAGCTGAAGTTGGCAGAATTCCGGTCCGATATGGCGCTTCTGATAGCCCCGTCGAAAAGAGGTTTGTGCCAACCCTTCTTTGGCACTTTTGGGATAGTTCTCTTCCGGGCTTGCCCGGTCTATGGACACTGAAAGTAGGGATTGGTAACTTAATATGTAGGCCGATTCCCGTCGCCTACTAAAGGGCCAAATAATGGCAAGCCCTTTCTGGCAGGAATGAGAAGAAACACTTTTCATATCGTTGTTTGTTTTCGGATTAGTCAGATGTGACGATAGCTCGCACCTTCGCAGGCCGAGCCCATCGTGCACCATATTTCTCTTTTGACCCGCAGATTATTTGCGGGACGATTGGTAATCG
>CACZZF010000006.1 GCA_902785575.1 uncultured Bacteroidia bacterium | reverse complement strand
AAGCAGTTGCGAGCGGCTGCCGCTCTTATACACATTGCCTTCGTTCCGGAAGTAGATGCTGGTCAGCGGCACCAGTTCGATGGGCGTAAGCCAGTCTCCTTGCGGAGGAAAGTCAAAATGGGCGTTGAACTCATCGGCCACGGCTCCGGCATTCCCAGCATCGTCCAGCAATAGATAGCAGACGAAATTGGCTCCGCCGTAACTCCCTTTCTGGACATCGCCGATGGTCAGGTACAGGTCATTCCCGAGCTGCGTATTCGTCGGAAAATCTTCATACACACCCGTCACCGTGATTTCCCGAGGCAGTTCCATATATTTGGTATCTGTTTTCAGGAGCTTGCCTGTCGCACGCTCTCCGGGGAAAAGGTTCTCCGCCAGCGACCGGGGGATGATGACGGAATTCGGTCCTTCCAGCGCATGGGAATCGCCTTCGACCATCTTGATGCCGAATACGTCGATGAACCTCTCCGACACGAAGATCAGGTCCCGCTTGTAGCCTGCAGGGGCCTTGCCCTCCTCTGCCACGGAAAAATAGATTTCTCCCATGAAAGGCATGAACGTACATCCCGCCTCGATATGGGCTGATGAACTGATGATATCATCGGCAAATCCTCTCGGGAGGATATTCCTGAACAGCGATTCATCGCCCTTCTTGTCGGCGCGGAACACCCGGTCCGCCGTAGGATGGCACTTGTCAAATGACAGCTCATAATCCGCTTGCAGGAAGATCAAAGCAAAGGCGATGAACGCTGCCACCAGCCCCGTGAAGTTCAATACCACCGCCACCGGATAGCGCCGGATCAAGCTATTTATGTTCTTTAGTATCATAATTTTTTACTCCTTCTTCAACTCTATCGCCGGATTCGTCCTTGCCGCCTTCAATACCTGCCAGATGACTGAGACAAAGGCGATTAATCCTGTGAGGAGCACTGCCGCCACGAATATCCACCAATAGCCTTCCAGCCTGTAAATGAAGTCTTTAAGATATTCTTGGGCGGCATAGACGGCTATCGGGATTCCGATGACGCAGGCGATGCCCACAAGAATCATATAGTCCCTGATCGTGCGCCAAGCCTCGGAGTCAACAGTACCTCCAAAGACCTTACGGACGGCAATGTCACGGGATTTCTCGTCGGCATAATAAGTGCTCATAGCCAGCAGGCCCAGCAGAGAGATAATGATTGAAAGCAGCATGAAGATTTCCACGAGGCGCATGTTGTTCCGAGCCGGTTTCCAGGCTTCGGCGATGGTTTCGTCAATCCAGGAAGGGTAATTCAAATACACCTCACGGTCCTTGGCGTACTCCTCATAGGTTTCCATGATTTTTGAATATGCCTCCTTCCTGTCACCCGCAGTCTCTATCAGATAGCTTCCAATCCAAATGTCTTCAGGCCGGACAACACAGACAATGGCATGTTCCTCTTCTCCCATATTGGCATTGTTCGTCGGGAAAGCCTTGAATACGCCAGCGAGATTCTCGCACCCGCTCGCGCGCTGGCTCAGCACGCTTATGTCATGATAGTCCTCGTCAAAGCCTGTCGCAGCAAAGCTCTCGTCAGAGAACCAGACGCTGTTGAATATAGGGGCGTTATAATCCTTAAGTATTTTGAAATCAAACATCCGGAACGCCGTACTGTCCATCCGGTAAAGGCGGTACATTATGTCTTGCCCGTCCCTTGTCTTGCTGTATTGCCCACCGGTGCCGATGCCCGGCACTCCTGAGCACCGGCCAACACGCTTGACAAAAGGAAGGCGCTCCAGAGCGTCTTTCAGGGGCGTTTGATCTTCCCTCGTGATGAAAGACAGACTGAACTTGTCTTTTATGTCAATGTGCATCGGCCGGCTTTGAGTCTTTCGCATCTGGGCCTCCATAGTGATAGCAAGGGCGATCAGGATGACAGCAAGCGCGTTCTGCAGTACGATGAATACCTTGCTGAAAACCATCTTGCTCTTTCGCCGGTAGTCTCCCTTCATCACTTCCAGCGAATTGTATCTTCCGGCCATGACCGCCGGGATAATACCGCATATCACTCCTACCACAAGAATGATCACCACGTAGGCACAAACGTAACCCGGCTTCCATGCCACCCGAATGGGGATGTCAGGATTGCTCAGCAGCCGGTTCATCAAAGGGCAGAATGCCTCGGCGATCAGCAGGCCGGCACCGAAACAGGCCGCCGTGAATACGATGGATTCCGTGATATATTTGCCGATAACCCGCCCCCTCGAAGCTCCCGACAACTGCCTAACGGCCATTTCCTTGGCTCTTTTCCCAGTAAGCGCCACGGAGAGGTTGACATAATTGAATATGGCGGAAAGCAGCAGGAGAAGTCCCACCAGAAGAAGCGTCCGTATGGTTTTCAGGTCTCCGTGCAGGAATTGGTTTCCTGTCTCTTTGAAAAACAGCTCGTCATAACGGGTCAGTTCCAGATGGTCGAAAAATGATTGCCCGTAAATATCTGGATAAACCTTCTTGCAGACCTCTTCCAATTTATCATAAAGCGCCTGCCTGTCCGCACCGGGACGAGTTTTGATAAAGCAGATGGTACTGCCGAAATTGTCAAAAGGCTGCCAATAGTCCTTGTAATTCTCGACAGGAAGAAAAGCCTCGTTCACCTTCATGACCGTTCCATGGGAGTCCTCGACAATGGCCGCGACGGTATATTCCTCTCCATTAAGATCCAGTCTGTCCCCGAGCGAAAGATCCTTTTTCCTGGCGAAGGATTCCGTCACAATGATATTCGAAGGAGAGGACAGCACATCGGGGCTTCCTTCCACAAATCGATAGTTGGGGAACAAATCGAAGAATTGACGATCAACGGCCCCTCCCCATAACACTTCATTCTTCCCATAGGTTGGAGCGACGTCGCAATACCGGGAAACCACCTCTATTTCAGGTATTTCTGTAATGACATCCGGGAATGCGTATGTGAGCCCCGGACAGCCAGGCATCCCTGGGAGGTAAATATTCTCCCTGTTGGGGTTTTCCCGTGTGACGGCGAATTGTTGCCACACGTATGACCCGATGATTATCACGAACGCGAGGCTCACAGCCAGTCCGACAAACTCGATGGCCGTGTACAATTTGTTTCGAGAAAGGAATTTCAGGTAGCTTTTCATATTGCCGGGAATAATCGTTATCTTTATGGAGTACTATCTAAATGTTCAAACTATGTCAAACGAAATGATTCTTATTCAAGACCTGATCCACGAAATCCGTGGAAAGAAGGTGATGCTGGACTTCGATCTGGCAAGGTTGTACCAAGTGGAGACCAGGGTACTAAACCAATCAGTTAAGAGAAACCTGAAAAGATTCCCATCTGATTTTATGTTCCAATTAACGGTGGAAGAGGTCAGGGAGATGTCATCACAATTTGTGATATCATCAAAAAGAAAGGACTCCGCGCCACCTTTTGCCTTCACAGAACAAGGAGTAGCCATGCTATCTGGCTTATTAAACAGCGATGTTGCCATACAAGCCAACATCGCCATTATGCGAGCATTCGTCCAGGTCCGGGAATATTTACTTGCGGCTTCTTCTGTCACTTTGAAACTTGAAGAACTCAAGGCAAAGGTCGATCTGCTAAAACAAGAGCAGGAGGATAACTTGGAGGCCCTGAATGATCTTTCAGAAGATGTGAGACACGACATTGACAACCTATACATAGCAATAGGCGAGCTCTCCGCAAGGATTGAGGAGAAAAAAAACGAGCCTAGGCCCCGTATTGGTTTCAAATAATATGTCATCCTGAGCATAGTTGTCATTCTGAGCGAAGCGAAGAATCTATTCCTTCTTGAGTTCGGTGGCGGGGTTGGTGCGGGCGGCCCGGAGGGTCTGCCAGAGGACGGAGAGCAAGGCTACGGCAGCGGCAAGGATAACGGCAACAGCGAAGACCCAGCCATAGCCGGAAATCCTGTAGGAATATTGCTCCAGAAGCTTGCCCGAGAGCCATACCGCAAGGGGCACCGCCACGACGGCCGCGATGGCCATCAAGGTAAGATATTCAAGGACAGTCTTTTTGACCTCTCCCTCAACAGTACTTCCGAATACCTTACGCACCGCGATGTCACGGGAGTTCTCGCCGGCGTAGTAACCGCTCATGGCGACGAGACCAAGGGCTGAGAGCAATAAGCTCAGAAGCATGAACAGCCTGACGAGCGACAGCCTGTCCTTCACCTCCGCCAGTTCTTCCGAGATGATCTCGGGAATATACCCGAACATGTAGGGCTTGTCCTCGATCCCGTTCAGTTCGATGCAGAGGTCCCTGTACAGGCTGTAAAGACTCTTCCTAGCCTCCTTTTTGTCGCCTGTCGTCTCGATCAACAAGCCGTACTGTTCCTCGGAATGTCCTATGATAACGTAACTACCGGTTCCGGAGTCGTACCTCAGCACATCGTTCGGGGCGAAATCCCCGATGATTCCTCCGATAGAGCGGCCCATGATGTGATGTTGCCCGAGATCCTCCGTGTTCCTGTCCACACCGAAGCGTGTCATCTCCTTCTCCGAGATCCACACCGTACCCACAGCTGGCTCCTCAAACTTCTCCTTGATGTCAAACCCGAACATGCCAAATGCCGTGGCGTCGCAATTGAGAACCGCCAAGGTAAGGAGCTTGCCTTCACTGTCCTCGGTGACCATTTCCTCGACCAACCCGGGGAAATAGGTGCTGTGTCCGATCCTGCTGACGCAGGGCAGGGACGCCGCTTTTTCCTTGAAAGCCGCCGAGAGTCCGGGATCTGTCAACTGGACATAGAAATCATTCTCCACATCGGCGCCAAGCGGACGGTTAACCATGTGTGAGACTTGAAGGCCCATTATGATGGCCAGCGCCAGGAGTATTACCGAGAACACATGCTGCAGGACAATGAAAACCTTGCTGAAGACATGCTTGTTCTTTGCCCTGAACTCTCCCTTAACAACGGAAATCGCTGGAAATCTGGCGCTTATCCAAGCGGGAAGGCTTCCCTGAATGAACGAGACGAGAATTATGAATATGGCATATACCGCCAACCATCCCGGCGAGTACCTGATCCGGACCGGCACGCTGCCCCCGATAATCCTGTTGAACCACGGCGAAAGCGCCTCGGCGAGAAGAACAGCGAGCATGAAGCAGACGGTCGTGAACAGGATTGACTCCAGAATCCTGTTGCCGAACAGGCTCTCTTTTGATGCTCCCAGCACCCTTCTGGTCGCCATCTCCCTGGCCCGTTTACCGGTCATGGACACGCAAAGATTGATGTAATTGAATATCGCGGAGACAAGCAGGATGATTGTAATCAGCAGGATAATCCTCGTGTAGAAACGGCTTCCGCTTTTAAGGCTCTGGTTGTTGGCTGGTGAGTACCAGATCTCATCGTACCTGACTAATCCGCTGTCTTCCAAGAAGTTCCTGGCTCCAAAAGCGTCGAAGGCCTTTGCTGCCAGGGAATCCGCCTTAACCTCGAGCTCCGCCCTGTCGGTCCCTTTCCTGACTTTCACAAACGGAATCACATCCAGCATGTGCGGCCTGTTTTTCCTGTTGGTGAGGTTCTCGATGCTGATAATCACATCCGGTTCCCCGAATATCGGATTAGGGGTGTCTTTGATGATAGCGCCAATGGTGTATTTCCCGTCGATAACCTTGCCGATGGCGACCGACTCGCCCCCGAGCAGGTTGGCGAAAGACCTGGAAATGATGGCGTTAGAGGCATCGTTCAGGGTTGCCGCATTCCCCGCCTCGAACTCGGCCGGGAATATGTCGAAAAAGTCTCCACCGACCATGCACTCCTCTACATGGTATTTAGTTCCGTCAATGTCGATGGTGCTCTCTTCTTCTGACATTGCTTTCCAGAACATGGCCGCCTTCTCCACTTCAGGAATATCCTCCTTCGCCTGTAGGGCGGTTCCCCATGAGAATCCGACGCCGGAACTACCCCGCATCGACCGATAGAAGGTATATACATCCTTATAGTCCGGGACGTTCCTGGTCATCTGCCTTTGCTGCCACACGAAGTGACCTGTCAGCAACACAAACGCCAGGCTCACCACGAGCCCAACCGCCTCGATAGCCGTGTATAACTTATTCCGGGACAGGAATTTCAGGTAGCTTTTCATATTCTATTCTTTTTTAAGTTCCGTGGCGGGGTTGGTCCGGGAGACTACCAGGGCCATGGATGAGATGACGGCAACGGTGGTCCCGATGACGATGAGCCAGGCGAGAATGAATATCCAGACCGGGACGGGCGCCTTCTCGGAGAACTGCTCCATCCAGAGGCTGATTATCCATATTCCCAGAGGAACGGAGACGGCGAACACAACAGTCCCGAAAACAATATACTTTCGAGCCATCATCCAGATCAGGTCTTTGGTGGATGCTCCCATGACTTTCCGGATCGCGACTTCCTTGCGGATGGTCTGAGCCTCAAGATAAACGAGTCCGAATATTCCCAGAAGCGCGAGCAGCAGCGAGAAGATGGAGGATGTCTTTACCAAGGCGCTCTCCGCCGCATTCCCGCTATAGAGTTTCTTTGCGGTCGAAATGAGAAGGGACACCCTGGCATCCTTTGTCCCTCCTATTTTGTGCAGGATTCCAGCCAACCTTCCGGCCACTTCTCCTGATTTCCCTTCAACGGTTTTCACTTCAGCCCGGAAATATCTTGGTGTCAGGTCTCCTTCTTGACTTGGTTCGCCGGAACAATAGAATGCGAAAGGTTCTATCGGGTGTGTCAGGTCTTGGTAATTGAAGTCTTTTACGACTCCGACAATCTCCGCATCCGTATCAGGACAAGCGACCCTGATTCCTTTCATGTGAGATCCTACCTTGATCTCCGGATAAGCTCTCATGAAAGCCTCATTCACCACATACACCCCTGTTGAGGCCTCTCCATCTTCTTCAGTGAAGCCTCTCCCTTCCACAATATCGAAACCAAAGAAATCCAGATAGTTAGGACTGACATCAATCCCTGCGAAACGGGCGGTGACCCCATTGGATTCCCTGGTGTTCAATATAGGGGATTCCATCAGAATAGACTGGTTGGCAAAAGCGATGTCCACAATATCCTTGTCTTTCAGCAATTCTTCCCTGACCGTCTCTTTTTTGGCCGCGGTTTCAAAACCAAGCCAGCAGTGTGCTATGTCCTTTATCTGGAATCCAAGATCGAAATTCGAGACATAATTGTTCTGTATTCCTATCATCAGGCCGACTTCGATGAACAGGAATGAGAGCAGGAATTGAAGGGCCAAGGTTCCTGTCCTGAACTCCTTGCCCTTCCCTGACAGGCTGATCCTTCCTTTCAGTACAGAGGAAGGGGAGAAGGAGTTGCCATAGCGGGATGGCAGGTACGTGACAAGAAGCGATCCGGCCAATGCCACCAGGAGGAAACAAATGAGTACCGGACGAAGCGTTCCGATCCTAAGGGGAACAGTGAGGAATGATGCCAGAGGTGAGTTGGACACGAATATGATGATCAGCGCTACTCCAAAAGACAGCAGGCAGAGGATAGCGGCTTTCATCAGGTCTTTTCCCAGGATCTGGGAGTTGTCAGCCCCGAAGATCTTCCGGACGCTGTTGCCCTGTATGCGGAACGGGAGCTCGGCATTAGTAAGATTAAGGACGTTAAGCAGGCCGACAAGAAGGAATATAAGTGCGATGGCTGTCAGTATGAAGTCCCGGCTACGGCTTCCAGCACCGTTTAAGAATGGGTCGTAATGCACTGAATGCAAGGTGACAAGCCTTGAATCATTCAGGACTCGTTCCCTTATGTCCGAAGGAGTGTCCTGGTCCTCCCACAGGACCCAGTTTCTCTCGAAGGCCTTGGCAAGGACGGGTGCGACCGTCTTAGGATCCGCTCCTTTGCGGAGCTTGACAAAAGCCTCGAAGTACTCATAGTTCGGGTCATTGTTCCCGGCGTACAAGTCGTCAAGCTGCCCGAATGCTCCGATTCCCGCAATGAGCGAGTTGACCGGGAAATCCTTGAAAACACCTATGACGGTAACTTCCTGGATCCCGTCCCTTTCCAATTTCAGATGCTTTCCTACAGCCTGGCCACTTCCTCCGAATAAGGTCTTGGCCGAGGTTTCTGACAGCAAAAGGGATTCAGGGTTGTCAAAGCCGTTTACCGTTCCCGCCACCATGCGGAAAGGGAAAACATTCACGAAATCATTATCAACCAATGCCGCCACAGGGAACTCCATCGGGGTGCCATTGTTGGGATCGACCAGCATAGATACGCTCATAGTCCCTACTGCCTCCACTTCCGGAGAAGCATCCCTGATCGCCTGGATCTGGGGCCTGTTCATGAGAATCTGGTAAGGCGCCTGATCCCTTGTACGGCTCTGAGGCCTTTCGAACAAATAAATCCGCCCGCTTCCAGGGTATGATCTGTCGAATGTGACATCGTACCACACTTGACTCATCAGCACGATGAACACAGTGAAAGAAATGACCAGACCTACCGCCTCGATCAATGTGTTCAGTTTGTTCCGTGATAATAATTTCATAATTCGTTAGTTTAAAACTACTCCTTCTTAAGTTCCGTGGCGGGGTTGGTGCGGGCGGCCCGGAGGGTCTGCCAAAGGACGGCGAGGAACGAGATCACCAAGGCGATCACGGCACCGACCACAAACACCCAGCCGTAGCCATCAATCCTGTAGTAGAACTGCCTTAAGTAACGCTCGGAGAGGAATATGGCGACCGGAACCCCGATCAGGATAGCTACTCCGACAAGGATCAGATATTCAGAGACTGCCCTGCGGGTCTCGGAGGCGATCGTCCCGCCGAAGACCTTGCGCACGGCGATGTCCTTTGTCTGCATCCCGGCATAGTAGGCGCTCATAGCCACCAGTCCGAGAAGCGAGATCAGAGCCGCGAGCAGCATGAATAACTCTATCATGCTGATGAAGTTCCGGGTTTTCTCCAAGGTCTTTTCGATGAGTTCAGGAATATACCCGTAAACCTTCTCGCCAATATCCTCATCTCCTTCGATCCTAAGGCCCTCCTGGCGAGCGATCTCCCTTAGTTCTGCCCTGATGTCCCGATCGAGCCGGTTAAGCTCAAGCACAACATTAGTCCCATTTATCCTCTCACTGACATAGACCATACCCACTTGGTTACCAGCGATTTCCGAGGGGCCTTTAAGGGCAAAATCCTTAATTGTTCCGGCAATTTCCATCTCGCCCCAGATCGCTTTGACAAAGTCGGGCGCGACAGGGTTATCCTCGTCAAAAGAGAACACATTCGCCGCGGTTTCAGTAAGCCAAAGACCATTCTTTTGAGGAAGGTTGAAATCCTTCAAAACCTCAAACCCGAACATCTCGAAAGCGGCCTCGTCACAACGAAGCAGTCTGACATCCACTTTCTTCCCCTCAAAGGTTGTGCTAACGCTCACATTACCGTTACCTGGGTATCCTTGGGTCCGACCAATCCTGTCCACGTAAGGTTTGGCAGCCAAAGCGTCCATTCCCACGGTACCGCTGGACAGGTAATATAGATTATCCACGTTAGCCCCTATAGGCATATTCACAAGATGGGTGTATTGCAACTCCATCACGAGAGCCATGGAGATTAACGCCACCGTTATGACATTCTGGATGACAATGAATATTTTCGAGAACACCGATTTTGTCTGACGACGCTGCTCCCCTTTTATGATGGAGACCGGATCGTGCTTCAGTGTCATCCATGCCGGAATAAGTCCGGAGATCAGTCCGATCAGAACAGCCAGCAAGGAGTAAACGGCAAGATACCAAGGCGAGAACGCCACTTTAAGCCCGATGTCCCCGGCCAAGTACTTGTTGAATGTGGGTTCCATGGCTTTGGCCAGAACCATGGCGAGGGCGAGACAGACGGCCACGAACAGGATTGCTTCGGAAACATATCTCCATAAAATACTCCTTTTGGACTCTCCGAGGGTCGAGCGGATGGCCATCTCCTTAGCCCTTTTTCCAGCGAGGGCAACACTTAGGTTGATGTAGTTGAACAGGGCCGAGGCCAGAAGGAGGATACCGACCGCGATCAGCACATAGACAAGCGTCGAATTGCCTTTTTTCAGCGAATCGCCAATGCGTTTCGAGAAATACAACTCCTTAAAAGGAACTACCAAACTATGCTCAGGTTTATTGACACGGTAATAGGATTCAGCGAATTCCTTATGGAACATAGTGTCTATAACAGGCCCGAGTGCTTGTAAATCAGCACCTTCCCTAAAACGGACAAGCACAAGGTCATACGGAGTGACAAACGGGGAAGTGCTGGGGGCGTCTTTTTCTTCGAAGCCTCGATAGACGTCCCTTTCCTTCAAAATTGAGTTCTCAGAGACTCTGACGATACCTCCTATCACGCAGGTATCTTTAAGTAGTATGATGGTCTTACCGACCGGATCCATGTCCGGAGACAGTTTCCGCGCGAAATTTTCCCCAAGAATGACTTGGCTCCTGTCTTTCAGAACCTCTACCGATCCCGAAATGAACTCCTGGGGCAGGAACTCGAAAATCTCCGGATCCACATTAGAGATGTCCAGAAAGCCCGGGATCTTCTTCCCATTATAAGTGGCATAAGTGCCATAGTTACTTATCCTACCTCCCTTCTCAAACTCTGGAATCCTGTCATGGACCATCGACAGCTGCCCGGGATGATCGCGAATTGCTGCCATGTGTAGCAGGCGATAATAACCACGAAGGCGAGGCTCACTATGAGCCCCACCGCTTCGATGGCCGTGTACAACTTGTTCCGGGACAGGAATTTCAGGTAACTTCTCATATTTATTCTTTTTTCAGTTCCGTGGCCGGGTTGGTCCGGGCGGCCTTGAGGGTCTGCCAGAGAACGGTGCCGAAGGAGATTGCCAGGGAGATCACCACTGCCAGAGCGAACACCCATCCATAACCTTCAACCCGGTAGGCAAATCGCTGCAGATAAAGCCTTGAGGCCCAGATGGCCAGTGGAATGCCGATAATGCAAGCCACTCCCACCAGCACCATGTAGCTTCGGACCGTCCGCCAGGTCTCGTTGGAGACATTGCTGCCAAAGACCTTCCGCACCGCGATCTGCTTTGTGTTCTCATCCGCGAAGTAGGTGCTCATGGCCAGCAGGCCAAGCAGGGAGATCAATACCGCCAGCACGGCAAAGAGTTCCACAAGGCGCAAGGTCCTCCGTACAGGGATCAGCTGCTTACGATTGATGTCTTTGATGAAGCCGTACCGCCAGGCAGACTGTTCCACACCCAAAGTCTCCAAACGGAATTCCTTGTAGGCCTGAAGGATTTGGTCTTCATAAGATTTGTCCTCCCCAGTGGTCCCTATTAGAAGACAATTGGAATATTGTAGTTCTTCCACACGGGTCACGATGACACCACCATTGGGATTGATCTCACCTTCTGAGGCGGGGCGGGTGGGAAAGTCCGTCACTACTCCTCCGATGAACTCCGGCTGGGCACCGTTCATGTTGATCTTCCGGGGGAATACAGTTGAGGTGTCGGAGACTCCGGCCCCGTTGAAGGCTGAACGGCTCATCCACAGCGAATGCGTCAGAGGGTGACCGAAATCCTCCTCCACTTCCAACCCCAGCAGTTTGAAGTAGGTGGAGTCGCACAGGATGACGGGCATACTAACTCTATGCTCCTCGTCAACCTTGACACCCACCGTCATATTGATCATTCCTGGTATTCCTCTTCCTACTCCAGCTTTGGTCACAAAGGGCAGCCTCTCCACCTTGTCCTTGAAAAGCTTCATCTGATCGTAGTTCTGGGCGGAATATTCGATGTAGTAGAGGTTCTCCGTGGCGGAGTGCATAGGCCGCGAAAGCATGTGACTCATCTGCGTTTCCATCACCAGGGCCAGCGCGATCAGAAATACTGAAAGCACGTTCTGCACCACGATGAATACTTTACTCAGTACCATCTTGTTCCGACGCCGGAGAGTGCCCCTGATCACGTCTATGGGCTGGTAACGTGAGGCCGCGAAAGCGGGAAGCAGGCCGTTGATGACACCCAGGACCAGGATTCCTGCCAGATATGCCAGGATATACCCCGGCGTGAGCATGAATGAAAGCCGCACGCTGGTGTCGGTTCCCATCAACATGTCGTCCGGATCACGGGTGGAGACCAGACTGTTCACCATTGGTTCAAACAGATCCGCAAGGAGCATGGCCGCGGCGAAACAGATGGCTGTGAAGACCACGGATTCACTGATGTATTTCCAGAGAATACCGGATTTGTCCGCTCCTAAAAGCCGCCTGGTGGCCATTTCCTTGGCCCTTTTGCCTGTGAGAGCCAGGCTGAGGTTGACATAGTTGAATATGGCGGAGAGCAGGAGCAACAACACCACGACGGTCAGCAACCGCAGCATCTGGGCGTTTCCCGAGCGGATGAGTCCGTCGCTGGCGCCAGGGAAGAAAAAGGCTTCGTCCATGCGGTAAGCTTTCCACTTATCCACCTTTTCGGCCTGCCAGATGGAGTCATAGTTCTTATGCAGGAGGGCCTTCACCTTGGACCGCATGGCATCAAGGTCCGCATCCTTTCTCACAAGGAACCATGTGGCGTAATTGCCGATGCTGTTAAATGCCTTTGACTGCTCAGCCGCCCATGTGGCGGAGATATTCGTGATGATGTCCATGGGCATGAAGAAGGTCTCGTCAAAGTCGGCGAAGATGCCTTTGATCATGCGATCAGCGTCATCGATCTTTAGAGTTTGGCCGACTTGCTTGCCAATCTTCCTGGACAGAGACTCACTGATGAGAATATCATCCTTCCCAACAAAGTCCTCCAGGCTTCCTTCCACAAGATGATATTCCGGGAACACCTTGAAGAAGTCGGCGTCGGCCTCCATGCCGGAGGCGTGAATCGCCTCTTCCCCATTATAGATGGCCGGCTCCCACAAAAACGCGATGTGCGTCGCCGCCTCCACTTCCGGAATATTCATCTGCAGTTCTTCCTTGTCCCAATAGGTCAGGCCCAGGAACTCGTCATTTCCCAGCACGAAAGTGCGTTTCCACTCGGGAGACTCATGCGCCACTTTGTAGTGCTGCACCACGTAGGAGCCGATCAAGATCACGAACGCCAGGCTGACGGCCAGCCCCACCGCCTCCACAGCGGTGTATAACTTATTGCGGGACAGGAATTTCAGATAACTCTTCATACTACTCATTCTTTAGCGATTCAACGGGGTTGGCACGGGCGATGCGAAGGCAGTTCAGCACCACCACACCCAGCACAACCAGCAGCACCAGCACGGCTCCTCCGATGAAGTAAAGCGGATTCAGCGAGACCTTCTCGGCAAACTGCTCCAGCCACTTATGAGCCACGAAGAATGCCGCGACGCAGGCGATGACGGCCATCACAACGGACAGTTTCATGATGTCTTTGGCAAAGGTGCCCAGGATGTCCCGGGTGGTGGCGCCATTGATCTTGCGCACGGCCATTTCCTTGCTGCGGCGCAGAGACTCGTCGCGGATGAAGCCGATGAGGCCCAGCAGGGCGATCAGCAGAGAGAACACGGCCCCAATGGCCATCGTATCGCGCATCTTCTTGCTGTCGGAGTATGCGGCACGCATCTCCTCCTCGTAAGAAACGATATTAATCTCCCGGCCTTCCAAGGCCTGCTCCAGCGCTTTTTTTGTCATGCTAAGGCCATTGGCCGAAGCATCAAGTTTGAACAGCACATGCGGCATCCAGGAAGACATACTTCCAATTTCCCCATAGAACAGGGCGCTGGGGCGTGGATCCACGCCGGTCAGGTTTCCGATGAGGTAACTCTTGTACACACCGGAAATGGTGAAATAACGTCTCTCCGTATCGCTCGAACGGTCGTGGCCAGTGATGAACACCTGCTTGCCCACGGCGCCGTCACTCCAGTCCGTAAACTCAGCCATTTTCTTCACAAACTTCTCATCCACAACGATTTCAGAGGAATCCCTGGGTGCGCGACCCTCCAGGAACTCAATGCCCATCAGGTCGTAGAAACCGTCGGAACATTCATATTGGTCGGCGATATTGAACAGCTCCCTGTCATCGTCCGGCAAATAGACATTGTCACCGTTGGAGCCGTTGAAGGGCAGATTGTAGGCGGTTGCCACGCCACTCACTTCCGGCAAGCTCTCCAGTGTACGGACGGCACGGGTGATAGCCTGCCTATCCCCGTCAAAGAGGCTGATATAGTATAGGTTATCATAATCATAACCCGTATCGGCATGGGACACTTTCTGATACTGCCGGCCGATGATAAGCATCATCACCACCAGAAACACGTTGATAAGCACCTGGACGCCAAGGAGGCCCAGCTTCCAGTTTCTGGAGTTCTCCGTGTAGTTTTTCAAGGCGGCATAGACCGGAATCCGCTGGTACAGTTCGGCGGGGACCACTATTGAAATGACAAGGACGAATACCAGAACAGCGATGACGGCCATCATGCTCTGCGGCACCAGCAGCGTCTGGAACGGCACCCCAAGCAGGTTCTCCACGATGCTCCGGCCAGCGAAAATGATAACGAAGGCGAGGGCAAGTGACAGCAAAATATGCAGCAGCGCTTCCTTCGTCAGCATCCCGTAAATATGCTTCCCTTCCGCGCCATAGCACTTGCGTACACCCACTTCCTTGGAACGCTTCACCATCGAAGAGATAACGATCAGGATGTAGTTCAGCAAGGAAATCAGGATTAGCAGCGCCGCCACGATGGACAGCAGTATCACCTGCGACTTCACCTCCGGGTCGGACGTGTGCATCTTGCTGAAGGGTTTCAGGAAATACTTCAAGCTGGTTCCCTGCGCCTCGATCCGCTCCAGTGGCTGGTGCGCCTCCTGCATCTTCCTAATAGCATCCGTGAGCGTGTTCGGGTCCACACTCGGCATCAGTTTTACATAGCCTTTATATCGGTCATTGCCTAGCCAGTTGTCCGTGCTCTGTTTGCCGTAGGTGTCCATAGAAAGCAGGATGTCATAATCCAGGCTGCCGTTCTTCGGGAAGTCCTCGAACACGCCCTCGATGGAGAGTTTCAGTCCCTCCATGTCCTCGTTGTAAACCTGCTTGCCGATTGCCTCCTGCACACCGCCCAACTTCTCCGCGAAGCTCCTGCTCACCATCACGCTGCCCCACTTGCTCAACACCTTCACAGGATCACCAACCAGTATCGACCGGTCGAAGACCTTAAAGAAACAGGTATCGGCACAAACAAGCGTGGCTTTGAGCTTGTTGCCGTCCTCATCCAGGTAAGTGTCTCCGTTGAAGACAAAGGTGGTGCGCGTGCCCACCTCCACGCCCGGAACCTCTTCCATGAAACCAACGGCCACGGCGCCGCTCACCTGGCCAAAATCCTTTTCTTCCCCTTGATGGGAGTACCAGGTGTTAATGGTGTACACCTGGTCGATGTCCTTGTAGAAGCTGTCGTAACTCAGCTCAAAGAACACCTTGGCAATGAGCACGATGCCCACGGCCAACCCGATACCCAGGGACAGGACCTTGATTAGAATACCGTTTTTTGTCATTCTGAGCGTCAGCGAAGAATCTAAAGCTCGTTCTTGACGTCTGAGACGATCTGGCCGTCGAAGAGGTCAATCGTGCGCTGGGCGCAGGCGGCGTCCTTCTGGGAGTGGGTCACCATGACGATGGTCGTGCCTTCGGCGTTGAGTTCCTTCAGCAGGTCCATCACTTCCTTGCCGTTCTTGGAATCCAGGTTACCGGTAGGCTCATCGGCGAGGATCAGCTTCGGGCCGGCCACAACGGCACGGGCGATAGCCACCCTCTGCTGCTGACCTCCGGAGAGTTGCTGCGGGAAATGCTGGGCGCGGTGGCTGATGGCCATGCGCTTCATGATCTCCGTAACCTTGGCCTTACGTTCGCTGGCGCTGATGTTCAGGTAGCGCAGCGGCAGCTCAATGTTCTCATACACATTGAGTTCGTCGATCAGATTGAAGCTCTGGAACACGAAGCCGATGTTTCCCTTGCGGAACTTGGTGCGCTCCTTTTCCTTCAGGCCACCGACCTCGGTGCCGAGAAGTTCATAGCTTCCAGAAGTAGGGTTATCCAAAAGGCCGAGGATGTTCAGAAGGGTTGACTTGCCGCATCCCGACGGTCCCATAATGGCGACGAACTCGCCGTCTTTGATTTCGAAGGAAACACCATTGAGAGCAGTGGTCTCGATCTCTTCCGTCCGGAAGACTTTGCAAAGGTTGGAAACTTTAATCATAACTTTTTGATATTAATTTGTTTAACTTATTATTCTATTGTTTATTATGTCATTCTGAGCGAAGCGAAGAATCTATTCATTCTTCAAACTATCGACTGGGTTGGCATTCGCCGCTCGCCAGCTCTGGAGGGTGACGACACCGAAGGTGACTGCCGCCACGAAGGCAAGAGCCGCTATGAATATCCACACCGGTACGGGAGATTGATATGCGAAGCCTTTCCGCCAATGGGTAATGATCATATATGCCACAGGCGAGGCGATAATGAAGCTTATTACCGCCATAATCAAGTACTTCCGATTGATCATCCCGAGTATGCTCTCGACGGTTGCTCCATTAACACGCCGCACTGCGATCTCCTTGCGGAGGAACTGAGTCTCAAAGAACACCAGGCCGATGATCCCGATGATAGCGATGAGCAAGGCCACGAAGGAAGCGATGGTGATGAGTTTTCCGAGCGACTCTTCCTCTTTGTACATATTCTCGATCCATTCGTCGAGATGGCGGACATTAACCTGGTCCGGCTCCCTGGTCTGGTCAAACTCACAGACTGATTTTTTTATGTATTCGGATACTTCCTTGAAGTCGGCTCCAGGGGCCATCCTGACATACATAGTGCTGAAATTGCGCCATTGAGTCTTACCCCAAACCAAGAGCATCAGCGGCTCCATCGGATGCTGGAGACTCTTGAAATTGAAGTCCTTGACGATTCCGACAATCTCGGTTTTGTCCACATGGCCGCCAACCTGGCTGCCAACGTGGTACTGCGGGAATTTCTGGATAAAGTTCTCGTTCGCAATGAAAACACCGGTCTCACTCTGGTTGTCAGAAGCCTGGAAATCACGACCTTCCAGTATCTGGAGGCCGAAGAACCTCAGGAAGTCATCAGTGACCGGAAGCACCTCAAAGAAGACTTGTTTCCCGTCGTCGCCTGTGCGGCCCCATCCCATCTTTTGGTCTGAGACAATCATGTTGTCAGAGAATGTCGCCGCCTCAATCGAAGGATTCTGCAACAGTTTGGATTCCAACGCTTCATGCTGTCCGCCGGCGTGATAGCCGCACCAGACCTGGAGAACCCGGGCCTGGCTGAAGCCCATGTCCTTGCGGATCATATACTTGGTCTGGACCGACACGTAGAGGGCCATAATTATGAATATGAATGACAGCACGAACTGGAGCGCCACCAGGGCGTTTCTCAGTGCACGTCCCTTTACGCTAGTCCCGTAGGAGCCTTTCAGCACTAGGGCAGCGGGTTGCGACGTGGAATATAATGCTGGGGCGATTCCGGCCACTACTGCTGAGACCAACGCCACGCAAAAGGTAAGGGCGAGTATTCCGGGAATATCCTTAAGCTTCAGGGAATCAGAGACGTAGGATGCCCAGGAAGTCCCTGAGATAATGTGAACTGTCAGGCAGGCCACTCCGAATGCCGCCAGGGCGATAAGTCCGGCGTGGGCGAGTTGACGGCCGATGAGGAACCCTCTGCCCTCACCAAGAACCTTCCTTGTGTTGATGTTCTTTATCCGGAACGGAATCTCCGCGAAGGCGAAGTTGATGAAATTGATTATGGCAATGAGAATCAGCAGGATAGCGATGGCCGCCAACGTGATGGTAATGGCTTTGTTGGCGCTGGAAACATCAGCCTTCACATCCCTTTCAAAGTGAGCCTCGTGGATTTGGGAAATCCTGAATCCGTTGCGCCATTCTGCCAGGGTCTCTTCATCGGACGATATGTATTCCTTGAGAGCGGTACATATCGCGTCCTCCGTCTCTTTAGCCAGAGAAGGATCTTTCAACTTGAAGAAAGAACCGTACGACCATTCGCTAAATTCCTCCAGATTATTGTCCCCGATGTTCGCGATAATCCCGCAATGCATACTGTAGTTGCGCGGCGAATTCTTGAATACACCAATAATACGGGAGGAGATGTTACCGGTATGAAGCGTCTTTCCAATGGCGCTATCTTCCCCGAATATCATTTTGGCGAAGGTCTCATTCAGAACGGCGTTACCTGGGACGGTGAAGTCCTTGGCCGAACCTTCCACCCACTCGAAAGGGAATACCGAGAACATTGCGCTGTCCACCAGAACTGCCGGAATCGTTATGGCCGATTCCTTGTCCCCCTCCCTGTAGAATATCTGCTCCCCTTGGTTTGACAAGGTGCCTACGGCTTCGATATTCGGGCTGGCATCACGTGCCCTTTCGATGAACGGCCGGCTGATATGTGTGCTGAAAAGCCCCTGATCTATCCAGTTGTTCTCCATTCGGAACACCCGCTCGTGTCCCTCGAAGTTTTTGTCGAAGGTGGCATCCCAGCGAACCTGCACCATCAGGATCATCGCGGCCGCCAGAGCGACCCCCATCCCGATGACATTGATCACCGTCGAAACCCCTGTCTTTCTGAATAACTTCATTTTGTTTTATTCAGTTTTCATATTCTTATTTTCGCAGATTCTTCGCTTCGCTCAGAATGACAGTTAAAAAACCAGCACATCAGAATCACCGTATGTATCGTAGCCGGAGGTGATGACCTTCTCACCGGGCTCAAGACCTTCCAGAACCTCGTAATACTGAGGGTTTTGGCGTCCGATGCGTATCTCTCTCTTGACGGCCTTGTTACCTTCTTTATTAACAACGTAAATCCATTTTCCGCCGGTTTTCTGATAGAAGGTGCCGCGAGGGATGATGACCGCCTCCTCAGGCTGCCCAAGCTGGAGATTCAGGTAATATGTCTGCCCTGCCCTGATGTTGTCCGGCTGCTCGCCCTCGAACTTGAAATCAGCCTTGAACTTGCCGTCACGCACCTCTGGATAGACCTTGCGGATGCTGGTGGCGTATGTCTCGCCCTGGCGCTCGAAGGTGGCCTCAAGGCCGGAGACAACACGGTCAATATAATGCTCATCTATCTGAGCCTCAACCTTATAAGTCCCGACAGAGTTGATTTGTCCGATCTTGGCTCCGCTGGCGATTGTCTGGCCAAGGACCACATCCAGAAGTCCGAGCTCACCGTCAATCGGAGCCTTCACGATGAGGTTCCCCTTACGCTTGCGGATCATCTGCATGTTGAGGAGCATATTCTCAAGGCTCTCTTCCATCCTGTCCACCTGGGTGCCCCGGTACAGGCTGTCCTGGCGGGAACGCTCACGGATAAGGTCATATTTCTTGAGTGAGAGGTCATAGTCCTCCTTGGCCTTCAGGTAGTCCTCACGGGCGATCAGCTTGTCCTCATAGAGGGCTTTCTGCTGCTCGTATGCCCTGCGGAGTTTCTCCACGTTGGTGCCGTACTCGAGCTCATTCTGACGCACGTCGAGCTTCTGCTGCTCCATCTGTATCTGGGTGTTTCGCAGAATATTCTCTTTTTCAGCGAGTTCCGCCTCGGCGTTCAGGATCTGGAGGTCCAGGTTGTCATTGGACAGGATGAGGATCGGATCTCCCGCCTTGACCTTGGAACCTTCCTCGATCAGAATCGTCTGGACCATTCCGCCTTCCTGGGGGGACAGCTGGATGGTGGTCATAGGCTGCACCCTTCCGCTGACACGGATGTAGTCGTTGAACTCGCCTTTGACGGCAGTGCTGACGGTAAGCGTGTCCTTGTCCACCCGCAGGGTCTTGTTGTTGGGACGGGCTATCAGGTAGATGATGAATATTCCCAAAAGGGCACCCAACCACCACGGCAGCGCTTTCTTCGTGAAAGCCACTCTCCAACCTGTTTTCTTTTCGATGATCTTATCCATAGTGCTTATTATTATTCTTTTTTCAGATTCTTCGCTTCGCTCAGAATGACATTTGGTGTCATTCTGAAAGAGCGTAGCGATTGAAGAATCTATTGGTTAATGTATTCAATGCCACCAAAGTACTTCACGACAGCATCTTTAATGAGATATTTGTAAAGCGAGTTCATCTCGTCCGCTTTTGATTTAAGGTAGTTGTTGGTCGCGGTCTGAAGCTCCAGAGGAGAGATAAGCCCTTGCTCCATCTTCTTGAGATTGAGGTTGTAAGCCTCCTCTTGGACCTCAGACTTGTAGCGGGCCTGGTCGTATGCGGCCTCGCTGCCGTCACGGTCCTGGATTGCCCTTCTGACCTCACTCTCAACGTCACGACGCTTCTGGTCATATTCCGCGGTGGCCTTCGTCAATGCGTTGCGCTGCTTGGCGATTCTCGACTGCTTCTGCAGCTTACCCCAGATAGGGATTGACATCGACATCTCGACATATTCTCCACCATTATTCCTGAATTGGTCACGGAAAGGATTGGTCTGAGCGCCCTGGTAGGTGTAATATGTGGTGCTCCATCCGGCATATAATCCCAGAGAAGGAAGAAGTTGACCTTTGGTCGTGCTGAGCTCCCTTTTGGCGTTGAGCATCGTTCCCTCAGCGATCTTTATCTGAGGATTGTTCTCCAGGGCGAAGGCGATAACAGATTCTTCGGTCGCCTTCTGCTCCCTCAGAATGACACTGTTGTCATCCTGAGCGCCCCTTCTGTCATCCTGAGCGCCCCTTCTGTCATCCTGAGCGCCAGCGAAGGATCTAGCGTCAGCGAAGGATCTGACATTCGTATCAACAACCAACTCCTCCTCCGGCGGCCAGAACATCAGGTCGCCGAGAGTCATAAGCTGGTCCTTATAAGAGTTCCTCACATTGGTGAGGTCATATTTCCTGTCGGCCAGGTCAGCCTCCATCTGCACCACGTCAGCATGGCCTTTCTGCCCGAGCTCCTCCTGCCTCACAGCCTTTTTGAGAGCCATTTCGGCGGCTCCGACCTGCTCCTCATAGATGTCAGCCAAGCGCTTGTAATACACCACGTTGTAATATGCCTCCATCACGGCGAGGCAAATGTCAGCCTCCACTTGTTTCTCCTGAGATTCGCTTATGGCGAGCCCGGTCTTCGAAATCTTGAGGTTGTTCACAGCCTGGAATCCGTTGAAGAGGTCGAATCCGGCGCTGACGCTATAGCTGTTGTGAAATGAGGTCTGGGTGAAATAGGTGTTGGTCTGCGGGTCGATCGAACGTCCGAAATTGTAGTAGGCATATGTGCTACCGCTGAGATTCGGAGTGAAAGCCTGGAGGATGGCGTCCCTGCGGGCTATCCTGGCGTCGCCGGAAGCGGCCTGCTGGATGCGGGTCTTCGTGGAGTTCGAGATGGCGTACTCCATGCAGTCCTTTAGGCTCATCACTTTTGAAGACTCCTGGGCCCAGGAGTTATCCACGGGCCCGAGAGTCATCACTAAATACACACAGATAAAAGCTATAAAAAGGGTTTTTCTTCTCATTACAATTGTTCTTTTACACTTTCGCCATAAAGGAGGCACATTTACCGTGCCATTTGGGTTAAATAAAAGATAATCAACTATTTCCGTAAAAACCAATAGTGTAAAAAGTGTAAAGGTCTTTACAACTCTTTACACTTTTCGGCTTTACACATCAATAATAATGAGACGTATTTCCGGTATCCTTGTGTTAAAAGTATGTATCTTCGTTTATATTTACGGAACATGAGTGTATAAGGAGATTGATGAGCGGGAATTGGCCAGGCGATGCTCAATGAGGGACAGAATGGCTGCTGATGAGCTGTATAGAAGATATGCGGCAAAGGTATATACACTCTGCAGGCGTTACATGGGCGACGGGGACGAGTCAAAGGATTTGATGCAGGACGCGATGCTCCAAGCCATCGATAAGATACAAACGTATAAATACACGGGGGAGGGTTCCTTGTTCCGATGGATCCGCCGGATCGCCATCAACAAGGCATTGAACCAGATAAAACGGCGAAAATGGCGGACCGTATCCCTGGACTTCAAGCCCTTGGACTTTGTCGAGGATCCGAAGGAAGAAGATATGGCGGTTGTCCCGCAAGAGAAACTTATCGAATTGATAGCCTCTCTTCCGGATTTAAGGAGAAGCGTTTTTAACCTGCATTGTATAGACGGGTACTCGCATAAGGAAATAAGCAAGAGGTTGGGAATAAGTGAGAATGGCTCGGCCAGTGTGTTGGTGAAAGCGAAGAGACAGCTAAAGGAGAAGATATTGCGTTACATTAAAGAATCGGAACGATGAGAAAATGGGAAGACATCGTCAGGGAAGAACTGGAAGAGTACGAGAGCGCTCTGCCGGAAGGTAGTCTTGACTCGTGGCGCGCCCTTCGTGACAATCCTGCACCAGTCACCGCTAAGCATTCTCCTTTTGGGTGGGCGATTGCCTCCGTGGTGGCGGCCGGAATAGCTGCCGTACTGTTCCTTCGTGATTCTAACGTGCCGGAAGAGGGTATCAGGATTATTGATCAGCCTACCCCTCCGGTTGTCAATGTCGTTGATACATCATATTCCACTGTGACGCCAGAGGAAACTAAAACCAAGCCGATATCGGTCGGGAAGCTTATCGCGAAAAAAAATACTGAAACTGAAGAACTTCCCGCTGCGAAACCAGCGGAAAACAGTCCTTTGGAGCAAGACCGGGAGTCTACGGCTCCCGCTCCGGAGGAAGTTGTCGCTGACAAACCGTCCGTGCGGGAATCATCTCCCTATATTCCTGAAAACACCGGAGCCAAATCTGTTTCTATCAAGGCTGGACTCGCCTCGGGCGCTGTTGCAGGCGGAGGTCTTCTTGTCGCGCTGTTGTCATCTCTTAATAATAAAGACGTGCTGGGTGTTCGGGATATGGAATCGGATAGCCATTTGAATTATCAGGATCATGCGGAAACGGCGTCTCCGTTAGAAAAACCTGATCCCAAAGACGAGCTTACCGGTGCGCGGCATTATTTTTTCCCTGTGAAAGTTGGCCTGTCGGTCGGGATTCCTGTAGCTGAGAGATGGAGAATCACCTCCGGCCTCCAGTACAGCCGCTATACTTCCAGTTTCACGTTTTCTTTGTCTGGAGAAAAGACGCAATACGCTCATTATCTGGGAGTTCCTGTCCGATTGGATTGGTTATTCGCCTCTGGCCGGTGGCTGGATTTATATGTGGGAGGTGGCTTTGAAGGCGATTTATGTGTAGGCGCTACTTTTGACGGCAGAGATATCGAGAAAGACGGTATCGGGTTGTCGCTTCTTGGTGCGGGAGGAATCCAGTTTAATCCTGTCCGGAGAATAGGACTTTACGTGGAACCGGGATTCTCTTGGACAATTCCTTCTGAAAAACATATGTTGAATACGTACCGGAGCGAGAACCCGTTCATGTTCTCGGTCTCGGCCGGTGTTCGCCTCAATCTTGGAAAATGATTATAGAACTCTTTGATTATGAGACACTTTGCTATTGTTTTAACTTTATTGGCTATTGCCCTCGGATGCGCTTCTTGTGAGAAAGAGGAAGTGGAAGACTATTCAGATAACACCTTTAAGAAAATTGAATTGACCACGAGGTCGGCGGATCTCGCCCAAACAGGTAACACTTTCGCTTTCAACTTTATCAATAGGGTTAATAAGGCGGAAAAAGGTGACTGGTTCGTCTCGCCGCTCAGCATGCAATTCCTGCTTGGCATGTTACTGAATGGGGCGAATGGTCAGACCGCCGCCGAAATTTGTGATGTCCTGGGGTATGGGGAGGATGAGGTTGCCGCTGTGAACGAGTTTTGTCTCTCTATGATTCGTCAGCTTCCGGATCTGGACAAGCAGACCAAACTTGCCATCGCCAATGCGATATTCGTGAATAAGAATTATGCTTTGCGGGACAGATACAAGTCCGTAGTGAGTGAATATTATGACGCTCAAGTGACCAATGCGGATTTCTCAAAGGGATCCGCAACCACCAAGGCAATCAACAAATGGTGTTCCGACCATACTAATGGTCTTATTACTAAGATTATAGATAATGTTAGTCCTCAGATGCTGGCGTACCTCTTGAATGCGGTATATTTCAAAAGCCAGTGGAAGGATAAGTTTAATAAAGGGAATACTGTCAAGGAGTCTTTCACCCAAGAGGGAGGAGCTAGTACGACTGTCCAGATGATGAGGACAGGGAAAAAATTCTTATATCAAGACAACGATATGTTCCAGGCTGTGCGCCTTCCTTATGGCAATGGGGTGTTTAGCATGTATGTGATACTGCCGGCAGAGGGGAAAACCATCTCGGATGTCACTGGTTTTATAAGTGGAGAGAATTGGAAAGAATTTTTGAGGAGCATGGTCATGTGCGACGTGGATCTTTGGCTTCCCAAATTCGAGACCAACTTCGATATCAGCTTGAACAAGCTTCTCTCGGATATGGGAATGCCTTCATCTTTCATCGCGGGCAAGGCTGATTTCACGGCGATGTCCAATTCCGCCATGTGTTTGAGCTTTGTCAAGCAAAAAGCCGCTATCAAAGTGGATGAGGATGGAACCGAGGCTGCCGTGGTATCCATCACTGGGATGGCGACCGCCGCCGCCCCTGGTCAGCATGTTGTTTTCCATGCCGACCATCCTTTCCTTTATATGATTACGGAGACCACATCCGGCGCTATCTTGTTCGCCGGGAAATATGGCGGGAAAGCTAACTGAACCGTAGCTCGAAGACCGTTTGATCTTCGTCACTCCGTATCAGTTCTATGCTGCCGTTGTGGTTGCGCATTATCTGGCGCGAGATGCTGAGGCCTATGCCGGACCCATCTTTCTTTGTGGTGTAAAAAGGAATGAATATCTGCTCCTGGGCGGACTTAGGAATTGGATCTCCGTCATTAGATACCCTGATGATCACATCGTCCACTTCGCCCATCTTCGCCGAGATGTCGATATGCTTGGCGCCGGCCTGAATAGCGTTCTTGATGAGATTGATCAGAATCTGGGAAATCTGCCCTTCATCAGCGTAAATCATGATGTCAGGCTCCTCGGCCCGATAGACGCATTCGGCACCACTCGCATTGGCGAATTCGCTGTTGAGGGCGATGACGTTATCCATAAGTTCTTGAAGGTCAAGCGCTTTGCGTATAGGCTTGGCTACTCCGGAAAGCTGACGATAGGTCTGAACGAAACCGATCAGATTCTTTGACGAGTCCGAAATGGTTTCCAACCCGGCTTTTATGTCCAGCTCGCTGTGACCGTTATCGTCCACAGACTTCGCCATCGCGTCAGAAAGGGATGCGATCGGCGAGACAGTATTCATGATCTCGTGAGTCAGGACACGAATCAGTTTTGTCCATGAATCTTGCTCGTGGGCTTGACGCTGTTTCTCGAAAATGGTACGGATGCGGTTCAGGGTGCGGTTGAACTTGTTTTTCTCCTGGAATCTGAAATTGAGTTCCCCGTCCTCAAGGGCGTCCATCATATAGTTCACCTTCTTGATGTCCTTCTGGCGAGTCCTGACTGATGCTATCACCACCGATAAGGTAGCGACGATGAGAACAATCAGTATGATTAACCAGGATGACATTACAGCCCGTATTTCTTCATTTTGGCATAGAGGGTGGGACGGCTGATGCCGAGTGACTTGGCTGCGGCGGAGATATTCCCGTTACAGCGCAGGACTGCCTCACGGACCAAGCGCTCTTCCTCTGCCGTGTCGTGTGAAAGATTTCCCGCAGGGCCGTCTGTTTGTATATCTTTGGCTGTCAAATACTTCCCTTCGCTCAAAATGACGCCCTTTTCTATACGGTTCTGAAGCTCACGGATATTACCGCTCCAACGTTCTTTCTCCAGAACCAGCTTAGCTGATTCATCCAGTCCGGTCAAAGGCCGGTGGTATTTCTCGGCAAACTTGGCGACGAATCTCTCCGCCAGAGGGAAGATGTCCTCTTTCCGCTCACGGAGGGGCGGCAGGGCGATATGGACTGTGTTGATGCGATAGTAAAGATCCTCTCTGAATCGTCCTTCCCGGACCAAAGCCTCCAGATCCATATTGGTGGCGCATATGAGTCTGATATTCACTGGAATAGACTGGCTGCCACCGACTCGTACCACACTGCGGCTCTGAATTACCCGAAGCAGTTTCGCCTGAAGGTGTAAAGGAATATTACCGATCTCATCCAGAAATAGAGTCCCGCCGTCGGCTTGCTCGAACTTTCCAACGTGATCCGTGTGGGCGTCGGTGAAAGCTCCTTTCACATGGCCGAAAAGCTCGCTCTCGAATAGTGTCTCGGTGATCGCTCCGGCATCGACAGCCACCATCGGTTTATCGCTTCGCAAGCTATGGGCATGGATCTCTCTCGCGAGCACGTCTTTTCCGGTGCCGTTCTCTCCGGTAATCAGCACGGTCGCGTCTGTCGGGGCGATTTTCAGGACTGTTTTATGGATAATGGCCATTGGCTTTGAGGTGCCCCAGAACATAGATTCTTCACTTCGCCCTTCAACAAGCTCAGGGCCAGCTTCAGAATGAAGGTTACTGGCCGAAGAATCCCGTCCCATCGCCTTTCTGGCTTTGTCACGGGCGGCCGTCAAAGTGGTCACCAGTTTCTCGTTGTCCCAGGGCTTCACGATGAAGTCGAACGCCCCTTTCTTCATTCCCTCCACCGCCAGCTGGATATCGGCATAAGCGGTAAACAGAACCACTTCCACCTCCGGCATCATCTTCTTGATTTCTCCGGCCCAGAACAAGCCTTCGTTGCCGGTGTTGATGCTTGTGTTGAAGTTCATGTCCAAAAGCACCACATCCGGACGGAAGCGTTCCAGGGTATTAACCAACGTGACTGGAGAGGGCAGCGTCTCAATCTCCGCGAAATGCACCGGCAGCAGGATTTTCAACGCTTGGCGAATACCGGCGTTGTCATCCACAATGAGTATCTTTCCTTTTTTCGTAGCCATATTCCAAGCCCAAAAATACAGTTTATTTCCCGCACAAACAAATCGGCGGATTTTGGAAGAAGTGGAAATATCAGTATCTTTCGATGAAAATACAACACCTGCGTTATGAAAAATATCTCTCTTCTGGCAGCCACCGTCATAGTCTTGTTGGTCACCTCATGCGGTCAGGACAAGACTGTCCGGCCGGTCACTGATCCTACTATTGTGAAGGCGCTCGCTTCCGTGAATATCGATAGCGTCAAGACCTATATTGATGAATTGGTGGCGCTTCACACAAGGCATACTCTCAGCGCCCAAACGGACCCGGAAAAAGGAATCGGAGCAGCTGTGGATTATCTCGCGGCCCGGTGCTCCAGTTGGGCCGAAGCCGCATCATCTGATCGGCCTAAACCGCTGGTGGAGAAAGTATTTTACACTGTGGGAGAGAAGGGAGGCCGCTATGATAGGGTTACCACTGTTCCGGAATTGATGGTCACCTTGCCAGGAACGGATGCTTCCAGGGATATTCTGTTGTTGGCGCATATTGACACCAGAGTGTTGGACGTGATGGATTCCACCGCTTTCGCTCCCGGAGCGGATGACGATGGCAGCGGCTTGGCGTGCCTTCTGGAGACTGTCCGTATCCTTTCCGATATGCCTCTGGAGCAGACAGTCAAATGTCTTTTTGTCTCAGGAGAAGAACAAGGACTGGACGGTTCCAGGCATTTCGCGGAACTTGCGAGCCAAGAGAAATGGCCGGTCTACGCGGTACTTAGCAACGACATGATAGGGAACTCGAGAGCCAGCGGAACGCTTTTGCACGAAGATCATAAGGTTCGTGTGTTCTCTGAGAGCAGGAACGGAGAGGATTCTCACTCCCGTCAACTCGCCAGGTATATCAAGGAAATGGCTTCGGTTTACGTTCCGGATCAGGAAGTCGTTCTGAATTATCGTTCTGACCGGTATCGTCGTGGAGGTGACCAGCGTTATTTCCAGGTGGAAGGTTTCACCGCGGTGCGTGTCTGCGAGTATTGTGAGGATTATGAGCGCACCCATCAGGATGTGCGCTCGGAGAACGGGGTTGATTATGGTGACATGCCGGAATATGTGGACTTCCCTTATCTGGTCCGTAATATTAAAGTCAATTTGGCGGCGGTGTTGAACTTGGCGATGGCTCCGGACCGTCCGGCCAAGGCCAGGATAGCCAACGCCAACGATTTGGATAACAACACGGTTCTCGTCTGGGATCCGGTTCCCGAACCAGATGGCACCCCGGCTAAAGATGTCTCTTATCAAGTCCTTTGCAGGGAAACCAGCCAGGCTGAATGGCTGCCGGTTTTCCCGATGGGCATTTCGGACAAAGTACAAGGAGTTCCCAACGCGAAGGGGCAGATGGAATTCACCTGCCCCCTGAGTAAGGATAATTATTATTTCGCTGTTCGCGCCGTCTCTGCCGGAGGTCATCCGAGCCTTCCGATGATAGCGCTATAATAAGGTAGGGTTATTTGGCACCCTTTTTCAGCCTTCCGCTTTTCCTAAGCGCTTCGCTAATAATCCATTGAAGCTGGCCGTTGGTGCTGCGGAACTCGTCCGCGGCCCAACGTTCCAGAGCTTCCATGGTCTCAGGATCAATCCTGAGGACGAAGCTCTTGACAGCTTCTTTTTCTTTGGCCATATTAATATATGCTACCTGAGTTGACGACTGGCTGGGCGGGTTCATCACCGCAGAGGACCACGAGCAGGTTGCTCACCATGGCGGCCTTACGCTCCTCGTCAAGATCGACGACACCCTCGTCCTTCAGTTTGTCAAGAGCCATCTTGACCATGCTGACGGCTCCGTCAACTATCTTCTCACGGGCGGCGATGATGGCGTCGGCCTGCTGGCGGCGGAGCATCACAGCGGCGATCTCTGGAGCATAGGCGAGGTAATTGATTCTTGCCTCCATCACATGGATTCCAGCCATTGACAATCTATCGTTGAGGGTCTTGACCAGTCTCTCATTGATTTCCTCGGCGTTTGAACGGAGAGTCAACTCGTCGGCGGAGTCGGCGTTGTCGTAGGCATAGCAACCGGCGACCTGACGAAGGGCGGCGTCACTTTGCACCCTCACGAAGTTCTCGAAAGCCTGGGAGAGAGAGCGGACGGCGCCTCCACGGGCTGTTGTCGCGACAACCGGAGCAAGTGACTGACTGTCAATCTCAAACAAAGCTTTATAGGTGTTCTCAAGCTTCCATACCAGCACCATACCAATAAGGACCGGATTACCAGCCTTGTCGTTCACCTTGATCGGCTCAGGGTTCAGGTTGCGGGCTCTCAAGGTCACGCTCTTCTTGCTCAAAAGCGGGTTGACCCAGTAGAAACCGGTCTTGAAGAAAGTTCCGCTATATTTTCCGAAGAATACAAGTACTTTGGCCTCATTGGGTTCCAGTTTGATGAATCCGTTCATTCCGATTCCGAAAAGGATAAGCAGCAGGACCCCGAGAATGGCGAATGGGGCATTCTTATCCGCTAAGATAAAGCAGTAAATGGCGGCTACGAATACGATAAGAACCAGAAGAATGGCCAGGAAACCATTGACAGTCAAACCTTTGTAAGTAAATTCCTTGTTTTCCATAACAGATTAATTTAATATCATTTTGATATCGCAAAGATACAATAAATAATTAATGTTCCAAATTAATTCGCTAATTTTTTTCGTATATTGCGAAAAATGAGAAAGAGATGGAAAGTATCACTTATGATGTGACCAAGTTGAGCGACACGGTGGAAGATGGTATCCGGAAGGCTTCCTTCAGGACTTGCCCTGTCGTTTGCTCCGAAGCCATATACATTGAGACCGAAGGAGATATCATCCGTAAAGTCCAATACACCAAGGGATGTAATGGTAACACCCAGGGTGTGTCCGCTTTGTGTGTGGGCCGTAAGGTCCAGGACGTCATAGCCTTGCTGGATGGTATTGACTGCAAGGCTCGTGGAACAAGTTGTCCTGACCAGCTGGCCAGGGCACTCAAACAACTCTGATCCGGAATATTATTTCACTTCCAGCACCACAACCGATGCTGGCGGCAGGGTGACTTTTACGGTACGTCCGGAGGTCTTGAAGTCCTTGAAGGCGGTGGGAGCGACAACGTTCTTGCCGCCGAAGTCGTTATGAGACTTGACCGCTTCTATCCCTTTGCCTTTTCCGACCAGGATCTCACCTGAGACCTTGGATGGTTTCATGGCGTCGAACTCCAGCTCGACAGTCTTGGGCTCAGTTACAGAAGGGTTGGACAAAGACACATGAATCGCATCTGATTTTGAGGCGCTTACGCTGAGTATCGGATAAAGCCTGCCGGAGGTCGAGGCCAAGGAATCGCACTGGAAAGCTACCGGTATGCTTGTGGCGTCCTGATGGACGTTGTACATCCTGAACACATGATAGGTCGGAGTCAGGACAATCTCGGAACCCTTGGTCAGGATCATCGCCTGAAGCACATTAACCATTTGGGCGATATTGGCCATTTTAAGCCTGGTGGTGTGCTTGTTGAATATGTCCAATGTCAATGCGGCGACCATGGCGTCCCTCATCGAGTTTTGCTGGAAAAGATAGCCGGGATTCGTGCCGGGTTCAACATCGAACCATGTGCCCCATTCGTCAAGAAGCAAGTCGATCCTGTGATTCGGGTCGTAGAGATCCATGATCGCCTCATGGTTTTTGATAACCTCGTCGATTTCTACGGCCTTGCCAAGGACATTGTAATAATCCTCATCAGTGAATTCAGTGGCTGAACCCTTTTTGCCCCAATCCACTGTGTAATAGTGTAGGGAGAGTCCTGAGATATTGCTTCTGACATTCTTCATGAGAACCTTCGTCCAGTTGTAGTCATAGTCGGAGGCTCCGCTAGCCACTTTGTAGAGACGGTTGCCATCATAGTTGCGGCAATAGGTGGCATACCTTTTATATTGGTCGGAATAGAATTCGGGGGTCATGTTTCCGCCGCATCCCCAGCTCTCGTTACCGATTCCGATATACTTTACTTTCCAGGGTTCCACCCGGCCGTTCTTTGCTCTAAGCTCGGCCAACGTGCCGCCCTTCGCGGTCATATATTCCACCCATTTTGCTAATTCCTCGACACTTCCGGAGCCGACGTTGCCCGAGATGTACGGCTCGATACCGAGCATCTCGCAGAAGTTGAGGAACTCGTGAGTACCGAATGAGTTATCCTCAATGGTGCCGCCCCAGTTGGAGTTGATCATCTTGGGCCTCTCGGAGAGCGGTCCGATTCCGTCCCGCCAATGATATTCATCGGCAAAGCACCCTCCTGGCCAGCGTAGCACGGGCACCTTCAATTCGCGGATGGCTTCCACGAGATCCTTCCTGTACCCGTCCACGTTCGGGATCGGTGAGTCCTTGCCGACCCAGATGCCGTCGTAGATGCACCTTCCGAGGTGTTCGGCGAACTGGCCGTAAATCTCTTTCGGGATGACCGGCTGATCTTGGGCATTCTCATGGACGGCCACCTTGACTTGGCCGAAAAGAGCGGCGCCAAGCATGGCCGCAAGCAATGTGGTCAGAGTTCTTTTCATCTTATAATCGGTTAATAGTATTTCTTCTCTTGCCGGTACAGGGCTATGAATATGAATATCAGTATCGTGAAGGCCCAAAGGGAGGAGCCTCCGTAGCTCAGGAGCGGCAGCGGGATCCCGATCACCGGCATAAGTCCGATCGTCATCCCGATATTGATGAACAGGTGCATGAATATGCACGACGCGACACAATACCCATATATCCGGGTAAAGGATTCCCGGCTCTTCTCGGCGTCAATCACGATCCTCCAAATCATGAACACATAAAGGAATATTACCACAAGGCATCCGAGGAAGCCCCATTCCTCTCCAACAGTACAGAAGATGAAGTCGGTGCTTTGTTCCGGTACGAAACCGAAAGTGGTTTGTGTGCCGTTAAGGAATCCCTTGCCGGAGAAGCCACCGGATCCGATCGCTATCATGCTTTGGTTGACATTATAGCCGACTCCGGACGGATCCTCCTTCATGCCGAGAAGGACCTCTATTCTTTTACGCTGATGATCTTGGAGTATGTTGTTGAATATGAATTCGGTAGAGAATACCAAGGCTATACCGGCGATCAAGCCTAGGGCGCCCATTGACAGATACCTCTTGCGCTCCCTGTAACCTCTGACCAGCATTGTCGCCACGACACACAGGCATATTCCCAGGAGGATGTACAAGGGCTTGACCTTGGCCAGGAATGATTCCTCAGGTACGGTCTTGCCGAAAACCCAAGGCAAGAGACACAACAGGGTCAGTATTCCGAGATCGATCCAACCGACCACGCCCATCCTTCCGGGAATGATGATAGTAGTGATGAGAATAACTCCAATCAGCACAAGCAAAGAGACATAAGGAGAGGCGGTAAGGGTCAAGATGAACAGGGCCACTGCCAAAATGATGCTGAACAACCACCATCCTGAAAACCCTTCCCGGTACATCACGAACAAGAAACCGACGTACACCAGGGCGGATCCTGTCTCGCTCTCGGCCAGGATCACTAGCATCGGCACACCGATGATCAAAGCGGTCATCAGGAAGTCCTTGAGTCGCGTGATCCTGTAGTTGGTCTGGCTCATTAAAGTCGCCAGCAGGAGAGAGGTGGATATCTTGGAAATTTCCGCCGGTTGGAACTTGACCGGGCCGAACTCGAACCAGGAATGGGATCCCTTCACATCTTTCGAAACGAATATGACCACCATGAGCAGGACCAGCACGAATAGGTACAATGGCAAGGCGGAACTTTCCCAGAACCGGGGATTGATCGCGAATAGGATGATAAGCGCCAATCCCATGGCGGTGAGTATCCAGACGAACTGTTTCCCGCTGCGGACGCTGAAATCAAATATGCTGGAGGGTTCGGATGAGTGGACGGAAGCGTAGATGTTGACCCAGCCGATAAGGATCAGAAGCAGGTATGAGATCACCAGCTTCCAGTCTATAGACTGCTTTACACCTCTGTCCGAGAAATTACCCATCCTTTAATTGTAAGTTTTCACCCTTGACATCAAATCTCCCTGCAAAACCCTGTTCTCGAGATCAGGTCTGGAAGTCTCGCCGTTGAGATATTTCTCAATCAGGAGGGAGGCGATAGGAGCCGCCCAAGTGGCGCCGAAGCCGGCGTTCTCGACATAAGCGGCAACCGCGATTTTCGGATCGTCCATCGGAGCGAAACAGATGAACACCGAGTTATCCGCGCCCCTCGGGTTTTGCGCTGTGCCGGTCTTGCCGCAGATGTCAAGGCCTTTTACCTCGGCTATTGCCGCGGTACAACCGGTTCCGGGGCCGTTATTGACAGCCCGCCACATTCCCCTGATCACTTTCTTGAAATTGGTGGTGTCGACCATCGTGTACTGCCTGTCGTAGTATTTAGGCTCAATCTCAACACCTTCCGAGGCTTTGACAATGTGGGGAATCTTATACCAGCCACGGTTCGCCATGATAGCGGCCAGGTTGGCGATCTGGAGCGGGGTCACACCGACCTCTCCCTGTCCGATCGAGATCGAAATGATCGTGGTAAACTTCCATCCTCCCTTACCATAGCGTTTGTTGTATAGCTTCGAGGTGGGCAAGGTGCCGCCCAACTCGGCAGGGAAGTCGCTTCCTAGCTTATGGCCGAAGCCGAAACTCTGGACATATTCGTTCCATTTGTCGAGGGCCTCGTCGATATTCTTGTACTTCTTGTTCTCGAGGATATTCCTAAGGACGTAGCAGAAGAACCCGTTGCAGGACATCATGATAGCCTCCTCCAGCTTGAGCGGCGACCGGTGGTTGTGGCATCCGAGTTTGTGGCTTCCGAAATGGTAACCTTGGTAGCAGGGATAAGCCATATCCATGTTGAGAGTGCCTTCCTGGAGACCGATAAGGCCATTGACAAGCTTGAACACGGAACCTGGAGGATAAGGAGCCTGGACAGCCCTGTTGAACATAGGCTTGTGGGGATCCTTGATGATCTCGTTGTAATGCTGGCTGATGTCGGCTAGCATGCTGACGTCCACTCCGGGACTGGATACCAAAGAAAGGATCTCTCCGGTCTTCGGCTCGATCGCCACAAGGCTGCCCACCTTGTTCTTCATCAGCTGCTGGCCGTATTGCTGGAGGTCGGCGTCGATAGTCGTGACGATATCATGTCCCGGAACAGCCTCTTTGTCCATTTCCCCGTCCTTGTAGCGGCGTTCGATCTGGTTGCGGGAGTTTCGCAGGTAGATATGGTAGCCTTTCTCGCCTCTCAGGTCTTTTTCCCTGGCGGCCTCGATACCGGTCTTGCCGGCATAGTCTCCAGGCCTGTATTCTCCCGGGTGGTCATCAATGTACTTCTGGTCTACTTCGGACACATAACCGAGCAGGTTGCCTCCGGCGTTGACCGGGTAGTCCCGGATGCTCCTGACCTGTCCCCTGAAACCCGGGAAATTGTATTGGATCTCGGCGAATTTCATGTAGGTCTCGGGCTTTATCTGCTTCAGCATGACCATGCTCTGGTAGCCTATCTTCTTCTTGTTCCTGGAATATTCCGCCATCTTCTCCCGGATAAATTCCGGGGTGGTCTCAAGTACGGAAGCGAGCAGCAAGGTGTCGAACTGAGTAACCTCCCTGGGAGTGACCAGGATGTCGTAAGTGACTTTGTTGCTGACGATTATCTTTCCGTTACGGTCATAAATGATTCCCCTGGTGGGATAGATCATATCATAGACCATCGAGTTATTAGACGCGTTGATCTTGTACTTGTCGTCGACAATCTGGATGTAGAACAACTTGGCGAGGAGGATAACCGCCACAATCAACAGACCGATCAGCAGGACCCGGCTCCGGTTGTTACCTTCTGTCGTCATAGCTCAACATGTTGACAATGAGGGCGGAGACCAGATAGCTGGCGAGCAGGGATATGCCTAGTTTCGAAGCCATGAACCACAACGGGCGTGTGCCTGCGCAATCCGCGGTGATATAGATGGCTAAGAACAGGATGGTGACGATCAGGATGGCGAAAGACACCCTCGCGAACCCATATTTCCTGGTTGATATATTCTCCTGATGCTCAAAAGGTTCCGATCCGAAAATCATTTCGATGATGCTCTTCCTCAAGAAGGCCACAGGAACAAGTGAAAGAGCGTTTAGCCCGAGCGCTCCATCAACGAACAGATCAACGGCAAGTCCGGTGGCGAAGGCGATCACCATCGCCCAAGTCGTGTTGATCCTGGTCGGGATACATAGCACCATGACAGGGAGAATGGTCACCATGCAAAGAGGAGTGAAATGGAAGTAGTTGGTGAAGAGCATCTGCGCCACCATCATCAGGATGTATGTCAAGGTGAAAGTGTTCCTCATTTCTTTTCCCCCTTGTTTTGGTTGTCGGAATTCTCGATCTCCTCTATCTCCTTGATCCTGGTGTTCTCAATGATGGTGACATATTTCAAGGCACTGTGGTCCTGGAATAATTTGACCCTTATTTCGTTAGTCGCTCCGTTGATAACCTTGGCCTCGCCCGCTACGCCAAGCGGAATGTCCGGCGGGAATATCGCTGAATAACCGCTGGTGTAGATCGTGTCACCGGGGTTGTATTTGAACTGCAGCGGAATTTCCCTAAGCACTCCCTCGTCTGTCCTGAGACCATCCCATGCCAGCGGGCCGACCGCTCCGGACGAGTCAATCCTCGCGCTGATATTCAGCTCTTTGTTCAGGAAGGAAATAGCGAACGAGTAGTGCTTGCTGACCGCGTCGACAATGCCTATCACGCCTTTTGAGGTGATGATTCCGGAGTTCTCGACAACCCCGTCATCCCGTCCTTTGTCAAGGATTAGATAGTTGTGCTGGGAGGAAGTCCCGGACTTTATTATTGTGGCTGGAATATACTTGAAGCCATCCCCTCCTAATACAGGCTTCAAGGACGGGTCACTCTCTTTCGCTGCCAACTCATAGCCTCTCAACACACTCTTAAGGTGCTCGTTCTCAAGAGCCAGCTCATCATTCTGCCTTTTCAAGTGAAAATAATTGCCAATGGCCTGGGAGGTTCCCCAGGTCTTGGCCATGAAGCCATGAGACAATCTGGATATCCAGAGTTTCTGCAGGGCGTTATTATTGGAGAGCATCAGCAGAGCCGCGGTCTCCAGCAGGATGAAAACCGCGAGGTTGAGTATTCTGCTTGCCAATGGTCTCTCCTTGGGCATTATCTCATGAGGAATGAGTAATTGGAAGTCTTCTTGAGGGCGATGCAGGTTCCTCTCGCCACGGCCCTAAGCGGATCCTCAGCGACATGGAACTGGATGTTTACCTTCTCTGTGAACCTCTTCGCCAGACCGCGCAGGAGGGCGCCTCCTCCGGAAAGGAATATTCCGTTTTCGACTATGTCTGAATACAATTCAGGGGGAGTCTGCTCAAGCACGTGGAGGATTGAGGCCTCCAGTTTCGCCACTGACTTGTCCAGGCAGTGGGCGATCTCCTGGTAGGTGACCACAGCTTCCACCGGGTGGGCGGTCATGAGGTTAGGACCGTTGACCACATAAGGCTCGGGTTCCTCATCAAGGTCAGGAATGACAGCTCCGACAGCGATTTTGATCTTTTCAGCCGTCGTCTCTCCGATCCTGATGTTGTGCTGCTGGCGCATGTAATACTGGATGTCAGTATTGAAAACATCACCGGCGGTCTGGATGCTCTCCTGCTCGACAATTCCTCCGAGGGAGATCACCGCGATCTCAGCCGTACCACCACCTATATCGACCACCATGTTGCCTTTCGGGGCCTCCACGTCGAGACCTATACCGAGGGCGGCGGCCATCGGCTCATAGATGAGGTAGACATCCCTACCTCCAGCATGCTCGCAAGAGTCGCGGACAGCCCTGATCTCAACCTGGGTACTGCCTGAGGGGATACCTACGACAATCTTGAGGTTGGGGGAGAAGAGAGATTTCTTCTTGTTGTTGACCTGCTTGATAAAGCCCTTGATCATCATCTCGGCCGCGTTGAAGTCGGCTATAACTCCGTTCCTCAGCGGGCGGATGGTCTTGATGCCGGGGTTGGTATGCTCATGCATCAGTTTGGCCTGCTGGCCGATAGCTATGCATTTCTGGGTATTGTTATCTATAGCTACAATGCTCGGCTCGTCCAGCACCTTCTGATCGTTGCGGAAGATGACGGTGTTGGCGGTACCGAGATCCATTGCTATTTCTTGTGTGAGAAATGAAAATGCCATATAAAAACCATGTCTTGTTTACAACTTGTAAATATACAAAAAAAGTTATATTCGCGAGGATAATTATGAATGTCGGAGACAAAATATTGATCGTGATGGCGGCCGGAAGTGGCAGCCGTATGGGCTCTTCCACGCCCAAACAATTTTTGGATCTTGGTGGGAAGCCGATTCTCAGGAGAACTATCGAGACATTCGTCTCAGCGGTGCCGGAAATACGGGTGATTACTGTCCTTCCGAGGGAACATATCTCTTTTTGGAGGGAATATTGCCTATCGTCGGATTTCCTCTGCCCGCAGCTTCTTGTGGCCGGTGGATTCACCCGTTTCCATTCGGTGAGGAACGCTCTCGAAAAGGTGCCGGATGGGGCTGTGGTGGCCATTCACGATGGGGTACGTCCCCTTCTCTCTCAAGAATTGGTCAGGAATATGTTCTCAAAAATGTCTACGGGAAAGTGCCGGGCATTGATTCCTGTCCTTCCATCGGTAGACACCTTGAAATTGCTGGATAAGGCCAAGGGAGATTTAGGGGAGGATATACTGAAGTCTTCAGGAGAGGAGATCGACCGGTCCAGGGTCTACTGCGCGCAGACTCCGCAGATGTTCCGCTCCGAAGACATCAAGGCGGCATATTCACAAGCCTTCGACACCTCTTTCACGGATGACGCTTCTGTCGCCGCCAGAAAAGGAATACCCCTCTCCTATTGTCTGGGAGAGAGGTATAATTTCAAGCTGACTTCGCCAGAGGATCTCGCGCTGGCAAGGATGATTATTTCATCCTCTCGCCGTTAGTCTGGTAACTGGTGCTCTTATAGTCTTTAACCCACACCTGACGCTCAATGGCCTGGTCGAGAGAGATCATTGTGTCTGTCGACTGGACGAAAGGAATATTCTGCATCGTGTTCAGCAGGACTTCCATCAAATGGTCATTGTCAAAGCAATAAACCTTCACAAGCAAGGCCGCGCTGCCGGTCACGAAATGACACTCCACAATCTCGGGAATTTTCTTAAGGCAAGCGACAACTTCGGGATACTTGTTGGCTTCAGAAAGGGTCACGCTGATGAATGCGCAAACATTGAGTCCGAGAGCCTGAGGTTTTACCAGCAGGCGGGATCCCGTGATAACTCCGTTTGTCTCCAAACGCTTGACTCTCTGATGGATAGCCGCACCTGAAACCCCGCACTCACGAGCGATTTCCAAGAAAGGCATCCTTGCGTTTTTCACCAGGAAAGAAAGGATCTTCTGGTCGATCTGGTCGATGTGGTAAGTTGCCATTGCTTTCAATTTATAACTTGCAGGTGGCAAATTTAACCAAATTATTTAAAAAATCAAGACTTTTTGAAACGTCTGCGACCTTTGGCCGTCGGTTTTGAATTTTCAATAATCTCCTTGCAAGCCTCTTCTGTGAGCGTGGCGGCATCAGTGTCTTTAGGAAGTCTGTAGTTGGATCCTCCGGCCTTGATGTAAGGACCATACCGTCCGTTTATCACCTGGATATCAGAGTCCTTGAACTCCATGATCACAGGGTTCTCCGTTGTGTTTCCTTCGCTGGCGTCAATCAGGGCTATGCAATCCTCCAGGTTGACCTTGACAGGATCCTTGCCTTTTGGCAGGGAGACATTCTTGTCGCCATATTTGATGTATGGGCCGAAACGTCCCTTGGTTGCTATCACCGGTACGCCTTTGTATTCGCCTACAGTTCTCGGAAGCTCGAAAAGCTTAAGAGCTTCAGCGAGAGTTATATTCTCGATCAGCTGCCCTTTGGCGAGTGAGGCGAACTGCGCATTTTCCCCTTCCCCTTTCTGGATGAACGGCCCGAATTTTCCGAACTTCGCCATGATCACATTACCTTCGGGATCGACTCCGATCTCCTTTGACACGCGGCTGAAGTTACCGTCATGGAGCACTTCTTCCACCTTCTTGTGGAAAGGTGAGTAGAACTCTCCGATGACTTTGTTCCACTCCTGCTCACCACTGGCGACCTGGTCGAAATCCTTCTCCACATTAGCGGTGAAGTCGTAGTCCATTATGTCAGTGAAGTTTTTCTCGAGATATTCCGTCACAATCATCCCGATCTCTTGAGGAAGGAGTTTTCCTCTCTCGGCCCCAACAGTCTCAGTCTTAGATGTTTCCGTTATGGTAGAGTCCTTTAGTGTCAAGTGGGTGACAGGGAATTTTTGCCCTTCTTTGTCACCGTTGACTATGTAGCCTCTGCCGGATTTCAAGGTGCTGATTGTGGTGGCGTAGGTCGAAGGGCGTCCGATTCCGAGTTCTTCCAGTTTCTTAACAAGAGTGGCCTCTGAATATCTCGGAGGAGCGGCTGTGTATTTCTGCTCAGCGGTAATACCCTTCCTTTCCATGATGTGGCCGGTGTTCAGGTCAGGGAGGATTACATCATCATTCTCCGCCTCCTGGTCATCGGTGCCCTCCATGTAAAGCTTGAGGAAACCATCGAATAGCACTTGGGTGGCTTGCACATTGAACTTCTCGGTCCTCTTGTCTGAGGATACTTTCATCGTGGTCAGCAGCACTTTCGCATCTGCCATCTGAGAGGCGACAGTGCGCTTCCAGATGAGATTGTAGAGCTTTTTCTCCTGCGCGTTCCCATCAATATCAGTGTTTTCCACAAATGTTGGCCTGATCGCCTCATGGGCTTCCTGGGCTCCCTTGCTGTGGGTCTTGAACTGACGGGTCTTCTGATATTCCTCTCCAAAATGCTCGATAATATACTTCTTGGAGGTGCCAAGCGCGAGCGACGAGAGATTTGTGGAGTCTGTTCTCATGTAAGTGATCAGACCTCTCTCATAGAGTGACTGAGCCACCCTCATCGTCACGCTTACGGGGAAATGGAGTTTCCTCGCGGCCTCCTGCTGGAGGGTTGAGGTAGTGAACGGAGGAGCGGGATACCTGACCGCCTCTTTCTTCTCGACATCAGAGATCTTGAACTCGGCGTCAACGCAATCCTGCAGGAATGCCCTGGCTTCCTCAATATTTGGGAATTTTGTGTCCAGAGTAGCTTTGACCTTGACAGAAGCGGGCAATCCGGCCGGGTGGAATACCGCCTCGACTTTGTAGAACGACTCGTTCTTGAAATTCATGATCTCCTTTTCCCTCTCCACAACCAGTCGTAGAGCGACTGATTGCACACGGCCAGCCGAAAGTTTCGGCTGAATCTTTCTCCAAAGGACAGGTGAAAGCTCGAAGCCGACAAGCCTGTCAAGGACACGGCGCGCCTGCTGGGCGTTCACGAGATTCATGTCTATGGATCTGGGGGTTCGGACGGCGTTCAAGATGGCGTCCTTGGTGATTTCGTGGAATACTATCCTTTTGGTCTTATCCTCTTTGAGTCCGAGAGTCTCGAAAAGATGCCAAGATATAGCTTCTCCCTCACGGTCCTCATCGGATGCGAGCCACACTGTGGAAACTGAGTCGGCCGCTCTCTTAAGATCCGCCACAACCCTTCTCTTGTCAGCCGGGATCACATACTCGGGGGCGAACCCCTTTTCCACATCCACGCTCAGTTTGTTGTCTTGTAAGTCTCTGATATGTCCGAAACTGGATTTGACGGTGAAGTCATCTCCGAGGTACTTCTGGATTGTCTTGGCTTTTGCCGGAGACTCCACGATAACTAGATTGTCTGCCATAATGTCTTGTTTTGAAAGTTGTTCATAGTATTGTTCGATGTTTCGCACCGCAAAGTAAAGCACAAACCGGGCAATTTTCCAAATTTTGTTATAAATTTGTCTTTATTATGACCAAAGAGACGAGAAAGAAAATCACAAAGTGGTTCTGGATACTCATCACCATACCGGTTTTGTTCGTGTTATTCATGATCTTGCTGGTTTGGATGTTCGCTGACATCCCATCCTTCAAGGAGCTTGAGAATCCGGAAAACAACCTTGCCACACAGATCATAGCCCAGGACGGGGAGACCCTGGCCACCTTCCACATTGAGAACAGGACTTACGTGACCTACGAGGAGCTTTCTCCCAACCTGGTCCACGCCGCTGTCGCCACTGAGGACGCCAGGTTCTACAAGCATTCCGGTATTGATTTCAAAGGTCTTGCACGTGTGCTTTTCAAGACTATCCTGCTGCGTCGTTCCAATCAGGGAGGAGGCAGCACGATCACACAGCAGCTCGCGAAGACCTTGTACCCCAGAATGGAGATAGGCAGGAAAGTCCCCGGAATATATCACATGAAGATGGTCTGGATCAAACTCAAGGAGTGGATCACTGCCGTGAAACTGGAGAGAGACTACACCAAGGATGAGATAATGACCATGTATCTCAACTCCATATTCTTCGGCAGTAGCGCTTATGGAGTCCGTTCTGCGGCTGAGACTTTCTTCGGGAAGCATCCCTCTGACCTGACAGTCGAGGAAAGCGCGATGTTGGTGGGAATGGTCAACAAGCCGACTCGTTACAACCCCGCGCTCAATCCGGATAAGGCGTTGATCAGGAGGAACTTCGTGATCGGACAGATGGAGAAGGCTGGTTATATTGACAAGGCCCAGAGGGACTCTATCCGCGAGATCCCGATCACCCTCAATTATGAGATCCAGGATCATAACGCCGGAAGGGCGCCATATTTCAGGGATATGATCAGGCGCGTGATGACCGCCAAGAAGCCCCGTCGTTCTGATTACAAGGTCCGTGAGGACTACACGGCTGACTCTCTCGCTTGGGCGAATGATGAGTTATACGGATGGCTTGAGAAGAACACCAAGACGGACGGTACGCCTTACGATCTTGACAGGGATGGCCTAAGGATATACACTACCATCAACTACAAGATGCAGAAATATGCCGAGGAGGCTGTCGCTGAAAGGATCAAAGAGCTTCAGGCGGATTTCATGAAGGATCTGAAATACAAGACTAACGCTCCGTTCTCAAATGATATTGACCAGGCGACACGCGACCGCCTGATGAACCAGGCTCGCAGGTGGAGTGACCGCTGGCGCCTTCTCAAGAAAGATGGTTTGAGCGATTCCCAGATCCAGAAGACATTCTCGGTGCCGGTCAAGATGCGTATTTTCGCTTATAATAGCAAAGGCTATATCGACACCACGATGACTCCTGACGACTCGATCAAGTATTACAAGTCGATGCTCAGGACTGCCTTTGTGGCCATGGAGCCCGGCACAGGACACGTCAAGGCTTATGTCGGAGGTCCCAATTACCGTTATTTCAAATATGATAATGTCCGTCAGGGCAAACGTCAGGTTGGTTCCACGATCAAGCCCTTCCTTTACACACTTGCGATGCAGGAGGGCATGACACCTTGCGACAAGGTGGTCGACCTGCCTCAGACTTTTGAGATTCCTGGCGGAACCACTTGGACACCAAGGAGTACCGATAGCGAGAAGTGGATCGGGAAGACTGTGACCTTGAAATGGGGACTGACGAACAGTTCCAATAATATCTCAGCTTATCTGATGAAGCAGTTCGGCCCCGAGGCCATGGCTGACATGATGCGAAGGATGGGTATCCAGAGTCATATTGACGAGGTTCCCGCTCTATGTGTCGGCCCCGCCGACATCTCTCTGTGGGAGATGGTAGCCGCTTACAACACATTCCCTTCCAGGGGAGTATATGTGTCTCCTCTGTTTGTCACAAGGATAGAAGACAGCCAGGGCAATGTGATCAGTGAGTTCGCCAACCGCAAACGTGAGGCCATCGGCGAGAACACTGCCTATCTGATGGTCAACCTTATGGAGGGTGTCGTCCAAGGTGGAACAGCCAGCAGGCTGCGCTACCGTTATAACTTGATGGGAGAGATAGCCGGAAAGACCGGTACCACCAATGACAATTCAGACGGCTGGTTCATTGGTTACACTCCGACCCTTGTCGCTGGTGTCTGGACCGGGGCTGAGGACCGTCAGATCCACTTCCAGTCCGGTACTCTCGGCCAGGGAGCGAACATGTCCCTTCCCACATGGGGTATATTCATGAAGAAAGTGTTGGCGGACGGGACTTTAGGCATAACCGCCAATGACAAGTTCATCGCTCCCGCGGGAGTTGTGGACGGTTTGGGCTGCACCGGAAGCGATGATGAGGTCTCAGAGCAGCAATCGCAGATTGAAGACTATTATTTTGAATAAGATATGGGCAAGTTCAGCAAAATCGCGGTGTTCTATGGCAGTGACTCTTCCGAATGGGAGGTTTCTTGCCGCAGCGGAGAGTTCGTCGCCTCCCGTATAGACGGGACGGAATACGATGTCTATGAGATATTCGCGAGGTTCGGTAAGTGGCAGCTCGTCGCGATGAAGAAACACGATGCGATGAGGATTCCTTTCCCCGAGGGATCTCGTCCGGAAGTTGACAAGACTGATTTCTCCGTCAAGGTCTACGGTGAGAAGGTAAAGTTTGATTATGCCTATATTGTCCAGCATGGCACCCCGGGAGAGAACGGTCTCCTTCAAGGTTATCTGGAGATGCTCGGCATCCCTTTCAGCAGCTGTAGCGCTTTCGTTTCGGCCGTGGCGTTCGACAAGTTTGCCTGCAAGAGCTACATTCGTGAGACGGATTTCGTGAAGTGCGCCCTTGACGTGTTTGTGCGTAACGGGATGGATCTTGACAAGGTGTCCGAGAAGATAGCCGCCACTTTGAAGTTCCCGGTATTCGTTAAGCCTACAGATGGCGGATCGAGTTTCGGTATAACTAAAGTCTCGAAGCCGGAGGATGTCAAAGAGGCTATCAGTTTCGCTTTCTCTGAGGGTTCTACTGTGATTGTCGAGCAGGGCATCCAAGGTCGTGAGCTCACTTGCGCCGCTTATGCCGATAAAGAAGGAATCAAAGCCCTGCCTATCATCGAGATAGTCACCAATAATGACTATTTCGATTATGACGCCAAGTACAACGGCAACAGCCAGGAGATTTGCCCCGCGCCGGTCGACGAGGCCATCAGCACCCATGTCCAGGAAGTCACGAAAAAGATTTATGCCTATCTTGGTTGCAGAGGTGTGGTCCGAGTGGATTATATCTTGGCGGAGGACGCCCTTTATTTCCTGGAGGTCAACACTATCCCCGGTATGACAAGCGCCTCGCTCGTCCCTAAGATGGTCAGGACCGCCGGAATCGACATCACCGACTTCCTTACAGGAATAATAGAGAGTTCCTGATGCTGCTCGGGGATTTCCTTAGGGAAGGGGTTTCCCGTCTTACTAGCCTTTATCCGGCTCCCGAAGCCAGGAATATCCTTCATCTTCTCTGCGGGGAACGTCTTGGGATAGACCGTTACACCCATGTGACTGAGCCATCTTACACTATCCCGACAGAGTATTTATCCGCACTATCAGATGATCTTGACAGGCTCGCTTCAGGCGAGCCTGTGCAATATGTGCTGGGGTTCGAAGAGTTTTGCGGGCGTCGTTTCAAGGTGAGTCCTGATGTGCTGATTCCCAGACCAGAGACGGAAATTCTTTGTGCTGAGGCGATTAGGATTGGTTTGCTGGTTTCCAAAGACAGATCTGGTCCCATCCGTATCCTTGACCTGTGTACTGGCTCGGGATGCATAGCATGGACCCTGGCCCTGGATATCCCCGGGTCTGAAGTTTATGGTGTGGATATCTCAGAAAAAGCCCTTGCGGTAGCTTCCAGCCAAGATCCGGCCCCTGTGGTTCGACAAGCTCACCAACCGGTCCCTGAGCCTGTCGAAGGGCCGGTCCTTGAGCCTGCCGAAAGGCCGGTCTTCTTCCAAGCCGACATCCTTCTTGAGCCACCGGTTTCCCTCAGCGGCAAGTTCGATCTCATTTTGGCGAACCCTCCCTACATTATGGAGTCCCAGAAAGCGGAGATGCGTCCTAACGTCACTGAATATGAGCCCGACTTGGCGCTGTTCGTCCCCGATGGCGATCCTCTGTTGTTTTATAGGGCGATCGCCAGATGGGCTGCCAGCCTTCTTTCTGTGGGAGGGACCGGAATAGTTGAGATCAATGAGTTGATCGGAGACGGGACCGTGGCGGTTTTCAAGGATTCAGGCTTCCAAAATGTGGAGTTGTTGAACGATTTTTACGGTAAAAACCGTTTCGTGAAGTTCTCCTAATCGCCCTCCGAACCTCCTGCAAGGCGTTTTTCTGGATTTATCCGTTGAATATTTTGTTCAACGGATGATTTTTTGTCACTTCGCGATGTGAGATATTAACAACTAAAAACTTATTCAAAATGAAAAATTTCATCGCTAAAAAGAAGTCGCCACTGCCGCTGCCGTTGGCGCTCGCATCCGTTCTCCTGCTTTCTTTCCAAGCTTGTGACAAGACTGAGTCTTCCATCATCACTCCGATGGAGCCAACAGTCTCATTCTCCGCGACACCGGCCTCGGTGGCTCGGATGCTTTCCGAAGTACCCATCTCCATTGAACAAGTCATGGAAGTTTGGAATGGGGTAAACGCTTCATCTGCCAATGGTTATGATGAAGAATACACTTTCCTGGACATGTTCGCTTCTCCTGGTCGTGGGATTGGTGACGAGTTGACAGAGACAAGATCTGACTTGGATTATACGGAACCTCTCTGCCAAGCCATATCCGCATGTCCCGCGGTCTCATCAGTTGATCTTGCCTCATCCGGTCTCCAGATTTATTGGCCATATTCAGAGAATTGGGACAAAAAGTCCATGCCTGTCATCACATTCTGTCCGGAGTTGAACCTTGAGTCAAATGTGGGTTTTGTGAGGGAACTTCTGCCTAATGGGCAAACGATTATCAAAGAGATAGCCGTTGATGAGGATTATGCCATGACTCACCCTGTCTGGGTCGTGGGTTGGAATGAGGATGCCGGGGCAATGACTCCTCAGATGGCGGCGAAACTCCGCCCCGAACCAGTCGAGACAAGGGTAAATACTGATTTCAAAACATTGAGACTCAAAGAGTTCAAGGTTCACAGACAATACGATTCCTGGCTGGCGGGAGGTAGCGAGTTCTTTATCAAATTGGGCTCCCTGAAGGCCTTCACCGCTGACATTGTCGCTGATCTTTCCAAGTACACCCCGGAAGTGACCGATTTGATGATTAAGGTGAAGAGGGGGCAGATCGGAAGCGTTATGAGGTATAACACGGTTATCGTTTCCGAATGGTCCGGACAGCTCACAGAATGCGCACTCCTTATCAACGAGGATGACGGAGGAAAGGTAACCTCTTGGAAGTCAAGCGGTAAGGTTACCATTAAAACCAAGACTTACGGCTTTGATGTGGAGATTCCCTATCGCCGTAATGACGACATTGTCTGGAGAGGCAAGCTGTCAGCTAACTATCTCGAGAAGAACAGCAACGTCCCCAACCGCTTCGGCGACGTCTCCATCACTTTCACCTTCAATTAATATTTGTTAGTGTCAATTTTAATACCTATTTTTGTATGCCTGAAGTTTTCAGATTATTTGGTTTCACCTACTTCTTTTTCAGCAGGGAACATAAACCGATTCACGTCCACATTGAAGGAGCTGAAGGATATGCGGTGTACGATTTGGAAGGCGAGAGGTTTGTTCAAAGGTATTCCAAAGGAATCAAGGCTGGTGATCTTAAGAGGATTGAAGCTGTTTTGGAAGAGAATAGGGAAACCATTGTGAACAGTTGGGAGGTTTTCTTTAAAAACAAAAAATATGGAGATCAGGAAAATCTGGTTTGACAAGAGGTTCTTGTATGGGGAAGATTCTGAGGGTAGAGAATTGAAGCAGTCGCTGGCTTGGTATCCTGAGCTTGCGGAAGCTTCTGAAGATCAGCGAAATGCTTATAGATTTGGCTTTGAGGGTATCCATTGGCCGGAGCTTGGGGTTGATGTCAGTTTCGAAAGCTTCGAATACGAAGATGCCATCCCCACTCATCTTCAAGCTTTCTTTATGAGTCATAGTGAGATCAATATCTCTGGCTTCGGCAAGTTCGCCGGAATCAATCCGACCCTAATCCGTGACTATGTCAACGGTTTCAAGACTCCTTCACCTAAAAGAGTTCTTTCAATCCAGAATGCTATTAGGTCTCTGGGAGCAATTTATTCAAAAGTGGATTTTCAAGCCTCGAAAACGACTCCGACGGTCATCTCGCATCGGGCACAGTCGAAGCCCAAGCGGTAGCGCCGGCCGTTGTTGACGAGAAACAGATTCCCCTTTGTCATTCTTAGGGCCTGCCCTGAGCCTGCCGAAGGGCCGGAGGTCGAAGAATCTTTCAGGCATAGGCCGAGCTCATGTCGGATGCAGTATTTGCTCCTCATCAGCTCGGCTCCTTGCCGATGAGTCAGCTCGAAGGCATCCTCGATTTCCTTCGCTCCAAGTTCTTGGAGGATTTCACGTGCGACTCTGTTGGAGATATTTGATTTATAATCAATGGATTCTGAATATAAGACGTGTTCTTCTGCCACAGATCCTTCACTATGTTCAGGATGACAATTGCCGCACTCCATCTGATCCAGCCTTTGGGCGATCTCCCGGCGGATGCCATTGATGGCGGATGCGGACATGAAGGGCAGTTTTCCGGCGGAACCACTTGAATCCAAGCTTGTTAGGATGAATGAATATAATCCTGTGGCCTTTTCAATCTGCGAATGGAACATCGCCTCCATCCGCTCCCGATTCGTTGCTTCCTGCTCGCCCCCGTCAACGTCGAACTCCACAACCCTGCCATCCTCACTTTCCGCCTTAACATTTATAGCGCTTGTCGCAGACGGATCATCGAACACTAATGAAACTGATACTGGTATGCGGCGGGTGGGGAGGTTGGTTTCGAGCTCTTTCTCGAAGGAGGCGCTAAGGTTCCGGCGAAGTCTGGCTCCGACGTATAGCCCTGGCACATCTCGGCAGATGATTCTCGATCCTTCGCAGACGTCACCTCGGAATCCTCTGATCTCGCCTCCGTCCTTTGGACTGAAAGTGAAGCCGTCGCCGTTGCGCAGCACCGTCGCCGGATTGTCCAACTTTACAGTCACTTCCATATTTTTCGCCGGAGCGGCCTCCGAGCTTAGGCCGTACTCAGCCGCAGCAAGCCCTGAGCTGCGTCGAAGGGCGAAGCGAGAATGGACGCGGCCGGGCTCGGACGGCCGTCCGGCCCTAATATTGATGACTGTTCCTATTACTTCTCCGACGGACTTTGGAGCGTCCATCGAAGACCATTTGCCTCTCTTTCCATCTATGAACAACTCAGTGTATCCACGGTTGAAAGTCTTTCTGAGGTCAGGAATGAAACCTCCTTCGACCCTGCCGAAAGAAGCCCTGCGATACTTGTCAGGATGCGCTGCCACGAGTTCGTCAAGGGCCTTTGAATATGCCCTGACGGTGTTACGAACATAAGAGATATTCTTGAGTCTGCCTTCGATTTTGAAAGAACATATCCCGGCTTCGGCAAGGTCTGAGAGCCGCCCGATCAGGTTGTAATCTTTAAGAGACAACAGTGCTTTGTCCTTGACTAGAATCTTCCCAGTGCTGTCCTCCAGGTCGTAAAGTGACCTGCACGCTTGTACGCAAGCTCCCCGGTTGGCGCTTCTGCCAGCGACAGCTTCGGACATGTAACACTGCCCGCTGTAGCAGACGCAAAGCGCCCCGTGAACAAAGAACTCCAGTTCGCAGCTTACAGCATCCCTGATCGCCTTGATCTGGTCCAGGGACAGTTGACGCTCAAGTACAATCCTTGAAGCGCCGAGACTCTCGTAAAACCTGGCTTGTTCAGGAGTCCTGATGGCGCATTGCGTCGACGCGTGAATCTCAATGTCATCCTGAGCGCTGCCATGAGCTTGTCGAAGGGCGGAGCGAAGGATCTCGAATACCGCCAGATCCTGGGCGATAATGGCATCTACGCCAGCCTTGGCAGCATCATGAAGAATACGCTCAGCCTCAGGTAGTTCCGAATCGTAAAGAATTGTGTTGAGGGTCAAGAATATCCTGACCCCGAATCTGTGGGCATATTCACAAAGACGACGGACATCCTCAAGGGAGTTGCCCGCATCCTGTCTTGCCCCGAACTCCGGCCCGGCGATATATACCGCATCGGCACCGCAGTCGATGGCCGCGATGCCGATGTCAGCGTTCCTCGCCGGAGCGAGAAGTTCAAGTCCGATCATTATTTCCCGCCGAGAGCGGTGATCTGCTGCTTGGCCTGGGCGCCGAACTTGGCGTCGTTTTGGACCTTCTTGTAATACTCGATGGCCTTGGCGTTGTTCTTCTGTCCCTGATAAAGGGCAGCCACGGTGTAGGTGATAGCGTTGGCGTTGGAAGCGGTCGGCTTGAGCTCGAGGTACTTCTCGAAGTTCTTGATGGCGTCAGCGTTCTTGTTCAACTTCTGTGAGGACTGGCCGGCGATCAGGTAAGCGTTGGCGTTCTCAGCGTAGGAGTTGGCTTTATCAGCCGCCTTGACGGCGTCGGCGTACTTCTGGGCCTTGAGAGCGACATTGGCTTCCTTTACATAGATGTTGGAGATCTGCCCCAAAGCGGCCTCACTCTCGCCATTCCATGCGGCGTGCTGGAAAGCCTCGACAGCCTCGTTAGTCTTGCCAAGTTGTGAAAGAGCCTGTCCGAGATAAAGGGCGGTCTTGCCGGCGGTCGTGTCGATCGCATAGGATTTCGAGAATCCGTCAGCGGCCTCTCCGAAGTCCTTGAGCTTCAAGGCGTCCACGCCTTTCTGGAGCCACATCTGAGGAACAAGTTCCTTGGCCTCCGTGGCGACCTCCTCGTTGCCATATTCCTCAGCGATCTTAGCGGCGGCCTCAAGCTTGGGAGCAGCCTCATCATATTTGGCGTCCCTGATGAGATCCTTCGCTATCTGAAGGGAAACACCGGGGATAGCGTTCTTGCAATTGGTGACCAATTCGTTGGCTTCCTCACCGATCTCGGTCCCCATCGCGAGAGCCTTCTGGAAATAATCGAGGGCCTCGGTCCAGTTTTTCAAAGTGATGGCTGTGGCGCCATTGTTGTAGAGTTCAGTAGCCTGAGCCATGTCCTGGGCGGAAGCGATTCCGGCTGCCATGACCAGAGAAGCGATTGCGAGAATAATTTTTTTCATCCTTCAATGTATTTTGGTTCAACTTTTTCTTAAGGCGAACGGAGACAAATGTAGTAAAAAAAATTGCGTCAATCGCACATTATTCATTATTTTTGCGATAAGAGGTACATGAAATGCGGCGTTTTTTCACATATGTCCTTTGTTCTGTCTTGCTAGGCTTTTCAATAAATATGCCAGCACAGAATCTGCCTGCTTTACAGAAAGACGCGACTATCACCAAAGGCGAGCTGGCGAACGGTATCTCTTACTATCTCGTGACCAACACAACAATGAAAGGAGTGGCTGATTTCGCCCTTGTCAGGAAGGGGATGACGGACACCCTCGCCGCCCGGTCTGAACTCACTTCGTTACCCCATTTCAATAAGACAATCCCTCATGAGTTCCTCTCCCGAAAAGGGATCGGATGCCGTCCTGAAGGCTATATTTCTTATCTTGATGACGCCACCCTGTTCCGTTTCGATGATGTTCCCATGTTCGATGTCGCCGCCGCTGACACGACGCTGCTGATGCTCTTCGATATCATCGCCACTCAGCCCAGGCCTCATGCGGTGATTGTTTCCGGAGACATCAAGCCGGCCGAGATAATAGAAAAAATGAAGGTGTTCTCCTTGATGGTCCCGTCAAGAGTCACCTCTTACCAAGCACCTGAGTACAAATTGGAGCCTTCCGATGGGATCGGATGGTCATTTGAACCATCTGACGTCGCGTCTGTGGAGGTGGATTTCCGTTCCCAAAGGACTCCGGCAGCCCAGATGAACACTATTCAGCCTTTCATCTCGAAATTATTTTCGATGGAGCTGGCCGAATTGGTCAAAGACCGCCTTATGGCTTCTCTGATCTCCAGGAATATTCCGGTCAGGAATATGGAAGTTAATAGCGTCGGAAGCGCCGAGACTTCCAGAGATGAGCATTTTATTATACGGCTGGTAATGCCTGAGGATCAATTGATTCCAGCCACGATGGCGCTTTCGTCAACCATCGCCGAGCTTGGATCGAAAGGCGTCGGGAAGGATGAGTACAGGACTTTCAGGGAGTCGGTCCTCGGGACGTTGATCCAGCCTCAGACCAATGATGAAATGGTACGCCAATGCGTCTCCAACTACCTTACCGGTTCAGATCTTGCCCTCTCTTCCACAAAGGTCAAGTATTTCTCGACCAGGAATATGCCTATCGACACTGAGGTTTCCCTATTCAACAACTACACATCCGCGCTTTTGGGAGATGACGACAACGCCACTGTGAGATGGACCGGCAGTCCGGACGAGTATGACGAATGGGTATACCAGATGATGTTCAAGTCCACCTGGAACGTCGTGACGATGCTTGAAAAACCGACATTCAAGTGGAATGTGTCCGCTAAAGACACGGTTGAATTCAGTTCCGACAGGGGAAAGACCAAATTGAAAAATATTGCCACGGAGCCTGTCTCCGGCGGCGAAATGTGGACCTTTGCCAATGGCATGCGAGTCATTTATAAGAAGATGCCGATTGGAGACAGGTTCGCTTATTCCATGATGATAAAAGGGGGATTCTCCACTGTCCGTGATCTTCCAGCAGGCGAGGGAGCGTTTTTCTCAGACATGATCGGACTCCACAAAATAGCCGGCCTTAATCCGGGAGATTTTGAGAAGGTGTTGAAAGCCAACGGAGTAAGCATGGAGACAAGGGTTTCTGCATCCGACCTGAGAATCTCCGGAATGGCCCCCAAGGGCAGCCTGGCTTTAGTTGTCAAGGCATTGCTCTCTATGGCGAATAACAGGAAGGCGGATTATTCAGGTTTCGAAGCTTACCGTCAGATGGAACTCTCTATGCTTCCTCCCGCTGAGCTTGACAGCTTGATGTATCCCGGCAATGTCTATTCCGATGTGAAGTCACATTCGGGTCTCACTCCCTCTACCTTGTCTGATGCGGAGTCATTTTTCTCCAAGGAGTTCTTAAGATGCTCTGACGGTGTCATCATCCTTCTAGGAGAGTTGTCTACGGATGCGGTACAGAAATATCTGGCCAAGGCTCTCGGTAGTTTCCGGGTCAGCAAGACAGCCTCTCCCCGTCCTTCTGTTTCTCTTGCTTTAAGAAGCGGAACTATCTCATATTCAGCTGAAGGCGCCCCTGCCAGAATAAGCGTTGGCCTTGCCGCGGACCATCCGTTCTCAACCGAGACTTTCATGGCCTTCAAGATAGCCGGCCTCTCGTTGTCGAGACGGCTTTCTGGAGAGATGGCAGGTTATGGTTTCCATGTGGACATGGAAGACAGTTTCGCCACATTCCCCAAAGAGTTGGCCGATCTGAGGTTTATCCTCACCCCTGTCCCGGAATATGGTCTACCTGAGGGAGTTGAAAGTGGAGAAAAGAATCTGGAGCAGGCACTTGTCGCCGCCAGGAAGGTTATTGACGAGGTTCTCGCCGGACCGGTCGGAGCCGCGGAACTCGCTTCTTGCAAATCTTTGCTTGCAAATGAATATTCAATGTCTTTGTCCGATCCGTTGAAATATGCTGACGCCATCTTGATGCGGTATTCTGCCGGAAAGGATGTGCTGACTGGCTACAACGATAAGATAAAAGGTGTCACCGCGGACAAGGTGAAAGATGTGTTCAACGCCTTTGCGTCAGGAATGAGAGTGGAATATGTCGTACGGCCGCAAGAATGATTTCGGAACGATTATCCAGATCGGGGACATCCTGGTCTCGGAGGAGGTGGTGACAGAGTTCTTCGCCTGTGATTACCCTGTCTGCAAGGGAATCTGCTGCGTGATAGGCGATAGCGGGGCTCCTCTTGAGGAGGAAGAACTCGATGATCTTGAGAGGGAATATCCTGTATATTCACGACTTATGCGTCCGCAAGGCCGTGCGCAAGTTGACAAAGACGGGTTTTTCATAATCGACCGTGACGGAGATATTGTCACCCCGGTCGTGGACGGCACCGGAGAGTGCGCTTTCACCACTTTCGACGATGATGGAAACTGTTTCTGTTCAATTGAGAAGTGTTTCTTCGCCGGTTCATGCTCTTTCCGTAAACCACGTTCCTGCTGGTTGTATCCGATCCGAGTCAAGAAATTGTCTAATGGAGGGCAGGCTCTTAACCTCCACCGCTGGCATCTCTGCGAATCCGCTTTTGAAAAAGGAAAACGCGAAGGAACCCGTGTGTACGAGTTCCTCCGCGAACCACTGACCCTCCTTTACGGGAAGGATTTCTACGAGGCCCTGGAAGCGGCCGCCAAGGTTATCCTGGGCTAGGCCTCTTCCTCCTCTTCAGGATTCTCTTCTTCTTCCGTGTCTTCCGCTGGCGTGTTGATCAGTTCCATCGCGGCGTCATAGTCACTGGCATTGACCTTGACGTCAATGTTACCGACACCGTTAAGCATCGCTGTCGAGTCGGCTCCGAACACGGCCGCCGGAATCCCGTTCTCATTAAGCATGCCGGCCACCATCTGGGCGCTGATAGCGTCGTTCAAGGTGATCACGGTCTTGAAATCGTCTTCTCTTTTCATAATATTCTAATATTTAGAATAGTTTTCATTTGCCTCGTTCCTGAATATAAATTCCAGTCCACTGATTAGCCGGACAATCTCCTTTCTCAGACCTTCTACCTCGAATCCTCCTGGAACCTTTATGAAAGTCACCCTGTCCTCCAGCATTTTGAAAAACGCTCCGACTTTTGAGCGAAGCCTGAAAGTCATGATCTCCCCTTCTTCCGTCTCCAGGTAGTAACCTCTTGATTCCATGAAGCTGACGACTTTATCCCTGACTTCATTGTATTCCCCTGGTATGATGGCCTCATTCTTCCTGAATCCGGTAAGAGGATAGACAAGGGAGACTACCAAGAATAGTGCGGCGATCTGCCAGATTGATTTCATCCCATCCCGGAACATCAGGTTGGAATCAGTCTCAACCAGTCCCAATCCCACCATAATGGCCAGTGTGATGCTGAGAATCAACGCGAACCAGATGAAGTATTTGAGCGATCTGATAAGGTATCTCATATTTTGCTCGATTTTTGCGATATGCACAAATATACGAAAAAGAAATAGTTTTGTTAATTTTGCAAGTTGAACCAAGAATTCGATAATATGTCTGAAATTGATCCCATCCTGGAGCGCCGCCAGCGCGAAGAGCAGGAGCAGAAAAACAAGAGTCTGAAGAATGTTATGTGGGCGCTTGTCGCCGTGGCCGCTCTCATGGCCGCTGGTCTCGCCTATGTTTGGACAACCAAGTCTTCCCTCGTTAAAGACCTTAACGCCGAGAAGGAGGACCTTACCCAGCAAATGATAGCCCTCAAGGGGGACTACGACAGCCTTTCCTCTGAATATGAGTCCGTCAACAGCCAGTTGGATTCCTCCAGGGAGGAGGTCAACCAGCTGATTGAGAGGATCCAGAAGACGGAGGCCACGAACCGAGCCAAGATGCGCCAGTACGAGAAAGAGCTCGGAACTCTGAGGAGTATCATGCGTAACTACATCGTTCAGATTGATTCCCTTAATACTCTGAACCACAAGCTCACAGCCGACGCTGCCGCAGCTCGTAAGGAGGCCGCGTCGAGCCGTGCCGAGAACGCTGAGTTGAAGGGTCAGGTCGAGAGCCTATCCGGACAGGTCGCGGCTGGTTCCGTGATCAAGTCAAGGGGTCTCAGTGTGGCTGCTTACAACAGTTCTGACAAGGTTACTGACCGCAGTAGCAGGGTCGTCAGGTTGTTGGCTTCGTTGAGCCTGGTTGAGAATGATCTGGCTCCGAAGGGTCCCGTCAGGGTGTATATCCGTGTTAAGGATCCGGAGGGAATATTGCTTACCAACAGCAATCAGACTTCTTTCACTTACAATGGCCAGACGATGGTCGCTTCCGCTTCTCGTGAGGTTGATTATGAGGGGAAGGAGGTTGATTTGAGCATCTATCTCAACGACATCCCCAGTTACGCTCCTGGCATTTACACTATCGAGGCGTACACGACCCAGTCTTTCCTTGGCAAGACTGAGCTCCTGCTGCGTTAGGCGGTGATTTATCTTCATGTCCCTTTTTGCGAGAGCCGCTGCACTTACTGCGGATTCTTCTCCATTGTATGCGCGTCAGGTTCTGCGGCAAGACCGACCCCAGTCTCGCTGCGCTCCGCGCCCTATCCGGGTAAATGCTCGCCTGGGGTCGTCTTGCCGCAGCGAGAGGCTATATTCGAGGCGTATGCTGAAGCGGTTTGCAGAGAGATTGAAGGAAGGCGTGAGGAGATAGCCAAAACTCTGGCGGTCAATACTTTATATATCGGCGGGGGCACTCCTTCGGTGCTTCCGCTAAGTGTTCTCTCCAAAATCGTTAGATCTATTGACTCGCTACCGGGAAGGGGTGCGCCAGCAGGACCGTGGGAGGAGTTCACCGTGGAGGTGAATCCGGAGGATATTGTGGAGAAGGGGGAGGAATATGTCCGTGGTCTTTTGTCGCTTGGTGTCAATCGGATCAGTATGGGAATCCAGTCGTTTGACGATGGGATTCTCCGCTGGATGAATCGCAGGCATGATTCGGCTACTGCTGTGGAGGCCTTCCATTTGTTGCGTCGCTGCGGCGTTGACAATATCAGCATAGACTTGATATTCGGACTTCCTCAACTTTCCGAGACTCTTTGGTCAGAGACAATAGATAAAGCTTTGGCACTTCGGCCTGAGCATATCTCCGCATACCAATTATCTATTGAGGAAGATAGCGCCCTGGAGCGGTTGATTACCCAGGGCAAGTTCACCGAGGCAACTGACGAGCAATGCGGGAGGCAATATGACCATCTTTGTTCTAAACTTGGTGTGGCTGGTTACCGCCATTATGAGATATCAAATTTCGCGCTTGCTGGCCGGGAGGCCGTTCACAATAGCGCCTATTGGCATCGTGTGCCCTATGTCGGATTAGGGCCTGGAGCGCACTCATTATCAGCTAGTTCCGTCAGGTCTTGGAATAGCGAGGACATCCCTCACAGGCTAGGTGACGGTTCTTTGAAGGCATATTCCAGGGAAGAAGAACATTTGACTCCTGAGGACATCAGTGTTGAGAGGATCATGCTTCCGTTGCGCACAGACAATGGTCTCCCGGAAGCCGAGCTGAGGTCTCTTGCCGGTGATCAGGTTGTCGACACTCTCATCTCTGAAGGAGCTTTGATTCGGGTGCAAGATCCTTCGGTCACTCCGTTCCCTCAGGATGACATAGAAGCATGTCATCTTGAACAGAGCCCTGAGTTTGTCGGAGTGCGAAGTGAAGGATATATCCGTATCCCGGAGGATCATTTCTTCACCTCCGACGACATCATCCGCCAGCTTATCTAACTATCACTGACCCAGCTACTATGTTGGAGACTTGGGCGCGGAGACGCGCGAGGCTGCCTTTGTCTTCCGGGTGGACCCTGTTGGTAAGAAGGACAACCGCGGTCTTGGTATTCATGTCCATCACTATCGAGGTGCCGGTGTAGCCGGTATGCCAAATGCTGGTCTCGGGATCGAATATGTCTCCTCTGGTTCCGGGGTTCCATCCGTCCTTGTCCCAACCCAACGCGCGGCCTACAGAGGGGGCATTCTGGATAGGGGCCTCGCACATCAGATCGACAGTGAGTGGACCGAGGATGCGGGCCTGAGGTTCCGCTCCCGGAAGCGCTCCGCCATTCATGATTGCCGAGCAGATGACACTGAGATCCTCGGCATTGGAGAACACACCCGCATTGCCCGAGTTGCCTCCCATTATCTTTCTGGCCAGCGGATCATGGACCGCACCCTTCAACGGCTTCCCATCCGCCTGCACCTCAGTCGGAGCACACTTGGACACCAAGGTGGCAAAGGCTCCCGCCGCCTCCCTGTCGCTTCGCGACCCTATCCGGGCAAATGGTCGGCGGTCAGGACCTTTGCCGCCTTGGTTTTTCAGGTCCGCCGCCTGTATAGGTAGATAACAAGTGTGCTGGAGGCCGAGTGGATCGAAAATATGGCTTTGGGCATAGTCGCAAAGCCTCTCTCCCGTCACTCTCTCAAGAATCCGCTGCAGTGTTACGAAATTGATGCAACTGTAGAGACATTGGGTTCCCGGCCGGAAATTACGTCCGACACGAGTGGCCACATAAGTTTCGAACTCATCAGGAGTGTTCTCACCAAACTCTGCCACAAAACCTTCCACGTCAGGATAAGCGTCCAGTCCGGAAGAATGGGTCAAGAGATCCCGGATAATGATATCCACGGTTTCTCCTGTCTCAGGATCAACCCAAGGCTTGAACCCTGGAATATACATGTCAACCTTGTCAGTCAGACGGATTAACCCGTTCTCTATCAGCTGCATGACACAAAGAGTTGTGCTGACGCATTTGCTCACGGAAGCCAAGTCGAACATAGTTTCCACCGTCATAGGCTCAACCTCAGGAACCAGCGATTTATTGCCATAGGCCTTAAGGTAGACAACCTTGTCCCCTCTTACCACAGACACCACCGCTCCCGGTATCGTTTTCTCTTCAATGGCGTCCTCAATGACTTTATCCATCCGCTCCAGCCTTGTCCCATCCATGCCGCATTCCTCCGGCCTTACCCTTTGAAGGCTATTCTGCGCAAAGGATAAAAAGGCCGCCATGAAGGCGGCCCAAGTGATGATTAATCTCTTCATTTAGAATATCAAAGTAGCTGTGACCGGGTAGTGGTCAGAGATGTATTTGCGCTCCATGTACGGCTTGGTGATGGTCTCATACTGAGGGCATGAGCTGAATCCCTTGAACCAGACGTAGTCAATGATGCTGTCAGGACCAGCCTTTCCCCAGCCGTTGAAAGTCTGGTGGTGATCGGTCTTGGCGGCCACTTCACGGGCGTTTTGCATAATTTTCTTCAAGTCGTCAAACTCGGGACGGTCAATCCTCATGTTGAAATCACCGGTCAGGATCATCGGAAGACCCTTAGGATTGATGCTGTCTATCCTGTCCACGATGAGCTTCAGACCGTTCTTACGGGCCTCCCAGCCGACATGGTCGAGATGGGTATTGACATAGTAATACTTCTTGCCGCTGGCCTTGTCTTTAAGAAGAGCCCATGTGGCCGTACGGAAGCAGGCGGCGTCCCAACCCATCGAGGGCACCTCGGGAGTCTCTGACAGCCAGAATGTTCCCCATTTCAGAAGCTTGGTCGTCTTCTTGTTGTAGAAGATGGACATGTGCTCGCCCTCGTGCTTTCCGTCCTCACGGCCAACACCGACACCCTTGTAGTCCTCGCAATAATCCTCAAGGTACTTGACCTGGAAGTCATAAGCTTCCTGAAGTCCGAAAATGTCCGGTTTCTGGTCATTGATCATCATCGCTGACGCCGGATAGCGGAACTCCCAGGAATTGGTCCCATCCTTGGCCACACCGAGACGGATATTGTAGGAGATGACTTTGACATCCGCCACCTTGTTTTTCTTGGCGGACATGGTTGAAGGCAGTATCATCAAGGCTGCCATCAGGAATAGGAATGCTCTTTTCATGATGGATAGTGTTATCAATACCACAAATTTAACAAAATGTGCTAATTTTGTGATATCTGATCACAAAAAATAGCGAATCCATGGCAGAAGAGTCTTTCAAGGAATATGGCAAGGAAGAGGCGATAGGCCTTCTTTTCGAGGGGACAGGTTTCAAAAAGGCCGACAAATCCTCATTTGAAGCAACTCCAGGCGGCACAGTTATATCCTCCAGCCGTGTATTCACGGAAGGGATTGATTTTGACCTTGTTTATTTTCCGCTGAAACATCTTGGCTACAAATGCGCATCTGTGGTGGCGGGAGAACTATATGCCTCCATGGCCAAGCCACAGACGCTGTCTGTCCGGCTGGGTCTCTCGGCGAAACTTGACTTCAGTCATGTCAAGGACTTATGGGGAGGAGTTGTGGTCGCCGCCAAGGAGCATGGATTCAAAACCATTGATCTTGACTTGGTCCCGTCTCCGAATGGGCTGACTGTTGTAGTTTCTGCGGTTGGTGAGGAATCTAAGTTGACCAAGGGCCGGACAGTGAAGGCTCGCAGCAAGGATCTGGTCTGCGTCTCCGGCAGTCTCGGGGCCGCCTATCTCGGCCAGCAGATCCTGGAGCGTGAGAAGAAGACTTTCGAGAAGACAACGGACGATTCCGCTCAGCCTGATCTCGAGAAATACAAGATGCTGATTGGTAGCTATTTGAAGCCTGAGATCCCTTCGGGAGTTGTCGCCGGTCTTGAAGAAGCGGGGATATATCCCTCCCACGGCTATCTGGTTTCCCACGGCTTGTCCGACACCTTGAAACGCCTTGTCAGGGACTCCGGACTCGGAGTCAAGGTCTACGCTGACAAGATCCCGTTCGAAGGGAATAGTTTCACTTTCGGAAAAGAGATGGACATCGACCCGATATCCGCGGCGATGAATGGGGGTGACGATTACAGGCTGCTGTTCACTATTCCGATCCTCTCAGCGGAGAAGTTCCGCAGGGAGTTCCAGACTTTTGATATCATCGGCCATTTGGCGCAGCCCGAGGTGGGTGCCGTTTTGGTCACTCCTGAAGGCGTTGAGCTCCCTGTCAAAGCCCAGGGCTGGAACAACGAATAAGGCATGGCGATAAACAGATTTCAAATCACGGCCCTTCTTTGGTCGCTGCTCTTCCTGATAACGGTCTCCTGCTCTACGGGACTGGACACCCAGATGAACGCTGTTCTGGACAAGATGGAGGAGGATATGGGCTATGTCAACACGGTCAGTTCGACGGATGTGGCCAAGGTCGCGAATTGGTTCGTAAGAAGGGGAGACGACAGCCAGAAGGCCCGGGCTCTTTACTGTCTGGGGAGGGCCCAGTTCAATGAGAAGAGTTATTCAGCCGCCATTGTCTCTTACACCCAGGCTCTTGAATATGCCGATAAGGCAGGTGAGACGTTATTGGAAGGAAAAGTTTGCCGAGACATGGCCAGAACCAGTGGAGTGTCAGGCAATTCCGCTGACGAGATCTTGTATCTTGCCAGGGCCTCGGAGGCTTTTAAAGCGGCTGGTGAGGAGGGCGAAAGTCTGAGAACCCTGCTGGAAATCGGGAAAGCGCATTCGGCAGCCGGTAAATTTGACGCTGCCGAAGATATATTCAAGAGCGTTCTCTATGATTCTCATGAGTCTCGTGATACCCTTTTGGAAGCGAGATGCCTGGAATCTTATGCTTCCCTTGCGGTCAGCAAGGATGATCCTGACCCTACACTCTCGATCGATATGCTCGGCAGAGCGGCCAATGAGCTTCATTATCCTTTGAGTTCAGCTGACAAGGGAATTCTGGCATATTCATACTCATTAGCGGGAGAACAGAAGGAGGCTTTAAGGTGGCTTTCCGAGGCGAAAGCTTCTGCCGAGAGTGACGAGGATGTGGCTGACGCTGATTTCAGGGAGTATCAGATCGCTTCTCGCTCCGGTGACACCGCCAGAGCGCTTAAGGCTTTGGAGAGGGTCACTGAATATGGCGACAAGGCTCAATCAGAGGCTCTTGAGGGGGCTGTTTCCGCAAGTCAGAGGGAATATCTCCAAGGCCAAGCTGACATTCAGGCTGAGAAGTTGCGCTCTGCCAGACTAAAGATGTGGCTTTTGGCTTTGGCGGCTCTTCTGACAGTCGGCGGCGTGGTGGTGGCTTACCTATATTATCGTTCTGAGCAACAACGACTTCTGGAAGCCGAGATCGCCGAGAGGGACAGGTACATGAGCATAGCTGAGGATTTGAGAGATCGTTTGGCGGTCAAGGAAGAGGAGATCCTTCGCTTCGCTCAGGATGACAACAGCCCTGGGTTCCAGGCTTTGGAGCGGCTCTGCGAGCAGTATTACATCTATGAGGGTACCGGCAACCTCCAGCCCAGGATCTTGAAAGAGGTCAAGTCCATCGTTGAGGGGCTGCGGAGCGACAAGAAGGTCAGGAAAAATCTGGAGGACATGCTGGACAAGACCAACGATGGTGTCATGACCAAGCTCAGGTCGGAGTTCCCGGCATGGAAGGAAGAAGACTTCCAACTCTACGGTTTCACCGCCGCCGGTTTCTCCAGTACCACGATCTCCGCCTTGATGGAGAAAGAAAAGAATGTGATATATAACCGGGTGTGGAGGTTGAAGGGGAGAATTTCCAATTCCGGCTCCGAATATAAGGACTTCTTCCTCCGTTGCCTCAATAACTAAATAATTCAGAATGAGAAGATTCCTGCTTGCGGTTGTCGCTTGTGCGCTTGTGTTGCCATCATTGGGCGCTCCTGTCAGAAAGATAAAAGTGGCCTGCATTGGAGACAGTATCACCTATGGTGCCGCTATCGAAGACCGGGTGAATTATTCCTATCCATCTCAGCTTCAGGTGCTTTTGGGCGAGAACTATGAGGTGGGTAATTTCGGGAAGAACGGAGCGACACTTATCAAGCGTTCGTTCAGGCCTTATTTCGACCAGGAGGAGTACCGGAAAGCGATGGACTTCGCTGGAGACATCTGCGTCATCCATCTGGGAGTTAATGACACCGACCCTCGTTCCTGGCCAAACTATAGGGATGATTTCGTGGGAGACTATCTCGCTTTGATAGATTCTTGCAAGCAAGCCAATCCCGATGCGAGGATAATAATCGCCCTTCTCTCTCCGCTGGCAGACCGGCATCATCGCTTCATGTCCGGTACAAAGCAATGGCACGAGGATATACAAGAAGCCATCAAGGTGGTGGCGGAAACGGCTGGTTGTGAGCTTATTGACTTCCACACCCCGCTTTATCCCTTCCCCTGGCATATTCCCGATGCCATCCATCCTGACGAGGTTGGGTACGGAATGCTGGCCAAGACAGTTTATTCCCAGATAACCGGCGATTACGGCGGGTTGACCGTCTCGCCTTTGTTCTCTGACAATATGATCCTGCAGCGCCGTAGACCTATAGTAATCGAGGGAATGGCCAATGCCGGAGACAAAGTGACTGTCAAACTGGGACGTAAGACTTTAAAGACCGTCACCGGCTTGGACGGGAAATGGAGTGTGGAGTTCCCATCGATGGAAGCCGCTACAGGACTGGGACTTACGATTTCCACCAAGGACCAATCATTTGAATATTCCAACGTGGCGATTGGCGAGGTCTGGCTTTGCTCAGGTCAGTCAAATATGCGTTACGCGCTTGGTTCCGCTACTGGAGGAAAGGAGGCTGCGGCAGCCTCGACAGATCCTGACCTTCGTTTATATGACCAGTGGCCCTATTGGGAGACCTATGATGTCGAATGGCCTCAGAGCGCTATTGATTCGGTGAAAAACCTGATTTATCTTCGTCCTACCAGCTGGAAAACAGCGTCTCCGGATCCATCCTCCGGAATGTCCGCTATCGGGTATTGGTTCGCGAAGCAACTTCGTGATAGTCTGAAGGTTCCCGTAGGGATAATCTGTAACGCCGTTGGCGGGGCGACCGCTGAATCATGGATTGACAGGAACACCCTGGAATGGAAGTTTCCGGTGATTCTCAGGGACTGGATAAATAACGATTTCATACAGGGATGGGCCCGCGAACGAGCCGCCAAGAACATTGCTTACAAGCAGGGAGACAAGTTCGCCAGACATCCTTATGAGCCTTGCTATCTTTTTGAGTCAGCGATACTTCCGCTCGGTCATCCGGCCATCGCCGGGGTACTTTGGTACCAAGGAGAATCCAATGCCCACAACTTCGAGGCTCATGAATATCTGTTCCCTCTGCTGGTTGACAGTTGGAGGGAATGGTTCGGGGATTCCGACATGCCGTTTTACTATGTCCAGCTCTCAAGTTTGAACCGTCCTTCCTGGCCTTGGTTCAGGGACAGCCAGAGGAGGCTGCTGGAGAGCAGACCTCACCTCGGGATGGCCGTTTCCAGCGACCTTGGTGACCCCACTGATGTGCATTACAAGGAAAAGAAACCCGTGGGGGAAAGGCTCGCTAGGCTGGCGTTGCACAACGATTATGGTTTTAATATAGAGCCCTCAGGGCCGCTGTTCAAGGCGGTTACAAAGGCTTCCGCCGCCACCCTGTCGCTTCGCGACCCTATACGGGCAAATGGTCGGCGGTCGGAACCTTTGTCGTCGCCTTCGGTCGCCCAGGAAGTGGTCGTTACCTTTGAATACGGTGATGGCCTGAGACCTTCGGAGGGACCGGAAGTGGTTGGTTTTGAGCTGGCTGGCAAGGATATGCTTTATCATAAAGCAACCTGCCGCCTCGAGGGCGACAGGGTTGTTCTTTCCGCTCCGGAAGTCAAGAATCCGGTCTATGTCCGTTACGCCTGGGAGCCTTACACCAGGGCCAACCTCGTCAACTCCGCCGGCCTCCCCGCCTCGACATTCCTCGCATCGGTGAAGTGAATGCCTTTTGGAAGATTGATTTCATTTGATTATATTTGAAGGTCAAGGGTTTACGGTATGAAAAAAGACATCAGATGGGTAGTCACTAGGATTGACGGGAAAATCGCTTCCGTCAGTGCCGATTTCAGGCATCTTCCGAGAATAGCCGCTCAGGTGAGCCGCCTGCCTGACGGGGCGGTTAACGAGATTGTAGTCAGCAAGGTCGGAATGGACGAGATCGCGGACTTGTCCGCCACGACTAAGTGGGAGGACCTTCGGCTTTTCGGAACCCCTTTCCAGCTCAATGTCTGGCGTCGCCTTTATTCCTTGACCCATCACGACGACGGCACTCCGATTCTTCCCGGAGAGGGAATTAAGCTTCTTAGCTACAGCCAGTTGGCAAACCTTTGTGATAATCCCAAGGGGGTAAGGGCCGTGGCCCATGCCGTGGCTTGCAATCCTGTCGCCTACATAATTCCTTGCCATCTGATCGTACCCAAAGAGTCCATCGACAAGATTATCTCAATCCGGGAAGTCGCTCAGGGAACGATATTTAAAGGGACCGACCTCTACCTGCTTGATTCGATAGAGGTCGGCGAATATGAATATGGCTCCGATCTGAAGCGCCGTGTTATCGAGCGCCAGCTTTACAGCCGCTAGATTAGCATTCTCCAGGCCAGTTACTTAAGTCCCCCAACCGCCCCGGTGCGTGTTGTCGGCCCTTCGACGGACTCAGAAAGTCCAATCAGCGGATAGCATAACCGATAACGGGCGGATCCGGTAACTGTAGGCTGTTTCCATTAGGGGACTTATCGATACGTAAGAATACTCCCTAATATTCAATAGGTTGTTTGCCTGAAGCCTCAACCGGAGTTTCTTCGGTCCTTTCCAGGTGATGAAAGCGTCCGGGAACACCGCCGTCTTGTCCACGGAAGAATTATAGAAGATGTCCGTGACGACTCCGGCGGAGATCCTTTCATTGAGATAGAAAGAGTTCGTCAAGGATATGACAGCGTTGCTGGTTTTGCCGGTATAGCCGACACCAGACTCCATCCTGGAAAAGCTTATGACAGCGGAACCTGTTATATTCCAGAAACTTAAAGGTGAGGTTGTCAATTCTATCGACGGGGACAGCACCTTTGAGACATAGTTTGTGGAGACCCCGTTCTGCTTGAAGATGGAGGAAGACCGGTTATACAGTAATCTCGCTGAGATTTTTCCGTTGATAGAATATATTCCCTTCGTGATCTCCGCCGAGCTGATCCACGTCCAGTGTCCTACTGTCTCGTCGGTGTTGTAGCTTAAGATGTAATTCTCGAGTACATCCCTTCCTCCAAGGAGACTCCTTGTCTTGCTATACCTCGAGTTCGCCCGCATGTACCAACCATTTACGGGTTCCCTGAAGATCAGCTCCCCTTGAACATACCGTTCCGGAAGGAACGCAAGCGATTCCTGACCCCGGCGCAAGCCGTCGTAGTCGTAAAGAATCAGGACAGAGCCAAGATCTTGGATGTCAGGGCGTCTAGTGGAGACCCCTCCCCCGGTGGAAGCGACGACGCGTCCCGTCTCATATTTTAGCCCAACCGATTCGTCCGATAGCGGTTTGCTTATTACGAGGGAACCGTAGCATGCCCTGTCAAAATGAAGATCCCCATCTATGCTGGCGGTAAAAGCTCCCTTCCTGAACAACAAGCTCCAATCAATTCCTCCGGAGAGATAGGATGCCCGGGACTTTTCCTTTTTAAGCCCAGGGACCTCTTTTTCGGATATTCCCTGAAGGGAAGAGGCTCTTTCGAAGAAGGTCCATTTCAATACCGGTTGAAGAGAAGCTGTGATGTTCCTTCGGCTGCGTTTTATGCTGCTGAACGCCAAGTCCTCGAAGATGGCGGAAGATCGTATGTCCTGTCTTTGTGGACCTGTCAGTATGTCCAAGCTCTCAACGAAACCTGACAATTGTGTGTAGCTTCTCATGCCCAGCGCCTTGCCGGATTTAGTCTTGAACAGAGCGTTGAGGTTGTTATTCACGTCCCAGGTGTTTCGGTCTCCACGCTGGCTCCTGATGTCGTCTCCGGACACATCTGCCAGTCCGAGATTCCTGCCCATGTCAGCGAACAAGGCATCGCTGATGTAGTGTCGGCTGGCATTGTCTGAATAGGAGAGCCGTCCTGTCAGTTTACTGTTCCTCTCAAGTCGTTCCTCTTCCCGGACGATTGTCCTGTCGCCTTGGTTTTCAATATGATAAAGAGAAGTCCTGGTGTCAGACGAAGTCCTTTCATCCCATGAATACGATACAGTTGCCCCAAGTTTGATGTTATCCGAGGGGGTCAGGGTGTTCACGGACCTTGAGTCGAAGGATTTGTTGAAAAGGGATCTGGCATCACTCAGCGGAGCTTTTGCGGAGGCCATATTCAGTTTGCTCTGGATGGAATAGCGGTTATCTGAGATTGGGAGCCTATAATATGTAATGTCTCTTGAAGGTTTCCCGCTTGCGTCGAAGCCGGTGTCCATTACCGATGAGAATCCGTCTCCTAAATAAAAGGCCGTTAGGCTTTCCGAATTGGGAATAAGCGGAGGCTCTGTCTGATATCCTCCACTGAATGAGCCAATAGCGTTGACCCTCCCTTTCGCTTTTTCGTCCAAAATAATATTCACGGCCGCTTGGTCGGACTCTTTTATGTCTTGCAACATCTTGATGTACTGGTGGTTCCGTAGGACTTCCACCTTTTTCACCGCATCCACGGAGAGTTTTTTTGTCGCAAGGTTATAGTTGCCTTCCAGAACGTCTTTACCGTTGACATAGAACTTGCCCAGATCCTTTCCGTCCACTCTTAGGTGGCCGGAGGCGGTGACTTCTATTCCCGGAATCCTTTTCAGCACGTCTCCCAACACCAGGTCGTCCCTTGTGGTAAGCGCCTTCACATTGTAAATTGTCGTGTCCCCGGCCATCTGGACTTTCTTGGCCTGAACCACTGCTTCCTTTATCTTTTCCGCCTCCCTTTCGAGGCTGATTTCGTAGTGTTTATTGAAAGGAAAGCTGAATTGCTGTTCCTTGTACCCGAGAAAGGCAACTTTCAAGGCCTTGGCATCAGCCCCTGCTATGATCGTGAAAATTCCTTCCGAATCTGACATGGAGTACTGTATGGTGCTGCCATCATCGGCTGTAGTCCTGACGATGGCACCGGCGAGAGGTTTCCCGTCATTGGCGTCGATAATTCTTCCTTTGATACTCTGGCCATTTGACGGGAATGAGAATGTTATCATTAAGATAACGATGATGGTATCAATCTTTTTCAAGGATGACGATACTTCTAAGAGGTGTTTCTTTACCTGCCGGTATGACTTTAATCCCAGGCGCCATGCTCATGTGCATGCTTCTGAATCTTCCTGGAGTCTTGAAGTATTGCTTGAGCATTGTCGCATATTCCTTTCTTGTTATCTTGATATAAGGATATTCCGTTTTCTCAATAATATCAGGAGTGTAAGTGACGGAAATCGCTTCAAAACGGCACAATCCGTCTGTGTCTTCAGCAAAGAGGATGGCTCCAGGTAGGCCTCTGAGTTTCCATGGACCGACAGACGAAGGAATATCTTCAGTAAACCACGCCTCATAGGTTCGCTCTCTGAATCTGCCCGTGGCTTTCCGGCATTCGTGGCCACAAACCAGCTTTGTGTCATCGCTTATTGTCCAGTCAATAGGAGAAAGTGTCTCTGTGTATTCATAATCTTCAGTCACAAGACGGCAGACAAAAGTGAGAGTTCCGGAAGAAAGATCTGTGTAGTAGCAGTCATTAATGAAAACCGGATTCGCTTTTGAGAACAAATTATTTCTCAAGGTCATCTGTTGGCCACCAGTATGAAGCGCAGAATCCGCGGAGTGCAGCAAGGGTGAGTAATACTTGGAGATTCTGCCACCAACCTGAAGTATCATGTCATCTCTCAGGCCTTCATCTTTATTGTCTGCAAATGATAGGAATGTTTTGTACCGTATTACGAGTCGTTGTTCATCTAGTTTGGTATAAGTGTAGCCTGGATCGTCCAGAGACCGCATGCCATCTGCAAAAATCACGGATTTACCAAAGTCAGACTCTGTTTTTATCATGAAATTTTGCGCATGTATGGGAATAAATCCAAGAGTCAGGATAGCCGTAAGGCTAATCAAGCGAAATAAATTATTCATTTTAGAGGGGAGTTGTATGCTATCAAATACTCGTAGTTTCCTATATGTTCGTAGGAATAAATAGTATTCTCGTCTTCCGAGAAGGATAAATCTAATATCTCGCCATTCACATTAAAACCGCCCAAGAGATTTCCGTCCCAGTCAAGAATCACAATAGAGTGGTTCCCGTTATCGTCAACGTAACCTGCTATAAAAGAGTTCTTTCCGGCACAAGCGCTTGAGAAACAAGGAACAGGAGGAAATTTATAAGCGTAAACCGTTATTCCATTATTATCAAAAGATCCAATCCCTTGTTTTTTTTCGTGATAGAAGATAAGAAGGGTCTCTTTTCGTCCTTTATTGTCAAGTAATTCAATTGTATTGTCGTTTGAAGGGATGTAGGCGATTTTTGACAGGTCTTCTTTTCTTATCAAGGTTCCATGTACAACATTGGTGGAATTAAATCGATAGTTTTTCTTTTCTTTATAATTCCATTTCCTATTGCTAAATAAAACTCTGGGGATACCATCTACGAAGGAATAATCATTTAGAAACACCAGCCGTTCTCCCCAAGGGAGAATTCTGGAAGAGTTGATATCTGAAGGCCTGTTCACGGGGACATATTCTATGTTCTCCGAAGCCTCGGCTATGTTTATAACAACAGTTTTCTGGCTTAAGATGTCGTGAAGAGTAAGATAATCCTGACTAAAAGTGGCAAAAGGCATCAACGGGAGATCGTCACCGGCATCATAAGAATATAGTTTCGAATCTCCGTCCATGTTCCAGATCTCAAACTTAAGAGGGCGAATGGTCTCTTTATAATAAAGTTTGCAGAGGTTGTTTCCGGAGATGTGCGTTATCATATTTAAATTACCTTCTTCTTTACATAAAGTGTCGGATGTGGCCGGTATTTTTAGGGAGGAAAGCTCGTTTTGTCCGACAATGATTTCTTTTACGGCGTGTTTGCCGACCTGCACATTTGAACAGGCCGGCAAACACGGAAGCCCCATAGATGCTATTGTGACGAGCAAAAATGAGAAGTGTTTCTTTTTCATCTTGAAGTTTTTTTGATTTAATTGTAAAGGTCGGGGAATCGGGCGGTTCAAACAAATTTTAGGCGTTACAATTGTTTTTGTAACGCCTTGATATGTTGTGGGTTGCGTAACAGGGGTGCGTTACATGGCTGGTTATTTGGAGAAATAATCAAGAATCGAGTCCCTATCCTGGTCTTCCGGGAGACCCTTTATTCGATCTTTTAGGCGGCTCTTTCTGGTCCGGACTGTCCCCGGAGCGAGTCCTGTCATGAAACCGATCTCTTTGGCGGTCAGTCCGGCAAAGACTCCTGACAAGATTTGGTAATCGCTCTCATCCAAAGATTCTCCAAACGCTTTTCGGACTTTTGACATGATTCCGTCCTTTGCGGCATCCAAAGTCTTCTCAAGACCTTCCTGAATGGGTACCCTGTTGTGCAGCCTGTCCAAGGTCAGTCTTATAGAGTCAATCTTGCCCTGTAATTCCTCGAGTTTATCAGGATAAAAGTCTGTGTTTTCTTTTCGACCTAGAGACTGACTTTCATCCGTCAATTTGCGGATTGTCTCAATATTCTGTTTAAGGATGGTGTCTAAAGTCGCGGATATCGCATCTGATTTTTTGTCGAGAGACTTGAGTTCTTCCTGCATTTGTCCAATTGTCCCGGTTTTCTTATCCAGATCTATGCGAAGTTGTTGTATTAAGCGCCGTTTTAACGTTGAATAAATCAGAACACCCAGGCCCCCTAAGATAAAGATAGCGAGTATACTCGCCAGCCATACTCTTCTTTCGTGTACGCGCTTTTGTTCATCATTCACAACAATGCTGACGATATGGTTCCCAGGAGCCGCGGCCATGACAGTATGTATAGAGTCCCCTTTGATGGTCAGCACAGAATCGGAATAGTATAATGTCCTGTAATCCTGCCTCCACTTGCCTGATTTCCGAGGATATGATGATACTGTCGGAGCACATAGGGCTCCGACAGCTATCACCAGCAATATGATAATCAGTTTAATTCTCGAAGTCATTCTGAACGTGATAAAGATCCTTCGCTGCGCTCAGGATGACAAGGGTCAGTCGTTATTCAGCTGCGTGATGTCGACTTTGTAGCGTTCGGAGTCGCCGATGAGCCACTCGGAGTAGTAGTCGGCCATTCTCCAGAAGAAATATTCGTTCATGTCACCGAAACCGTGTCTCTGGCCCGGAAGGATCAGCATGTCGAAACGCTTGTTGGCCCTGATGAGGGCGTCAACTACCCTTATCGTGTTGCCGGGATGGACATTGTTGTCGACATCGCCGTGGACCAGCATCAGGTGGCCTTTGAGGTTCTTCGCCAGCTCTTGGTTGGTGTCGATGTGGTAGACGAAGGTGGTGTCGCCTTTGTCAACCCTCTCCAGGATTCCGTGGTGCTGCTCGCTCCACCAGCGGTTGTAGATGCTGTTGTCATGGTTACCGGCGCAGGAAACGGCCGCCTTGAAGAAGTCGGGATATTTAAGGATAGCGGCGGTACTCATGAATCCGCCACCAGAGTGGCCGTGTATACCGACCCTGTCAAGATCGACGAAGGGGAAACGGGCGCCGATCTGCTGGATGGCATATTTCTGATCCTCAAGACCATAATCGCGAAGGTTGCCGTAGCCGTAGTTGTGGTACCACTTCGAGCGGTTGGGGTGGCCGCCGCGGTTACCCACGGTGATGACGATGATTCCGAGCTGAGCTAATCTGTCAACCCTGGTGAAGCCCTTGCTCCAGGAGATGTTGTTGGCCTCGACCTGCGGGCCGGGATAGACATAGTCGCAAATCGGATAGACCTTGGTTGAGTCGAAGTCAAATGGCTTGTACATAGCACCATAGAGGTCGGTCACACCGTCAGCTGCCTTGACCTTGAAACGCTCCGGGAACTTGTAGCCGGCCTCGAGCAGGAGGCTGAGGTCAGCGGTCTCCAGGTCGAGGATCTTCCGGCCGGTAGCCCCATAGAGAGCCACGCCGGGAGTGTAGTCAACCCTTGAGTAGTTGGCCACGAAAAACTTGGCGTCGTCACTCGCGGTCGAGAGGACATCCATGTCGTCCATGTCGAGTTTTTGGATAGCGCCACCGGTGAGAGGTACCCTGTAGGTGTGCATCTGGTAAGGGTTCTCGTCCTTCTGCACGCCGCAGGCGCTAAACAGGACATAGCCTTCCTTCTCATTGACACCCATCACGTTATCGACGTGGAAGGCCCCGTCGGTGATCTTCCTGATGAGCTTGCCGTCCTTGTCGTAGAGATAGAGGTTGGCCCAACCGTTACGCTCGGACCACCAGATCAGTTGCTTCCCGTCTTTGATGAAGAACGGGGTCTTTGTCTCGATGTAGGTGTTGGAACGCTCCGGGATGATGACCTTAGTTGAGTCGGAATCCACTCCCACCCAGCAGAGATCGGCCCTCTTGAGGTCACGGCTACGTCGAAGGATGTAGAATCCGTCTTTGTCGCCGAGCCACTTGCTCGTGACATAGTCCTCGTAGTTGTCCTTGGCGAACCTGCGGGCCCTCAGTATGCTGAAGTCCTGATCCTTGAAAGCGTTGATTTTGATCGGCTTGCATGTGGCGTCGGTACCGTTCACCGTATATAAATACAGATATTCCTTCGGGCTGGGCTCGCCGGGCATTTGGTACTTGTAGGTCTCGAGCCTGGGGCGTTTGCCGGCCACGGAATTTATGACCCAGAGGTCTTTGATCTCCCTGTCGTCAGACCTGCTTACCGCGAAATGCTTGGAGTCGGGCGACCAGAGGATTCCGGCGTTGGTGCGACGGGTAGTGTCAGTGTCGTCACCACCTGAGAAGTTGTATCCGTAGCCGAAATCCTTGACTCCGTCCTTGGTCAGCTGGAACTCGACAATCGTGCTGTCCTTGGGATCCTTGGCGGCTTTCCTCAAGTTGGTAGAGTCCATGATCCAGAGATTGTTGTTCTTGGCGAACACGCCGAGAGTCCCGTCAGGGGAGATGGTCGCCCACATCGGATACTTCTGGTTCTCATCCTCCTTCTCTTTTTCCTCGGTCACGTTCTTAAGAGTGCCGGTGGCGAAGTCATATTCGAAATGGAAGACCATTTTCTCGGATCTTCCGGGCATCGCGGGGCCGCCAGGGCCTCCAAATCCACCAACGCCACCACCACCGCCTCTGCCGCCTCTTCTCGCGGTGCTGGCCTTGGAAGTGTCAGGCTTCGCCGGCTTGTCCTGAGTGCTGCGGATGTCGAAGGTGAAGACCTTGTCGTCCTTGAGCTTCAAACTGGTGATAGGAATATGCTGGGCGTCGAACGGATCTTTCACAATCTCAGTGAGTTCCATGGCCAGTCTCTCAAGGTCAAAGACCTCGGTCTTGGTTCCTTTCACAGGGTCGACAATGTAGTAGTTCGTCCCTTTTGGTGACTGCCATTCGTACCAGAACCTGTCGCCTTCCTTGAACCAGCGAGGGGTTACCCTGGTGGAGAATACCATCTGATTCACCCTCTTAGCCGAGAACCTTTCAGCTAGGGCATAGTTCGCCTTAGTCACTTTTTCCTGTCCGGAGGCGGCTAGGCAAAACAGTGCCGCCATCGCGATCAAAAATGTTCGTTTCATATAAGAACGGTTTTTAATATATTGATAATTAATTATTTCTATAATATCAGACCTTGATCCGGATTTTGCCTTTTTTCAAACCTTCAGAGGTGGCTGTGACTATAATCTTGCCCTTGGATCCGGGCTTTGTCTTGATGATGACTGATGCCAGCCCATTGAACGCTTTGATCTTGTCCGAATGGAATGGTGTCAGGCAGGTCGGGTCGCCGGCGTCAACCGCCAGGATCTCACCGGGTCCTTTAACACTGAACTTCAGTTCATCGCAAGCCCTCGGATTGAATATTCCCTTTTTATCAGTCAGTTTGACGTCAATATAATAAATGTCCCCCTCTCCGAAACCTTTCTCAAGGGACATCTTGATCTTGCTCGCGGGTCCGGCTGTCTTGACTGTCTCCGAGGCGACTTTTTTGCCGTCTTTCCAGCCGATCGCCTCGATCTTACCGGGTTGGTAGACAACATCGTCCCAGCGGAGGCGATACTGCTTGTCAGCCCTATCTAGAGTTCCCTTGGATTCCCCGTTGACGAACAGCTCGACCTTGTCGCAATTGGTATAGACATGGACAGGGGTCACCTCTCCCTCGCGTCCTTCCCAGTTCCAATGCGGGAGCACATGAAGCACGGTCTTGTCGGACCAACGTGCCTGGTAGAGCCAATAGCGGTCTTTCGGGAATCCCGCGAGGTCGATTATTCCGAAATAGGAACTTCTTGAGGGCGTGGACACTACGCCTTTCTCAGCGATCTCTTTCTCGGCCTTTGCTTTGGTCTCCGGGTCATGGAAGTTTGTCAGGATGGTAAGGTCCCTGTTGTAAGGAGTCGGCTCGCCGAGATAGTCATATCCGGTCCAGACGAATTCCCCGAGACATGTCGGATTGGCGTCCTCGAGCTCCCATTCCTGCTCTGGTATCTGACCCCATGGGACAGTGTGAAGATCGTAAGAGCTGACCTGGAAGTCCTTCTCACTGAACTCTTTGCCTCTCGGGTCTTCTTCTATGGGGAAGAAATACACGCCTCTGGAGCTGATGGTCGAGGCCGTCTCGCTTCCGAGATAAAGCTTTCCGGGATTGGCTTCGTGGAACTTGGAGTAAAGGTGGGGCTTATAGTTGAAGCCGTAGATGTCCATAGTGTTGCGGAACTCCTGCTCGGAGGCCCAGGGGTTGTCGGACCCGAAGGTGGTCAGTCTCGTAGGATCCTCAGTATGACATATTTCCGTAAGATGTGCGGGAATATGGTAAAGGTCTGGATAGCCCTGCTCACCAGTCTCGTTGCCTATGCTCCAGAGGATGACTGAAGGGTGGTTGCGGTCCCTGTGGATCATGGCGACCAGGTCTTTGTCCGCCCAGTCGTTGAATAGCAGGGCGTAGCCGTTGGGCTTCTTGGGCACGGTCCAGGTGTCGGTCAGCTCGTCCATAACGACGAAGCCCATGCGGTCGCAGAGGTCGAGGAGTTCCGGAGCGGGAGGATTGTGGGAGGTGCGGATGGCGTTGCAGCCCATCTCCTTGAGCATTTTGAGCCTGCGTTCCCAGGCGGTGTTGTTCCAGACGGCTCCGAGAGCGCCGGCATCATGATGGAGGCAGACTCCCTTCAGGAACGTCTTCACGCCGTCAATGTATATCCCGTCTTCCCTGTACTCAATATCCCTGAGTCCGAATACGGTCACATACTTTTCCTCAGCGTCTGCCGGCTGGCTGTCCGGTCTAATGCCGCGTCCATTCTCGCTATCTCCCACTTTGTCTGCCGGACGGCCGTCCGAGCCCGGCTGCGTCCATCCTCGCTTCGCCCTTCGACGCAGCTCAGGGCTTGCTGCGGCTGAGTACGGCCTAAGCTCGGAGGCCGCTCCGGCGATAACGGTCGTGACGGCGCGATACAGGTTCGGGTGTTCCGGACTCCAGCGGACGGCGCCGGTGAGGTCGAATTCTTGCGTCACGATGGTCGAATCGGTGATAGATTCGACGAGGGTCTCCGCAGATGCGATTACCGTATTCCCTTCATATTCAAAAATTTCCGTCCGGACAACACCTTGGGTTGACTCCTGGCTATTGCGCAGGCTGATCTGCAGTGTGGCTTTGTCGCCCTTGGTGGTCATGTAAGTTCCCCAATGGGCGACTCCCACGGCAGGGGCCGCGGTGAGCCAGACATTGCGGTAAATTCCTCCGCCAGGATACCATCGGCTGGACTCCTCAGGGTTGTCAAGGGTGACCTTGATCTCATTGTCACCTTCTTTAATATAAGGGGTAAGGTCCGCCCTGAATGATGCGTAACCGTATGGCCATTCCGTGACGAGATTCCCGTTGCAAAAGACTTTCGCCCAGGACATGGCTCCGTCAATGTCAAGGAAATAGCGGGCGGGTCCTTCGGCTGCTTCGACAGGCTCAGCAACCGGTTGGTGAGCTTGTCGAACCACCGGGACCGTCAAGGTCTTCGTGTATTCCGCCTTGCCCCACCAGGCCAACTTTCCGGTCTCGCCGGGATAATTAATGTCGAAAGGTCCGTCCACGCCCCAGTCATGAGGCAGGTCAACGACTTTAGTGACGCCGTCTTTTGAGAATGTCCAACTTTCGTTGAATGAAACCCTTGCCGCCGGCTGGGCAGTCAAAAGAAACGAGAAGGCCGACATCATCACGGCCATGAGGAGGGGAAGTCGATGAATAAACATATTCAAAGATAGTGAAAATCCGTCAATTGCAAAGTTCTTTGACGCAATCAAATTGACATGAAACTTTGGTGATTTGAAGATTATTCTGTAAATTTGCAGCCCCAAAATATTTGGGAAAAAACATAAATAATAGATTTACAATCATTTATGCCAACAATTCAACAGTTAGTTCGCAAAGGACGCGAGAGTCTTGAAGTCAAAAGCAAGTCTCGTGCGTTGGACGCTTGCCCTCAGAAGAGGGGCGTATGTCTGCGTGTCTACACGACGACTCCTAAGAAACCTAACTCAGCGATGAGGAAGGTCGCCAGGGTACGCCTTACCAACTCTAAAGAGGTCAATGCCTACATCCCGGGCGAAGGTCACAACCTCCAGGAGCACAGCATCGTGCTGGTTCGCGGCGGTCGTGTGAAGGACCTTCCCGGTGTGCGTTACCACATCCTTCGTGGAGCTTTGGACACCGCTGGTGTGGAAGGAAGGACCCAGTCCCGTTCCCTCTATGGCGCCAAGAGGCCGAAGAAGTCCAAGAAGTAGTTCCTGTTTTTTTATCACCTTTAATTTTTACTCAAAATGAGAAAATCGAAGCCTAAGAAGAGAATTCTACTTCCTGATCCTAAGTTTCATGATGTTGAGGTGACTCGCTTCGTGAACAATCTTATGCTGCAGGGGAAGAAGAGTATCGCGTATTCTATTTTTTACGATGCCATCGACATGGTAGGCGAGAAGATGAAAGATTCTGACAAGGCTCCTCTGGATATTTGGAGGAAGGCTCTCGAAAACGTGACCCCTCAGATCGAGGTCAAGTCGCGTCGTGTAGGAGGTGCCAACTTCCAGGTGCCTACAGAGTTGCGTCCGGAAAGGAAAGTATCGCTCTCCATGAAGAACATGATCGGCTATGCCCGCAAACGTTCCGGCCACTCTATGGCAGAAAAACTTTGTGCGGAGATAGTTGCCGCCTACAACAACGAAGGTGGCGCTTTCAAGAGGAAAGAGGATATGCACAAGATGGCGGAGGCCAACAAGGCGTTCGCTCACTTCCGTTTCTAATCTTTTTCACGGATGGCATCTGACAGGGATCTGACTTTCACCAGGAATATCGGCATCATGGCTCACATTGATGCCGGTAAGACGACCACGTCTGAGCGTATCCTGTACTACACCGGTAAGACACACAAGATCGGTGAGGTGCATGATGGCGCCGCGACGATGGACTGGATGGTGCAGGAGCAGGAGCGTGGTATCACTATCACCTCCGCGGCCACTACGGCGTTCTGGCACTATCAGGGCAAGGTGTATCAGATCAACCTGATCGACACTCCCGGCCACGTGGACTTCACTGTCGAGGTAGAGCGCTCACTGCGTGTCCTCGATGGCACGATCGCCACTTTCTGCGCCGTCGGGCGGGTTCAGCCCCAGTCCGAGACTGTTTGGCGTCAAGCCGACAAGTATGGAGTTCCGAAGATTGCCTATGTGAACAAGATGGACCGCGTGGGGGCGGATTTCCTCGCATGTGTTGAGGAGATTCGTACCAAACTCGGAGCCAAGGCAGTCCCCGTTTGCCTCCCTATCGGAGCTGAGGACAAGTTCCTTGGAATAGTCGACCTGATTTCCCGCAAGGCTATCATTTATGATTCCGGCGAGGAATTGGTCAATTACGAGATTAAGGATGTCCCGTCAGAGATGGCGGAAGAGGTCGAGACTTGGAGGAACAGACTCATTGAGGCTGCCGCCGAATGTGACGAGGCGCTCATGGAGAAGTTCTTCGAGGATCCTGACTCCCTCACTGACGATGAGATTATAGCGGCATTGCGCAAAGGAACGATCTCAATGCAGATTGTCCCTGCATGCTGCGGCTCGTCGTTCAAGAACAAAGGAGTCCAATTCCTCCTTGACGCCGTGATGCGTTACCTCCCTTCACCTCTTGACAAAGGTGTCGTCAAGGGTACCAACCCCAGGTCCGGCAAAGAGGAGGATCTACTCCCCTCGGCCGACCAGCCGTTCTGCGCCCTCGTGTTCAAGATCGCCACGGATCCGTTTGTGGGCCGCCTCGCGTTCTTGAGGGTGTATTCAGGACGTGTCGACTCCGGGTCGTATGTCTACAATGTGCGCACCGCCAGGAAAGAAAGAATCGCCAGGCTGTACCAGATGCACTCCAACCACCAGAATCCTATTGATTTTGTGGAGGCTGGGGACATCTGCGCGGCTGTGGGATTCAAGGATCTCCGTACCGGTGACACGGTTTGTGACGAGAACCATCCTATTATTCTCGAGTCGATGGTGTTCCCCGATCCTGTTATCGGAATCGCCGTCGAACCGAAGACCCAGACCGACCTGGACAAGCTCGGCATCGCTCTCGGCAAGCTCGCTGAGGAGGATCCCACCTTCACTGTGAGATCTGATGTCGAGACTGGCCAGACTATAATCAGCGGTATGGGTGAGCTTCACCTGGACATCATCGTCGACCGCCTCCGCAGGGAGTTCGGCGTCGAGATCAACCAGGGTGCTCCCCAGGTCAACTACAAGGAGGCCATCACAGCTTCTGTCCAGCATCGCGAGGTGTTCAAGAAGCAGACTGGCGGCCGTGGTAAATATGCCGACATCATCGTCGAGATCGGTCCCGCCGACGAGGGGGTGACTGGTCTCCAGTTCATCAACGAGGTGAAGGGAGGAAATATTCCCAAGGAGTTCATCCCGAGCATCGAGAAAGGATTCAAGTCCGCTATGGCAAATGGTGTCCTCGCGGGCTATGAGGTCCCGGCCATGAAGGTGACCGTCATTGACGGATCTTTCCACCCTGTGGATTCCGACCAGTTGTCTTTCGAGATGGCGGCTCGTATGGCTTTCCGCCATGCCTGCCCCAAGTGCAAGCCTGTGCTCCTGGAACCTATTATGTCTCTGGAGGTTGTGACCCCCGAAGACTACATGGGTGACATCGTTGGGGATCTCAACCGCCGCCGCGGTCAGATCCAGGCCATGGATTCCACTTCCAATGGCGCCAGGGTTGTCAAGGCCTTTGTCCCGTTGGCTGAGCAGTTCGGTTATGTGACAGTCCTCAGGACCTTGTCCTCCGGACGCGCCACAAGCACGATGTCGTTCGATCATTACTCCGAGGTTCCGACTAACCTCGCCAAAGAAATCGTGGAGAAGAGCGGGTACAGCACCCGTCATTTCCTCGACGATGAGGATTAGCGCGAAGTTTTTTACTAAGAATATTTAAAATCAGTTTTTGATATGAGTCAAAAGATCAGAATCAAACTCAAGTCATTCGATCACATGCTGGTTGACAAGTCAGCCGCCAAGATCGTGGACACAGTGAAGGCTACTGGTGCTAAGGTGAACGGTCCTATTCCGCTCCCTACCAACAAGAAGATATTCACTGTCAACCGCTCCACCTTCGTCAACAAGAAGTCCCGCGAGCAGTTTGAGCTCGACGCCTATTGCAGGCTCCTTGACATTGATGATAGCAATGCCAAGACTGTCGACGCTCTCATGAAGCTCGAGCTTCCTTCGGGTGTCGAGGTTGAGATCAAAGTGTGAGTTTAATTGCACTTTAAAAAAATTTTCCCGACCTTTGAATCGGGAAACCAGGTCCCATAGCTCAGTTGGTTAGAGCATCTGACTCATAATCAGGGGGTCGTAGGATCATGCCCTACTGGGACCACAAAAAGGCCATCGGCTCTGCCGGTGGCCTTTTTGCGGTCCCTATCTACCCCCCTGCACCCCCTATGGGGGACTGAGGGGCGTTCCCCTCAGACACCCTGAACTCGCTTCGCTCGGAGGCGTTGGAATCACATGGGCTGGCCAATCTCCGCGGCCAGATGAGTGCACCTATTCGACTTAATCGGTCGCATCGTTGTTTCCGTCGAAGAACGCTTGCGCCAGGTCACGGCATAGCCCTACGACGATGGTTTTTTCTTTGCTCAGATGCGTACTCCACTTTTCAGCCAGTTTGTCGGCGATGCCGAAGAACTGGCCATAGCATAACAAATCATCTATCCGGTTGGTATCGACCGGGTCACAGGGTTTGTCTTCAGCCTGAGCCTGCAGGAAGTTTTGCAGCTCAACCAGTCCACGGGCTTTCGCTGCTCCTTCTGGCGTGAGGGAGCGTATCCGTATGCCCAGATTCGTCAGCTTGTCTTTCGGATTATCGGGCTCGATCATTCTCCGGTTTTGGAACCATTCCTTTCCTTTGTCTTCCGGTTTATAGCCATAAAGATCGCCGGGATGTCTGTAGCTCCACTCATACACTTCATCAACTCCCAGCAGCCCGTCTTCCCCGGAAGCTTCACAGAATTTCTGGTACAAACTGTTTTCTTCCTTATCACGGATGACAGCGTCTTTCTGGATGGAGAGATAGTTGACGATATCCATTGCGGGCTTTTGCTGCACGAGTTTCAGTTTTCCTTCGCTGTACCAGCGGTAAAGGAAAGCCGCCGGCAACTCGTGATGGATGTGCTGATCCAGGACGCGCGGCTGATTGGTTCGGATGTAGCAGGCTGCGAACAGGTTGCCCTCCAGAGGAATCTCCTGGTTTTGCTGGGTGATCCGTCGGGTACCGAAGAGTTTTTTGCAGTACTGGAAGCCGATTGCGTGGGCAATTACAAAGAAGAGAAAGGTACCGGCCATCAGCACGGCCAGCAGGCATGCCCCTAGGGTGTCTAATTTTTCCAACATTGTTAGTTTTATAATTAGTTGTCCATTATTGACAAAACTACGAAAAAAAGATTATTTTAGTTTTGTAAAAGGCTGAAATAGTGTCACCTGCAGGCGGATAATCTCGGAATCACATTGCTTCTGCCACAAAAAGATCCTGCTATGTTCCAGTATAATTCTATATTTGTGGAAAAGTGAGATAGATGAATAGGTATCTTGTAATGTTTTGCGCGCTGATGGCTCTTTCCGCCTGCTCGCGGACTTATGATGTAGTGGTCGCGGGCGGAGGTGCCGGAGGGACTGCCGCCGCTATAGAGGCGGCACGTGGAGGAGCCAGGACTCTTGTGGTGGAAGAAGGGACCTGGCTCGGAGGTGTACTGACATCCGCAGGTGTCAGTGCCGTCGACGGCAACTACCGCCTGCGAGGTGGGATATTCGGAGAATTCACCGACTCGCTGGCTACCCGGTACGGTGGCTATGATGCTCTCCGTTCCGGCTGGGTGTCAAACATACTTTTCAACCCTCGCGTCGGGGCAGGTATTTTCAGCGGCATCGCCGAGGAATCCGGTGTGGAAGTGAAATTTGAAACCACGGTTACGGGCATCGGCCGCAAAAAGGGAAGTGGAGACTGGATGCTCCGTCTCTCGGATGGCAGCCGCGTAAAGGCGCGGATCCTGGTAGACGGTACAGAACTCGGGGATGTGGCCCGCTCCGTGGGTGCGGAAGCGCTGGATGACGGCCGCACCGTCCAGGACATGACCTATGTCGCGGTCCTTAAGGAATATGACCACGACGTCTTGATGGAAATGCCGGAAGGCTATGACGCCGAATTCTATCGGAACTGTTGTTTGAACCCTCTGGCCGAGGATATTGACGGGAACAACCCGAAGGGACAGAAACTGTGGAGTCCTGAGCAGATGCTCTCGTACGGCCGCTTGCCGGACGGATATATCATGCTCAACTGGCCCATATACGGCAATGACTACTATGTGGATTACCTGGCCTTGACGCCTGAGGAGCGTTCAGAGGCGTTCAGGCAGGCAAAATCTCGTACTCTCGGATTCGTCTATTTCATTCAGCACGACCTGGGATATACGAGGATCGGGGTTGCCGACGACGTTTTCCCGACCGTAGACGGGCTTCCTTTCTACCCATACTTTCGAGAGGCCCGGCGTATCGCCGGCCGCGACACCATGACTGTTGATGCCGCGCGTCATCCTTATTCCTATGACCTATACATGCGGGCGGTCGCGGTAGGTGACTATCCGGTCGATCACCACCACTATGCCAACCCCGGGTGGAGGGAACTGTCACATCTTAGCTTCGGCTCCATACCTTCCTTCAGCGTGCCCCTGGGCGTCGTGATACCGGTTTCAGTGGAGGATCTTCTTGTTGCTGACAAGGCCGTGTCGGTGGACTGGGAGATGAACGGAGCGGTACGGTTGCAGCCGGTACTGCTCGGACTCGGGCAGGCCGCAGGCGCGCTTGCCGCGATCGCGGCCCGTTCCGGCCGTCATCCTTCGGAAGTCCCTGCGGCGGAAGTACAGTCAGTGCTGTTGGACCACGGATGCTACCTCCTTCCTTTCCTTGACCTGAAGCCCGGTGAACAGGGGTTCCGTGAACTTCAGGAGCAAGGCATCCGCGGTGAGGTTAGGGGTATCGGCCGCACGGTTGGCTGGGCAAACGAGACCTGGGTCAACCTGCCTGTCAATAACTGAATATTGTATTCACGGCGGCATGGTCTGAGGCCCAGCCCGGGGACGATGTTTTTTTCCCTTGCTCAGATACGTACTCCAGAGACGGCCCAAGGGCTTGCCACAGCTTGGTTCTGTAATATATTAATTTTCAAATGTTTCCCTGTTTCCTCGTTGGTGGCGACACTGAAGTTGACGCAACTCATGTTCCCGAAATCCTTGACGTAGACACTTCCCACAATGCCTATCAGCTCGACTTTATTCAACTGTTCCATCGTATTCAAACACTTTTTCTCCCGAGAAGCTGAAATAGCAGTCATCCGCCAATATGATATGATCCATAAGATTGATGTCCATCAGGTCGCAAGCCTTCCTCGGTTTCGAGCTCCGACAGGCAATAGATGGCAAAGCGGGAAAATGCTAATAATCAGATGCTTTATCAGATTTGTCATAGCGGTTCTTTCATTTCAGGGTTACTCGTGTCAGACAACAATCGGCCATTGAGGATGGCCTAGCCACCACCATGTTATGGAAGGAACCTGACCACTCGAGGATAACGGGTAATAAATGATTAAGCGTGATACTTATCATAAATAAAAAAAAAGTATATTTGTATACTCGCCTAAATCTCAGTTATTTCCTACTATGAAGTCTATGAAAATGAAACGACTCCTTCCGATCAGCTTGCTGGGCGCCGTTTGTGTATTGGCTCCTGTCGCTCCGTTTGTGTTCACAGCTTGCGAACCCGAACCAGTTAAGATTGTCATCAATATGAAGTCGGATCTCAGCACAATCATCGAGGCCATCACCGACGCCAACAATGCGTTGACGCGGAAACTGACGATGATTGAGTCGGCCATTTCCGACGGCGTCGCCGATAGCGATGCCCGGCAGGAAATGATTCTTAAAGCACTGGAATCACTTTCCGGCACGATGGCCGAGAAGTTTGAGGCCATCGATACTGCCGTCAAAAGCCAGACGACTAGCCTGGAAACAAAACTGGCGCTCATCGAGGTGGCGGTTGCAAAAGGATTTGCCGATGAAAAGGCACAGCAGAAGTTGATTCAAACGTCCATCGAATCGCTGACAGGCTCGATCGAGGAGCAGCTTAAAGCCATCGAGACGGCTATTCAGAGCGAGACTTTAGGTTTAGGAACTAAACTGGATTTGATTTCATCTGCCATCGAACGCAATTTGGCTGATAGTCGAGAAGCGACGGGGTTGATCCAACAGGCGATTGAATCGTTGGACGGGGAAATGGGAGAGAAGCTCGACGCTATAGAGACGGCCATTAAGGGACAAACCACCAACCTGGATACCAAGCTCGGGTTGATTGAAGCGGCCGTGACCAGCGGCCTAGCCGATGCGAACGCCGGTCAGAAATTGATTCTGCAAGCCATTGAAAGTCTGGAAGGCACGATGGAAGAGAAACTCGATGCCATCGACACGGCCATACAGGACCAATCGATTAGCCTCGAAGGAAAGTTAGACCTCATCAATGGCGCGCTCAACTCCGGTCTCGCCGACGCCAAGACGGCCCTGGACGAAATCAAGACCACGATCCTGGGCATAAAGGCCAGCCTGGACGACGACGGGCTCATCACAAAGATAGAGGGAATCGTCTCGAAACTCGGCGATATTGACACCACGATCAATGACAATGTCAGCAAATCCATCTTGGACATCCTCGGCGCCATCAAGGGGTTGAAGGACTACGGCGAAATCCTCACGGCCATCCAGAAAGCTCTCGAAGACTTGATTCCCCAGCCGCCCGTCATTACTATCTCCGATGAATATATGGTGGAAAATGACGAGGTGATGATGCTGACGGAGCAGTCCCTCCCCATCGCCTACACCGTGACTTCGGAGTCAGATGTTGTAGTAACCGTTACGACTAGCGACGACATATCCGCCACCGTTGTCCCGGATACGAACAATCCGATGCAAGGTGTCATACAGATTGTGTCCGGAAAGAGCATCACGGATGGGAAAACCAAGGTCGAAGTCACGGCATCCAACAAGGACGGTTCCGTGAAGCGCACGCTGCCCATAAAGGAGGCGTATCTCAAACCCCTTGAACCGATCACTCAGATCACCGAAACGATCCATGTCGCCTTTGATTGCACCACCCTGGAGCTTAAGTTCAAGTCCAATATTGAAACCTCCAAGCCGGAGCTTCCCGATTCGCTGAGATGGGGAGACGCACCCTGGCTCGAGGTTCTTTCATACGATAAGACGGACGAAACCACGACGATCCAAGTCAAACTCCAGCCCAATTTGGGACTCAGCTACCGCACGACGAGCGTGACCGTCAAGGATACGAGGTTCCATCAAGCTGCCCTCAAGTTCAGAATACAACAAGGGTATGACGATAAGATTATCGATTTCGAAGACAGGGACTTATTCGATAAGATACGTGAAGCTGTGGATATCAACGACGACTTCAAAATCTGTAACGCCGAAGCCAAGATGGTCAAATCGCTGAATGAGCTATTCGGAGATGAACTGACCCAAGGGGCTTCCTACGAGTTTTTCAATGAATTCCAGTATTTCACCGGCATCGAAACGATTCCTGCGGGGAGTTTCAAGGGCTGGTGGAACCTCAAATCCATTACGCTTCCCGAAAGCATCACGACGATCCAAGGCGGGTATGGTGATGAAGATGGTCCCTTCGTGGAATGCGAAAGACTGGAAAACATTTCCGGAAAGTTTGCGACAAATGATGGAAAAGCCTTGATTTATAACGGAATCCTTCTCAAAGTCCGGGAGGATATTGCCACTTATAGTATTCCTGAAAGCGTACAGGTCGTCGGCAGCAAGGCCTTCTGCAAATCAATGATCACCAACGTTTACTTCCCAACCTCCTTGAAGACGATCCGCGACCATGCTTTCGAGTATTCAAAGATCTATGCAATAAACTTCCCGACCGATCCCGATAACGGAACAGCTTATGTCGATTCCATCGCCGAGAACAGTTTCGTCCATTGTCTCTATTTGCAAAAATTCGAAGGGCCGACGGCTAACGGAAAAAACCGGGTGACCCCTGACAATCTGGGCTTGTATCAGGGTACGACCCTGCTTGCATTCGCCTGGGGTTCGACCTTGAAGTCTAACGAATCGCCCATAACGGCCTGGTCCATTCCCGAGGGAATCCAGAAGCTGCCCGAAAGCGTCTTCGATGCGAAAGGGGCCAATAGCGGCTCTTACCTGTTGCGTAAACTGGGGCTACCTTCCACGCTCACGTACATCTGCAAGGGCGCTTTTCAATACCTGCAAAATGTCTCTGACGCAAATAATAAGTTTAGTATCTATTTCAAGGGGGGTGACCCGCCAACAACGGTTGAAAAGGATGCGTTTATGAATGTCACGCCGAAAACGATTTGCCTCTATGTACCCGCTGTCTTGAACAGCGACAATTCGGTCAATCAGGATGCAACCGAAGAACGGAAAAAGGCGTTCCTTGAGGCGATGGGAATGGGAGACGACTTCTTCTCTATCGAATCCTACACAAACTGGCCTTTCAGTTTTTAATTATAAGGTAATCTCCACCGTCAATTCGAAGCGTAAATGCATTTGCATAGGTCTGTATAACAGATCCATCTCGCTGGGTTGGATAAAGACGGTAATTCTCCCGACCAAACCGAAACGGTCACCTGCCGCATAATCATCTGTAAAACCCACCTCCAACGCAGTTTCCTCCGGCCTGAAGAGGCCAGAAATGAATTTTGAATCTCTGAGCTTCGTGTACTCTTGCTGTATCGTGTACCGGCAACCCTTCAACATATCATAGTCGAACCCGAGGATGCTGGAAAACTCATTCAACACAATGGTCACTTTGTCGTCGTCGATCTGGCTGATGGACACTTTCTTGTGCCAGGAGAAACTCGAGGTGTTGAACCAACTGATCATGAACAGTTTTTCACCACGCGGTGTCACCATGTTGGAAATCGTGTCCCTCTGCTTCCAACGATCAGTCACGATCAGGAGACCTAGCACATCTTCATTCTTATACGCAGTGGAATCACGGAAATTGACCCATACCCGGCTTCCGGTCGTATCGGGATGGAAACGGATGAAATGCTTCTCATTCTCAAAAGTAACCTGTACCGGAGCCACATCTTCATTCAGGGGCTGAAACTCTACAGTCTCGATGTTTTCGGCGGTATAGGAGCCGTCCTGCGACTCGTCGAGCGCGCAAAAGATATCGCTGACCTCTACTTCTTTTGAGAAATTGAGGTCAAATGAAGCGTTGGGATAACACCAGACTATAAGATCCTTCGGGGAGCCGGTGGGAGGCTCTTTCCCGATTGCCTCGATTGCCTGTTTGATGGCTTCGAGGATGTCGCTGTAGTCAGTCAAGCCATCAATAGCGTTGAAGATTTCTGTCAGAGCAGACACGATATCGTTGGAGAGGGCCGACTCGATATCACCGAGAGACGTGACCACGTCATCAATCTTGCCGCCGAGGTTTTCGTCAAGGTCAGAGATCGCCGTCGGAATTGATTCGACAGCTGTCTTAATCAAGCCCAAGGCTTCCTTTTCGTCCGCAAGGCCTTGCTTCACCGCTGTCTCGATAGCGGCCAGTTTAGTCGCCAGACCGCTGCTAGAATTGTCGATTGCCGACTCGATGGCAGATAGTTTATCCGTCACCGATCCGGAAAGCGACTCGATGGCCTTCTGGATGAGTTCCTGGCCGGATACGCCTTCTGCCGCCCCGTCCTTTATGGCCTCTTCAATAAGGGCGAGTTTCGTTTCAAGGCTCGTAGTCTGGCCTTTTACCGTTTCCTCAATAGCCGCCAGTCTCTCAGCCATTGTACCGCTGAGCGATTCGATGGCCTCCTTGATCAGGGCTTGCTCTTCGTTGTCTTCCGCGAAGCCAGCCTCTACGGCTTCCTCAATCAGACCGAGTTTTGTCTCGAAGCTCGTCGTCTGTGCTTTAACCGCATCTTCTATGGCCGCAAGTTTCTCAGCCACGGTGCCGTTTAGCGACTCAATGGCCTCCTTGATCAGGTCTCGCGCTTCCTGGCTGTCGGCTATGTCCGCTTGCACGGCCGCTTCGATCAGCGCCAGTTTCGTCTCGAGACTCGTGGTCTGGGCTTGAATAGCCGCCTCAATGGCCGCCAGTTTTTCAGCCACAGTCCCGTTAAGCGAGGCTACCGCCTGCTGAATCAAGGACATCCCCTCACTGCTTTGGGCAAAACCATTATTGAGCGCCGATTCAATCTGTGCCAGTTTGCCAGTTAAGGTGCTGTTCGCATTGTTGATAGTCTGGACAATATCACTATAGTCTGATTCCAAGGTGATAATGATTTCCGGTTGCTGGCTCTCGCAGGCCGTAAACGCCAGCGGCGTAGCCATTCCCAACAAGAGGAACAGGCCCAGCAGCCCGCCCATCAGGGTCCTTCCGTTATTATTATTCTGATTCATAGATCGTTTTCTTGTTTGCGTTAATGACTATCTTAGATTGAACCGCAAGCCCAGCGTGGTAAACGCCTGACCTTTCGGCGAGAGGTCGTTCTTTCCAGCCAGGACAAGACGGTACCCTCCACCGAAGCTTACCGCTACCTGTGGCAGGAAAGCGTATTCCAGAGAAAGCGTGAACGGAATGAAAGGCGCCGCATAATTGGTGCCTGCATTGTGGCCGGTGACTTGAATCTTGTTGCCGAGTCCGCCCGAGATGATCTCGTTTTTCACACCAATCGTGTAAATGTTGCCGACCGAGAACAAGCATCCGACGCCTAATCCCGCATAGAGAGAAATGCGCCCGGAGCCCACCAGATTGAACTCACACGTGAATTCCGCACCGTGGAAATGGGTTTTCAAGTCTCTGAAGACTTCACCGTCCCCATCGGGAAAAGGGGACTGGGTGTTGTTCATCTGGCTACGGATCATCCGTGAATAATTGTAGTCAAGGCCTGCCCGGAAGCGGGGACTGAGATTGTAGTACAGTCCAACGTTACCCTGAGGTTGAATCACTGTCAGCGTGTTCCCCCCGGTATTGGCAAAGCCTCCGCCAAGCGACCACGAAAGGCCACCATCCAGCCGGATGCCTAAGGAACCCGAGCGCGCCGTTTCATAAGCGCTCTGGGCTCTGACTGCCATTGGCAGCGCCAACGCTATCAGCAGGAGCAGAAAAACTCCGGCACGTTTTCTTGCTTCGGTTCTTGCCATAGTTAAAAATATTTGCAAAAATACTTGTCGGTGATTGCTTGGCGTATTCTTGATAAATATAATCAATTATCAACTGAAAAGCAAAACGAAAGATAAAAACGCAAGCCTTCCTCAGTTTCGATGTCAACTCGATGTCGTGAAGACTTGGTAACGGGTTACCGGAGGGATGGTTGTGCAGCAGGATGAAACCCTGCGTATTGTTCATCAGCGCCCTTTTGATTACCGTCCTGCTGTCAATGGAAGTCACTGGTGCCTGGCATAAGGGGAGAGGCTTTCTCAGGCTTGCCAGTGCCGTGTTGTTTGAGACATTAATGCTTGTAAGTTTTCTGGACCACATTGGAAAATGTATATTATTGATTATAATTGTCTTTGAATCAAATAGAACACATATGAAACGTTTATTCTCATTCCTTGCGGTCGCCCTTCTTGCGGTGACAAGTTTATCCGGACAGGAACTCGCTAATTTCGCCAGAGGCGGCAATGCACCCCGCATAGTTTCGCCTGAAGTAAGGGAAGGCAAAGTCACTTTCCGCCTGAATGCCAACTACGCCACTCGCGTCCAGCTCTCCGGCAACTGGATGTCTGATTCATGGACTGGCGCCATCGACATGGTCAAGGGAGAAGGTGGTATTTGGGAAGTTACCATCGATGCTCCGGAACCGGAAATCTACACCTACAACTTTATTGTGGACGGAGTCTCAGTCAATGACCCGCTTAACGATAAGGTCCAGCGGGACGGCACACGTTATTTGAACATGCTTTTCATCCCAGGTGAACGCAGCGAGAATTACTATGAAGCCAAGAACCACGGTTCAGTAACCTTCCGTTGGTACGACAGCCCGACCCTTGGCATCAGCCGTCGCATGACCGTTTACACCCCTTACGGCTATGAGAATAATCCGAAGGCCAAGTATCCCGTCCTCTACCTTCTCCACGGCGGTGGCGGTGACGAAGAGGCATGGATTTCAATGGGCCGCGCCGCGCAGATCCTGGATAACCTCATCGAGAAAGGGCTTGCCAAACCTATGATAGTGGTTATGCCTAACGGCAACCCGAACCAGCAGGCAGCCAACATCCTTGGCCTTAGCACCATCCCCATGGACCGTCAGGATCCCAAATGGCAGAACGCATATGTGAACAGCCTCGTCAAGGATATCATCCCGTTCATTGACAAGGAATACCGCACCGTAGCCAAGGCATCCGGCCGCGCGATAGCCGGTCTGTCAATGGGGGGTGGGCACACCACATCCGCTACCATCCTTTATCCCGGAGTGTTCGATTACATATGCCCCCTCAGCTGCGGCATCCGAGAGAGCGACCATTTGGACGCGGATCTGCAGGGTATAAAGAAAGCAGGCTACAAACTTTATTGGATAGGAGTAGGCAAAGAGGACAATATGGCGTATCAAAGGTCCCTATTCCTGGATGAGGTGCTTACGAAGAATGGCATGCCTCACACCTTGTATGTCAGCGAAGACGCGCATGTCTGGAAGAACTGGCGCCTGTACCTGAACACCTTTGCCCAGCTGCTTTTTAAATAAAGAGCGGCGTTTTCTAGAATTTGTTGATTATAAGTGTTTTATGGAAAATGGGTAGCCTAATAAACTACCCATTTTTCGTAAGTATTTATGAAGAGGTATTAGACAACGACTGTAGCAAGGTAGCCTTTAAAAAGTTATCTTTGCGGGAGTGACACTAATAGCCCTAAAATGAACGAACAGCTATGACAAGTATGATGAGACAACTGATTATCTGTGTTTTCCTGCTTTGCAATCTGACACCTGTCGGAGCTCGCGGTCAGATGAGCGTGAAGCAGGCATGGAAGTGGCAGAACAAGATTGGTGAGATACGCGGATTCAACCAGCCTGAGGTAGCCTACCCAGGCATGTCGCGCGACCAGATTCTCCGCAAAGCTTCCGAACTGGGACTGAACAGTGTGCGCTCTTGGATAGGTGGTAACACTGTCGAAGAACAGATCGCTTTCATACGCGAATATGTCGAGGACGCTTCAAAATACGGGCTTACTTTCTCGCCTGTGCTGAGTTTCTACGGGAGATACTATTACGACAATTCGATTCCCGAAGAGGAACGTCTGAAGCGTACCGAGGAATATATCCGCAAGGTAGTGGGCGCCTTAGCCAAAGATGAGAGGATTGCCATGTGGGACATATGGAATGAGCCATCGACGGCACAAAATGATGAGACTATGCGCCAGATGGATTGGTTGGAGAAGATGGTTGAATGGTGTAGACTTGAAAACCCTGTACAGCCCATAACGTCGTCTATTATATGGGAGGGAGGTGAGTATGATACTACCTCGACTTACTACAAGCGGCGCATGGAAGTTGAGCGTATGATGGATATTCACAATATTCATAATTACCGTTTCCTGCAGCCCGAACATACGACCCCTATTGAGATTATCAAGCGAATGAAGCGGATGGACGGACGCCCCATCGTGAGTTCCGAAGTTCTGGCACGTCCCGTGAGTGGTGGTCTGACACGTACTTTGAAACTCTTTGCCCGTGAACACGTTAACTTCTATCTATGGGGAATGTTTGTCACAGATAGCAGGAACTGGTCTGTTCAATGGGGACGCACCACTTACGATCCTTATGAGCCCATATTCCACGATATGCTCTATTCCGACGGCACTCCCTACGACTATCGGGAGATAGAAAATCTGCGCAAATTCAGGTTTGAGGGTGAGGGAGAGCAGATATATGCCCCGTTATCACAATCTGAGCGCTGGACAGCCGAAAGAGCATGGAAGTGGGTGGCCGGAGGTCCAATAAAGGGAGTGACGGATACACTATTCAGACAGGAAGCGGCAGGGGCTGGCAATAGCATGCGACTTAAGCTGAATTACGTTGATTTCGTTACCGACGAGAAAGCCTTTATGGACAACTTCGAGCATCAGTTGGATGAGGCTGAGCGGGGTGGAATGACTGTCATGCCCGTATTGCTGTCCGACCAAGACATTCTCGACGCTGAAGGAAATGAAATCCCACAAGCGAGATATCTTAGAACATATCCCAACGACTTCGCGGAAAACGGTGACGGATACCTTATCACACCATTCAGCAATGACGAGAAACGTGCTGCCATGCAGCTGGAAGATAATCCCTATTGGGGTTCCGACTTCGCGGAATCTCTGAGCATATCAAAGTCCGATGCCGCGGCATTCGCGGGGAGAACGGTCACTAAGAATATCATGGCTTATGTCAATGTTGTCATGAGGAGATTCTATGCCGACAGCCGAATTGAGGGATGGGATATATACTTCCATCCTGGAGAGAACCTTTCCAGCGAGAGTGAAGCCTCAATGTGGGTTTCCCAACTTTTCGATCTTGTACGTTTCATCAGTCCCACTCAGCCAACATTCATGACTCCGCTCGTAAGTGTGGGGAACTTCTCAACTGATTTACGCTACAGGGATGAGCTCATTCATGGCCGTCACGGTGGATGGGGGAGGCTGGAATATTCAGGAAGCTGCAGTGCTTCACTCACTTACAAGATTTGGACTCTCTCCGACCTGACAGCTTTCTCATCCACTATGAAAGCCGCTGAAACAGGCTGGCTTATGAGTATAGGCTATCATTTCGGCCGTCCCCTCCTCTGTTCGTATTGGAGCTCGCCCGATGCCGATGAGGCTATAGCGACTTTGGATCTGTTCTCCCGATCGCACGTGTTCTGGTACTCGGGCAAATCACTCCCGACGGATGCGGTGGGGAGATTCAAGTTCAGGCATATTAACACCGCCAGGGATTCGGCGGATCTTGTCCCATAATACGGACACCTCCAATAAACCATGGAAATGCCTTTGCGCTTATGGGACAATATGCCCGATGTCAGTCAGCCGTTTTTTTATCAGGTCTATGGGAATGTCCCGAGGATCGCGGCGCTGTGTGGCGGCGAGGGCGGCTGTGACGCCAGCGGCTTGCCCCATACCCATACAAGAGGCCAGGATGCGGTCCCGGGCCTCTATTCCGCTTATCGGTGATTCCGCCCTCCTCGGTCCGGTAAGGATTCTGGACGAATAATAATATTCATGTAACTTTTTCACTATTTCTTCCGTCTTTTGTAAAAGAATGACACCGGAAGAATTCATAAGAATATACATTCCTGAAGAAGAGGGTCTGCATCGTGTCGCATACCGTTTACTCGGCTCGTGGGAAGAGGCGGAGGATGTGGTCCAGGACCTTTACATCAAATTGTGGGGACGGCTGGACGAACTCGACCATGTGAGGAGTCCGCAGGCATGGTGCCTGATTCTGCTACGGAACATGTGCGTTGACCATATTCGCAAAAGAGGAGGACAACAGACTGTCGCTTTGAGTGATACACTTCCCGAATCGGACGTGAGGGAACGTGGCGACCGCCTGGACCGGGTTCTTGAGCTTATCCGGTCGTTGCCACCTAAAGACCGGGAGCTCTTGAGGTTAAGGTTGGCCGAGAACCTTTCCTATGAAGAGATCTCACGGCGGACCGGGCTGAACAAAATAGGTCTCCGGGTGGCATTCCATCGATTGAAGAATCAACTGAAAAAGAAGATATGAAAACGGAAGACATAGAGAAACTCAGCCTGGAAGAATTGAGGAGCATGGCAAACGATCGGAGTGTCGTTGTGCCGGAGACTCTTTCTGAAGGCATCAAAGACATCGCTTGTGCGGTCTCTTTGATGGAAAATGGCAAGGGAACGCATGTCTCCCCTTGGTTATGGGGTCTCATCCCGGCCGCGGCGGCCGCTGTCATCGCCTGTGTCATTCTGTTCCGTCAGCCGCAACGGGTCAAAGACACGTTTTCGGATCCGACGCTGGCTTACATTGAAACCATGCGGGCATTCTCCCTTTTCAACGACGCTGTTCAAGATTTAAAATAAAGAATATGAGACACTTATATATTTCCTTCTGTTTGTTGTTCTCCTTCTTACTCTCGGTAAACACAAGAGCGGAAGCCGAGATTACCCCAGCCGTTCCTGACTCAGATATACCTACCTTGAGCATGCGGGAATACGGAACTCTTGAAATCATAGCTATGGACGGGAGCCGGATTGAGAACTTCCGTTACCAAAACACATTGAACGCGAAGAGGGACGACTTTCTCGGCCTATATGTCAAAGATGTCAAGGGTGGTTATTATGTAGCCCGACCTTTGGGAGGAAAGCCAATCAAAACAATTTCCTGGCGCTCGGATAAGGGCTCCCGGATGTGTATTGCGCTTAACGGGAGAAGTTTCGGGGAGTATTGGCGGGATTGGCGAGATGAGCAGAAAGCCCTTGAACAAGCGATGAAGGCAGCGAAGCAGTCAATCGACCAGGGAATTGAATCTATTCAGAGACAACTTGACGCGATTGAGGAGAAAAGTGTGGAAGTTCCTCTTAATAAAGCGAAAGCCAATTCATTCTATTCAAAATGGGCCGAAAAAGATGGAGTGTCAGCCACCTACATCTCCAGGTCGATGTTCAAGATGATCAGGAAGATCCCTCAAATCCAACTTGACCGGCCGGTTGACCTGACGCCTGTTATCAAAAATCTTGACGGCTTATATATGCTTGAATTTAACCGCCTTCAACGCAATACATCCAATGGCGGCTTACGCAAGGACATCCAGACCATCCTCAAAGGACATGAAAAACTTATGGAAAGGCGCGAGGGAGAGATGGTGACCCGGCTGTTTATAGCGACAGATGGCAAGACAGTGTCCAGTTTTGTCATGACTCGAATGGATATTAACTCCAATTACGGCCAGTTTGTTTGCATAGAAGGCGCTATTCCACAGGAAGAATTCGAGAAGGTTATCGCACAGGGAATGAATCAATAGTCATAAATTAATGAAAAGAGGATTGTTTATACAACCAGGCTTGGTGGTTTTAACTATCGCCGCGGTTTTGTCAGGCGCTTGTGACAAGGAACACTTGCGGGTTGTGGAATTACCCAGGTATGATTACAGGAACGTCACATCGCTAGAGATCAGGAAGATTGAGATGCGGGATAGTGCTACCGTATTCTATTTCAAAGCTTTCGAGTTGATGTCGAATATTCGTATATCCCCGGATAGTTATCTTTTCGCTGGTGGGGAAAAATATGACCTCATTTCCGCCAAGGGAATCACGCTTGGGAAATGGTTCCGTGGGGATCGGAAGGGTAGTGCCTCGTTCGAGCTTTTCTTCGAGCCTATACCGTCCAAGTTAAAAGAAATCAGCTTTTTGGAGGGAGAGGCTCCTGGGGATTTCAAGTTCTATAATATTGACTTGACGGGGGAAAGACCAGCCAAGACAAAGGCCTCCGGGAAGATGCCGGCCCACATTCCGGAACTCTCCACGGATTCCGGACTCACAACGGTCGAGGTGGATCTTGGATGCTCGCTCAAAGGACTGCCACCAATCAGTTTCCGACTAATGAACTCCCCCCTGATTCCACCTCGTGAGAAAGGTAACTTTTCCGTCGATGGGACATTCGATGATTCCGGCAAGGCCGTTTTGAGGTTTTACCAGAATGGAGTTTATCCATCTTTCCTCATGTTCGACAATGGTAATTCCGGAGTTATGTATGTGATAGGCAATGATTTCTACACTTCCCCCGGTGAAACAGTCAGGATGACGGTCGATGCTGGTTACAGGTATTTGACGGAGGAGCGTTTCGGTCTTAAAAATGGAAAGAAGGCTCTTCCTTTCTACCCCAAATACGAAGGAACTTATTCCGCATTGCTTGATTGCGGGGATTATCTTTCCAGTCCGGGAGAATACAATCTTTTAACGGATTCAAGGCTTTCCAGCGACTTCCCGGATGGGGCAAGTTATGTCAACTTATTGAAAACAATATACAAAGAGTATTCTGACGCCATCTCCGGTGACCAAGCGCTTCCTGAATATGTCAAGGAATACCAGCAAGCACAGCTAAAGGGGCAAGCTGTGTCGGCAATGTTGGATGTTTTCGCACCCGTCGAGCTCAGTAATGAGGATTTCGCCTGGCTGGGTACTATCGGCCTGAATGATACGAAGATAGTGTTCAACCCCTACTTGTCCTTGGCTCTCAAGCCGGCCTTGTTCAAGGCGGTCGCACCGGAAGGTGATGGTTTCGTGGGCGCCCTTTCCACGCTTGGCCCTCTTACAGCCAAGGCTCATGCGGGGGAAGAACTTACTCCTGAGGAACTTGCGCTTTTCGACAAATGTGAATATCCCATGTTCAAGAAATGTCTTGAACGGATAGCTGTTGAGGCTGCCGAGGCTAAAGAAAAGGAGGAGAGTCTATTGGATCCAGCCGACAAAGCCGAGGTCAAGGCACCGGTCGGTAAGGTGAGATCTGTCCCTGAAGCGGCTCCCGAGAAGATGCTGGACGCCATTCTTGAGCGCTATAAAGGCAGGGCTATTCTTGTGGACTTCTGGGCGACATGGTGCGAGCCATGCAAGGTGGCTATCAAACAGATGGAACCCTTTAAAGATAATCGCTTTAAGGATGTGTCATTTGTTTATGTCACCAGTTCCACTTCACCAAAAGAGGAGTGGGTGGATATGGTCCCGTCAATCGCTGGAGACCATTATTACCTCACCAAGAAGCAGCTTGACACCATTTTTAAACAACTGGGTACCAACGCCTACCCTTCTTATCTCGTGGTCGGCAAAGACGGCTCAAGATCCAACACTTTCATCGGCTTCGAAGACAAGATTCTCAAGACCTTGGACGATGCCGTTTTAGGCAACCTCAGGTAGACATAATTGTCATTCTGAGCATAAGCGAAGAATCTTCAGACTAAAAATAACCAATCTGCAACCTTGCCCCCTCTGGGGGCAGCCTTTAGGATAAAAATTCTTTTATTTTGATGGCATAATGGTTGCAGATAGATTCGAATTAATTATATTTGCATTGTGAATAGATTGAAATATGGCACAGACAGCAATGACCATCCGTATGGATAATGACCTGAAGGTTCAATTTGATGCCCTTTGTGACGAGTTCGGGATGAGCACCAATACGGCCTTCAATATTTTCGCTCGCACGGTTGTTAGGAACCGACGTATTCCTTTTATCATCGAGGCGCCATCTAAAGAGGAGACCATCTCGAAGGGCAAAGCCGCATTCGATGAGTTGAGAAGGCTGGCTATTGAGAATGGATTGGCTGGTATGCCACTTGAGGAGGTTAATGAGGAGATTCGGTTGTTGAGGGAAGGACGATGAATGTTTATGCGGTTCAAACCATTCAGACTCTGCGACTGTCCTAAGAATAACTTGCCGAATACAAAGAGGTGCTTAACCGTCCAAAATTCAAGTTCCCCTCATCCTTGGTTAAAGCTGTTTTGGATGCGATAACATCCATTGGGCTTTACATGGACAGAACGGAGTCAGGAGAGCTATTTCCTGATCCTAAGGACGCTGTCTTTTATGAGGTCGCTCTATCAAAAGAAGACTCATATCTTGTTACGGGAAACACCAAACATTTTCCTACGAGTCCTATCGTTGTCACTCCTGCGGAAATGCTGGAAATCCTTTTTAGATCGAAGTAATTATCTACTCTGTTTTCTACGAAATGACAGTTCGATGACCTCTTGCTGGGTGGCGTTGTATAGTACCAGAGGTTTAGATTTTTGGTAAACTTTTTTCAGGACGATACAGGGGGCGTGTTCTGGAAGCGATTGATTATTAGTGTTTTATGGAATTGAGGGCGGTCAATTCGACCATGCTTATTTTCGTAAATCTTTGTCAATCAAACGGTTCCGAAAAGCGCTCAATTTCCGCAAGTTTCCTATCTTTGCTGCATGGGACAGAGATTGGAATACATGGATCTGCTGAAGTGCTTCGCGATCTTTTCAGTGCTGCTAGGGCATTCGACAGAGCAGTTGTCCGGAGGACTGTTCTGGGACCATCCTGTGTGGGGATTCATATATTCCTATCACATGCCACTGTTCATGTTCGTCTGCGGCTTCTTTTTCCCTTCTTCTTTGAGACGCAGCTATGGAGAAATGGCTTTGGGCAAACTCCGGCAGTTGGGAATCCCTTCGCTGACGGCCTATGCTATCGCCTGCCTCATCATGCTTGCGGCAGGGGTGACGGCCATAGCGGATCTGTGTGAATGGTCTTTCGCCGGCTTCATGAATTGCGTGTGGTTCTTGAAATGCCTGTTGTTCTGCTACCTGCTGATGCATCCGTTGTGCCGTTGGCTGCGGAAAGACTGGCTCGCCGCTATTGTGGCCACGGTCCTGGTCATCCTGATTCCCGGAACTGGGATTGTCAATCTCAACTTCATGCTGCCTGTTTTCTGCTTGGGCATACTCATCGGCAATCGCAGGGAGGAGGTCGATAGGCATCGCGTCATTTGGTTGGTTTTGTCCGCGGTAGTATTCGGGGTGCTGCTCTGCTTCTGGTCCGGACATCTGACTGTTTACGAAAGACCCACGCATGTGATTGATCTCGCTACGGGATCCTTTGATTGGGGTAACCTCGGTCTGACTTTGTATCGTCTGGCGCTGGGCATGGCAGGTAGCATGACATTCTATCTGTTGTCCAAGCCTGTCTATGAGGCACTCCGGCGCTGGAAATGGAGCGGGACTCTATGCCGTATCGGCGCCGCGACTCTGGGAATATATTTCCTGCAGACCTTCCTGCTTGAAATCCTGGTCAACAGGTTGCAGGTCTATGTCCCGATCCCTCACTCGTACTGGGTCGCACCACTCTTGGCGCTCGCCGAGCTGGCGCTATGCTACAACCTTGTCCGCTTGCTCCGCAAGACCCGCATCCTACGATTATTAATTCTGGGCGAAAAGGAATCTATGTCGTGAAAAGAATCGTCCTATTCATAGCCGTTGTTTTACTGGCGCTTTCTTGTTGCGACAGGAAAGACTGCTCGCGGCTCGAGGCTGGTTTCATGTACCCGCCTCACGAAAGCCGACCTATGGTTTTGTGGCATTGGATGAACGGCAATGTGACTAGGGATGGCATAAAGAAGGACCTTCAATGGATGCATGACATCGGCCTTTCAGGCTTCTTTCTCTTTGATGCGGCATATTCAACGCCTCAAGTAGTTGACACTCTTCTTCCTTATATGAGTGAAGGCTGGAAGGACGCCTTCCGTTATGCGGTGGCTCTCGCTGATTCCCTCGGCCTTGAAGTCGGCATTGCCAGTTCTCCTGGTTGGAGCCTGACCGGAGGCCCTTGGGTGAGCGAGGATGACGCCCAGAAGAAGCTGGTTTGGAGCGTGACCCCTGTCCGAGGCCACTTCAAAGGGAGGCTTCCGTTGCCTGGGCAAACTGTCTCGACGGGCCTTTTCCATGCTGTTCCGGCGCAGGAAGGAATTGTCCGTGATTATCTTAAGGAAGTCCGGGTTCTGGCGGTCAGGCAGGGGCCCGATCCGGTAGTTGAGGATATTTCCTCATCTTATAGCGATGGAATACTTGACTGGACCGCTCCGGAAGGAGAATGGATAGTCTACAGGTTCGCCTACACCTTGATAGGGACCGTGAATGGGCCTGCTCCACCGGAAGCCACTGGCCTTGAGGTAGATAAGCTGGATGCTGGTGCCGTGAGACGGTATTGGGGAAACTATCTGGGGTTGTATGAGGAGGCGCTTGGCCGCAAGCTTGGCCCGGGGACTATAAGCAACATTGACATAGATAGTTACGAGTCCGGGAAAGGAACGTGGACCTTGCGTATGGAGGAAGAGTTCGAGAATAGGAGGGGATATTCAATGGCCATGTGGCTTCCCGCTCTTGCCGGTGAGAAGATTGGCACCGATGAGGAGCGTGAGCGTTTTCTCTTTGACTGGCGGCAGACTCTTGGAGAGTTGCTCGCCGAGAACCACTACGACATCGCGACCGAGATATTCCATTCATATGGCATCAAGCGCTATAGCGAATCCCACGAGGAAAGGCGCGCCTTCATTGGTGACGGAATGATGGTGAAAAAGACAGCTGATGTGCCCCAAGGTGCGTTCTGGGTGCGTTTCCGGGCGGGAGTCTACGCCACTATGCCGCATATGGAGGCGGACCTTAGGGAGTCTTCGTCAGTGGCTCATATCTATGGCCAGAACATCTGTGCCGCCGAGGCTTTCACCACTAACGGCCGTCCTGGAAAATGGGACGGCTGGTGGGCATATCAGTGCCATCCCGGCAAGCTCAAGCCTGTCGCTGATGCGGCTATGGCTGAGGGTCTCAACAGGTTTGTGATCCACACATCTGTCCATCAGCCATCAGAAGATTTCAAACCAGGACTAGGCCTTGGACCGTATGGCCAGTGGTTCAATAGGTTCGACACCTGGGCTTCCGAGGCTCGTCCGTGGATTGACTACATCAGCAGGAGCTGCTTCATGCTCAGCCAGGGCCGCTTTGTCGCCGATATCGCCTATCTGTATGGGGAGGACACCAATCCGACGGCAAGGTTCAGCCAGGAGAGGCCGGCGATTCCCGCTGGATGGAACTATGACTTCGTGAATGGGGACGCTCTTGTGAACGCTCTCGAGATAAAGGATGGGCGCATTGTTTCCAAGTCTGGAGCAAGCTATCGTATGTTGGTGATTGACAGCCAGATAGAAAGGATGTCAGATTCGGTTGCCGCTCGAATCGAGGCTGTACGTGAGGCGGGAATACCTGTGTGCGACCTTAGGGGAAAAGGTAATATTGGGGCCGTTCTTGATAATGGAGGAATAAGCGCTGATGTGTTGAATATTCCCGATAGCGTGTCCTTTGTCCATCGTAAGCTTTCTGACGGGGAAATCTATTGGATAGCGAATATTTGTTCAAGGCCAAGGAATATGACTTTGGGCCTGAGGGATTGCATTTCATCCGGCCCGGGGAATAAAGCTTTGGAGCCTAAGGTATGGAGAGCCGATCGTGGCACCATAGAGGATGTTTCCTATAGGGTTGAGGATGGACGCCTTTTCGTTGATCTTAACATGGAAAGGGATGATGCCGTATTCGTTGTGCTGCGAGGCAGAGCCAAGAAGGAATATATTTGTGAGGAAACACCTGTGACAGAAGAAATTATGTCTTTTTCCGCTTGGGATGTCCACTTTGTTCCGGCCATCGAGCCTGAGAGGGGAGTGGACTATCATTTTGACAGCCTTTGTGCCTGGAATGAATCCCAGGATCCTTTCCTCCGCTTCTTCTCCGGCACAGCCACCTATAAGACAACTTTCCAGTGGAGTGCTGACCAGGTTGCATCGGGAGTTATGCTGGATCTTGGACAGGTATTCAATATGGCACACGTCTTCGTCAACGGGAAAGACTTAGGGCTTTTATGGAAGGAACCTTACAAGATAGACATATCCGAGGCTCTTGTGGAAGGGGATAACACGCTGGAAATCAAGGTCACAAACTCCTGGGGCAACAGGCTTATCGGTGATTCCGCCCTCCCGAAGGAGGATCGTGCAACCAAGACCTCCTGGGACTTCTATTCCCCCGACGACCCGCTCCCTACCTCCGGCCTCCTCGGTCCCGTAAGGATCCTGACCTTCCTGAAATAATGTGAGTTCAGGAAACTCAAGGTAAGCTTTTAACTATTAACAATATGATCAGGCTGGCCAAGGCTTGCGCTGAAAAATATGCCTTGCAGTGGCATAGAATGTGTTTATTGTATCTGCCGTGCGCCGGCCGGCACATCAGAAGTTGTTGTTTTAATTAACTTTAATTTTATGAATCATTTTAGCAAAGTTTTGCTCGCGGGAGTATTGATTTTAGCATCGTTCATTGGCGTTTCGGCCCAGAATGACTACAGGTCGCAAGGTTACAAAGGAAGTGTCTCTATCACAGATCACTTTGTGGTCTGGTTGGGTGCCGAGACATCCCACGGCTATATGTTCAATCGCAATGTTTACCTGGGTGCCGGAATAGGTGGTTACATATTCCCTAACGGGACGGAGAACCCTTATTTCGGAGAGGCCTTCCTGGACTTCCATTCTTACCTCAGGGACAAAAAGGGCACACCTGTAGTCGGTCTCAAGACTGGATATATGCACGGATTCGACTATGAGAATAAGGGCGGAATGAAACTCCAGAATGGCCTGTTCGTGGAACCTAATGTCGGATGGAGCTGGGGCCTTCGTTCCGGACACGGATTAACCATCAGTCTTGGTGGGAAAGTCATAGCCCCGCTCGGCGATAAGAGAACTGACCAGAAAACACTCTTTATGCCTAAGCTTTCCTTCGGTTTCGAGTTCTAGCGGATTATCGCTGCAATAGCGGGAATATATAAATCAAGGACCATAAGACCCGTCGCTGTTACACAACTGATTATTAATCAGTGTTTTCCTTATTCTGCTGGTCACAATTATGAAACCATCAGGTTGCGTTTGTCGTTGATTATCAATTATATATGTACCAGGTCCCATCATCGTTAGCCAATGTGCCATTATCTAAGGAAATACTCTTTGCGCTCGAAATGATAGTCAATGTAGGTGTCGCAACTGCCTCTGACCATTGAAGCGACTTGGGTGTTTGGATATTCTTTAATAATTGTCGCATTGTTTCCCATCATGTGGTTGATCCGCGCGGCTGTTTCCTCGTCCTCGCAAATAGCCAAGGCTTCCTTGAATATCTTTTCCGCACGTAAAAACACTTTTGTCTGGAAGTCCGGAACCAATTCACCAGGATCATGGAATGCGTCGCTCTCGAATACCCATACAGACGGAAATGATCCGGCTGAATTAGAGTAAAAGGACAATGCCCAGCAATTGCCAACAGAGTTCTTCATTCCTGTGGCGAACTTGGTCATCATCAATGCCTTCCGGTCGGGATCCTCAGTCATATTGATACCTCTCTCAAGCGAAGCCATCTCGTGAGCGAACTTGAATTTGTAGTCATCACGATCCTGTAAGGGTTCCAACTCGGGTTTGAACGGGTCATATTTCAGGTATCCATCTCTATAGACGTTAGTCCTTTTTTGGAAAGATGTCGGCACCTTGGCCAGCCATTCCTCCGCTTCTTCATACCGCATAAGACGGATCATCCTGGTGCCTATTACATCTTGGAAAAAGGCTTCTTCAGAGTATCCTTTTATGTTAAGATAACTCAAGATGCTTGTTGCTGGATGCTTCAAGTTATCAACATATTTAATCAGGCAATCTACATCAACAATGTCGACTAGATTGAAGAACGAGTCTCTATAATCGTGGTAGTTAAAGCCGTCTCCTATTCTGTATTCTTGCATGGACATCTTCTTGAATACCCGTTCCCCTGACGTATCTTTACAATCTGACCAAACAGTATCGATTTTCTGAAGAAGATAGTTGTCAGCCATATTGGCAAAAGCCAATGCGGTAACTTCCTGATGGCCCTTAAGAAGTGTAGGAACTATTCCGGAATGAACAATCTTTCGGAGCATATCATTCCAATAGAAGAAACTCCAATTACCAGATATCGCATGGATTCCCTCTGTCTCCGTTATGTCTCTGTACACTTCTATCTCGTCGTTGATTTTCCGTTCAAGCCATTTGACATCGTCAAGCATTCTGGCCTCGTATCCTTTGCGATAGTCACTCATTGAGTCAATGTAAATCCTTAATACTCTGATAGATTCCTTAATGTACTTGCTTCCTGGACTGTTTTCGGCAAGGGTGAGAGTATGTGTAGCGGAGGTGTTGTCTCCTAGAATATGCTCAATGAACGCCGCTGAATAGTACCACAGGTCGGGATCTTTCACCTTTTGTTCTCTTCCAATCTTGAGGCAAAGGTCCCGGACAGAACGCAAGTAGTTGGAGTCAAGGTCCATCTGGTTCGAGAAATGAGACCATTCCACCGCACTCTCGGCATCAATAATGATTGCCTCCAGTTTTTCCCTTGTGGCAGGTGAATCCGGAGAGCGTTCATAAACGGAAGCAATCCAATCCCTTCCAACCTTGCTATGGTAGATTGAAGCGAGATCCTCTATAGCACCGGCTTCACCATAGAGTTTTTCCGCTCTTTCTGTATCCCCAAGATTAAGCCATGCCCCGGCAACGTATCGAAGAATCAAATTCCGAAGTATGGTATTCCCTACCTTCTTGTCCTCGAGATCCCAAAGGCTGACACAATCCTCATATCGTTTGAGGGAGAACAGCGCCCTTTCGGCCTGAAGAAGGTACCTTGCTGAAAAGCGCTTTCCTGAATATTTGCGGTATGCATCGACGACATCTTCCAATTCTCTCCTGACCGGACAGTTCTTGGACGGGTAATACCACGGTGAATTAATCTCTTCTCTCGCCGCTTCACATCTTTTTGCCAGCAGAAGGAACTCTGCTGCCTCTCTATCGTGGCGCAGCCATTGCTTGAACTTGTTCTCTTCACCTAAAGCAATGCCATGCTCCATGGCATCCATGATTACTCCTACAGGGGCTTTATACACGATTGAGTAGATATCTGCTACAGGGATGCTCCTGGAAGTCTGGGACTGCCATAATAGGCAATTCTCATCCGAACCTATATTGAAATGGGAAACAAGATCTTTTTTGTGAAGGTAATTGTCATTTATCCTGTACATGAAATAATCCCTAGGCTCATGTGACGGCATGTAGCAACCAGAAGCGTCCAGGCAATGCAGGAGGATTGGCAGGCTAAAAACTATAAATGTCCTTAATCTCATCATCAGTGAATATGGATAATAGCGTGGAATCGAGATGATATATGATATTTCGATGGGTGGTCTCCGGGAAAGACTTTTTTACGAGTCGGGATACTTTCTGTATTGTCTCGAACGAAGGCTTTTCCAACCTTATGCAGTCGCCGCTTTCAAGCTCATGCCCGTCAATAACGCAATCCTTGATAACAGAGTAAATACCGTCGCCATCTTTATCCTTGAAGCAACTCTCGTCACTGAAATCAGAATGATGTAGCAGCGACATGAATACTCCGTCCTGGAACCACACGCCCCAACAGTATGCGGGATAAGCAAAGTCCAACGGAATAGGATAGTCAATCCTTCGGCCTTTAAGATATTGCTTGACATCGTCATATCTAAGAATTGAATTCCTTTTACCCGGAACTTTAAAAGATCCTGTATTGTACAGCATAAGTACTCCTCGATCAACTGGTGGGGGATCGAGGAGTAGTTGATGGAGCCGAATGGTGGAACTAACTGATATTCCTTCTTTTCCGGCCTTTGACCTTAGTCCCTTGCATAGATCGAAATAGCCTCTTTGAGTTGCGGCGGTCCAGTCACAGTCCAGTTGGATTTCCCGTATGCGTCCCAGGTCATTGTAATCAGCCATGTTCAGAATCCTTCTCAGAATCTTCGCAGAGAGTTGTTCGCTACTTAGATTTAAGCCGATCATCTCCTTTATTGCACCTACCGTTATGAAAAAGGTGGGTACGATTTCCACTCCCTTCGGGATTGAGTCCTTGAATGTGGTTGTCGCAACAGGGACTATGCCATCGTATTCGCTACCAATTGTTTCCGAGACATCAACATCGAATAGACGCAGGTATATCCTGTCTATAGCGTGTTCCTTAATGAACCGCCGCTCCTCCTCCGACAGTTGGAATACGGTCTTCCAATAATAGACCGCGTTGTGGGAATCCGATGAGGACTCTTTAGTTACGTCTTGTTTGAACCTGGCTTCATCTTTGCCCTTGGTCATGCAGGATGGGAATAGAACAATCCAGCACGAGACAAAGAGTAATATAGGCAATTGTTTAATAATGAGACCTATCATACAAAAGAAAGATTATTATAATCTTTAACATGGCATTGCGAGTTTGAGATTGTTGATGAATCTCCGATATGAATTCCAATTGACCGACTTCTTATCCCTCTCGTCTCGCAGAAGTTCGAGAAAAGTGGCATCATCTTTCTCCCTGTCGAACAACAGGGCTGCGATGGGGTTATCCGTCTCTTCCTCAAGTTCCTGGTGAGCTTCGGCATTGCCGATCAACATCGACCTAAGGGCGGTGTGATACTTGTCATACGCTGGGTTCTCGGCTAGCAGCTGGCGCATTAGGCCTGCACCTGGATCGGAATAGACCCGCTCGTTCAGGATGGCCAGTCTGTACTTGAATTTACGATATGAAATGGAATCCAGTCCCATCTCTCTGGACTGGTTAAAAAGGGCCATCATCTTCTTATATGTTTCATCCACTTTATCCCACTCCTCCTTCTCCTCATAACAGCGTGAGAGGATGTATAGTCCGTCGAAATTCGAATCCAGAATAGGAAACATTTCTGCAATGATTCTTTCGGATTCATCCTTTTTGCCGGCATAGAACAAACCGATGGCATCCATAAGACGATACTCGACGTTATCACTTTCTGTCGTCTTCCACTCCTTACCTTTTAGACATTCATCATCAACAACATAAGACATTGCCCTGGCCATAAGTTCAGACGCATAATCGTAATTCCCCTGATTGACTTCTTCGGCAGCCATTTCATATAGCGTGGTGGCGGCACCATCGCAATCCATGTTTTTGATAAAGCAGTTTATGGCAACACCGATTTTGATTTCCCGCATAATCTTCTCAGTGTTGTTTATATCTGAGGAAAAGTCAAGAACATCCTTGGATACAAGTACGGAAGATAAGGTCATTGGACGGAGCAGCTCCAATCCTTCCAGCGAGCGAGAGCGGCTTAATGCAACGTATGCCTGACCATTCGTGAATGCACTCTTGCCAAAGTCTATTGCAACCCGGTCAAAAGTCAAGGATTGGCTTTTATGGATAGTAATTGCCCATGCAAGCTTCAAAGGATATTGCGTTACAGAACCTATCGTTTTCTTGACGCTTGACTTCGTGGCCTCATCGAATTTGTATTCGATGCTTTCCCACTTGACCCGTTGAACCTCTTGAGTAGATCCATCGTCAAAACGTACTTTTATACAGTCATCTGTAAGACTGTCGATGGTTGCTAGTGTTCCATTAGCCCATCTCTGGAATGAATCATTTCTTGTGAACATTACCTGAGCACCGACACGTAGATACAATTTGTCCTCAGCAGCGTCTTGGCACTTTCTGGAGTCTCCTGCATGTTCGGCTTCATAGACCATCAGGTCTCCATCCAATTCCGCAAGCCTCTCTTCATTTATGAGCTGGGCCGCCTTTTTGGTGCATGTCAACGTTACTTTTAATTTTTGACTTCCTTCTCCAGGGACAACTACCCGGCTGTTAATACGCAGCATATCCCGATAAGAGACGGTGCCCGTCCTTACATGTTCCAAGAGTTCGATAAATACGGGATCCGATTGCCGGTAAATCTTCATGAACTCAATCTTGGGCAACCCATAACGTTGGATTACAGCCGATTTATAGAAATAGAATGAGCTCGAGTGGTACAGGTCCATCAGTATTTTGCGATCCTCCTGAGTTACTACCGGTTCCAATTGAAACATGTCTCCGACGAATACCATCTGCAGTCCGCCGAAGGGCGCTGAATTCTTACGGTAAAAACGAAGTGTCCTGTCTATCGCATCCATTATATCGCACCTGACCATTGACACTTCATCAATGATGATTGTGTCTATGTGCCTCACGAGGGAGATTTTATTGGCATTCATTGTGCCGATGTCGCCAGGGCCAAGTACTCCGAAATCAAGTCCGAAGAAGGAGTGAATGGTTTGACCTCCAGCGTTAATTGCAGCAATCCCCGTAGGAGCCAGAACGATGAACTTCTTGTCAATCTTTTCCTGGGCCATTTTTAGGAACGTGGTCTTACCTGTTCCCGCACGGCCTGTGAGAAAGAAAGAATTATTAGTCTTGGCGATCATGTCAAAGGCATGATTTTGCTCAATGTTGTTAGCGTCGAAAGAGGTTTGCATGACAATTGTTTTTTTTTCACGACAAAGGTAAAACCACGACGCGCAGTGTTTTTTCGCATCATAGCTTTCTATCGTTACCCTTACTATTCAAAGATTCTGTTTTGAAAAGACACCTAAAACAAGTAGATTTGTGGTAATCTTTTTTATGGGTCATGAATAATATTGATGCAGTTTACAATAGTTTGCCCGTTCTACAAAATGGGTATACTTATTTCAAACTAAGAGAATTAGTGAATGACTTGGCAATAAAGGAAGACACCATTGCATGGTACATTGATTCGCCGAGAAACGAAATTCCCTACATACGGCCAGTCAATTTGAGCTGCGATTATCGTAATTGTGATATTGATAGTCACTCTATAACAGAAGCTCCTTATTGGAAACGCAGTTATCAGTCATCGTTAAATAAATTCGTTAATGCTTTGGAAGTATATGATACTGATAATAATAATGGTGGATATGCGGTATTTGTCGATGGGCATATTAAAGTTGGGAAAATGTCAAATATGTCGAAGATAGTTCCTGTCTGTAAAACCATTGCTCATTTTGCGGCTAAATCCGATGGCTTAGCTAGAAGAGAGTATATTCTACGGGAATTAACATCAGAATATGTGCGTGAGCAAGCTTGGAATATTTATCAAATTTATCATGAGGTAAGCAGGTTTGATCTATATGACTTGTGGATTGGCGTTCCTTCTTTAGAAGTTCAGGATGAATTACTGAAAGCTGAAGCTTTAATCTCCAGTCAATTGGAGGATGTTTACGATACCATAAATACGTATTTTAATGATGAGCCGTCTAAACAGTACTGCATCCGTTATCTTCGTGAAATTATTGGAGCGGCGACATCAGGATTGGAGATAGACACAATAAATAGGTTTAATAGTTTACGTATCATACTGGAATATTTTTTCAGAGCAGCCAATCAAATGGGATTCCTTCATGATAACTGTATTGTGTCAGGTGATGTAAATATTAGCAATTCCTTTCACTTTATGTCAGGACGAAAAGCGAATAACTGCGGATTTGTTCAGTGTAAGAAAACTCATTTCCCTCCACTTATTGAAGAAAACGTTAGATTCATTAAAGATGTGACCAACCCTGGCTCTCACTCGGATAAATCAACCTCTGAGGGAATCAAATTGCAGAAATACTTACAGTATATGAATACTCCGTATCTCCTATATAGCACTGCTTATCTGATGTGTGATGTTATTATTTGGTTTGGTAAGTATTCACGAGAGTATCCAAACAAAGAAGAAAACAAAAAACTATGGCTTTAGAGTATACAAAAAATATTTCTGTTCTAAACGTGTTATTGGCCCCAATGCTACTTGTATAGTTCGAGCATTTTAAAAACGTTTTCTTTCATTTCCATCCTCAGAGACTCCGGCGAAATGACAATCAGATTGGGCCCATAACTCCTAAACAAGGACGATAGTTCGTAATTCAATTTACAATCCAGGGAGAAAAAGGAATAATCTTCCAGTTTGGGGTTCTCTCGATGCAGTTTGGCTTGTTCCTCCTTCGACAGTTCGGCCTGATATGGGTGCATAGGTTTCGTGCGGATATAGTTGGCAGATGATTTGTGAACAGCGAACACAACGTGTTCTACGGGTTTATCCCAGTAATATGTCACTCCCACGATATCGTCAAAGAGTTCGTCTATCTCAACCTGACACTCTACATAAGGAATGTTTTGCACTTCCTCATATGCCTCGATCCTGTCCAGCGGAATATTGGCAATGAAATGTGGGTTGTATGGCTGCTTTTTGTTGCGGGTGGGAGTGCACAACAGGTACCACCTGTCCCGATACTGTTTTAGCATATAAGGGTAGGCAATGATTTCCTGTGCTTTGTCAGCATCAAATTTCCGGTATGTAATTGAGACGACTTTCTTGTTGGTAATAGCAGAGAAGAACCATCCCAAATACTCCTTGTTCTGAAGGAATTCGTTTGAGCTGAAACTAATCACTTTTCTCTGCGGGACACCACTCCCTGCGTCAAACTCACTTCCGCCGAAAGAAAACTGGCTCCCTATTTTTGTTTTTAAGTCATCCAGCCACACGAAATTATCCAACCCAGAGAACTGTCCAAGTGTACTTAACACTTCATTCAGAAGCATTTTCTCATCGTCCGATAGTGGTTTTGAGAAGATGGATCTCGTCTGATCAGCATACCGAATTATCGTTTTCCCGTTGATATCCATGCTCTCATCAAGGTCAACATGGAAAATGTCCTCCATATCCCTCAAGTCCATCTCTATTGTACGCTTGCTGACCTGAAGGGATTCGTCAATGCCCTTTAGATAATCGTTAACCGCATTCAATAACTGGGTGCGGGTGTAGTAATGGTGCTGGTCAGACAGTTTCCTGTCCAGAATCCTGTATCTTACGATGGCGTTTTTGTTTGCTGGCATACTGCTTATAGTTGGTTACGAAGACAAAGATAAGGATATTCTGCGAAATGTATTTTCGCGAGAGCGTAAGGTACAAAAGAAATGGCGTCCTAATGAGCGCCATTCTCAAGTGAGTTATTTAACTCAAATAACTATTCATCTTCCTCAACACTGCCAGTATTATCAAAGATACCAACTGGATTCAACCATGTTTCGTCAGGCTTCGCAATAAGTCTGGCGTCCTGATATGCGGCATGCAAAGTAAGGATCGTCTCCGGCTCGTAAATCTCATGAACTGGATTTGGCGTAAGAACCAAAGCGAAATCAGGGCCATTCTTGAAACTCCCACTAAGGTAGATAGGCATCAATAACTGAATAGCATCAATCTGAGGTCGATACATTGGAACAACAAATTTGTAGTTCCTCTTAGTGAGAGAAACTGCAAAATCAATTGCATCTTTTAACTTACGTGCAAGTTCCTCAGTCGGTTTGTTTTGGTATTCCGGTGGAAAGCGGAACAATCGTTTTTCAATAATATGTTTGTAGGATTCGAAATCCTCATCCACAGTCCAATTTGTTTGAAAGACTACATCGTTTACATCCTGAAAAAACTCGGCTGGAGCAGGGTTGTCCCTTTTATTAAATCCGGCTTTTATCTGGGCAAGACTACCATTGGATAACACTGGACGTATAAAATACTCCTCGCCATTCTCCAAGGTTCTGACATCGGCAATTACAATGACATCGCGGCTAAATATATCTAATAGATTAGTATTAAACATAACTTTACTATGCGATGCGTTATAGATTAGCTTATTATTGGAGCCTGACTCTGCTTCCTTCCCTAACTTAATCAAGATGTTCTCTAGGTAGGAACGTAGGATGGGATATGACCCGATGCCCTTCTCGGTGTTAAATGTCCATGCTTCGGGGATAGCTCTTTCAGCCACGGTTTTCAAGAAGTCATTCCCATCTTGTTCATTATCAAAACAGATTCTGTCGATTCTGAATTTACTATCCAAATTAATGCGACGCTCTAAACCCTTTCTCGTTCCCCAAATGACGCCACAGAAATTGTTTTTTTTCTTATTCAAAACAAATAGTCCAAATATGTCCTCTCCTTTATCAGTCAAGAGTCCCGTAGGGACAAGTTTGTACATTGCCCATTTCGGATCTATAGGTTCATAATTGTAATTATCCCACCCTCTACTATTTAATAAAATAGGATTTGAGTCTTCGACCAAAGCATCAACATCTGCTATTTCGAAAGAAGGATGCTCACTACTTAGTGAGGAAAGCTCGCTAAGTTTATAATCCATCTGCGGAATAAACCCAAATTTCCTAAGCCCTGTTTTTGTTGTAGTTGCATTACTATTCATAATATAATTGCATTATAGTTATTTGTTTAAATCCGCTAATTAAAACTAAGATTCTAATCCCTCTGATAGCTGACGAATCGGGAGGGAGAGACCTCGGATTCTTCTTGGTATTATAACACCTCTCAATAGTGGCCCATGGACATCCTAAAACAAAGATAACCATTTTTCTTTTCTAATAGTCATTCCCTCGTTCTGATGGCAAATGTAATTTGTGTCTGCGAAGCCATATTTCGCGAAGTTGGAATAATACCACGAAATACCACTCGTTGCTATACTGAGCAGGGTATTTCTCATGATAAAAGACTGTCGGATCTATTCGATATGACAGGGACTTGAGTAATCACTCCAGTATCTGGGACAATCCATTTACCCTCGCATCCGAGAGTCGGGACATTAAGCCTGCAATTCTTATCAAGGACATGCCGTAGTCTTCACCATCGTCTTCGTACCACATATCCCTAAGTGCATGTGTGTGCCACAGGTATTCCGTGTCATGAGCAAATGTTAAAAACAGCATGGGAGGATAAGGGAGCACTACGCCATTTGAAATGACACCGTAAAGGCACTTTTGAAGGAGTAGGCGTCGTTTCGATGCCTTTATTGCTGCTGACTTGGGTCTTGCTGCTGACACGGTTCCCGCTGAACGGTGCCTTGAAACCTCAGGAAAGAGCCTTGCGACACGAAATACGCCGATCGGTGTCCTAGGCTTGGGACCCGATTCTGATTTTCATGAAAAGGCGATGCGAACGTCAAAAACAGTGGCGTCGTGTGTCATCGTTTTTGGGCCTGGTGGCGTGTTATGCAACCTATTCAGCATCAATTGGTTGCTTGATTAGATGGTGTGCTTTTTCGGACCATCTGATATGGTAAATAACTATATTCCAATTACTTCCATAACACGGCGGCTGTATCGTTAGGCGTTCTGAATGCAGGTATACCATTCATAGTTGCTTAAAGTGTTGTAAATCAAGAGGCTATGTAAAACGCAAGGCACATATGCCGCCGAATTGGCGGTTCACTTCAACAATACTTTTTTCAGTAATTAAGGATTTGCTATTTTTGTAAAAAACACTTCCGTTAAGGAGGTCTCGAAGTTCTGGTTTAGAGAAAGAAGAAGTAACCAAACCGTTTACAATATGGCAAGCAACGCTGATTTCGTGCAATACATTGTGGACCAGTGCTCGGGCGCCGGGGATATTACCGTCAAGAAAATGATGGGCGATTATTGCATCTATTGTGATGGCGTCATTTTCGGCCTTGTCTGCGATAACAATCTGTACATCAAGCCGACGAGTCAAGGAGCGGAGCGGTTGAAGGAGGTGGTGACGCGCTCACCTTACCCGGGGGCCAAGGAGCATTTCCTGATCACTGATGTGGATGACCGTGACTATCTGACGGCCATCATAAAGGCGACGATTCCCGCGCTTCCAAAGCCGAAGTCCAAACGGAACCCTATGCTTGAAAAAAAGAAGAAAGGTCAGGACAATTAAATACAAGAGATATGGAATTCAAGGAAGGAAGTAGTTGGAAATGTTGCTATGATCCAGAAACGGGATTATACACCGCGCAAGTTGGAGGCGGAGTGAACTGCAAATTGTTTGAGATAACCAAGGAGATCTATGACCGTGTGGATGATCCCGATTTGGAATGGCCTTCGAGGCTGATCCACGAGGGGCGTATGTTGTTTATGTCGGTCAATGACCGATGCGGCCCCCCTTACACAATTGTGTTTGATTCGGATTATAAAAAACTATGTCCTTGGTCGGATGCCTGTGTCTCAGGAGAAACTTGGCCGGACGAGATGACGGACGCTGTTGTGGAAGTTCTTGAATCACAAAAGAATAACCGGGAGCAACGTCGAAAGAAGCGCGAAGGACAAAACAAGAAATGAATATGAACAGGCTGCTGACCTTTCTGGCGATAGCGCTGGCTTGTGCGAGTTGCGCCTCGAAAGTGGGAGAGAGATGGAGTGAGGAAAAGGCTAACGAGTGGTACGCCTCGCAGCCATGGCCTGTGGGGTGCGTGTATATGCCCTCATACGGCGGGACGCCCGTCGAGATATGGGGAAAGGAATATTTCAAGCCGGACGTTGTTGACAGCGAGCTGGCTTTGGCGGAGGATCTGGGATTCAACGCCATAAGGCTGTTCCTTTGCGATGTCGTCTGGCAAGAAGATCCGAAAGGTTTTATGGAGAGGCTGGAAGAGACTGTGCGCCTCGCTGACAAGCACGGCATGCGTATCCTGATGACCTTTTTCACGAACGGGGGCACCATCAAGAACCCCTACACCGGGCCGCAGCCGCAGCCTGTGCCGGGGGTGCACAACTCCGTGTGGATGTCGTCACCTGGCAAGGACGTGGTTAATAATCCTGAAAAGTGGCCTGTCATCGAGCGCTACCTGAAGCAGGTGATGAAGCGCTACAAGAACGACCCTCGCATCCTGGCGTGGTGCCTTTATAATGAGCCGGAGCATACCGATGGCTTCGATACCATATCTTTCATTAAAGAGGTTTACCGCTGGGCCAGGGAGGTGAATCCTTCACAGCCTCTGACATCCCCGATGTGCGCGATGCCGGATGCCCGATCCTACAACAAACCCATTTCCGACTTCATCTGCGAGAACAGTGACATCATCTCCTTCCATTGCTACGATGATATCAACAGAACCACTCAGTTTGTTGAATATGCCCTGCGATATGGCAGGCCTGTACTATGCTCAGAGTGGATGGCCAGGACCCGCGGCTCCGATTACCCGTCAATCCTGCCCCTGTTCAAAGAGAAGAAGATTGGGTCATTCAGCTACGGTCTCGTCAACGGCAAGCAGCAGTGCCAGTATCCCTGGAACACTGTGGTCGACGGAAAGCCGGTCCCCTTCACGGAGGAACCTGAATTATGGTTCCACGACCTCTTCCGCCCGGATCATACGCCTTACAACGAAGAAGAGATCCGTTTCATCAAGGATTATTTGGGAAGGTTGAAGAAGTGACGTTACTGATCCTATAGTCCTCCCACTTCTTAAGGACGGCGAGCAGTTCGTCCGCATGGGGATTTGACTCAAGGGCATCTAAATAGAACTGGACGGTGACAGGGCAATTCCATTCGACAGCCTTGCTTTCCGCGAAATCCCACATCTCCGGGGTCGTCTCAGGCTTGATATTCCACCATCCGAAGTCGAGCCGAGTCATATTATCCGCCATTTTGGGAGCCTCGGCGTAAGGGAATTCGAGAATCTTTTCCTTGAATACTTCGGGAGGGAAAATGTCGAAAGCGTTCGCTCCGGCTTGCAGGTGCCATCCGAAATGGGATTTGGCTGCTCCTTCCGTGAAGAGAGGCATCTTTTCGAACTTGGACGCGACCTTGTATTGCGCTAGAGAGACATTAATTCCACAAGGAGGATTAGTCCCTTCCGATCCGTCTAGATATAGGAACTCGAACCCACAATCATAAATACGAGCTATCTTTTCCGCCACCTCGTCCTGGAGATCGTTGTCCTGGTTGATATAGATGGATCTGCTCCCGTATTCGCTGATGTCAAGAATGCCTCCGATCTCACCTTTTGGGTGAGAAATCGCTTTTGTGTCGAAAACCTTTCTTTTCACTCCCGTGAACTTGTAGGGAGGTTCGGTGGTGTAGCTTTCATAAGAGAACCCTTCTCCGCCGAACGCTAAAACTCTTACCTCATCGTGAAGAGGTGAGTCTACAGGATTCTCTTCCACAAATATCTCCGTTATTTCTCCAGAGGAAGGGATATGTTCCTTGAGGGTGAAGAGACGTTTTCGGTTGAGCCGGGAATCTATGGAAGGTGTCACATAACGGCTTGATATTCCGATGTGAGTATGGAGGGTGTGGAATCCTGGAGTTATTCCGGCGGCTTTCACCTTGTCGAGCATCTTCTTAATGTCATCATAACCTCCAGGATAGTCATCACTCAGATCATAGTCGCCAAGGTATCTGTATCCTTTGCCTTTGGTGAAGCAAGAGTAATAGAATAGCATCATCTTCAGACCTGCTTTCTGGGCGATAGCGATAAGCTGGTCGATGTTTGATGGATTTGCTTCAGATGTCCAGAAAATGGAGCGGTTTAACATAGGAGAGCGTCGGCTTTGGACGCCTCGTGGTAGGCCCAGGTCGGCTTCAAATATGTCCATCGCGTCAAGAAAGGGCTCTTTGCCGTCAGCCGAGATTATAGCTGCCGAACCTCCCCGTATTATCTTCCCGGAATATAAATCCGCCGTGAGTATCCTGCCGCCGATACGGTCCTCATGCCAGATCAGCGACCAAGGATCGCATCCGGCGACGCAGACCGCGGAGGTCTCGTCCCACATGCAGTTCAACCATTCTCCGAAATGCTCGCGATCTTTGACTGGAAGCTGGAGAATCCGGAACTCGGCCACAGGGGGTGTATCCATTTTAAGAGAAGGATAACCATCTGGCTCACAAATAAAATCCTCCAGGATAAACCTTAGATAACCAGCCCCTTTCTCAACTTTGACCACGGCCTTATAAGGAGCAGTGTCGAATCCTACGATCAGTTTTTCGCCATCCCAGGCGAGTGAATCCGCATTGTAAGTGGTCCTGGTGTTAGGATGCTGGAGCTTTATCTCATTGTTGAAAGGCCTCTCCTGGGTAACAGAGAATAGAGGTAACTTCGTGCCTTTCAAGAGCATTTCCTCATTAGTTCTTTTGACGACAAGTGATTGGGGTATCGCGTCTTTCCCTATAACCAGCTTGAATGTCTCAGTCTCAAGGACGATCCCGCTATCCTGGGTTTGCCTGCTTGCGCAGCCCTGCGTCATAGGTATCGACAGCGCCATGAGGAACGCTGTAAAGATACCTATCGAAGATAGTTTAATTCTCATATTCCTAGTCCCTTGGCATGTCCGGGAGGGAGTAGCCGTTGTGGTAGGTGTGCTTGATCCACTCCTCGGCCATGGCTTTGGCGTTGAATTCGGCATAGCGGCGGTCGAACTTTGGATCTCCGTCAATTACCTTGAATTCATCGTAGTTGACTATTTTGATCATGTCGGATTCTAAGATATTCGTGAAGCGCATGGATTCTCCGTCCCATTTCAGCTCACGGTGCAATCCGGTCGGTCCGGAGAGCCTGACCGCCAGAACACCGACATCCACCATCTCAGTGAAAGGTCCGGATATTTGGAAGTTCGATGAGGTCTCGACACGATTCTCAGGAGATTCCTTGCAAGCTCTGATCCAGTCTTGCTCGTGCGCGTTGACCCAGATGTTGCCTGTGCCGCCTCCGGGAACCCTCCTGATGACAGGCTCCGGTTCCTTGAAATAACCCATAGAAGACTTGGGCAGGAGGGTCGGTTTCAGTCCGTAGCATCCGGCCATTATCTTGCCCTTTGTGCCTATGAATAGGAGTCCGCCGTTCTCGTCTCCCATCATTTCCCCATCCGGAAGTTCTTCAGGACGAGGAGGTAACAAACCTCCGTCATACCAAATGACCTTCAGCTCCGGCATCTTCGCGTTGCCTATAGGCTCACGCGCGGGGAAGGTATAAGTTATAGTCTCAGCATGGGGCGGGGAATACAGGTTGCTGAGTGTCGAGCTGGCTTGGACACTTGTGGGATATTTGATTCCGAGCGCCATCACGACAGGATCCATGATGTGGCAGGCCATATCTCCGAGCGCTCCGGTGCCGAAATCATAGAAACCTCTCCAGTTCCAGGGTGTGTAGGCAGGATCGTAAGGCCTCATCTCCGCGGGCCCCACAAAGAGATCCCAGTCCAGGGTCTTGGGCACCTTCACTCCGCCAGCCGGTTTCATGAGCCCCTGAGGCCATATGGGACGGTCTGTCCAGCAGTGGACCTCGTAAACATCTCCGATTACTCCGGACCAGATCCATTCGGCAAGCTGGCGGCAATCGTCGAAAGAGTTTCCTTGGTTGCCCATCTGGGTCGCGACCTTGTATTTCTTTGCCAGTTTAGTCAGGAGCCTGGCCTCGTAAACAGAGTGGGTGAGCGGCTTTTGGACATATACATGCTTGCCGAGAGTCATCGCATGGGCGGCCACGACGGCATGTGTGTGGTCAGGAGTGGCTACGACAACGGCGTCTATATCCTTGCCCATCTGGTCAAACATGACTCTCCAGTCCTTGAATCGTTTGGCTGAAGGATAATCATTGAAGGTTTTCATGGCATACGACCAGTCCACGTCACACAGGGCGACGATATTCTCTGTGGCCATATTCTTCAGGTTCCTGCGTCCTACGCCTCCGATGCCGACTCCGGCGATATTGAGCTTGTCACTTGGAGCGACATAGCCGAGTGTCTTGCCGAGAACATGGCTCGGAATAATCGTAAATGCGGCAGCTCCCGCGGCGGCAGTCACGCCGGTCTTGATGAAGTCCCTTCTGGTTATTTGTTTCATGGCGTTATTGATTATGTGTTTTCAAATATACTAAAAAAAACTGGCCATTATGGGCTCTGGCTGAACAACGAATCATTTCTTTTTTTATTTTTACAAGGTTAAATGATTTTTTAGTTATGAATCATTATTGAGTAGGCTTTATTATCAATAATTTATAACCAATTATTAATTAATCAACTAAAGCATTTGGTGAAATGAAAAAGAATCTGTTATGGGTTTGCGTCGCGACAACGCTGCTCTTCTCTTTTGCGGGAGCGGCGTCTTACGCGAGTCCCAAAGCTATCCCAGGCGGAACGGAAGTTCAGCAGCAGAGGACAGTAACCGGCGTGGTTAAAGACTCTAAGGGAGTCGCTATCGTCGGCGCCAATGTCATGGAGAAGGGTGCCTTGAACGGCGCCATCACCGATGACAATGGATACTTTTCACTTACTGTCCCCTCAAATGCGACTCTCGTTATCTCCTTCATCGGATTCACTACCCAGGAAATCGCGGTAGGGGATCAGGACAATTTCACGATTACCCTTCTCGAGGATTCCCAATATCTTAAGGAAGTGGTATTCGTTGGTTATGGTACCCAGAAGAAGGTCAACCTCACTGGAGCGGTCGATGTTGTCACAAGCGAAGTGCTCGACAACCGTCCCCTGTCAAACCTCACCCAAGGTCTCCAGGGAGCTGTCCCTAACCTCCAGATCACATTCGCTGATGGTAAGCCTACCCGTAGTTCCGACTACCAGGTCCGTGGTACCGGATCAATCGGCCAAGGTGGCTCTGCCCTCGTTCTCATCGATGGTGTCGAAGGCGACCCGTCCCTGCTCAACCCTAGTGATGTGGCCAGTGTCTCTGTCCTGAAGGACGCTTCGTCAGCCGCTATCTACGGAGCCCGTGGAACCTTTGGCGTGATCCTCATCACCACCAAGGAGCCCAACAAGGAGAGGGTATCCGTCAACTACACCGGAAACTTCATCATGAAGTCTCCCACCGTGACTCCCAATGTCGTCACTGACGGCCTCGAGTTCACCGAGTACTACATCGAGTCCTACAAAGGATGGCAGGGAGCGGCTCCTTCAAAGTTCCACTCCTCTCTGAAGATCACAGACGCTTGGCTCAATAACCTGCGCAACGGCATGACCGGTGTAGTCACGGAGCCCAATGGGAATTATTCCTACTACGGAAGCACCGACTGGTTCGACATGCTCTATAAGGACAAGGCTTTCGGCCATGAGCATAACATCACAGTCCAGGGCGGTGGCGAAAGGGCTAACTTCCTGGTTTCCGGCCGTTACTACAATCAGGGTGGTATCTTCGAATATGACCCTGACGACTATTCGATGTTCAACGTCCGCGCCAAGGGTTCGGTCAAGGTGACCAATTGGCTAAAGGTCAGCAACAATGCGGAGTTTTCGAATATGACCTACCACAACCCCACGAACGTGGGTGAAGGCTCTGTCTGGTACGCCATCGAGTCTGAGGGCCAGCCGGCGAACGTGATGTTCAACCCCGACAACTCCCTGACCCAGGCTGGCGCTACCATTCTTGGTTCCTTCTATTATAAGAACAACTACCAGGATACCAACAGGAGGAATGTCCGCAACACCACAAGCTTTGTGGCCAATATCGTCCGTGACATCCTCACGCTCAATGGAGACGCCACTGTCCGTTACACTGACAACAGGCAGAACGGTGTCCAGTCTCCGGTTCCCTACAAGACCGCTGAAAAAGGCGCTGTCAAGTATATGGGAAGCGCATATGACGGCATCTATACCTCCAACCACACGAAAGGCTACATCGCCACCAACCTCTATGCCCAGTACGCTCAGACATTCGGTAAGCATGAGGTGAAACTCATGGTCGGTACCAACTATGAGCAGGAGAACTACAAGTACATGTTCATGCACAGGAACAAGAAGCTCTTTGAGGGTGCTGAAGACATCGCCCTCACAACCGGTTCCCAGAGCATCGACAGTGACTACTACAAGTGGCGTATCGGCAGCGGCTTCTTCCGTGCCAACTACGTTTTCGCTGACCGCTACCTCTTTGAGGTCAACGGACGTTACGACGGATCCTCGAAGTTCCCTACCATCCAGCAGTGGAAGTTCTTCCCGTCAGCGTCATTCGGATGGCGTGTTTCTCAGGAACCTTTCTGGAAGATAAGTCCTGATGCCATCTCCAACCTCAAGTTCAGAGTATCCTACGGTTCCCTCGGTAACGGTAATATCGCCGCTTACAGGTTCCAGGAACTCTTCTCACTCAATACCCAGGAAAGGCTTTTGAACAATTCAAAGAACCTTTCCACAAGTGTGCCTTCACCTATTCCCGCCGGATTGACATGGGAGACCGCTACTACGGCTAACTTCGGAATGGATCTTGGCCTGTTCAATGACAAGCTCACTTTTGTGGGTGACTACTACATCCGCAAGACCACCGGTATGTATTGCGCTGGCACTGAGCTTCCCGCGGTTTACGGAGCGAGTGCTCCTAAGGGCAACTACGCTGACATGACCACAAGAGGATGGGAGATCGTCCTGACATGGAAAGATCAGTTCAATCTCGGCGGCAAACCCTTCACTTATGAGATCAAGGGTACTCTCGCCGACTCCAAGTCCGTCATCGACAGCTATCCCAACGATGAGAAATACATCGGTGCCGGAGCTGGCACAGGGATCCAGAATTTCAACTATTATTCTGGCATGACCCTCGGCGAGATCTGGGGATTCGAGAACGACGGTTATTTCACCGCCGCTGACTTTGACGCAAGTGGTAAGCAGATCGCCGGGCCTAACCAGAGTTGGGTCCAGAACAACAATAGCCGTACCTGGCAGGCTGGTGACATCAAATTCAAGGACCTTGACGGCAACGGAAAGATCGACTTCGGCAACTCCAAGGTAGGAGACAGCGGTGACCGTAAGATCATCGGTAACAAACTTCCTCGTTACACCTACAGTCTCAACCTCAACTTTGGATGGAATGGGATTTTCCTCTCCGCGTTCCTCCAGGGTGTCGGTCATCAGGATTGGTGGGCTGGTGGTGACAACTCCATGTTCTGGGGACAGTACAGCCGTCCTTACTCGAATATTCCCGCCGACATGATCGGCAACTGGTGGACTCCGGATAACACCGACGCTTATTGGCCAAGGTACACCGGTTACATCGCCCACCAGGGATCTCGTACTCTCCACATTCCTCAGACCAAGTACCTGCAGAATGTCGGTTATATCCGTCTGAAGAACCTCCAGCTTGGCTACAGCCTCCCGAAGAAATGGATCGATGCCGTCAAGATGCAGACGGTCAAGGTTTATGTCTCTGGCGAAAACCTCTGGTGCTGGTCACCTCTGTACAAGCACAGCAAGCAGTTCGATGTCAACAGCATCATGGGTGAGGACTCCGAGACCCTCAGCCTCGTTCATTCCGGTCTGTACAGTTCTCCTATCATGGCTGATGGTGGATCCAACTACAGTTATCCTATCCTAAAGGCTTTCACCTTCGGTATCTCTGTCACTTTCTAAAGATAAGGAACAATGAAAAAGTATATATTCATAGCTTTTGTGGCTCTTTTTGGACTCTCAGCCTGCGACATGTATGAGACTCCCAAGGCCTCTGTCGGCAAGGACGCGTTGTTCGCGAGTGAGAGCGGTCTCAAGATGTACACCAATTCCATGTATGACGTGCTGCCTGGCGGCGGTATGACTTCATGGGGTGAGACTGGCACCAATATAATCAATGCTTACCAGGGCGCCCGCACAAGCCTCACCGCCTCCTATACTCCAAGCATGGAAGGTAAATGGAGCTGGGGTACTCTCCGTAATATCAACTACTTCCTTGACAATAACAACAACACGGCCGTCGATGAGAAGGTGCGTAACAATTACAATGGTATCGCTCGTTTCTGGAGGGCTGTCTTCTATTTCGACAAGATCCGCACCTACAATGATGTCCCCTGGATCGACCATGCGCTAGACATCGACGACGAGCTTCTTCTCGCCGGCCGTGACTCCCGCAATGTCGTCGCGGAGCACATCTACGAGGACCTTCAATTCGCTATAGAGAATATCACCGAGGCTTCAAACTCCACAGCCACCTTGGTCACTAGCCTTGTGGCCGCTGGAGAGCAGTCCCGCTTCTGCCTCTGGGAGGGAACCTTCCGCAAGTATCATGGCGAGTCTGACGCTGAGAAGTGGCTCCAAAGGGCCGCCGCCGCCGCCAAGATTGTCATGGACAGCAAGAAGTATTCTCTGAATACCTCCGGCAACCAGCCTTACAGGGATCTCTTTATCACCAGGCTTCCGAAGGCCAACGAGGTCATGCTCGCCACGGTCTACAGTGTCGCTGACGGTATCACCAACGGTATGAACCGTAAGAGTACCGCCTCGACTCTCGGTACGCCCTTCTGCCCTATACGTCAGTTCATGAACCTTTACCTCAATCTTGACGGATCAAGGTACACCGATGATCCTTCTTACTTGACAGATGAGTTCATGACTGAGTTCGAAGGCCGTGACAAGCGTATCGCCCAGACCATCCGCGTTCCCGGCACTATCCGCTCCAACGGTCCCGCCTATCCCGACTGGCAGGTCACCTTCACCGGATACATGGGAATGAAGTTCTGCACCGACGATGCCAATCTGGATGGTATGTATAGCAACGAGAACAACTATGTATGGATGCGTTATGCTGAGGTTCTCCTGAACTACGCTGAGGCGAAAGCCGAGCTCGGAACCCTCACCGACGCCGATTGGGCAGAGACGGTCGGAAAGCTCCGTGCCCGTGGAGGCATCACCGGAGGCATTGACGCGAAGCCTACCACAGTTGACAAGTACCTGCAGGAGACTTTCTTCCCTGAAATCAACGATCCCACCATTCTCGAGGTACGTCGCGAGCGTCTCATCGAGCTTGTCTGGGAGGCCACACCTTCATCATTCGCTGATGTGCAGCGCTGGAAAGTCGGACCGCTCCTCGGTATCAAATGGCAGGGTATTTATGTCAAAGAGTTTGACAAAAACATTGACCTTGACCTGGATGGCACTCCGGATGTTTACTTCTACACTGGGGACAAGCCTACTCCTGAAGGACATGTTGTCTATGTTGACATGAAGAATAGTAACTGGTCGGTTGACACGGATGGCCACACCATCCTCTTCACCCCGGATAATAAGTACATGTCATCCGATTGGGTTGACAAGGCTTATTTCCACCCGATCTCAACCAATGACCTCGCTCTTAATCCCAACCTCGGACAGAACCCCGGATATTAATAGAATATCATATTTGGAAAGGGCGGTCAACCGACCGCCCTTTTTCGTATATTTGTTAAAACTACCAAGATAACATGACTAATCGAAGAGACTTCCTGAAAACGACAACCGCGGCGGCTATCGCCACTATACCGATTCTGAACAGCTGCGCTTCCAAAATTGAAGGTGATGCGGAAACAGGTCTGGAAGCGGATCAGGATCAGTTTTTTATAGTTCCGAAGGATGCGGGGCTACCGATAACCGGTACCTTCCTGGATGAGATATCACACGACATCCCACATCAGAATTGGGGCGTCAAGGAATGGGACGCTGACTTCAGGAATATGAAGTCTATAGGGATTGACACTGTGATAATGATACGCTCCGGCTACCGGAAATTCATCACCTGGCCCTCGAAATATCTGCTAGGCAAAGGTTGTTACATGCCTTCCATGGATTTGGTCGAGATGTTCCTCACATTGGCGGACAAGTACGGGATGAAGTTTTACTTCGGCCTTTACGATAGTGGCAAGTACTGGGACACGGGAGACATGAGCTACGAGCTGGAATCCAATAAATACGTGATCGAGGAGGTCTGGAACGCGTATGGGAAGCATAAGAGTTTCCAGGGGTGGTATATCAGCACTGAGATAAGCCGCAAAACCAAAGGATGCATAGAGACCTTCCATGAGATGGGCAAGATGTGCAAGGACATCAGCGGTGGTCTGCCCACCTTCATCTCTCCCTGGATAGACGGGAAAAAGGCCATCCAGGGAACTGGCTTGAAAGTCAAGCAGGGTGTGTCCGTCAGTGACCATGAGAGGGAGTGGAACGAGATTTTCGATGGCATTCACGATGTTGTGGACGCCTGCGCCTTCCAAGACGGGCATATCGATTACGACGAGCTCGACGCTTTCTTTTCGGTCAACAAGGCTCTCGCGGATAAATACGGGATGAAGTGTTGGACAAACGCGGAGACTTTCGATCGTGATATGCCGATCAGTTTTCTGCCCATCAAATTCGACAAGCTGAGGCTGAAACTGGAGGCGGCTAAGCGCTGCGGATATGACAAGGCCATCACCTTCGAGTTCAGCCACTTTATGAGCCCCCAGTCCGCTTATGTGCAGGCGGGGCACCTTTATGACCGCTACAAGGAATATTTCAACATCAAATAATGGTAAAGGACAGATCCAACAACATCCCGTACCTGATGTTCTTATGCCTGGTTGCCGCGCTGGGCGGAATCCTCTTCGGATATGACACGGCCGTCATCTCAGGCACGACCGCGGACGTCAGTTCCCAGTTCGGGCTTGACGATATTTCCAAAGGGTGGTATGTCGGTTGCGCCTTGATAGGCTCGATCATAGGAGTGGCCATAGCGGGATTGCTGAGTGACTTTCTGGGCAGGAAGAAAACGATGCTGATTGCGGCTGTTTGCTTCACGGTGTCGGCTATCGGTTGCTGTGTCTGCGTCGGTTTCACCGACCTGGTCGCTTACAGGATCATCGGTGGATTGGGCATTGGAATAATCAGCATTGTTTCGCCCATCTACATCTCTGAAGTGTCTCCGGCGAAGATCCGTGGCACTATGGTGTCTCTGTATCAGCTTGCGGTGACAATGGGCCTCCTGCTGGCTTACCTCATCAATTTCGCGATTCTGTCCGGCAGCGACGCCGCTTACTCCACCCCTTTCTTCGAAAGGATATTCTCAACCGAGATGTGGAGGGGAATGCTCGGTTCTGAGACGGTCGTGGCTTTGGCTTTCTTCCTCATCATATTCCTCATCCCGGAAAGCCCCAGGTGGCTGATGGTTAAAGGAAGGAACGATAAGGCTTTGGGCATATTCAGGAAGCTTAAGAATAGTGAGGAGTACGCCCTCGGGGAATTCTCCCTGACAAAGGAGTCAATAGCGAAGGAGGTCAAGAGCGAGTGGTCGGAACTCCGTCATCCGGGAATAATCAAGGCCGTCATCATCGGGGCCGCGATAGCGATTCTTGGCCAGTTCATGGGTGTGAACGCGGTCCTGTATTACGGTCCCGACATCTTCTCCAGCGCGGGACTCGCCGCGAAGGATTCCTCATTCTCAACTGTCCTTGTGGGTCTCGTGAATATGCTCACCACCGTCCTGGCCGTGTTCATAATAGACAAGGTCGGCAGGAAGAAACTCATCTATTACGGCGTAAGCGGAATGATAGCGTGCCTGGTGGCGATAGGGATTATATTCGCTTTCAATGGCGGCGGAGTCCCTCTTCTCGTGTTCTTCCTCCTGTACATATTCAGCCAGGCGATCTCAATCAGCGCTGTCGTGTTCGTGCTGCTTTCCGAGATGTATCCCAACAAGGTCCGAGGAATCGCCATGTCCATCGCCGGACTAGCTCTTTGGGTCGGCACATACCTTATCGGCCAGTTCACGCCATGGTGTATGAGCGCACTGACCCCTGCCGGAACGTTCTTCCTGTTCGCGGTGATGTGCGTGCCTTACATGCTTATCATGTGGAAACTCGTCCCCGAGACTACCGGACGAACCCTGGAAGAGATAGAGGATTACTGGAAAACCCTTCCAGGCGCCTGATGGTCTCAAGGCGGAAAGCGCCTGGCCAGGCGACGAGCCAGTCGTTCACTCGATGGGAATAGTCACCCCAGGCGCACTCGAAATAAGCCTCGTTCTGGGAGCCGGCCGGGCGGAGATGCCCGTGTATCTCAAGAGTGCCGTCTGAGACCAGTTGGTTGCTGTTCCTCCAGATCGCCACGGCCTTTTCTTTCCACTGGCTATCTCCCGTAAGCTCAGATAGTTCCATCCATTCCGGGACCCAGTATAGAGCATACGGATCAAGGTGGTTATGCTGGACGGAGACGGAGGTCGCTCCGAAAGTGTGGTATCCATATTCAGAGAAATCATCACCCTCGGGATAGATCCCGTCGTAGTGCCACAGCCATGTGGAGAGGTAGTAGGATATCGCCAAGGCATCCTCGATGTACTTTGGCGATCCGGTAAGCCGGTGGAACCTGATGGCTGAGCGGAGCAGGGAAATCGACGACTCCTTATCTATGCACCATGTGTCCAACGCGCCTGCTGTCGTGAAACCGTTCTCTTTCAGCTCCGCAAGGTAATGATTGTAGGCTTTCAGACCGGAATCCAGATATTTCTTTTCCCCGCTCCTACGGTAGGCCTCTATCATGGCAGGCACGAGGAAGCAGCCGATCGTGCCCTCCCTGTAGATACTCTCCCCGTTGGGCAGCCACCCTTTCGCATAGCATCCGTTATCCTGCTGGTCGGAGACCACAAAGTCGCATATCGCATAAGCTACGCGCTCATATTCAGGACGTTCCATTCCGCATTCTTTCGCCACATCACAGGCCTCGAAGAAATTGACGGCGGCCGTGCCGAGATTGCAGGCGTCGATTGAGCCATTGGGATTGCCGCTCATGATGTGGTCGTAATTAGTCACGAACAAACCGTTTGGCAGGCCGCACCGGCTCCAAGTGTCAAGCGTGGCGATACCTTTTTCCAACGATTCCTTTGATCCGTTTTTCTGGTAGTCTTTGAGTAGTGAGATGGCGTAGGAGGCGTTCTGCCCGCACCATCCGATCTCATATTTCCAGCCTGGCCGCTGCTGCCACTTGCCGTCCTGACCGAGTACAAGGCCGATGCTGAATCCCTTATAATCCCCATCCTCGGCCCAGATAGACTCTTTGGCATAACGGATTCCGAGCTCCCAAAGTTTCTCTACCGGGAATATATCTACTTTTGGCTTCGGAGACAGTTCCCAGGCTTTGTCAAGGAAGGAACGCATCGCACGATGCTCCGCTTGGATCGGAGAGATATGGACATATATCCGGAACTCAATCGTTTCTCCCTTCTTTAAAGGCTGAGTATTCCTGAAACCAGGCTCGAAATGGTCCCTGTTGGAATAAGTCCTGGGCATCTCCTCCTCCGGCCAAAGATAAACATGGCCTGTCTGGGATTCCGCTGGCCTCAAAGAGCAAGAGAAGTTCTCTTTGATGGACTTTGGAGCCTCAGCCCAAGTCGCTATAGCATAACGGGTTCCCTCGGAATACATGGCTCCGGGAATTGGAGTGCGGCGGAAAGACACAGTCCGCCATCGGCCGTTTTCTTCCGCGCCTTTAGGCTCTTGCCCCCGACCCCAAGCATTGCCGTTGTAATTGACGGAAGGAATCATCCAGAACCCGCTTGCCGACAAATGGTTGAAACCGGCCTGAAGGAGAACGGAGTCCAGGTCTTCAGTTGCCTTGAAAACGCATGTGATCTTGAAAGTGGAGGAATCCAGCGTCTCGATCATTTCCTTGTGAGTGATCCCGTCCACTTCAGGAATATCCAATACTCCCAGTGGAGCTCCTTTTTCAACCAGGGTCAACGCCCCATCGGTTTTCTCCCATTTGAGATTGCCCGTCTTCCCGCAAGAGGCCATTCCGCAAATCAGTATGGCCACAATCACGACTCTTCCGATCCTTTCAACCAAATACATAGACAAAATAGGCTATAATCTGGCATAAAGATAGTCATTTAATCGTCATCATCATCACTGAAATCTATGGTTTGGGCCAACTTCTCGATGTTGAGGCTGCGGGCGGAGGCGTCCATTATGTCCTTGTAGACGCCGCCTTTCTTGTAGAGTTCGTCAGGAGTACCGCTCTGTTCAAGATGGCCCTCCTTTAGAGCGTAAACCATCTCACTATCAATGATTTGAGAAATAGAGTGGGATATGATTATGACCGTCCTGTCCTGCTTGATCGCATCAATGGCGTTTTTGATCTGTTCGGTGGCGATCGCGTCAAGTGAGGCGGTCGGCTCATCCAGGAATATGATAGGAGGGTTCTTGAGGAACATCCTCGCTATGGCGACCCTCTGCTGCTGGCCTCCCGAGAGGTTTGTGGCGGCTGTATCAAAGCCCTTTGGAAGAGCTATTATCTGGTCGTAGAGACTGGCCTTGCGAGCCGCCTCGTAAACTTCCTCGATGGTGGCCCCGGGCTTGCCGTAACGAATATTCTCCTCGACACTGCCGTCGAAGATATGGTTCTTCTGAAGGACCAATCCGATGTTCTCTCTTAGGAACCGGGTGTCCCATTCCCTCAGATCCACCCCGTCTAAGGTAATGCTGCCGCAATCTGGCTCGTAGAATTTGTCTAACAGGTTGACAATCGTGGATTTCCCGGCTCCGCTCAGTCCCACGAGCGCGGTGATTTTTCCACTGTCGACCCTCAAGGAGATGTTATGCAGGGCCTTGGTGCCGTTAGGATAGGTGAAGTCCACACCCTTCATCTCGAAGTTTCCATCAACCTTTTCCGGCTTGTAGCCGCCGGTCGGCTCCACCTCGTTGTCCGCGTCGACTATGTCGAAATAGCCTTCCGCATAGATCACCGCGTCGTTGAGGTCGTCGAATATACGCTGCAACTGGGTGATCGGGGCGGTAACATTGGAGAACAGCATGATGTGGTACATGATCTTTCCTATGGTCATTCCCGGATAACCGATAAGCACCAGATAGGAGGTCAGGATTATGATCAGCACCGTTCCGGTCTGGCTGACGAAACTCTTGAGGGAGTCGTAGCCGAAGGAAGCTTTCCGGATCTTCATCTGGTTACCATAGAAACCGTTCTGCAACTCGGTCTGCTTGGCCATCTCGATTTCTTCCCGGTTGAAAGACTTAACGACATTCATGCTTTCGAGAATATTCATTATGCTTCCGCTCCGTTTCTCGTTGAAGCCCCTCATATTCTTTCTTGAGCCTTTCAGTTTCTTGGCTTGCCGGGAAGTGATCCAGAAATAGATCGGAACGATCGCCAACGCGGTGAGACCCACATATAAGTTAGCCGCGAAAATCAGCACCAGGGCCAGCACTGAGCTGACAATCATCGGAAGAAGGTCGATGAAGAAGCTTTGGATGGTTCTCGAGATGCTGCTCGCTCCTTGGTCTATCCTGGCCTGGAGCATTCCAGGGGCGTTTTCGCTGCGGGCGAAGAAAGCCATCCTGTATTTCAATATCCTCTCCACAACCCCGAGCGAAAGGCGCTGTGAGATATTAATTCTTAATTTCTCACCGAAGTTCCTCTGTGCGAAAGATATTCCCGCCCTGAGAATTTCCTTTCCGAGAAGGACTATACTGACTATTGTGAGAATCTTTACCGCCTTGCCCCAAGTGAACTCCGGGGAGCCGACCAGGGCGTTGATCGAATCAACTGTCCAGTCAAGCACAACGGCGTTGACCTGGGCCAGAAGCGAGCCGATAAGAGTCAAGAAAAGTGTGATCGCGACAAGGAAGCGGTAAGGCTTCACATAAGGCAGTATTTTCTTGAATAGATTGATTAGATTCATGTTCGGGGGATATTCGTTCACGCGAATATAGCAAATCAGAGAATAATTTGTATTTTTACGTCAATCAAATACTTCCAGACAATGAAACGATTTTTTGCCATTATTTCTGTCCTGATTGTGGCGGCCTGCGCTCCTAAGAACGGACCCCTTCCCCGGGGGAAGGCCAGCGAAGCTTTGGACAAGGCTATGGCCTCCTATTTCCAGGCGGTCAAAGATTGTGGTGAGGATCTCCACAGCATCATGGTCATCCAGCACGGAAAGGTGCTGGCCGAGAAGTTCTTCGTGCCGGACACCGCCCATGTGCTCCATTCCGTGAGCAAGACTTTCACCTCCACGGCGGTCGGTTTCGCCATCTCAGAGGGCCTTCTCTCCCTTGACGACAAGATTGTGGACCTGTTCCCCGAAAGTGTGCCGGAAGGTGCCTCTGACACTCTCAAGAGAGTCACTATCAGGAACTTGCTGACCATGAACTCCGGCCACGGGACCGATCCCACCGGCTCCGTCAGGAATAAACCCGGGGACTGGATCAAAGGCTTCATGGAATGGCCTCTTGAATATGAGCCCGGCACAAACTATTGCTACAATAGCCTCGGTACCTATGTGCTTTCAGCCGCTGTCCAGAAAGTCACTGGCCAGAAGATAGTTGACTATCTTGACACCCGTCTCTGGCAGCCTCTCGGAATAGAGAAACCTCACTGGCTTGAGAGTCCAGCCGGGATCAACACCGGAGGCTGGGGTCTGTACCTTAACACAGAGTCCATGGCAAAGATGGGGCTTTGCATCCTTAATGGCGGAAAGTTCGCGGGAAAGCAGGTGATCCCCGCCGATTGGGTCAAGGAGATGTCTTCCTACCAGGTCTCATCCTGCCCGGCGGGAATGAGTGAGGCTCAAATGCGTGAAAGTGGCACTGATCCATCCACAAGCGATTGGCTCCAAGGCTACGGCTACCAGATGTGGCGTTGCCGTCATGGAGCTTTCCGCGCTGACGGAGCTTACGGTCAGTACATAATTATCCTTCCCGAACAGGACGCCGTGGTTGTCACCACCGCCCAGATCGGGGATATGCAAGAAGAAATCAATCTTATTTGGGACAATATCCTCCCGGCATTACAGTAATACTTTATGAAAAGATTCATACTTATTTCGGTGGCCCTGCTGATCGGTGCCGCCGCATGGTCCCAACAAGCTCTCGTTCCCGGGACAGGGCTTGTTTCTCCTGAGATAAATCCCGATCATTCAGTGACTTTCCGTCTTTTCGCTCCTAAGGCGATCTCTGTGAAAGTCACAGGTGACTTCCAGAATGGAAGGGCTGACATGGCAGAAGGAAAAGACGGAGTGTGGACCTACACCACAGCACCGCTTGAAGGGGAGTTGTATTCCTACAGTTTCATTGTAGATGGGATAAGGATGTTGGACCCTTCAAACGTGTTCCAGAACCGTGATGTGGCGACCTGGACCAGCATATTCACCCTCAGCGCTGAGAAGGGGGATAAAGGCTGGTATTATGAGACCCATGATATTCCTCATGGCACCGTGTCCCACGTCTGGTACAATAGTCCCACACTGAAAGCTGAGCGTAGGCTAACTGTCTACACGCCTGCTGGTTACGAGGGTGGAAAGGCCAAATATCCCGTGTTATACCTCCTCCACGGCTCTGGTGGCGATGAGGACGCCTGGTCAGATCTCGGACGCACAGCCCAGATTCTCGACAATCTGATCGCTGAAGGGAAAGCCAAGCCGATGATAGTAGTGATGCCTAATGGGGTGTGGTTCAACAAAGCGGCTCCAGGAGCTGCTGTGAACATGTTCCAGCCTTCTTTCGCCAACAGCCGCTCACAATCCACGGCGGAGATTGAGGAGAGCTTCCCTGACGTGATGGGATTTGTTGAGAAGAATTATCGCGTAGCCAAAGGTTTCGCCAACACTGCTGTGGCCGGTTTGTCGATGGGCGGCAGGCAGTCTTGCCAGCTCTCGCTCCATTATCCTGACAAGTTCGGCTATGTCGGCCTGTTCTCAGGAGTCACCCCGCCCGAAGGCAACGAGGCCGCTTTCGACAAGGTTTTCGCGGCTGGCCCGAAACTCTACTGGATAGGATGTGGAAAAGATGACGGAATAATGGTCAACTCCCGCAAACTCAAGGCTTTCTGCGACGAGAAAGGTTATCCCGCCACCCTCTATGAGTCCGAGGGAGGTCACATCTGGCGTAACTGGAGAGTATATCTGACTATATTCGCCCAGAAATTGTTCAAGTGATGAGATCAAGATTAATTGTCTCTGCCATCGTGATGATGGCCGTTCTGTCCTCTTGTGGCCCCCGTATCACCCGTACGGTAGTCGCTGATGAGCCTGCGGATGGCGGCTTATATAGCGAGAAGACTGTTCCAGTTGTGTACAAGGTGATTCCTGACGGGGAAGTGACCCTTAGGTTCTATGATACCTTGCCTGATGTCGCTTATATCTCAGCCGCTGATTTCCAGTCGATTGTCCTTCCCGGATCAACTATGGAAGTGACCCACACCGGAGTCGGGGAGTACACTTTGACGAACGCTGACGCGAAGGCAGTCGTGAACATAAACACAGATGTCTTTGTGTCAGAAGATTTCGAGGCTTTCACCAACCAGATGGGGCTTCTCCAACCCGGTATGGCGAACGTCTACTATGATGGTATGCCGTTCGTCCGCTACAAGGGTGTGACCTACACACCAGCCACCGTGACCACCACTCTGGACATGGGCAAGTACGGGATAGACATTCATGCCGACGGCAAGGGTGCCGTCTATTTCCCTTTCGCCACCTTGGCCGACATGTACACCGACCTTTACTATCACCATGCCGGCTTCAACGGCGAGAAAGTGGTCGTCAACACATCCGTCAACGAGGTCAGCCTCGCTGAGATAGATTCCACTTATAATGAGCCTCTTATTCGGAGTAATATCCGCTCCGAGTCTCTCGCCGCATTTAATTATAAGGAGCTCTGCTTCGCTATGGACCATTTTTATGGGTTCCCCGGCCGAGTCAAATACAACTCCCAATTGAAGACCAAAGGACTTGACAAAACCCTGGAGGAAGACGTGGAAGCTGGTCCCGAGATCAAGAAACTACTCCATTCCACCTCTTTGACTGAGTACTTCACCGGTATGATGGGCCTCTTCGGTATCTATTTTGACGGGCACACATCGATGGATATTATTTCTCCCATCATCGGAAGTGACCGAGAGAAGTACAAAGACCTTCTTGCCGAGTACACCAAGACTCAGATGGCGCATATGAATTTCCAGGGAATGCTTTTGGAGGCTATCGCCCCGATGATGAGTATGGTGCAGTCAAGCGCGGCTGTCTCCCGGCAACGTCCCGAGGCCTATGGGGATGGAGTTACATATTACAAGAAAGGCAACACCGCTGTCTGCGTGTTCGATTCTTTCAATAGTCGCAATGAGAAGGCATGGAAGGCATATTACGCTGGCACAGGCCCTAAGCCGACAATCGATAACACCAAGGATGACGATATGGTGATATTCCTGGATGCTCTGGAGAAGGCGAATGACGATCCTGAGGTCGAGAATTTCATTATCGACATCACCGCCAATGGCGGCGGATCTGCCGACATAGTGATGGCAATGACATCTCTCATCATGGACAAGAGCTACATCAGCCAGGACAACGCCATGACCGGGCAGAGGTCTTATGTGGAATATGAGGTGGACCGCAACTTCGACAGAGTATTCGATGAGAAAGACAAGGATGTCCATTACGACCTCAATTTCGCTGTGTTGACCTCCGGAATGTCATTTTCTTGCGGCAACCTGTTCCCATCGATGCTCAAGGATAATGGTATTCCTGTTATGGGCGAGACTTCCGGTGGAGGCGCTTGCGCCATCCAGGCCATGTGCACGGCCGACGGTTTCTGCTTCCAGATTTCCTCGTTCAGGGCAAGGCTCAACACCCTCGCCGGGGAGAATATCGATGAGGGAATAACTCCAGACCTCCCCATCGCCACTAAACCGACTCAGGTTGAAATCTCTGAAGAAGAGGCCATGCCGACGGTGGACTACTCCAAGTATTTCGACGTGGATTATCTCACCAAGTTGCTCTCGGAGTATAAGAAATAGATTCTTCGGCATTTTTCTGCCTCAGAATGACAAACTGGTGTCATTCTGAGCGCGGCGAAGAATCTAAGCTATCGTATCGCCAGTCTTAAAATGGCGGCGCTGTGAGGAGGGAGGACAGTCTTTATGTCCTTCCTCCCCGCTTTTACCTCCAGCGGGGATTCCTCGAAGAAACTGTGAGGAGTGACATCCTCTGAGGAATATAAAGTCGCGTCAAGGACTTTTCCCTTCAGGGCGAAGCTGAACTCCCTGTCCGTATCATAGTTGGGGTTGATCAAGGTAATTGTCAGGATCCCGTCCTTGACAGTAGCGGTGGTTGTGTAATCCTCGTCATCCGTGATCTTACAGACTTTACCGTCCTGGTGTGCTTTCATCATGGCGAACATCTGACCATTGGCCGTGAGTAGGCTGCCCTCGGGCGTGATCAGTATCGCACCCTCTCCGACAGGCTGGAAATAGCAGACTATCGGTATGTCAAGAGCCGCGCTCTCGTTGATGTAGAAATGCATGGTCCTGGCGGCGTAAATGCCTTCACTGACACAGGAAGGCCGATACCAGGAATACCACTGGTTCCACTCGTCAAAGGAAATGTGGAGGTCTTTTCCGGTGGCGTTAAGGCTTTCCCTCATCCTCCTTGCGAGGTCAATATTTCCCTGGAAGGAGCCGGTGATCTCCTCATAAGACTTCTTTATGTCCTCAGGTGTCGTGAATTGCTTGCTTCCTCCCGCATAGTGGTGGAGGGAGATGTATTTGACCTTGTCAGCTAGCGGAGCGGCGGAATGCTTCGCCCAGTTCTCATTGGGGTATGGTCCGGAGGAGCAAAGCTCCAGATCCGGGGTTATCCCCAACATGGCGTCAGCATGCTTCTCGGCCATCTCGGCGTAGCCTTCAGGGCCTTGCGGCCCTTCCATATGGCCATAACCCATCTCATTCCCAAGTGACCAGAAATGAACGTTGTACGGCTCCTTGTGGCCTCTTTCCGCTCTTATTTTGCCATATTCAGTGTCCTCTCCTCCATTGCAGTACTCCACCCATTGTGCGCTTTCTTCCGGTTCACTCCAAGCGATGTTAATCGTGATCATCGGCTCGGCTCCTACCTCCCTGCAAAGGGCGACGAAGTCGTCAGTGTCAATCTCGTGGAAGTCAAAGCCGTATGAATATGGTTGGCTCTCAATCTCTGTCGCTGCCTGTAGAGGTCCCCTCTGATCCACCGGAAGCAACCCGTCTTTCCAACGGTATTCCCCGGCGAAGTTGCCGCCCGGCCAGCGGATGATTCTCGGCCCGATGGCCTTGAGGTTCGCGACCACGTCGCTTCTCATTCCATGGAAATTATCCTTAGGCATCATTGAGAGGGCTCCAAATAGCACCTCGGCCTTTTTCTCGAAAGTGTATCTCACGCCGCCGTCCTTGTCAACAGCGGAAGGCGTCATCTCGAACTCGCTGACCACCCAATCATCTGAAGGCTTCAATTCCAGTGACTTGGACGCATAGACTTTGGACCCATTCTGGTCTGTGAGTTCAACCTTGAGAATAAGGGGAACCGACACCTTTGTCACGGTCCTCATCTCATATGTCTCTCCCTTTTTCAGGAACAGCCCTTTTTGGAATATTCCAGCGACCTGTCCTTCAATCATATTCTGGACAGATTGGGAACGTATCTCATTGCTCCTTTGCATGCCAGGATTGCCTATGTGTTTGGTGTAGGATTGGCTGACTTGCTGGAACAGAGTCTTTTCCCCGATTCCCGACCATTCGGCGCAGACACCCTCATTGCGGGAGGGCTTTCCGGCAAACTTACGGTTGCGGAGCATCTGGGCGCTCAATCCTCCGTTGACGGCGGCCCTTGTGTGTTCCAGGTTATGTCCGAACACATAAGGAGACAAATCAGAAGTGGTCTTTATGTCGATAGTCTGCGCTTCCAGACCTTGGAAGCATGCCGCGACCAGAGTGGCGAGAAGTATAATCCTTTTCATATCTCAAATTTAATGATAAAATCTTATCTTTGTCTCATAAGATTTAAGTGATATGAGTGTCAAGAGATTCCTCGCCGCCGTCGCGGCAACCTTTATCGCCTGTGTGACAGTCTTTTCGCAAGATGACAGGAACCCTATCATCATGGCTTCCATGAACAATCTCCAGTATAACCAGAAGAAGGCTGACCGGAGACCCGGAACAGTTATCGGAGAGATCGCCACGGCTGTGCTAACGGGCCAGAGTTCCAAGGACATGGAAGGCTATCAGAACGCTGTCCGTTCCGCCATCCTGAAAGGTATGACGGAAGCTTACCGTCTACATGTAGTGGATGGCCCCTTGACCAAGGAAGAGGCTGAGGAACCTGGATCGATCTATGTTGACGGCACTTTGAACAACATAAGCACGACCACTAAGAACGAGGTTGTCGAATATGAGGAGAAAAATAAAGAAGGGGAGAAGGTGAAGAAGACACGTACCGACGTGTATTACAGAGCCTTGCTCTCCGTGACTCTCCATGTTAAGGACGCGATGACCGACGCTGTCATTGCCAGCCCTTCGTTCAGTATCTCCGAGTCAGACATGTCTTGGGTCAATTCTCCCCAGAAGGCGGTTGATAACGCTGTCGCCCGTCTCTCAAGGCTTGTCACCAAGTTCTTTGACGGTATGTATCCTCTTACCTGCCAGATCATTGAGCGCGGAGGCATCAAAAACGACAAGCAGAAACAAGTCTACATCGATCTTGGTTCGGCCCATGGATTGACCACTGGCCAGACACTTGCCATCTACACCATCAGGATGATTGGCGGCAAGGAGGCGCGTAGCCAGGTCGCCAGGTTAAGAGTCAAGCAGATAGAAGGAGACGAAGTCAGTTTCTGCAAAGTCCTTTCCGGAGGCAAGGATCTCAAGATCGCTCTTGACGAGGGGTTGGATTTGATTGTGGAGACCGATAAATAATCATCATGAAATCATAAATAATCTTCATGAAATCTTTGCTTTTAGTTCTCGCCCTTCTGTCCGGTTTCACCTTTGGCCACCGGGACGCTCCGAAGGGCGACGAATGGCAGTCCCCAGGGCAACTGTCATTGAATAAGGAACTTCCGCACGCCTGGTTTTTCTCTTTTACCGATGTCGAGTCGGCCAGAATGGTGCTTCCCGAAAACAGTTCCCTTTGGAAGAGTCTTGACGGGAATTGGAAGTTCAACTGGTCACCGGATCCTGACAGCCGTCCTGTCGATTTCTTCAAGGCGGATTATGACGACTCCTCGTGGGCGGATATCCCTGTTCCATCCAACTGGAATATTGTCGGGATAGGCCAGGACGGAAGCCAGAAATACGGTACTCCGATTTATGTCAATGTCAATGTTCCTTGGTGGAAGGAAGTGAAGCCGGGCGACTGGAAACTCGGGGTCATGCGTACTCCTCCTGAGAACTGGACAGTCTACAAGACCCGTAACGAGGTTGGCTCATACCGCCGTTCTTTCGAAGTCCCGAAGGACTGGGACGGCAAGAGCATATTCATCAATTTCGATGGTGTCGACTCGTTTTTCTACCTGTGGGTTAACGGGCAATATGTGGGTTTCTCGAAGAACTCCCGCAATCTCGCTCAATTTGACATTACGGAATATGTCCGTCCCGGTGAGAATGTGGTGGCGGTCGAAGTCTACCGTTTCTCCGATGCCGCCAACCTGGAGGCCCAGGACATGTTCCGCCTTCCGGGAATATTCCGGACCGTGGCTCTGGAAGCTAAGCCAAAGATGTCCGTCCGTGACATAAAGGTCACTCCCACAATGACTTCCCTCAAGGTTGATGTCGCCCTTTCTCAGGTTCCTGAGCCTGTCGAAGGACCGGTTGGTGAGCTTGTCGAACCAACGACCTTGACCTATCACCTATACGAGAACGAACTTTATTCGGACAACAACAACCTTGTCGCCGATTTCCCTGGCCAGGCCACCTCTTGTGTCCTGGATTATCCCCAGGCGAAGCCTTGGTCGGCGGAGGCTCCCCGGCGCTACACCCTTGTGGGTGAGTTGAAAGACGCTTCCGGTAAGACTCTTGACATATTCTCGACAATTGTTGGCTTCAGGGAAGTATGCATTAAAGAGACTCCGGCTGAAGAAGATGAATTCGGCCTCGCCGGGAAGTATTTCTATCTCAATGGAAAACCAGTCAAACTTCGTGGTGTAAACCGCCATGAGACGGAGCCGTCTATGGGACATGCGATCACCAGGGAAGTGATGGAGGAAGATGTCCGCCTCATGAAGCGGGCCAACATCAACCATGTCAGGGATTCACACTACACCGACGATCCCTATTGGTATTTCCTCTGCGACAAGTACGGAATATACCTTATGGACGAGGCCAACATCGAGAGTCATCACTACCGTTATGGAGATGCCTCCCTTTCCCACCCGATAGAGTGGAAGGACGCCCATGTCGCGAGGATGGTCGAGATGGTTTCCTCCAACTACAACCATCCTAGCGTCATTATCTGGAGCATGGGTAACGAGGCTGGCCCCGGGAAGAATTTCGAATATGTCTATGCCGCCGCCAGGAATATCGATCCGATGCGTCCTATCCAGTATGAGCGTAACAACGACATCTCCGACATCGGATGCAGCCAGTATCCAGGAGTGAAGTGGGTCCAGTGGGTGGCCAAGGGTATAGGTGATGTGAAATATCCCTACCATATCAACGAGTTCGCCCACTCTATGGGTAACGCTCTCGGTAATTTCGCTCAGTACTGGCAGTCAATAGATTCCACTAACTTCTTCATGGGAGGCGCCATCTGGGATTGGGTGGACCAGTCGCTATGGAATTACACTCCGGAAGGAGTCAAGTATCTCGCGTCCGGTGGCAACTTCGGAGACTTCCCGAACGACGGGCAGTTCGTGATGAACGGCATCCTCAACGGAGACCGTTCCCCGAAGCCCCAGTACTTTGAAGTCAAGAAGGTTTATCAGAATCTTTATACCTCATTATCAAGTGTTTCCGATGGTTCTGTAGAGATCTGCCTATTCAACAGGAACTATTATGAACCCTGCTCCTATGATGCTCATTGGACTCTTTTGGCCGATGGGAAAGTTATAGGCTCCGGCTCTTTCGAGATGGGCGATATCGCTCCGAGAACCAAGGTCGGGAAGAAGATCGCTGTCGGCAACTTGCCGAAAGATAAGGAATGCTACCTCAATGTCGAGTATTCATTGAAGAATGACATGCTCTGGGCTGAGAAGGGTTATGTGGCCTGCGAGGATCAGATGTATCTTCCAAGCGATTCCCCTGTCATCCTGAGCGATTCCCCTGTCATCCTGAGCGAAGCGAAGGATCTTCGCCGCGTCCCCAAGCACTTCACCGACAAGGAGACTGGCAATCTTGTGGTGAAGGGTCGTGGTTTCAAAGTCGAGTTCGATCCGGAACAAGGGACTATCGCAAGTTTGAAATACAAGAGAAAAGACGTGATTGTTCCAGGCGAGGGCCCTCGCCTCAATGCTTTCAGAGCCATAATCAACAACGACGGCTGGGCCGCCCGAGGCTGGTTTGAGAACGGGCTCCATAATCTTGCGCACACCGCTTCCGGAATAGATGTAAGCGAGGAGAACGGTTGCGTCAAGGTCTCTTTCGACATAGTCTCAAAGGCTCCTAACGGGGCTCATCTAGAAGGTAGCACAGCATCACCCAGTTGTTCTATTGTTGAGGACGTTGACAGCTTGAATGTCATAACCTTCACTTCGCATGTTGTTTGGACAGTTGATCGTAAGGGCACTATCACTCTGCGCTCCAAGATCACTTCCGACAAGCCCGAGTTGCCTCTCGGACGGCTCGGTTATGTGATGAGAGTTCCCGCTTCAATGGATCATGTCAAGTATTACGGCAGGGGTCCTGAGGAGAATTATTCCGACCGTTACACTTGCGCCTTCGTCGGGGAATATGAGAGCACTGTTGCCGAACAGGTCAGCAATTACACCAAGCCTCAGGACATGGCTAACCATGAGCAGGTACGCTGGGTCTCGTTGACCGGTCGCGGAAGCAGGAGAGCTATCTTTGAGGCCGCCCTTAATAGTCTCAGGTGCTCAGACTCCGGCCGGCCGGTGATGTCATTCAGCGCATTACCATATTCAGCGGTCGATCTTGTCCTGGCTCCTCACCAGCATGAGCTGCCTGCTCCAGGCGACACATGGCTATGCCTTGACGCCGCTGACACCGGCCTCGGCGGCAACAGCTGCGGCCCCAGCCCTCTTCAAGAGGACAGGGTCTTCTCCGACGCCGAGTTCGGCTTCACTATCCGCAGGAAATAAGCTATTGGGTTTAGAACTTCAGCAGGGTGCTGAACTCAATTGTGAAGGGTCTGATATATGATCCGCTTGTGAGATAGTTCTGATAGGGGGTGATGTCGGTGGCCAGGGAGGCCTCCCGTATTCCCGCTGAAGCCCCCGTGACATTCAGGAAGTTGACCACGTTAAGTGATAAGCTGACGTGGTCATTCCATTTGAAATCCACACCCCCGAAAGTCTCCCATCGAGGATTCAGGAATAGGGTGTTAGTGATATTTATGTAACGTCTGCTGTAATAGCGGGCGCTCAGCCAGAATCTCCATTTGCCAGTCTGGTAGGAAGGCTCCAGTTCGATCTCGGTTCCGCTGCTGCTGGTGATCCTCTTCCCCGAGAAATCATATTCCTCTGAATACCCGTCGCTGAAGACAGGAGTGAAGCTGTAGTTCTGGTACCTCGGGATTCTGAAAGTGAACAGGCCGTGGAAGATGAATCCCTTAAACGGGCTCAAGATCATGTCGGTAGTCCATCCTAGAACCTCCATATCGTAAAGCGAGCTCACATAGACCGTCTCGTTGTAGCCTGCCGGGTAGCCCCCAGCGGCATGGGAAAGCTTATGTGTCCACATGCCCATCTCATAACTGTTGGATCGCTTAAGATATGTCAGAAGTGACTGAAAGTCAAGCCATTTGTTTTTGAAATTAACTCCTCCCCGAAGGATATAGCTGGGTTGGGCTCCCTCGAAAGGAACGCTTGAGTCGCCATATTGCCCCAGATTGGGGTGGCTCCAAGTGGCGATGGCGTCAATCTCAGCTCCCCAATGGGAATTGAGACTGTAATAACCTATCAATGTGGCCGCTCCGTTGATGACATTCCTTTTGAATGGAGTGAGGGTCACACCTGAACTTTTCAATGACCAGCCGTTGTAACGGGAGTTATTGTCCTTGCCGTCCAGATTATGGGCGGCCTTTCCACTGATCCCGCTGTACTCCGCCCGGAGGCCGTAATGAATATTGATTTTCGGATTGATTCTCCACTCATCCTGGGCGAATAAAGCGAGTCGGCTCTGGAATCCGTCCAAGTACTGCGCTCCGGTGTTGTGGACATAATACAGCTCCCCATTGTAAGTGAGAGCTTTAGGGTCTTTCTTGGCCTCGTAGGCGAAATTGGAAGTCATGGATGAGGATTGGCTCCAGTTGAACCAGAAATTGGCTCCCGCGAAAGTGGTATGCTTGTTTTGGGTTTTCTTGATCCGGAAGGTCGTGAGCCACTCATTGAAGTGGTCGTCCTCGTACATGAAAAATCGGCTCTGGACGTTGCCGGAATATGGTGTACCATCTCTATAAGCATAACCGTCGCCTGCCAGGACGCTGGTGATTCCGTTGAGGTAGGTGCTTTTCTGCCTGCCGTCACTCAACCTGACGCGGGAACTCAAGTCCATCTCCATCCCGTTGTCAAAGGAACGATTGTAGCATGCCGTCAGGACATGGACCGGGATGCCCAGATCCTCCGTGTAGCGTCCTATTTTCTTATTCCCGTCTCGGATGTCAATATATTCATAGAAGGATGTCTCGGGTATATACTGGTCCCTACCGAGCCGGAAGTCACCATATGGCTTCACGCTTCCATCTCCAACGAATATGAACGGTCCGTACTGGTCGGTCAGATCCAGATAGTTCATGAACAGATATGTCGCCTTGAATAGTCCCCGTCCATCAGGAAGCTTCTTGGATATTCCGGCTTTATAGAACCGGATCCTTTCCTGATAAGTGGTGAAATCCAGGTGGTTGGATCCCCGGTCGAAACTCTGGTAAACGTTCAAGTCGATTCCCCAGCCATTTCCGAGAGGCGAGGCGGTGTGCAGTTCAATCTCGTGACGGCCATACTGGTTGGCGGTGTATTTCGCGGCTCCTTCGGTCTTGTCCGCACCGGCTTTCGAGACAGACATCGGGAAAAAACCTGTTGTGCCGAGTTGTATGGCGGATTCGTCCAGGCGAGTCAGCTGCATAGACTCGGTAGAAAGGCCGCTTCTCCATGACCGGTATCCCGGAAAGTGATCCTTGAACATTGAGGCCGGAAGACCGTCATCCATGATATAAATGCCCCATTCCGGGATACCAAGAGAGATGGTTCTCGGAATAGACGCATAGGACGCATTCAACATCACATTCTGGTTGCTCCTGCGTTCGGAGCCAGTCTTCAAGGTGTCGGCGTCTTGAGCAGTCGCCACACTAGCGCACATGAACAAGGCCAGCAGGACGGATAAGCGTTCCGCTGTCATAACAAGATGTCTATTATTTCTTTGAATGTCTTTACTTTGAATAGCTTCTTGTGGTCGTATTCCTCGGTGTGCTCGAGTTTCCAGAGCATCTCGGCGGGGATATGGATTCCCCAACCGCCAAGTTGAAGGACCGGTTCGATGTCGGACTTGAAAGAGTTGCCCACCATCAGCAACTCGCTCGGCTCAATCCCCATCTCAGCGCACAAAGTGACATATTCATCTTGAGTCTTTTTTGAGACTATGTCAATGTGACTGAAGTACTTCCCGAGTCCGGAACGCTTGATTTTACGCTCTTGGTCATGCAATTCCCCCTTTGTAAGAAGGGCTAGCCTGTAACGCCCGTCCTTTTGGAGAGCCTCAAGAGTCTCCTCGACTCCGGGAAGGGGAGTTGCCGGATTGTGGAGGATATTTCTCCCGCTCTCGATGATCAGCATGATCTGCTCTCCGGTTAGTTTCCCTCCGGAAAGATTGACAGCGTTCTCAATCATGGATAAGGTGTACGCCTTCGCTCCGAAGCCGTAATCCTCCATATTTTTGAACTCCACCTTGTAGAGCTCATCAGAAATGTAATCAAAGTCGCCGAAGGCAGACAGTGCCTCGGCGACTTTTCTTTCAGCCTCCCTGAATAGAGGCTCGTTCGACCATAAAGTGTCGTCAGCGTCGAACGCCAGGACTTTTACTCCTTTCAGCATCCTTTGGCCTCTTCCCACTGGGCGCGGAGGAGGTTGACCGCCGCGGTGACAAGGGTTGCCCTGTCTCCGCCACAGCCACACTCGAAGCTAACGTACTTGTCGTAGCCGAGCTGCTGGAGAGCCTTGAAGCCTTCGACATAGTTGTCCACCTCTCCGTTCTCTCCGGGCATCTTGCGATTGCCGCGGCTGGCGATATGGACATGCTGCAGGTACTCCTTACCGGCCGACATGAAGGCGCCGTAGTCAGAGGTCTCCTCCTGCATGTGCCAGAAGTCACCCATGACTTTGACTCCCTCACTCTTGGAGTCGCGAGCGATCGCGGCGCCATCGGCGACAAGCCTCATGTAGAAGCATTCCCCACGGTTGAGGGGCTCAAGGATCACGGTTGTACCACAACTCTTGGCGAACTCGCCGAGCTTGTGGAGCTCCTCGCAGAGGTAATCGCGGGTCTCCATAGTGTGGGGCATGCAAGGCTTCTGGCCGTTGAAAGCGGGAACCATGATGACTCCGGTGGAGCCAAGCTCTCCGGCGGCCTCGATAATCTCGTGCATGGTCGTGTCGAACTGGTTCTTGACAGCGGGATCCTCGGCAAGGATGAAGCCGTCAAAACCAGCGCAAATGGCTGACACTTTGATGTTTCTGCCGTTAAGAGCATCCTGGATCTCCTTGACGCGGCCTTTCAGGCCACGGCCTCCGGGCTCGAAACCGACCACACCAAGATTCTCCATGAAGTCGAGCTTCTCGGCGAGGGTCTCACCGGGAGCGATACCCTCCTGGAAGGAGATATTGAGCGGAACAACCTCGCAGCAGGCATTCTTGCCGGCCTTTGAGGAACCGGAAGCGCAACCGGGAAGAACGGAAGTCGCCGCTATCGCGGCGCTTCCGATCGCTGATGTCTTAAGGAAAGATCTTCTATCCATATTCATCATTTACCAGTTCCAGGCTTGGCCACAGTGTAACTCTTCATGTCCATCTTGCCCATCTCGAGTTTCTCAGGGAGATAGTCAAGGTCGGAGGCGCTGATGGTGTCCCACTCGATGGTCTGGCCGGTGTATGCGGCCTCGCGGCCCATAACTCCGCAGAGAGAAGACATTCCGCACTCGCTGGCCTCGTCGTGGACGGTGCCTTTACGAATATGGTTGACCCAGTCGACATGCTCGAGGACATAAGGATCCTCCTGCTTGAACTCTGCCCTCATGGCGTCATAGTCGAACTCCCAGATCTTGTTGCCCTGGAGATCGTAGATGGCGTCATCAGCTGATTTCCAATAACCCTTGGTTCCATGAACCTCCTCGCTGACGTTGTTGGAGCAACCATCAATCTGGCGGCACATGCTGTGGAGGTGGATACCGTTCTCGTACTCGAAATCAACGCTGAAGAAATCATACTGGTCACCAGTGATCCTGCGCTGACGGCTTCCGAAAGCAGTGGCCTTGATGGGGTGCTTGTAGCCGAACATCCAGTTGAAGACGTCGATGTTGTGGACGTGCTGCTCGACGATATGGTCGCCGGAGAGCCACTTCCAGTTGACCCAGTCACGGATCATCCACTCCATGTCGCTCCAGCCCTTCTGGCGCTCCCTGTACCAGAGCATACCCTGGTTCCAGTAGACGTTACCTCCGGTGATCTCACCGATCATACCTTCCTGGATCTTCTTGAACGCCTCGACATAGGGGCGCTGGTGGTGGCGCTGGGTTCCGCAGACGACGCTCAATCCCTTGGCCTGGGCCTGCTTGGCGGTGGCCATGATGAGGCGGTAGCCCTTAGCGTCGACAGCGATAGGCTTCTC